>DVIQ01000004.1 GCA_018711185.1 Candidatus Limivivens intestinipullorum | reverse complement strand
CGAATAATACGCTTCCAGGCCGCTGAAGCCCTCGTCATTGCTGTTGGAATATCCGATGACATTGCTGGCCAGGGTATCCATCGGATACTCTCTGATATAATCCTCCTCAAACCACACGCCTTCGATATTGGACTTTTCCTGGATCTCCTCATCGCTCATGCTCTCGTCCACAGCCGTATACTCTTCCCATGCCTCCTTCTGCTCTTCCGTAAGGGATCTCTGGAGAATCTGGTACCGGCTTTCCTTTGTCTCCTCTGAGGTAATCAGGGTTCGCAGCTCTGTCTCATCCTCCCCCATCACCGAGACCAAAGCCTCCACAGTGGGGTCTAGATAGTCTTCGTCCGCGTTCACCTGATAGCAGTCCAGGATCAGGTTGTAAACCTTTTCGCTCCTGGCCAGAACATTTCCGTTCCGGTCCCGGATCTCGCCGCGCCGGTAGGGGATTGTCTGACTGTCATACTGATTCTGCGAGAGCACCTGTCTGGTATAGGTATCACCGCTTTTGATGTTTATGTAGGCGATCCGTACATTCAGCAAAACCAGCACTAATAAAACAGATGCAAATAACCACAAAAGCTTTATTTGCATCTTTTTTGTAAATTGAGGTATTCTTCTTTTTCTTTTCAATCTGTCACCTGCTTATTCTGCGGGTACGTCCTCATACTGCCTTACAAAATCGCCCTCCTGGCTGTCGTAAGTCTGCACCTGTCCCTGCGCAGCGTATACCATACCCAGCTTGTTGATGGCAACATCCCTGACATATTCCAGATCCACGCTGGATAAAACCCTGGCGTAGTCTTCGTCATTTTTCATCTTCAGCTCCGTATATTCGCTTTCCTTCGCCGAAATCTGATCCCGGTATGTCGCCTGAGTTGCCTGAAGCTTTAAGTAATTCACCGAAACAAACAGAGAAGCGACTCCGGCAGCGGCCAAAAAGGCCACATAGCCGAAATTCATCTGAAGGGCGCGGGCACGTGCTCTTCTGGTCTGCGGATTTCTCCGGGTTCTTTTCTGGGTCTGTCTTCTTGGCACAGTCTGATCATACTGCACCCGGCGGACTGTATTTCCGTCAATATAACTCCTTGTCTGATAAGAATGTCTTCTTTCTTCCGCTCTCCCCATTTTGCTCTCCCTTCAGGCGGTCTCTCAAAACAGCGTCCTGGGCTGCTTTGGCGTCTCGTCCAATTACTGTATCCTGCGTTCGAATACCCGCAGCTTTGAACTTTTTGACCGCTTATTTTCTGCAAGCTCCCGGTCGCCGGGAACAATCGGCTTTCGTGTGACAACAACTCCCTTGGATTTTTTCCCGCAAACGCATACCGGAAAATCCTTAGGGCAGGTGCAGGGATTTTCCTGCTCCCGAAAAATATTTTTTACGATCCTGTCCTCAAGGGAATGGAAGGTGATCACACAAATCCTTCCGTGATCGTTCAGAAGATCTATCATGTCCGACAGAGAATTCTGGAGAACATCCAGTTCCCTGTTCAGCTCAATTCGAATGGCCTGAAAAGTTCTTTTGGCCGGGTGCCCGCCTACCGCCCGGACTCTTGCCGGTATTGCCGCTTTTATAACATCAATTAACTCCCCAGTTGTGTCGATGGACTTTGTCTGTCTTGCACTTACAATGTGTCTGGCGATATTTTTCGCAAACTTTTCTTCTCCGTAATCACGGATAACACGATACAGCTCGGATTCGCTGTATCCGTTCACTATGTCCCTCGCCGTCTGAGTCTGCCGCTGATCCATACGCATATCCAGCGGCGCATCCTCGCGATAAGTGAAGCCGCGGTCTGCCGTATCCAGTTGGTAGGAGGAAACCCCCAGGTCCAAAATAATACCGTCCACTGCTGTAATATTTCTATTGTCGAGTTCCCTTTTCATATCGCAGTAATTGCTGCGAATGATCGTGACTTTATCCTTAAACTCCCCTAAGCGCCGGCCGGCCGCTTCGATCGCCGCCGCGTCCTGGTCAATCCCGATCAGTCTTCCTTTGTCAGACAGGCGGCGGCAAATCTCATAGGAATGCCCGCCTCCGCCCAGAGTACCATCCACGTATATCCCATCCGGTTTAATCTGAAGGGCCTCAATGCTTTCTTCAAGCAGTACTGATTTGTGTTTAAAATCCATATTGTCCTCCCCTGACTATATGCCCAAGCCCAAATCCGACATCTGCTCAGCAATCTCGTCCATATCTTCATAAGAACTGTTTTCGATCCATTTTTCTTTGCTCCAGATCTCTACACGGTTCATCATACCGGTAAGGACCACATCCTTATCCAGACCAGCAAATTCTCTCAGCGTCTGCGGTAAGAGAATTCTCCCCTGCTTGTCCAGCTCACATGGCGTCGCTCCTGCCACAAAGAAACGCGTGAACTGACGCGCGCTTTTGTTTGTAAGCGGTAAACCCTGAAGCTTTTTCTCGAACTCCTGCCATTCGTTTTGGGGAAACACAAATAAGCATCCATCAAGTCCCTTGGTGATAATAAATTCTTCACCTAATTCTTCCCGAAAGCGGGCTGGGATAATGAGTCTGCCTTTCGTATCCACTGTGTGGTTGTATTCTCCCATAAACATCCGGCACACCTTCTTTCCGGAAACCACGGATATGTCCGCCGTCTCAGGCTGCTTTTTAAGCAGAAGTGCGTTCAAGCAAACATGAATAGGATTTCAGGGATAATCCCTCCCTTTTGTACCACTATTCTCCACTTCTCACCACTTATGGGATAATAATATCTCATTTTTCAATAAATTGCAAGGGTAAAATCATAAAAAACAAAAAGAGGCTGTAAAAACCAGCCTCTTCCTCGGAATCCTTTTCCATGGTCCGCGCAGTAAACGCGCGGACCCGCCAACTCTTTACACGCCCTCCGCCAGCGCGATGTACTGCTCGATCAGATTATCCACCACCAGACTCTGGCGATAAATTTCGTCCACCCTGCTGCCGCGCTCCAAAAGCCCGTCCAGCACTCTGCGTTCCGCTTCGATTCTATCCTTCAATACCTCTAATTGTTTCATACCCGTTTACCTTATCCTTTCTGTGTTTTTTTGGCGCAATATCAGATAAATCACAGCCGCGGCCACAACCATAAAAGCCGCGATCACCTGGGATACCGGGATTGCCGTCCCCGGTATCAGCAGCTGGTCTGTCCGGATTCCCTCAATCCAGAACCGACCAAGCCCGTATCCCCCCAGGTAGAGCAGAAATACCTGCCCGTGAAATTTTTTTCTTTTGTACAGAATCAGCATCAGTATCAGAACAACCAGATTCCACAGTGATTCATAAAGGAACGTGGGATGCACCTGTATATACTGAATACCGTCCACTGTCACCAAATGTTCCAGGAGCTCCTCCGTCACATCCGAGCTTCGCACGGCTTCCAGAGGAAGCTGCATGGCAAACAGTCCGTCGGTGTACCCTCCGAAAACCTCCCGGTTGAAAAAATTCCCCCACCGTCCCAGGATCTGGCCCAGGATAAGGCCTATGCTGACGATGTCGCCCATCAGCCAGGCAGAGGTTTTCTTTCTCTTACAGTACACCGCAATTACCAGGATTGCCGTCAGGATTCCGCCGTAAATGGCCAGACCCCCTTTTCGGATATTAAGGATGTCCAGAAGGTTGTCCTTATACATATCCCAGGAAAAGATGACAAAGTAAAGTCTTGCTCCTATCACGGAGAGGACAATTCCCACAATACCCAGATTAAAGAAAGAATCGCCGTCCAGCCCTGCTTTAACCGCCATTCTCGTGCAGATCATCATCCCCAGAACCATGGCGAAGGCAATAATAATTCCGTAATAGGCGATGGAGAAGCCGAAAATGTCTATGCTTCTTCCCACATGAAATACGAGTCCCAGATGAGGAAAGCGTATCTGATCGTACATGCTGTCAGCTCCTTAAACGTTAAAACGAAACAGGATCACATCGCCGTCCTGCACCACATAGTCCTTTCCTTCAAGCCGTACCAGCCCCTTTTCCTTGGCCGCGGCATAGCTTTTGCAGTCCAAAAGCTCCTGGTAATTGATCACCTCGGCCCGGATAAACCCTCTCTCAAAGTCCGAGTGAATCTTTCCGGCCGCCTGGGGCGCCTTTGTGCCGATTTTGATGGTCCAGGCCCGGGTCTCCGTCTCCCCCGCGGTGAGATAGCTTATGAGACCCAGGAGACGGTAGCTAGCCTTTATAAGCTTTTCCAGTCCTGACTCTTTTAAACCCAGATCCTCCAAAAACATGGCCTTTTCATCATCCTCAAGCTCCGCGATCTCCTGCTCGATCTGGGCGCAGATGACGAAAACCTCGCTGCCGGTGCTGGCCGCCACCTCCCGAACTGCCTGTACGTGAGGATTATCAGCCCCATCGTTCGCCAGATCCTCCTCCTTTACATTCGCCGCGAAGATCACCGGCTTCGCCGTAAGAAGATTGTAGCCGGCAATCCACTCTTTTTCATCTTCCTCTTCCGTCTCGAAGGTTATGGCAAGCTTTCCCTCCTCAAGCCATTCCTTCAGTCTCTTTAAAAGCTCCAGCTCCTTTGCCTGGGCTTTGTCGTTTTTCGCGCCTCTCGCCGTTTTCGCGATTCTTCTCTCAAGTATTTCAATGTCGGAGAAAATAAGCTCCAGATCAATGGTTTCAATATCTCTGGCAGGATCAACGCTTCCATCTACATGGATGACATTGCTGTCCTCAAAGCAGCGCACCACATGGACAATAGCGTCTACCTCCCGGATATTCGCCAAAAACTGGTTTCCCAGGCCCTCTCCCTTGGACGCGCCCTTTACCAGTCCCGCGATATCCACAAATTCAATCACCGCCGGCGTTACCTTTGCGGAATTATACAAATCGGCCAAAAGCTTCAGCCTGTGATCCGGCACAGCCACCACGCCCACGTTGGGGTCAATGGTACAAAACGGATAGTTGGCCGACTCGGCTCCCGCCTTTGTCAGTGAATTAAACAAGGTGCTCTTTCCTACATTTGGTAAACCTACGATTCCCAGCTTCATATTCTATAGCTTCCTTTCTCAGGTCGTATTTCAATAATAATGATTTTTGTAACTGTGAAAGTGCTGAACAGTTACGCTTTTTCTACTTGTATGGACAGTTTAACACAGGAACCGACAAAAAAGCAATAGCATATCAAAAGAACTCATCGACACGTTTTTCCCGGATTCTTCCTGTTTCTGCCCTTTTCGTCATAATTCTCCATCTTTCGACTCGATCACCACCAGCGTTCCCGATTTCATAGAAATAATTCCTTCAGCCGCTGTCAGCTCATTGCTCACTCCCAGGGCGGAAACGCTTTCCATATCGTAATCATTCAGCGGATAACGAAAGCCGGTAAGCGTCAGCCCCCTGACCGTCTCCCCAAACGCGAAAAGGGAAATGTATCTTCCATACTGCTCCTTTTTTCTGAGTACCATCCGCTTGTTCACGAGGCGTATACGGTTGCAGGGATCCAGAATTACGCATTCCCTGTTTTCTGCCAGACCAAAGCGAAGATCCCGGATCGCCGCGATGGTGTGATCCAGCCGTCTGCCGGTGCAGCCCAGGAGGAAAATCTTTTTACAATCCAGGCCGAAGGCGATATCCAGGGCGGCGTGGGTATCCGTAATGTCCTTCACCGGATTCAGACGGCACACCTCCACCCCGGACATATCCCGGTATACTCTGGTTTCCTCTTCCCTGGCCGAGTCAAAATCTCCCACAATATGCGTGGGTACAATTCCCATTTTCTTCAGGACTAACAATCCCCGGTCGGCTGCGATCAAATAATCACAGGTATTTTTCTCAAAAAAGCGGAGGGCAAAATCTTCGCTGAGACTGCCCCCGCCGATAATAGCCGCTGTTTTCGTCATTTTTTCTGCCTCTCATAGCTTTCAAATACCGCCAGCATTTGTTTTACATTTTCACCGGGATCTCCCCGAAAAATTCCGGAACCGGAAACAATCACATTCGCGCCCGCTTCAAGCACCCTGGGCAGCGTCTCGTCATTGATTCCTCCGTCCACCTCGATGTCCGCCAAAAGCCCCCGCTCCTGTATCTGGCGGCGCAGCGTCCGGATTTTTTCCGTGCAGTACGGAATATACTTCTGTCCGCCGAAGCCCGGATTTACCGTCATAATCAGAACCATATCCGCCAGTTCCAAAACACAGTCCAGCACCGAAAGGCTGGTACCCGGATTCAGGGCAATCCCTGCCTTTTTCCCGGCAGAATGAATCTGAGACAGAACCCGGTCAATGTGCGTACAGGCCTCTGCGTGGACCGTAATGATATCCGCTCCCAGCTGCGCGAATTCCCGGACATACCGCTCCGGCTTCTCGATCATCAGGTGCACATCAAACTGCATATCCGACACTTTTCGGAGAGATTCCAAAACAGGCATTCCAAAAGAGATGCAGGGCACAAACACACCGTCCATCACATCGATGTGAAGATACCGGGCTCCGGCCTCCTCCACCGTTTTAATCTCCCTGCCAAGGTTTGAAAAGTCTGCCGCCAGAATCGACGGAGATACAATGTACATTAATATTTTCTCCTCTCTTTCAGTTCCTCGTAAAGACTTACATAGCCCTCGTAGCGCGCGCGGCTGATTTCGCCCTGATCCACTGCCTCTCTGACACGGCAGTCCGGCTCCTTAATATGGGCGCATCCCTGAAACCGACACTGGCCTTCGTACCTGACAAACTCCGGGAAATACTGCTTCAATTCCTCCTTTTCCATAAAAGGCAGATCCAGAGAGCTGAAGCCCGGCGTATCCATGATAAACGTATTTTCCTCCACACAAAACAGCTCGCAGTGGCGGGTTGTATGTCTGCCCCGGTCTATTTTCCGGCTGATACCGCCTGTTTCCATCTTCGCGTCCGGGCAGAGCAGATTGATCAGGGAAGATTTCCCCACCCCCGAAGGACCGGCCACCGAGGTGGTCTTTCCCCGCAGAAGCGCCCGCAGTTCGTCGATTCCCGTCTGCCTTTGGGCACTGGTAAACAGGATTTTCCCTCCGAATCCCCGCAAGTCATCCGAAAGCCTCTGGCAGTCCTCTTCCGCGCCGATATCCTGTTTATTAAAACAGAGGACGGTATGGACTTCCTGCATCGCCATCATCACCAGAAAACGATTCATCAGATAAAAGCTGGGCTTTGGCTGTTCCACCGCGAAAATCAGCAGGGCCTGGTCGATGTTCGCCACCGCGGGACGGATCAGCGTATTTTTCCGCGGAAGGATCCTGACAAGATTTCCCGTCCGCTCCTTTTCATCAATCACCTCGAAGCCGACATTATCGCCCACCAGGGGCTTTACCTTATCTTTCCGAAAAATCCCTTTTGCCCGGCATTCATAAAGTCTGCCGTTTTCCATACAATGAATATAATAAAAGCCGCCGATCCCCTTTGTGATCTTTCCCGTCATGATTCAACCCTTTTAAACTGCACTCTGTCGTACTCCACCGTCTGCTCCACATCGTAGGTATCCGAATTCAGGATGTAAAGAACCACCTCGCCGGAAGCCCCGGAGCTGCTTCTTTCATTCAGTATATAAGGAAAGGAGACAGACGAGCCATCCACAAGGGTAGTCGTCTGTCCGTTCTGAGTCAACTCTATCCGAACCGGCTGGCCATCATAGCCGTCCGGTTCCGGAATAGCTGAATTGCATGCGTAAACCGCTTCTACGTCCACATCATCCGTTCCTTTTGTCTCGTCTGTATCATCCTGGGTGCCGTCATCTCCGGAAACGCCTCCGTCTAAAGCCGGATCCGTAACCGGCTGATCCGGCGGTCCCGCGCTGATCACCAGAGTGATGGTGCCGTCTTCTCCCACTGTCTGACTGATGATATCGCCTGCCGGCACTGTGTCACTGGTCTGCTCGCTCCGGATGACCCGGTATCCCTGACCTTCCAGATCTGAAATGGCCGTGGCTGCGGACTGCCCCGTATAATCCGTAGGCGGCGTCGTATTCCCGTCATTGCCGCTGTCCGTTGGCGCCTCGGTACTTCCTGTAGTAGAGGGCTCTGTCTGGGCAGGAGCCTCCGTCTGGACAGGAGCCTCTGTCTGGGTCGTGTTTTCTGCCCTGCAGATATTCACCGTCACTGTGGAACCGGGATCCACCAGCGTCCCTCCCTGGGGATTCGTGTAGATCACATATCCCTCCGGAACCGTTGATACGTAGTACTCCACGGTTTCCGCCACAAGTCCTGCCGCGGAAATCTGCGCCAGCGCCTCATCCGAAGGCGTTCCCGCCACATCCGGAACCGCTACCTGTCCCTCGCCGCTGCTGATATAATAGGTCACTGTGGTACCTCTGGCCACAGAACTGCCAAATGCCGGGGACTGGCTGGTCACCTGTCCCGCCTGATACGTTGTAGAAGCCTGCTCTCCGCCGTACTGGGGCGTCAAACCGCGCTCATTCAGAGCTGTCTCCGCCTCTTCCCTGGTGTATCCCTTCAGATCCGGCACAACCACTTCATCCACTTCGCTGGCAGCGCTCTGGGTTTCTCCCTCGGACTGGGTTTCTTCTTCGCTTTCGGTATCCTCTGTATCCGTACTGCTCTCTGTCACAGCGGCAGTGCCGCCTCCCAAAAACCGGTTCTGAAGGGAACTCAGATCGATTAAATTCGTGGCGTTTCCAATAATGACAATCAGAATCGCTACAATCAGGATTCCAAGGATCACGCTGCCCACCGTGATAAACCGGTCAAAGCCAGACCTGCGGTAGTCATCGTCCTCCTCGTTTTTCCTGTTTTTCTTTACATAGCGCTCCTCCTGCTTGGGCTCCTCATAATTATCGTATCCGCCCTGCTGGCCGTACCGCGGCTGGTTCTGACCATAGCCGTTTCCCTGGCCATAGGCGTTTCCCTGGCCGTAAGCGCCGCCCTGGTTCTGACCATAGCCGCCTCTGGGAGCGTATCTCTGGGATCCCCCCGTATAGCCTCCGGCATAATTGCCGTAACCCGGATCCTCCGAGGCATGGCCCTGGCCCGTCTTTGGCCGGTCGGCCCCCTGCTGTATCCGTTCAAGCTCTTCCTTTGAAATCACCACGGTACGGTCCGTATTTCTGGTGGGAGCGATCCGCACAAAGTTTCCGTTTGGATTTACCAGGGACTCTTTCAGGTCGCGGATCAGTTCTCCCATATTTGCGTACCGTCTGTCCGGGCTCTTCTGCGTACATTTCAGAATAATCTGCTCCAGGCTGTAGGGCAAATCCGGCACATATTTTCTGGGAGACTGGATCTCCTCCTGGAGATGCTTGATGGCAATGGCCACCGTGCTGTCCCCGTCAAAGGGAACGCGTCCCGTCACCATCTCATACATGGTAATGCCCAGGGAATAGATATCGCTCTTGTAATCGCTGTAGCCGCCTCTGGCCTGCTCCGGAGAGCTGTAGTGAACCGATCCCATGACGCTGGAGCTGATGGTATTGCTGGTGGCGGCCCTGGCGATGCCGAAATCCGTCACCTTCACCTTTCCGTCTGTGGATATAATGATATTCTGGGGTTTGATGTCCCGATGGACAATGTTTTTGTTGTGGGCGGCTTCCAGGCCCATGGACACCTGAATGGCGATGCTGGTGGCCTCTCTGGCAGAAAGGCGCCGCTTTTTCTCGATGTAGTCCTTCAGGGTAATGCCCTCTACCAGCTCCATGACAATAAAGTAAACGCCGTGATCCTCCCCTACGTCATAGACATTTACGATATTCGGGTGTTCCAGGCCTCCGGCAGACTGGGCCTCCGTCCGAAACTTCGTAATAAACGCCTTGTCGTCCCGAAATTCCGGCTTCATGACCTTGATCGCGACAAAACGGTTCAGCTTATGATCCTTAGCCTTATAGACATCCGCCATCCCGCCGGAGCCGATTTTTCCGATAATCTCATATCTGTCCTGAATGTAAATGCCTTCCTTTAACATTTTTTCACCTCACCCATCACCGGTTTTACCAAAACCACTGCAATATTGTCCCTGCCGCCGCTTTCATTGGCCTGAGCGACCAGCTTTCTGGCAGCGTCCTCAAGATCCCGGCTTTCTTTTACAATCCCCTGGATTTCCTCGTCTGTTACCATGTTTGTAAGGCCATCAGAACACATCAGAATAATGTCCTCCCGCCTCAGCTCCTCCTCAAAGAAATCGACCCTGGCTCTCCCCCTGACACCGATTGCTCTGGTAATAATATTCTTATCCGGATGAACGCGCGCCTGATCCGCTGTGATCTCCCCCATGCGCACCATTTCCTCCACCAGGGAGTGATCCCTGGTAATCTGACGGATGCCGTCGCCGATCAGATACAGTCTGCTGTCTCCGATATTCCCCACGTACAGCGTATGTTCGCAGACCGAAGCCGCCACCAGCGTGGTTCCCATGCCAAACAGGGCCGGATCCGTACCCGCCTTCTGATAGGTCTCCCAATTCGCCGCCTCGGCTGCCTCTTCCATAATGGAAACCGGATTCTCCTCCGGGTTCTCTTTTACCGATTTTAAAAACTGCTCCACCGCGTATCTGGATGCCAGATCTCCGGCATTATGGCCCCCCATTCCATCGGCGACAACGAAAAGATTCGGAAGATTCCCCACAGGCGTTTCACTGATGTAGACAAAATCCTGATTAGTGGTTCTGCGCCTCCCTACATCTGTCAGACCAAACGAATTCATATTTCTTCCTCACTTTCTGTCCCTTTGGGACAAATCGGCCCTGTTTGTCCCGTATCCTGCAGGGAATGCGTATCCTTTGTCTCCTCAATATAATGACGGCGAAGCTGGCCGCAGGCGCCGTTTACATCCCTGCCCATTTCCCTTCTTATAGTAACATTAATTCCATAATTTTCAAGTTTATTTTTGAATTTCAAAATGGTTTTTTTGTCAGACTGAACGTAGGACCGCTCCTCTATGGGGTTTACGGGGATGAGATTGATATGGCAGTTCATCCCCCGCACAAGTCCGGCCAGTTCCTGGGCATCCCTGACGGTATCATTGACGCCTCCCACCAGGCTGTACTCAAAGGTAAGTCTCCTTCCTGTCAGATCGTAGTAGCTGCGGCAGGCTTCCATCACCTGATCCAGACTGTATTTGTTCGCGATGGGCATCAGATCTCTTCGTTTTTCCTGACTGGACGCGTGCAGGGACAAGGCCAGGGTAATCTGCAGCCCCTCTTTGGCAAGGCGATAGATATTCGGCACAATCCCGCAGGTGGACAGGGTAATATTCCGTCCGCTGATGTTCTGTCCCCTCTCATCACTCAGCATACAGATAAATTTTTTCACATTTTCATAATTGTCCAGAGGCTCTCCGGTTCCCATAAGCACCACATTGGATACCCGCTCTCCGGAAAGCCTTCGGATCTGATAGACCTGTTCCAGCAGCTCTGCCGGCGTCAGATTCCGCTTGAGTCCTCCGATGGTGGAGGCGCAGAACCGGCAGCCCATCCGGCAGCCTGCCTGAGAAGAAATGCACACGGAATTTCCGTGGTGGTATTTCATCAGCACGCTTTCAATGACGTTTCCGTCCGCAAGGCGGAAAAGGTACTTCTGGGTTCCATCGATTCTGGAGGTCAGAATCTCCACAGGCTCCAGGCAGGTGAGCTCGCAGCTTTCGTTAAGCCGTTCCCGCAAAGCCGCGGACAGATTCGTCATCTCAGAAAAGCTTTGAGCCAGCTTTTCATGAAGCCACTGGTAAATCTGTCCCGCCCGGAAAGACTTTTCGCCCATCCCGGTCAAAAAAGCGGAAAGCTCCGGGTAATCCATCGATTTTATATCTGTTTTTTCCATTATCCAATCCTCGTAAGTCTTGCCAGAAAAAAGCCGTCCGCCTTATGTACGCCCGGCAGAAGCTGCAGATATCCGGCCTGGGTTGTCTTGCTTCTCCAGGCCTGGGGCAGATACGGGTCCAGACTTTCCAGGCGGAAAGGATAATTATCCAGAAACCATTTGAGATTGTACTGGTTTTCCTCCGCCCCGATGGTGCAGGTGCTGTAGATCAGCGTTCCTCCCACCTTTACATACTGAAACACCGTGTCCAGGATTTTTCTCTGGAGTTTGACGATTTCCGCCTGTTTCGCCGGGGTCATCTTATATTTTATATCCTGCTTGCGCCCGATCACGCCAAGACCGGAGCAAGGCACGTCCGCCAGAAGCACGTCCGCCTTTTCCACGGAAGCCGGATAAAAGATCGTGGCGTCCGCCGCGATGGCCTGAATGTTAATCATGCCGGCGCGCTCGATGTTCTCCTGAATCCTGTCCGCCTTCTGATCCGTCAAATCCCTGGCCTCCACATAGCCGCTTCCTTTAAGCTTATCTGCCAGATGCAAAGCCTTTCCTCCGGGGGCAGCGCAGACATCGATGCAGTAATCCGACCAGGCCGGATTCGCCGCCTCTCCCACCAGCATGGAGCTGATGTCCTGCACCTGAATCCATCCCTTTTTAAAGGCTTCCACCGCCTGCAGATAATTTACGCCTTTCAGCTCAAGGGCGCAGTCCAGATATGGCGACGGCTCCGCCAGAATATTCTGGGCCGCCAGGCTCTCGATAATCTGCTCCTTGGACGCTTTGGAGAAGTTGCACCGGACATAGGTCCGGGAGGGCTCCTGAAACGCCTGGCAGATCTTCTCCACCGTATCGAAACCGTAAAGATTCATCCAGTCCTTCACAATCCACTCCGGCATGGAATACAGAACGGACAGATGAGCCACCGGCATCGTCTCCCGGTCCGGGTAAACCACTTTATCCAAATTTCTGGCAATGCTTCGCAGCACGCCGTTCACAAAGCCCTTCAGATTGTAAAATCCCTTTTTCTGGGCCAGCTTTACGCTTTCATTGCAGACAGCGGAATCCGGAACGCTGTCCATGAATTTGAGCTGATAAACGGACAGACGCAGGAGATTGCGGATCAAAGGCTTCATATCCGCCACCGCCACGCTGGAAAACTGTCCGATAATATAATCAATTAAAATCAGATTTTCCAGAGTGCCCTCCGACACTCTGGAAATAAAAGCCCGGTCCCGTTTATCCAAAAACTGGTATTTTTCCAAAACTCTGCGCAGAACCTGATGGCTTTGTTCTTCCTCTTCCATAACCTCCATCAGAATGCCCAGTATAATTTCCCGAAGATTAATGACTTCAGTCATCCCGTCTTCTACCTCCTGCCAGTATAATCAGACGAAGCAGCTGAAGAAGGGAAGATGCCAGCGCCGCCACATACGTCAGGGCAGCGGCCATCAGAACCTTTTTCACTCCGCCTTTTTCTTCCTCCGTCACAAGTCCTGTCCCTGAAAGGATTTTCACCGCTCTGGTGGAAGCGTTGATTTCCACCGGAAGGGTCACAAGCTGAAACAGCACGGCCAGCCCAAACAGCACAATTCCCGCCGTCAGCAGCGGCTGCATGGAAAAAATCAGCCCCGCGAAAAAGATGGGCCAGGCCAGCGAAGAGCCGATGTTGGCCGCGGGCACCAAAGTGCTTCGCAGCATCAGGGGGCCATATCCTTTCTGATGCTGGATGGCATGCCCGCACTCATGGGCAGCCACCCCCACGGCGGCCACGGAAGCCGAGGCGTAGGTGCTGTCCGATAAGCGGAGCACCTTCGTCCTGGGATCGTAGTGGTCCGTCAGGTTTCCGGAAACTCTCTGGATTGAGACATCATAGATTCCCGCGCTGTTTAACACCTGTCTGGCGGCCTCCGCTCCGGTGAGCCCGCTGCGGCTTCGCACCCTGGAATACTTCGCGAAGGTACTTTTTACGCCGGCCTGGGCCAGAAGGCACAAAATCAGGCCCGCCAGAACCAGAAGATAGGTAGGATCGAAGAACAGACCTGTCCCGTAGCCTCCGTATCCCCAGAATGAATTCGTATAGGTCAAGAGCATAAAACGGTCTCCTCCTTTATGGCATATCCCCGCAGAAATGCCGCCGTGTCCATGCGCTTCTTTCCCTCAAGCTGGAGCTCCTCCACGGAAAGCGCGCCGCTTCCCGTCTGAATCCAGAGCTTTCCGCCCTCCGCCGCCAGAACCGTTCCCGGCGCGGCAGCCCCACGGCCGCTCTCCTCCGGCTTTGGCGCGCCGCCGTTTTCGGAAACAGCCTGCTTTTTTCCGTCCTCCGAAAGCGCTCTGGCTTTCCAGATTTTCAGCGTCTTGCCGTTGATTTTCGTGTAAGCGCTGGGCCAGGGATTCAGCCCCCGTACCAGGCGCTCGATGGATACGGCGTCCCGGCTCCAGTCGATTCTGCCCATGTCCTTTGTCAGCATTTTCGCGTACTCAGTGGTGGTTTCCCCCTGCTTTTCGGGTACGATCGTCCCGACCTCAAGGCCGGAAAGGGTATCCAGCAGAAGCGATGCCCCGGCCTTGGAAAGCTTTTCAAACAGGCTTCCGCCGGTCTCCTCCTCGTCCAGGGGAACCACGGTTTTCAGAAGCATATCTCCCGTATCCAGCCCGGCGTCCATCTGCATGGTGGTCACGCCGGATTCTCTCTCTCCATTGATTACCGCCCACTGTATGGGCGCGGCCCCCCGGTATTTCGGCAGCAGGGAGGCGTGGACGTTGATGCATCCGTATTTTGTCAGATCCAGGATTGACTGGGGGATGATCTGGCCAAAGGCAACGACCACGATCACATCCGCCCCAAGTCCTCTCAGCGTTTCCACAAATTCCGGATCCCGGACCTTCTTTGGCTGATAAACCGGTATGTTTTCCCGGACAGCCACTTCCTTTACCGGTGTAAACTGCACGGCTTTTCCTCTTCCCCTTGGCTTATCCGGCTGGGTCACCACCGCGCACACCTCATGCTTCGAGGCGATCAGCGCCTCCAAAGTCCCCACGGAGAAATCCGGGGTTCCCATAAAAACAACTCTCATTTCAGAAGCTTCCTTTCAATCTTCGGTCTCCTCATACTCCTCGGTGACATCGATCAGGTCCCCTTCCACATGGGAGGTAAACATGATCCCGTCCAGATGCTCCGTCTCATGGCAAATGGCTCTGGCCAGAAGCTCCGTGGCTTCCAGAACGTACTCTTCCATGTTCTCATTCAGAGCCTTAACCTTGACATAATTCGGCCTGGTAACCACGCCCATCTGGCCGGGAAGGCTTAAACAGCCCTCGTTTCCGGTCTGCTCTCCGCTCGTCTCCAGAATCACCGGATTGATCAGCACGTAAGGGGTGCCGTCCGTGTCGATTACGCAGATTCTTTTTAAAATTCCCACCTGAGGCGCCGCAAGGCCCACCCCGCAGGCGTCGTACATGGTCTCAAACATATCCCCGATCAGCTGCTTTGTCCGTGGGGTCATCGCCTTTACCTCTTTGCATTTTTTCTCTAAAACCTTGTCGCCCATGATACGGATTGTTCTCAGTGCCATCTTTTCTCCTCCAACCTTTCCCGCAGCGCGGCGCCTTCAGCACCGCTCAAACTGCACTGTAATTTTCCGGAATCCTTCGTTGATTTCCATATATTGCTCGGCCTTTTCTTTTAAAAAGGTCAGTACCTCCTCCCGGGAATGCTTTACATACAGCACTCTCCGGTAAATATCGTTGATTTTCGCCACCGTCTCCTCCGCGGGACCGATGATGCCTGCCCCGCATTTTCCTGCCAGCCGGTCCAGGAATTCCTTCAGATACCCCATAGCCATTCCAAGATAAGCCTCATCCTCGCAGGTACCATGAACCGCCAGCATGGCGCCTGATGGCGGGTATCCTCCCATACTCCGGTAAAGGATCTCCTGGCGGTAAAATTCCTCATAGTCCTGCTTTGCCGCGGCACGGATGCTGTAGTGACCGGGGTCGTAGGTCTGAATAACCACACGGCCCTCCCGGCCGCCCCTCCCGGCCCTGCCCGCGGCCTGGGTCAGAAGCTGAAAGGTCCGCTCCGCGGCCCGGTAATCGCTGGCATGAAGGGACATGTCCGCAGCCAGAATTCCCACCAGAACCACATCCGGGAAATCGTGCCCCTTTACGATCATCTGGGTGCCAATCAGAATATCGGCCTCCCGGTCCGCAAAGGCCGCCAGAATCTTTTCGTGACCGTCCTTTTCTCTCGTGGTGTCCAGATCCATGCGAAGGACTCTTGCACGGGGAAATTCCTTTTTTATAAAATCTTCCACCTGCTGTGTGCCGATGCCGAAGCTTCGCAGGAAGGAAGAACCGCATTCCGGACAGGTTTCCGGTATCCGCGTCTCATAGCCGCAGTAGTGGCACACCAGACGTCCTCCCCGGTGAATTGAGAGAGACACGTCACAGTGGGGACATTTGACGGGAGCGCCGCAGGAACGGCAGGACAAAAATCCCGCGTATCCTCTGCGGTTTAAAAACAGCATGGCCTGGTCCCCTGCCGCCAGGCACTCCTCCAGCTCCTGACGAAGCTTCCTTCCCAGCACCGTCCGGTTCCCCGCCGCCAGCTCCTTACGCATATCCGTGATTTGCACCGTAGGAAGGGCGCGTTTTTGCGCCCGTTCCTTTATGGTGTATAAGGTATAAATCCCCCGGCTGGCCTTATAGTAAGCTTCCAGCGAGGGTGTAGCGCTGCCGAACACCACCATGGCGTCCTCAAGCTCCCCCCGGCGGACCGCAGTCTCCCTGGCATGGTATCTTGGAGAGGTCTCGCTCTGGTAGGACGTCTCGTGCTCTTCGTCCACAATGATAATCCCAAGATTCGGAAAAGGCGTAAACAGCGCGGACCTGGGGCCGATCATCACGTCGATAAGTCCTTTTCTAGCCCGCTCGTACTGATCATAGCGTTCCCCTTTTGAGAGCCTAGAATTCATAATCGAAATCCGGTCGCCGAATCTGCGGTAAAAGCGGATCACGGTCTGATACGTCAGGGCAATCTCCGGAATCAGGACAATGGCCTGCTGTCCTCTCGCGATTCCCCTGGCAATCAGCTCCATATAAATTTCCGTCTTTCCGCAGCCTGTAACCCCGTAGATCAGGCACGGCTTCCGGTTTCCTTCTTCCCAGGCCTTTGTGATCTGGTCTGCAACCGTCTGCTGGGCCAGGTTCAAAGCCACGCTTCTCCTGCCGCCCTCCCGGACATGAACCGGATTCCGGTATTCCTGGCGCACCGTCTTTCGCAGGAGGCCCATATTTTCCAGGGAAGTGATAACCGGAGCCGTCACATTCAATTTTCTCGTCACCAGCTGGGACGGAAGCTCTCTCTCCTGAATCAGCGCCTCCAAAAGCCTTGCTCTGGCGTTCTGGTGTTTTTGCCGAAACAGCGCCAGACTTTTTTCAGCCTCCTCCTCCGCTGCCGCCAGGCTCAAAATAGTCTGTGCCTTTGGCTTTTCTTTCTTTTTCACGGGAAGGACTGTCTTCAAAGCCTGGATCATAGTGGAACCGTAAAAATCCCGCAGCCAGGCGGCCAGGGCAATGAGCCTGGCCTCAACTCCCACACTTCCTTCCAGGACGCCCGCGATTTCTTTAATCCGCTCCGGGGCGATCTTGGGCGTCTGTCCTGTGCCGATCACATATCCGGTAATCTCCCGGTCGCCTCTGCCAAAGGGAATCCGCACCGCCGTTCCGGGGCCGACACGCCCTGCCAAATCCACCGGAATCCGGTACTGAAACGGACGGTCCAGGCTCTCCTGGCTGATGTCTACAATCACGTCCGCGAAAAGGGACATTCAAACACCCGCCTTCCTGCGGTCCTCCTCAAGGATCTCACGGATCAAGTCTCTCTCATCCATGTGATATTTTACACCGCGGATCTCCTGGTAATCCTCATGGCCCTTTCCCGCCAGCACAATCACATCTCCGGGCTGTCCGTGATGAATCGCGTAGGCAATGGCCTCTTTCCGGTCCACGATCTTGATATATCTGCCCTCCGTCTCCCGCATTCCTTTCTCAATGTCGTCCAGGATAGCTTCCGGTTCCTCATACCGCGGATTATCCGAGGTGATAATCGTAAAATCCGCCAGCCGTCCAGCTACATGGGCCATCTCAAATCTGCGGTCTCTGGAGCGGTTTCCTCCGCAGCCAAAGAGGCATACCAGCCGTTTGGGCTGATACTCCCGCAGAGTCGTCAGAAGACTTTCCAGACTCATGGCATTGTGAGCATAGTCGATCATCAGCGTAAAGTCATCGGAGACCTTTACCATCTCCACTCTTCCCTTTACCTTTAATTTTTTCAGAGAGTTCCGTATGGCTTCTCTGGGAACACCGAAATGGCGGCACACCGCGATGGCTGTCAGGGAATTATAGACGCTGAACCGCCCCGGTATATCGATCTCCACATCCAAATCCAGAAGTCCGGTAACCTTATAGGCAATGCCCAGATATCCCGGCCTGGATACGAGTCTGGTATCCTCTGCCCTCAGATTTGCCTCCTCCGAAAAGCCGAAGGTCTCCACCTGGCAGGTGTGCCCCTGCAGAATCTGCTCCAGGTGCGGGTCGTCTTTGTTGACGATCCCGATCCGGCATTGGCGAAACAGCAGGCTTTTGCAATACACATAGTCTTCAAAGCTTTCATGCTCCGCGGGCCCGATGTGATCCACTCCAAGATTCGTAAAAATGCCGATCTCAAAGGGAATGCCCGCCGTCCGGTGAAGCTTCAGCCCCTGGGAGGATACCTCCATGACCACACAGTCACAGCCTGCCCGCTCCATTCTGCTGAAATACTCCTGTATCAGAACCGACTCCGGCGTAGTATTGTTCGCGGGGATATGTTCCTCCCCTGCAATGACTTCAATGGTGCCGATCAGGCCGGTTTTAAAACCGGAAGCCTCCAGAATGGATTTCACCATATAGGCCGTGGTGGTCTTTCCCTTGGTGCCGGTGATCCCGATAACCTTCATTTTTTCCGCCGGGTACCCGTACCAGGCCGCCGCGATCAGAGCCATGGCATAACGGCTGTCCTCCACCTGGATCACGGTCACCTCCTTTGGGACAGCGACAGGTCTTTGCACCACGATGGCGGCAGCTCCCTTACCGGCCACCTCCGCCGCGTACTCATGCCCGTCCGTCACGGCCCCCTGAATACAGAAAAACAAAGAATCCGGAACCGCCTTGCGGGAGTCGTTTACAATCGCCTTTATCTCCTTGTCCAGCTTTCCCTGGATGCATGTATAATCCAGTCTTTCCAGTAAATCTGTCAATTTCATAAGCTTGCCTCCATTCAGACACGGAATTTCTCGCGGTATTCCTCCTGGCGGTCTTCCCGCGTCTGCCGTCTAAAAGGCGCAGTACGGCAAAAAACCGGCCGGTACGGCTCCTTTTATCAATTAAGGATACCATACTTGCCGGTCCTTGTAAAGCAGGTTGCGACAGCTGGCAATTTCCCGATGGGAATAAATTTTTTTACGTTTACGCCAGCAGGATCTCCAGAAGCATTCCGTAAACGCTTTCCTCCAGCTCCATGGTTTGGAGAATCCCGATCAGCTCCGCGGGTGTCTTTCCGTCCAGCGCATATCCATAAATGCGCTCCTTTTGTGCGTATTCGATTTCAGCCGGATAGAGCGCCCGGAAAATCTGGGCTGTTTTATCGGGCCGTGTCACGGACAGCGGTTCCAAAAAGCGTACTTCCAGCCGGTCCCCTCTGGAAATCCAGGGGGCTCGTACCGTGAGGACTCCTTTCTCCTCCTGCCAGAAAACTTCCTTTTCCATCTCCCTTCCGTTTACCAGAAGAGTAAGTTTTTTCTTCCCGATGCAGTAAAATTCCAGCGTATAGCTTCTCTTTTCCGGTACAAATTCCGGATTTCCGCTTACCGGAAACACAGTAAAGACGCCCTCTCCTTCATAATCCCAGCACATCCGGGTAATACCGAAGCCTTTGTCCCCTTCCTCTTCGCTGATTCCATCATCCTCATACAGGGAAAATTCGCCATTTTTCCCCGGAAAGATTTTCACGGTCATTTTTTCCGGATTATCCACGCCGTTTCCGACCGTCTCCGAATCCGCCATCGGAAGGATTCCGCCCTCCTTCGCCAGCACCGGGATATTGTCAAGTCTCCGGTACAGTTTCATCTTCCTTCCTCCGTCATAAACCCGTCCGTTAAAAATGTCAAACCACTTTCCTTTCGGAAGCCACGCCGTGAAGGACGCCGTCCCGGAGGGCTTGTCCGCGGGCCTTGTGATTGGGCATGCAATCAGCTCCGTTCCGAAATAATATTCATTTGGAACTTCATAAGCCTCCGGCCGCTCCGGGCTCAGATAATACATAGGGCGCAGCAGCGGCTTGCCCTGGCGGCTTGCGAGATAGTTCATAGTATATAAGTAGGGAATCATCTCGTGACGCAGCCGCAGGTAACGTTTCATTACACTTTCCGCCGCCGGGCCGTAATTCCAGGGTTCCTTTCCGGTAAATGGGCTGTTGGAGCTGTGGAGCCTGAGGATGGGGGAGAACACGCCGAACTGTACCCATCTGACGGCAAGCTCGTCATCCTTAATGCCCAGCATATGGCCGCCGATGTCATTGCTCCACCATCCGTAACCGATATTGCTGGCATTGGCTGTAAAATACGGCTGAAAATCCAGGGACTTCCAGGTAATCAGAGTATCTCCGGAAAAACCCACCGGATAGCGGTGGCTTCCGGGTCCCGCGTATCTTGAAAAGGTCAGCCCACGCTTTCCTCCCCGTCTGCTGTCCAGAAAATAATAATGGTTCAGCATCCAAAGAGGATCCAGTCCAGGTATCCGGGTGTATCCGCCCTGCTGCCAGTCCACCCACCAAAAGTCCACGCCGTTCTCCTCATTGGGATGATGCAGAAAACGGAAGTACGCTTCTATAAATTCCGGATCCGTGAAATCAAAGTCAATGGTTTCCTCCTTTTCCCAATTTTTCCCCAGTTCCTCAGCCATCTCCCGGTAAGCCTCCTCAAAGGGACGCACGCCCTCCGCGGGATGAACATTTAAAGTTGCCCGCAGGTTGCGGCTGTGAAGCCATCCCAGAAATTCCTTCGGATCCGGGAACAATTCCCGGTTCCAGGTATATCCGGTCCAGCCGCTCCCATATTTCGGATCAATGTCCACCAGATGCCAGTCCATGTCCAAAACACAGACGGAAAAGGGAATTCCCTCCTTCTCAAAACGCTCCACCAACGCCTTGTACTCTTTCTCCGAATATCGGTGGAAACGGCTCCACCAGTTGCCCAGAGCATACCGGGGAAGGAGCGGCACGCTGCCGCTCAGCCGGTAAAAGTCCCGCAGACACTTCTCATAATCATGTCCATATCCAAAAAAATAAAGATCTGTGGCCTCACAGCTTCTAGGCTCCACCCAGCCGTCTTCCCTGAGCAGAAGGGATTTGCTGTCATCCAGCACGGAAAAGCCGTTGGGAGAAATCAGTCCATGTCCCAGCTCCACAGCTCCATCCGCTGCATCCAGCGTCCTGGCAGTCCCTCCCAGATCGGACACCTCTTCTCCGTAATGCCATATGCTGCTGTAGGCGCTTAGATTTCCCCTGACCTGGAGTGACAAACCGTTGGGAGAAAATTTCTGCTTGTCGTAGCGCAGCAAGACCCCCTCGGTAATCACCTTCAATTCGTTTTCTGTCTCCAAAATCTGGTATTCCGGTACAGAGAAGTTTCTGTTCTGCACGCACTGGGTAGCTCGATCCTCAAAATGCCCCTCCTCGCTGTATTCCAGACGGAAAAGCCAGGGAGTCAGAATACTGATCCGATATTTTTCACCCTGAATCACCGCTTCCTCCCGGCAGACCGGAGCGGTCCTGATCTGATAGATTTCTTTCATAAACGCTTTTCTCCTTTCGCTCTTTAAATCCCGCTCATCAACCCTTTACCGCGCCTGCGGCGACACCCGCCACAAAACGCTTCTGGAAAATCACGTAAATAATCAGCACTGGTATAATGGAAATGGCCGTTGCGGCGAAAAGTCCGCCGTAATCCGTAGCATACCGGCCATTAAAGGTGGTCAGTCCCACCGCCAAAAGCTGCTTTTCCTCACTGTCAATCATCAGGTACGGCCACAGATAATCCTCCCACACCCAAAGGAACTGGAAAATCGCGATGGCGGAAATGGAGTTCTTACTCATCGGCAGCACAATCTTATGGAAAATCCTGAATTCATTGGCTCCGTCCATTCTGGCAGCCTCCAAAAGTTCGTCCGGCAGGCCGGAAATATCCTGCTTCATCATAAAGATTCCAAAACCGCTTACCATCACCGGCAGAATCAGTGATAAGTAGGTATCCTGCAGCCCTGCCTCCATAAACATCGTATACCGTGAAATAATCGTTACGGACCAGGGTATCATCATCGTCATCATTACAACCCCGAAAATCAGGTTTTTCCCTTTAAACTTATATTTGCTCAGCACGAATCCGCACAGACAGCTTATATAAATGACCAGAGCCGTCACCACTACCGCGATAAACACACTGTTTGCGAAGTAGCGCAGAAAATTAAAATTTGACTGGAGGGAAGTATAGTTTTCCAGAGTAAATTCCAGCGGCAGCAGCGTCTGGTTCAGAGCGCTGATCTCCGCGTTCGTCTTAAAGGAGGACAGCACCATCCAGACAAAGGGTACCACCGTCAGGATTCCCACAAGCAGCAGCACAACAAACAGCGCAATATTCATAACCCGTTTTTTCATTATCATCTCCTCCTTTCCTCTATGCTTTCTCTCCTGTCACCTTAAAGGACAGAACGGTCAGAACCGCTGTCAGAAGCAGGATAAAGAAAGCGATGGCAGATGCATAGCCAAAGTTATATTTTACGAAGGCCTGGTCATATACCAGATAGGAGCTCAAAAAAGTCGAGGTTCCCGGCCCGCCCTCTGTCATAACCATAACCGGAACATACGCCTGCAGGTAGGAGATTACTGAGGTAATCACCACAAAGATCATGGTCGGCTTCAGCATTGGCAGGGTGATGTAGCGGAAGGTCTGCCAGGCATTGGCCCCGTCGATACTGGACGCCTCGTAATACTCCGAAGGGATGGATAAGAGGCCTGACATAAACAGGATTACCGCGTAGCCGAAGTCCTTCCAGATCGTCATGACCATAACCGACGGCAAAGCGAAAACGCTGTCATAAAGCCAGTTAATATCCAGGCCGAAAATCTGGTCGATCAGTCCGAACTGCGGGTTATACATGATCTTCCACACAAATGCCACCGCCACCAGGGGCGTTACTGTCGGCATGTAGAAGATCGTACGGAAAAATGTCTTGTGCTTTGTCATCCGCGAGGTAATGGCATAAGCCAAAGCCAGCCCCAGCAGCACCCGGAAAAACACTACCACCACGCAGAACACAATCGTATTAACCATAGAGGTCCAGAAGGTGGGATACTGAAACATGCGGATGTAATTGTCCAGGCCAATCCACTCATATGTACCGTTTAAGGGGTTCCAAAGGTGGAAACTCCCGGCAAATGCCATGATAATGGGGATCAGCAGGAACACAGACATATAAGCCACAAGAAAGATTACGACAATATTTCTCAGAACAATTTCACTTTTGCTCTGCAGCGGTCTTTTTTTCTTAAACATACGTTACTCCCCCTTGCTTTCGTATTTATAATACAGACTCTCCGCCGAGGTAAAGTCTGTATTCGCCAGATCCACGTTTACGATATCCGCTGCCGTCTTTAAAGTCTTTTCGATATCCTTTTTATTATAGAGAATATCCTGCGCGGCGATTCCCAGATTGGACTCAACCGTAGATGGCATGGCTCCCGGCCAGATATACTCCTCAATATGTTCGGAAACCGCCCGGATGGCCGGATTTTCCTTCAGTTCCTCATCATCACGCAGACTGTTGTTCGCCGGGAAGAGGCTGTAATACATGCAGAGTTCCTTCTGGATGCCGGTATTCGCCAGATAAAAACGGATAAAATCCTGGGCAGCCTCTTGCTGGGCCGGCGAAGCGTTTTTGTTGATGCCCGGCGTGGCTTCGCCGTTGTAACGGTCATAGGCGAAAGGGGTTCCATCGGATGTTGGGATCTCAAAGGTTCCGTAGCGGATATCCGGGTAATTCGTCTGCATATATCCGTAATGATGGCCCCATTTATACACCATGGCGGACTGTCCCTGACCAAAGCTCTGGGCGGCGTCAGCCCCAAAGTCCTCATCGCCTACCTGATCCACCTCATAGAAATCCACCAGCATCCGCGCCGTTTCCAGCATACCATCAGTGGTAAAACAGGCCGTCTTTCCATCTTCTTTAAAAAGCGTGTCGCCGAACTGATAGGGCACGCCCAGAAGCAGGTTCTGGAAATCCCCGTTGTAATTGAATCCTGCCTGGACCAGCTTTCCGTCTTCCCAGATTGTCAGCTTTTTCGCTACCTCCCGGAATTCGTCCCAGGTTTCAGGGATATCTTCCTGCGTAAGCCCCGCAGCTTCCCACATATCTTGATTATAATAAATAGCGCCCGTCATCACGCCAAAGTCTGTGTAATAGATATTTCCGTCGATTTCATGGGACTGGGCCGTAAAGAAGTCCGCCTTCAAATCCTCCAGATCGATCTCATAGGGGGCCATGTATGTCAGAACCAGATGCTGATAACTGTTATGAACATTGAAAAGCGTCGGTCCCTTCTCCTTTTTCTGAAGCGCCAACGGCAGCTTTGTCCAATAGCCGTCCCAGGGATTATTGATAATATTGATTGTTACATTTGGATGAATCTTCTCGTACTCTTCCGCGATGGATCCAAACAGATCCGGCGCGTCCCACAGCCACCAGTCCAGCACTACCGGCTCTCCGCCGTTTACCAGATGATTGGGATCGTAGGTCACATGTTCTCCCATAACCGCCAGTCCCTTGTCCGGGTTCGTATCCGTTATGCCCTTGTGGGAAACGGTCTCCTCACCTCCGCATCCCGTCAGGGACAGCAAAAGCGCTGCGGCCATCCCGGCCGCCAGAATACTTTTCCGCATAAGTGGTGCCTCCATTCTCTTTAATATTTCCCATTTCTTTGCAAGTCCGTTTCTTCAGCATATGTTAGCGCTAACCTTTAAATATAACTTATCACTCCATCTTAGCAAAGTCAATCCTTTTTCTATTTTTCTATATTTTCCCCAATTCTATCCACGATAATTTGTTCATTTTGCACTGTTTATACCGGTTTTAAAGGGATATTTAAAGAATCGATCTGGAATATTTCCATTGCTTTTCTTCTCAAAAAAGGATATAATAAATGAAAAGATTTTCAAGACTTGTTGCGGAAACGGGCAGTTTTTATTGATAACGTTAAACCTAAAATTTACTGCCAGACAACATCTCTGCCCTGCTGTCCGCGAAAGAAGGGAGGACTTCTGATGGCAACTTTAAAAGACATTGCCGAAAAAGCCGGAGTAAGCATGATGACCGTCTCCCGCGCTTTAAACGGCGAACAAAATAAGGTATCCAACGAAACAGCGGAAAAAATCAGGCTTCTGGCGGAAGAACTCGGTTATATTCCCAATTCCTCCGCCAGAAGCCTGGCCGCCCGGTCATCCAGAATCATCGCGGTAATCCTGCGCGACACCGATACCGGGAATCCCCTGACAGATCCCTACAACGCCTTCTTTCTGGGAAGGGTAATTCAGCTTCTCCAGAGAGAAGGTTACTATATCATGATACATTTTGTCCGGGACTTCTCAGAGATTACCTTTGGTCTGCGTTCCTGGAACGCGGAGGGCGCTGTGTTTCTCGGTCTGTTTGACGATGAAATCCGGCAGATCCGGCAGAACAATCGGATTCCACTGATTTTTACTGACAGCTACAGCAATGTCCGGCAGATCAGCAACGTGGGAATCGATGACTATAAGGGCGGCTGCCTGGCCGCACGCTTCTTCCTCTCCCACGGTCATACTCGCCTCGCCTTCTGCGCCCCTCTTTCCGGAAAATCCGGTGTCATCACGGAAAGGCTCCGCGGCTTTTCCGATACGCTGAAGGAGAATGGTATCACCCTGTCCCGAGAACAAATCTGCAATATCTCACTCTCCTCCGCCAGGGAAATTCTGGTGGGACTGAAACGGTCGCCGGCTCCTCCCACCGGACTGTTCGCAAGCTCTGACCACATCGCCTGGCAGCTTTATAAAGCCGCAGGAGAACTTTCTTTATCTATTCCGGAAGATCTGTCTGTCATCGGCTTCGATGATCTCCCCCTCGGTCAGACACTGGTTCCCGGTCTTACCACCATTCGCCAGGATATTGATCTGAAGGCGGAAAGGACCTGCGAAATTCTGCTTCGCCGTCTGAGCCAGTCCAAAGGGACCAGCGAGACGCAGATTCTGGATGTAGAGCTCATTCCCCGGGCGTCTGTGAAGGATCTTCGGTAGCCGCCGCAAAGTCTTCCAGGTATTTCCGCAAAAACGCGAGGATCTCTCCTTCGGTCGGCGGGCAGCCTTTCAGGCTCTTTTCAAAGCCCGCCGTACAGCTTCCGATCCCCAGTTTTCCAGTCTTTCCCTTGAATCCCTGGCCAATACAGATCTTTGTATCCAGCTTTTTTAACATGCCCTCCCGGCGCAGCTCATCCAGGGCAGGAATCAAATATCCATAGCACGCGCTGCAGGAGTCCACCTCCTCCACAGCATCCTCCAGAGCCACAATCCGGCGCTGCCCCGCCATGTGCTGCGCGTTCTCCCAAGGGAACGCCCCCTTCTCCCGGGAATCTGCCGCCGGACGGTTCAATTCCGTCACACGTGCCTTTCCAAGATCCGTGGTTCCAATCCCCAGTCTCTCTGCCATGCGAAGATAAGGCACCTCGTCCGCCGTATACCCCAGTACGCTGCAGGCAAAGGCGTCGCAAAGCACCGGGTCCGCTCCCGCGCAGATCCGGTTCATAACCACCGGATTCCCGCCGTCCTCAAAATCATGATCCCCGCAGATATTGTCGATCACAATAAAATCCTGGTGAATGCCCGCGTTCAGGTGCGCGATGGGCTTATGCAGTCCCATGGAATGAAAACGCCGCTTCTCTTTATTCGGAAGCAGTCCTTTCATATTCTTCAGCGCGCAGGTTACTCTGGTCTGGCAATGGCCTTTCAGCACCGGCACATTGATCAGGAAATCAATCTCCCTCACTTTCCGGCACACGGACAGCTCCATTCCAGCGCAGTCCCTTGTCTCTCCCCGGTCTTTCTGCATATCCCAAAAGGGGACCCCGTACTCCTCACAGAGGCGCTCATAGCCGCACAGACTCACTGCCTCCTCGGTTTTTCCGCCCACCCAGGACCCCTCAAGGATCACCATCCGCAAGAACCCCCGCTCTTTCAAGTATTCTATAATCCCCGCCACAATCTCCGGGTGCGTCGTTGCTCCCCAGGAAGCCTCTGACGCCGACACCAGGTTCGGCTTAATCCCAATTCGTGCCGCCTTATTCGAAATCCGCTCTTCCAGATGTGCTGCTTCCAGAAGCCGTTTCGTCATTTCCTTATAATTCGTTCCATAAATCATCAAAAGCTCGTTATTCTCCATCCGCATCCTCCTCTGTTTATCGAATCATCAGGTAAACCCACGCCCTTTTGTTCTGCCTCTGCGGCGAAAAAAGAAGAGTGCCGAAGCACTCTTCTTTACTATCTTAATTATTCTTCGTGTCCATACAGAGCGGTCAGCTTGTTCAGGTAAGCGTATCTTGCCTTTGCCTCGGACTCGTTCTTCGCGAACAGTCTCTCTGCCTTGGACGGATTGGATCTCTTCAGAGAATTGTAGCGAACCTCGCCATCCAGGAACTCCTGATAGTTGTCCGTCGGGGTCTTGGAATCCAGAGTGAACTTGTCCTCTGCGGCCGGGTTGAAGCGGAACAGATGCCAGTATCCGCACTTAACAGCCAGATCTTCCTCGGTCTGAGCCTTTGCCATACCCTTCTTGATACCGTGATTGATACACGGAGCGTAAGCAATGATCAGAGACGGTCCCGGATAAGCCTCAGCCTCAGCAATGGCCTTCACAGTCTGGTTGAAGTCAGCACCCATAGCGATCTGAGCCACGTACACATAGCCATAGCTCATGGCGATGGAAGCCAGATCCTTCTTCTTCGTCTCCTTGCCGCCTGCCGCGAACTGCGCGATGGCACCGGTAGGCGTAGCTTTGGAGGACTGTCCGCCGGTGTTGGAATATACCT
Organism: Candidatus Limivivens intestinipullorum; assembly: GCA_018711185.1. Lineage (GTDB taxonomy): Bacteria > Bacillota > Clostridia > Lachnospirales > Lachnospiraceae > Limivivens > Limivivens intestinipullorum. The sequence continues at coordinate 57,693 of DVIQ01000004.1, read as the reverse complement.
CGGTATCGAATACCATTACGTTGATATCCTGTCCGCTGGCCAGTACATGGTCAACGCCGCCGAAACCGATATCGTATGCCCAGCCGTCACCGCCGAATACCCACTGTGACTTCTTAGCCAGGAAATCTTTGTTCTTTACAATGTCTTTGCAGAGATCACAGTCAACACCCTCCAGAGCGGCAACCAGCTTGTCCGTAGCCGTTCCGTTGGTAGCGCCTGTATTGTAGGTATCCAGCCATTCCTTGCAGGCAGCCTTCACTTCCTCGGAAGCCTTCTCGTCTGCCATAACGGTCTCAACCTTTTCTTTCAGACCGCCGCGGATAGCTTTCTGAGCCAGCAGCATACCATAACCAAACTCTGCGTTATCTTCAAACAGGGAGTTACACCATGCAGGACCCTGTCCCTTCTCATTTACCGTGTACGGCGTGGAGGGTGAAGAGTTACCCCAGATAGAGGAGCATCCCGTAGCGTTGGCAATGTACATTCTGTCGCCAAAGAGCTGTGTGATCAGCTTCGCGTACGGAGTCTCGCCGCAGCCTGCGCAGGCACCGGAGAACTCAAGAAGCGGCTGTTTGAACTGAGAACCCTTTACGGTGTTCTCTTTGAACTTCTCTACCACGTCAGCCTTTGCGGGCAGTTCAACTGCGTAATCAAAATACTTCTGGGAACCGGCGTTGGCTTCCATATTCTCCATAGCCAGAGCCTTGGCGCCCTTCTTGCCCGGGCAGACATTTGCGCAGGAACCGCATCCTGTACAGTCATACGCGGAAATCACCATGGCAAACTTATAGTCCTTCATACCGGTCATTGGCAGAACCTGCATTCCTTCCGGAGCAGCTGCAACCTCAGCCTCGGTCATGGCAACCGGACGGATTACGGCATGGGGGCATACATAAGAGCAGCGGTTACACTGGATACAGTTCTCCGGATTCCAAACCGGGATGTTTACCGCGATACCGCGCTTCTCATAAGCGGAGGAACCGGAAGGCGTCGTGCCGTCCACGTAATCCGTGAAAGCGGATACAGGCAGCGTATTTCCTTCCTGTGCGTTTACTTTCGCCTGAATGTTGTTTACGAAATCAACAACATCTTTTCTATTTCCGGAAGCAACCTTTACATCCAGTCCTTCGTCAGCTGCGTTCTTCCAGCTTTCCGGAACCTGAACCTCAACTACCTGCTGCGCGCCGGCATCGATAGCTGCCCAGTTCTTCTGTACAACATCGTCGCCCTTTCTTCCGTAGGTAGCCTTTGCGGCAGCCTTCATCAGCTCGTTGGCCTTGTCCTGCGGGATGATGTTCGCCAGCTTAAAGAACGCGGACTGCAGGATGGTGTTGATCCTTGTGGGGCCCATACCGGTCTCGATACCGATCTTAACGCCGTCGATCACGTAAAACTTAATGTTGTGGTTTGCGATAAATGCTTTTACCTGGCCCGGAAGATGCTTCTCCAGACCTTCCATATCCCACGGGCAGTTCAGCAGGAAGGTACCGCCGTCAACCAGCTCCTGTACCATGTTGTACTTACGCACATAGGACGGATTATGGCAGGCAACAAAGTTTGCCTTATGGATCAGGTAGGTGGACTTAATCGGCTTCTTTCCGAAGCGCAGATGAGACATGGTCACACCGCCTGATTTCTTGGAATCGTAATCAAAGTATGCCTGCGCATACATATCGGTATTGTCACCGATGATCTTAATGGAGTTCTTGTTCGCGCCAACGGTACCGTCTGCGCCCAGGCCCCAGAACTTGCAGTTGATGGTGCCTTCCGGAGTGGTAACCAGCGGCTCGCCAAGCTCCAGGGACAGATGAGTTACATCGTCCTCGATACCTACCGTAAACTTCTGCTTCTCGGTGTTTCCGTAAACGGCAACGATCTGCGCCGGGGTGGTATCCTTAGAACCCAGGCCATAACGGCCGGTGAATACCGGGATGCTCTCGAACTTGCTGCCCTTCAAAGCCGCAACAACATCCAGATACAGGGGCTCGCCCATGGCACCCGGCTCTTTCGTTCTGTCAAGAACCGTGATCTGCTTTACGGTCTCCGGGATGGCCGCGATCAGAGCCTCTGCGCTGAACGGTCTGTACAGACGAACCTTCACAACGCCGACTTTCTGGCCGGATGCCATCAGGTAATCGATGGTCTCCTCGATGGTATCGCATACGGAACCCATAGCGATGATGATGTGCTCAGCATCCTCTGCTCCGTAGTAGTTAAACAGCTTATAATTTGTACCGATCTTCTCGTTCACTTTGTCCATGTACATCTGAACGATTTCCGGCATCTTGTCATAGTAGGGATTGCATGCCTCTCTTGCCTGGAAAAAGATATCCGGGTTCTGAGCGGAACCTCTCTGGCAGGGATGGTTCGGGTTCAGCGCGTTCTTACGGAACTCATCGATGGCATCCATATCTACCATATCCTTCAGATCCTCATAATCCCAGGTTTCAATCTTCTGGATCTCATGAGAAGTACGGAATCCGTCAAAGAAGTTGATAAACGGAATCTTGCCCTTGATCGCGGAGCAGTGCGCAACCGGAGTCAGGTCCATAACCTCCTGAACGCTGGACTCGCAGAGCATCGCGCATCCGGTCTGGCGACAGGCGTAAACATCGGAATGATCGCCGAAAATGGACAGCGCGTGGCTGGCAACGGCACGGGCAGATACGTTGAATACGCCCGGAAGCTGCTCGCCGGCAATCTTGTATAAGTTCGGGATCATCAACAGAAGTCCCTGAGAAGCTGTATATGTAGTCGTCAGTGCGCCGGCTGCCAGAGAACCGTGAACAGCGCCCGCCGCGCCTGCCTCAGACTGCATCTCAGTAACCTGAACCTCCTGACCGAAGATATTCTTTCTGCCCTGGGTAGCCCACTCATCAGTCGCTTCCGCCATGACAGAGGACGGTGTAATCGGGTAAATAGCCGCAACGTCAGAATACGCATAGGAAGCGTGGGCCGCTGCATGATTACCGTCCATGGTCTTCATTTTTCTAGCCATTTTGATTTCCTCCTTATTTCTTAATCCCGGCTAAGGGATGCTGATACAAAATTTCCGCAGCCGCTCATTCCTTCACGGCCGCAATATCCTTTTGTGTCATATGTAGTAATGATAACATATTCTGCAAAAAAAGTCCATTTCCTTGTATACAGAAAATAGATTTTTTCTTGCACTTTTTGTGATACACGGCTGGCTTTTTATTCCGGCTGCCAGCCCTTGCAGACATCCACCCACTTCAAAGCATGGGAATCTTTTTCCAGCTCCTGGCAGGTAAGCCGGACACAGCTGTTGGCGCTTCCGGCCGCCGGGTACACCACATCAAACCGCTTCATGGAAACGTCCAGATAAACTTCCGCTGTCTCCGGCACCGCAAAGGGACACACGCCTCCGATCTTATGTCCCGTAAGAACGGGAACCTCCTCCGGGGAGAGCATCTTGGCTTTCAGACCGAAGCTGTCCTTAAACTTGCGGTTGTCCACCTTGGCGTCTCCCGCCGCCACCACAAGAAGGGCATGGTCGTCCTTTTTAAAGGACAGCGTCTTCGCGATCCTGGCCGGCTCCACGCCCACTGCCTGGGCCGCCAGTTCCACCGTAGCGCTGGAAACCGAAAATTCCTGTATCTTTTCCTCCTCGCCCAGCTCACGGAAATATGAGCGGACTCTCTCTATCGACATCTTTCATTCCTCCTTGCGCGGTCCGCTTCCCGCGCTTTTTTCCGCTGTCTTCACAGAAACCGCAGAGTCAGCGGCTGTTTTCTTTCCTAATTATAAACAAAAAGCCGGCAGAAGTAAAGAAGCTTCTCCCTTGTTTTTTTCCTCTCCTATGGTAAAATGATATTGTATTTCACTGTTTGAGAGGAGCGTCTTTATGAAAATTTCTGATATACTGCAGTTTCCCGCACGTCCCCGGACGCTGCCGGCTCCCGCGGGCTTTGGCGCGTATGCAGCTCTCCTGAGCCGGGCTTTCGTTCCTTGCCTTTTCTTTGATATTATGATGTACGCGGATCGCTCCGTTGTACATTTCAGCACTCTGCACCTTTGCCTGTATCTACTCTGGTTCGGAGTTCTTCCCGCAGGCGGCATGCTTCTGCGCCGCTTCGGCCGGAAAACCTGGCCGGGTTCCCTGGGGCTTACGCTGACCGCCGCCTTTGTGCTTTTCTGTATTTTTCTCTATGAGGCAGGCCTGTACAACCGCCTTCGCAGGATTGTTCTGTTCCAGGTGAACGCGGTTTTGTACGCGGCTATCCTTGTGATTGTCTATCTTTTGTTCCAGCTCCTGTGGGGGCGAAGCGAAGCTGCCCATGAACGAAAGCGCTGATGTGAGCGTCATCGCATCCAGCTCACAGCATTTCCGTTTTCCGGGATTCTCGCAAACAAAAGGCCGGAAGCTTAAAAGTTTTGTTTCTTTTAAGCTTCCGGCTCTTTTTGCTGGCGCGGCCCGAAAACCGCTCAGATCAGAGTCTTTACAAAATCCTTTGAGGGGCTGGGGATTACCGCGTAATCCAGAACCAGGCCTTCTTCCTTGATCAGCGCCACCGCGGACTCCACAGCCTCCGTAACGGCCGCCACCGATCCGGTCAGAAGAACGTAGGACTTTCCGCACATTCCTCTCGCCACGCGGATTTCAAACACCGTTACCTCCGCTGTCTTAGCCGCGTGATCCGCCGCCACAATCGCGGAAGCGCCAGTGAAGGTTTCCACAACACCAAGCGCCCGTATATCGTCCACCTCTGCCGTGCAGGTCAGAGCTTTGAACAGAGACTCATGGGGATTGCCCAGCACGAAACTGTCAATCAGACTTTCCGGATACGTTTTCTGGGCAGCATCAACGGAAACTCTGATTGCACTCAGATCGCCGGTAAAGAGGATAATAAACTTACCGGGACATACTGTCTGAGCCTGGATCAGCTCAACATCCGCTGTTTTCACGATCAGGTCGGCTGCCTTAATGCCCGTGGAAACAGTTTTATATTCTACCATTCCAATCGCTTTCATCGTTCTCATCTCCATTATGCTTTAATACTCACAAAACTATCCGTTACCGCTGTGACGGTCCCGGTAATGCTGGCATGCAGGCAGGCACCAAGCGCTCCATCCGGCGGAGCCGCGATCTGCTGCCCGGCCTCTACCCGGTCCCCGGTTTTTACAGAAGGTACGCAGGGCGCTCCGATGTTCTGACGAAGCATCAGCTTCACCTCTGTCACTTCCCTGGGACATCCTGCCATGGGAGCAGGCACATCAAAAGGTTCCAGGCCCAGACGGTTCAGCAGACGGTGTTCCGGTACCTTGCGCTCTTCCCGCATGGGATCGGCAACGCCCTTACCCGGCTTGTCCGGAATGCGGACTCCCTTGGCGCGCAGGCCGGCCTTATAAGCATCCAGCAGACTTCTGGGAGACAAATCCTGATGGCAGGAATACATTTCGCATAATCCGCAGGAACAGCAGAAAAACGAATTTAAAAACGGTTCCACATTATCGGTGAGTCCGTTGGCAATGGCCCGCATAAACACATGAGGTTCAATGGACTGTCCCAGAAGATGACGCGGACAAAGCATCGTACACATGGAACACTGTGAACAAACGGACATTGCATTCCGGATGTTCCGGTTCGGTTTTCTTCTGCGCTTCTCTATGGGAGGGCAGTTTGGCGGAAGCACAAGAATCGCCTTTGTGGTCTTTGTGACCACATCGTTCAAAGAACAGATTCTTCCCGTCATGGGGCCGCCCATGAGCATGACGTTCTCCTCCGTGGAAAACCCACCGGCCATATCGATCAGCTCCTGTACACTGACACCCACCGGAACTTCCACTGTCACAGGCTTCTTCACCAGCCCTGCGATGGTAACAAATTTCGTCACGACATTTGTGCCGTAAGTCACCTTTCGGTAAAGGTTCAGTACCGTTTCCACATTGCAGACCACGCATCCTACCAGAATGGGAATTTTCCCCTGGGGTACGATTTTCCCTGTGGTCTCGTAAATCAGCACAACCTCATCGCCGGCCGGATAAATATCCGGCAGAATATGAAGGCGAAGGCTCTTATAATCCGCAATGCTGCTCCTTACCGCGTCTACTGAGGCTGTGTAGGATTTCTTAACTGCGATGATCCCTTCCTTTGCACCCAGCGCGTCCACCAGCACCTGCATACCTGACAGGATTTCATTGACGTGGCCTACCATCAGCTGACGGTCTACCTTCATCAAAGGCTCGCACTCCGCGCAGTTTAAGATAATGGTTTCCGCCTGGTCCGAAAGCTTGGCATGGGTAGGGAATCCGGCTCCGCCAGCTCCCACGACGCCGCCCTCAAATAAAGCTTTTTTCAAATCTACCATATTTACCATGTTCACTACTCCAACCTATATCTATGTAACTGACATAGCTGTCCGGCAAATCCGGAACAATTCAGCCTTGCTGAACCGTTGCGCAAATCCTTCTGCCTCGCAGCCACTGACTAATTTTCAACGATGCAGCAGTTCAGCCCTGCTGAACTGTTACTCAACGATGACTATTTTCTGCGGATCATCCACAATGCCGACGATACAGGCATCCACCGGAGAATTGGGATCCGTGATTCCAAGTCTCGCAGAGCTTCCCGTTGTCACCAGCACAATGTCCCCGATTCCCGCTCCCACGTCATCTACCGCCACAATCCGGTCCGCGCCGTGGGCCGACATCTTCTCCATGGGGTCCACAATCATAAACTTATTTCCTATGAGGTCGGGATTCTTCCGGGTACATATCACGGTTCCCACAACTTTTCCAATAATCATGTCTTCCTCATTCCTAACTTATTTAATCAGGATTCCCATATCTTTTGTGATTCCCAGTCCGTTGGCCTCGTCGGTATCAATATGCATTTCCAGGGAAAAGCTGTCGTCCACGCGGATGGGCACATCCTCGAAAGTACCTCCTCTTCCGCTCTCAAACCGAACCTTCACCACCTGCTTGTCCTCTACGCCGAAACGCTTCGCGTCTGCCGGGGACATATGAATGTGGCGCTTCGCGATAATGCATCCCTCTTTCAGATAAACCACACCCTGGGGGCCTGCCAGAGCAATCGGCGCCGAACCGTCCAGATCACCGGACAGGCGCACCGGCGCGTTCACGCCAAGCTTAATCGCGTCCGTCTTGGAAATTTCCACCTGGGAACGGCTTCTTTCCGGACCAAGCACACGCACGTTTTCAATGGCGCGAAGCTTTGTCCCGATCAGGGTTACACATTCCTGGGCGGCATACTGTCCGCCCATCAGCTCCTTCTTTTTATGGAGCTGATAGCCTTTTCCGAAAAGGATCTCCACATCTTCCCGGGTCAAATGAACGTGCCTTGCGGATACGCCAATGGGAATCCGATCATTCGGATTATAAAGATCCATCCCCTTTAACTGTTCCGCCACCAGTCTGGCGATTTCATTTACTAATTGTTCTTGCTGCATGTTTTCCCTCCAATACTGCGCTATTACGGTCCGCGTCTCACCGCTGACCATCTTCTATACAGCATCCGTTCCGCCTTTGAGGCATCACTGGACGGGAGTATGAAATTCTGCCGCCGGGGGCAAAGCAAAGCTCCGGCGGCAGAACACTGCTCACTCTACGGTTCAGTCAGTTGAACGTCTGCCGCTCACACAGCGCAGCGCTTCCGATATGAACCTCTCCTGCCCTGTCTCAGATCTGCGGCAGAATCTTCTCCACATCATTGTGCGGTCTCGGGATAACATGAACGGCAATCAGCTCGCCAAGCTTGCTGGCAGCCGCGGAACCTGCCTCAACTGCGGACTTAACGGCGCCAACGTCACCGCGCACCATAACACTTACCAGACCGGAACCGATTTTCTCCGTTCCAACCAGAACAACATTCGCGGACTTCAGCATCTGATCCGCCGCCTCAATTGAAGCTACCAGTCCTCTTGTTTCAATCATTCCCAATGCCTGAAATTCCATTTTTCTTCCTCCTTGCTTAATAAACGCACTCTTACGGCCAGCGCAGCAAACGCGCAGGCCCGCTGAAGAGTTACTCGAAGTTCTTAATATTATCCGCCTGCTGCAACTTCGGATACTTTTTCGCGCTGACCGCAACAAGCTTCATTGTCTCTTCATGGGGATTAGCAATTACTGCGGAAGCCACGATCTTACCCACGGCTCTGTGTTTTGCCGCTTCTACCGCCTCAGTCACCGCTGACACCTCACCCTGGATAATAATCGTTACCAGGCGTCCGCCCAGCTTCTTTTCCCATGTAAGCATTCTTACATCTGCCGTTTTCAGCATAATATCAAGGGCTTCGATCGCATCCGTGCAATTAGGCAGTTCAATTAATCCAATTGCTTTCATATGAGCTTCCTTTTCCTGGCTGCCGTTTCCTTTGACATACAATGTCCGAAAACGGCTTTTCTTTCTTCCCGCGAGCAATGAGCCAAGCGGACACGCTTGCATGTCCATTTGGCGACTGCCGCGAGGGTATCATCAGATCGTAGGCAGGATCTTCTCCACGTCATTGTGCGGTCTCGGGATAACATGAACCGCAACCAGCTCGCCAAGTTTTCCAGCCGCAGCAGCTCCCACTTCGGTAGCAGCCTTCACAGCGCCCACATCGCCGCGAACCATAACCGTTACCAGCCCGGAGCCGATCTTTTCTGTGCCGATCAGAGTAACATCCGCAGCCTTTACCATCTGGTCGGACGCCTCAATGGCGGCAACAAGTCCTCTTGTTTCAATCATTCCCAATGCTTCCTGTGTCATTTCATATCCTCCTTGGGGCGAATCGCCTGTCTTTAAATAGTCACTTTCTTTTCATTTTACACGAATCTGATACGCTTTTCAACTCTGTTTCATGAACACAAGCTGCTTCGCAGTAACAATTCAGCCCAGGTCTGCGCACATGCTGCGCGGACCGTAAGAACGTGATTCAAGAGTGCAAAATCCCATCGCCGCAGGCGATTTTGTATGGATTTTGCATGTAACGGTTCAGCAGGGCTGAACTGTTACGCTTCGCAGCTTGTGTTCATATCGCACTGATTCGGAGCATTTTTTCGGTGTCTTCGGCGGGGGCCGGGATGATGTGTTTTGTTATCACGCCGGTCAGGGCCTCAGCCGCTGCCGCGCCGGCCTCCATGGCCGCCTCCACATCGGCAACACTGCCTCTTATTTTCAAGCAGGTAATGAGTGGGACAGGCAGCGAATCCGCATTCGCAGGCTTGTTCTTGTCGATGGACTCAATCCGGACATTTCCGGCCTTGGCCGCCGCGTCCGCGGCTACAAATGCAGCCACGCATCCGAATACCTCAAGGATTCCTGCCGCTTCGCGCATAGCCCTTCACTCCCTTCTGCTTATTTGTTGACAATGGCGATCTTCAGACCGGTCATCGCCAGATTTGTCTTCAGCGCCTCGTTGATTTCCTCAAGGGGGAATCTGTGTGTAATCAGCTTGCTCATGGGAAGCCCGATTCTCTTTGCGCTTCTCAGGAAATCAAAGGTTGTCGCGTAGTCTCTCAGAGTATATACCCAGGAGCCTACCAGCGTGATTTCCTTGGAGCACAGGTCAAAATGCGGGTTAATAGTAGCGTCACCGCCGTTGATAAAGAAGCCAAGCTCGCACAGTCCGCCGCCGTTGCGGATGAATTTATAGATGTTGGAATGAGCCGCGGGAGAACCGGTGCACTGGAACGCGAAGTCCGCAGCGTGTCCGCCAAGAGCCGTCTTCACAGCCTCTGCCAGAGACTCAATTCCCTTATAGTCCTTAAAGTTTACCGTACAGGTAGCGCCCATTTCCTTTGCGAAATCCAGACGCTTCGCCTCGCCGTCCACCGCGCAGATGTTGGCGATTCCCATGGTTCTCAGAACCGCGATGCAGATCAGGCCGATGGGGCCGCAGCCCTGTACAACAACCCGGCTGTTAAACCGCAGGATTCCCGTGGTCTTCGCTCTCTCCACCGCATGAACCAGAACCGCGCAGGGCTCGATGAGAATACGGCTGTCCAGATCCAGGTCGCTTACATTGAAGAACGTAGAGCCAAAGCTGCCTCCGCGGATCAGGATGTAATCGGAGAACCAGCCGTTCAGATGAACGTCATCATCCGGAAGCAGGCCGTATACATCAGCGCCGCCTACGTTTTTCTTATTCAGGTCAAACATCGTGATTTCCGGATCATCCTTGAAAATCATGCAGGTAACGATCTTATCGCCCAGCTTCACCGGCTTGCCTGCCGTATCCACTTTCACGTTCTTACCCATTTTCACGATCTCTCCGGTTCCCTCATGTCCAAGGGCTACCGGAATCAAACCGAAGGGATCCTTGCGGAACTCATGGGCATCCGTTCCGCAGACGCCGCAGCCTTCTACCTTTACCAGGATATCGTCGTCGCCAACCTCCGGCATCGGGTACTCTTTTACCTCAAAATGCTCCAGGGAGGTCAGAACCGCCACATGGGCCGTCTTCGGAATCTCTCCGGAAGAAGCCGCGGGCGCGGCCGGAGCCGGAGCGCTTGCGGCAGTTCCCTGCATCTCAGCGAGAACCTGTTTCACGATTGCTTCTATATTCATTTCCACGTCTATCACTCCTTATCTGATGCAAAGCGCATCGCCCATGACACATCTTCTTGCCTTTGTAAAGCTCTTTGCCGAGGTCAGACCCTCGCCGGTACGGCTGCAGATCGTGAAGGTGGGATAGCCTTCCCCTCCGAATCCAAGAGCCGCGTAAGAAGGCGCGTTCTTTACAAAAATCGCGGTGTCAATGGCTTTACCGAATTTGGTCAGGTTGTTTACATTTGTCGAATGCATATGTGCAGAATGACGGTTTCCGTGCTCAAGTTCGCAGGCAACCGCGATTCCCTCGTCCACATTTTTCACCCGGACAATACCGAGAATCGGCATCATCAGCTCTGTCCAGATCAGCGGATGGGTTTTTTCGCCCTCGAAGATGATGCAGCGGATGTCGTCCCCTACGGTGACGCCGATCTTGGAAAGAAGAACCTTCGCGCTTCTCCCTACGCATTTGCGGCTGATAATCTTCTTGCCGTTTTTCTCTTCCAGAACAGTCTCTGTCAGCTTCTGAACTTCCTCCGGGGAAGCGTGATAGCAACCGGCCTGCTCCATATGGTAGATCAGCTCGTCCGCGATCATATCCACCGCCACAACCTCTTTCTCCGCGATGCAGGGGAGATTGTTGTCGAAGGTGCAGCCGTTAATGATATCCTCTGCCGCCTTAGGAATGTTCGCCGTCTCATCCACCAGAACCGGAGGATTTCCGGCTCCCGCTCCCATGGCTCTCTTTCCGGAAGAAAGCACAGACGTCACAACGCCGGGACCGCCGGTGGCGCAGAGCAGATCGATGTCTTTGTGCTTAAATATGTAGCTGCTGACATCCATCGTGGGCTCTTTCACCGCCGTAGCGATGTTCGCCGGGCCGCCCACCTCAACGCTGGCGCGGTTTACCATATCAATGGCCAGATTCGAGCAGTTCTTTGCGGACGGATGGGGCATAAATACCACGGAATTACCGGCGGCAATCATGCCGATGGAATTGCAGATAACGGTACAAGTGGGGTTTGTGGACGGGCAGACCGCGCCGATCACACCCCAGGGCCCCATCTCCGTCAGGGTCAGTCCCCGGTCGCCGGACCATGCGATGGTAGTCAGATCCTCGGTTCCCGGAGTCTTTTCCGCCACAAGCTGATGCTTAATGATTTTATGACCTACATTTCCCATGCCGGTCTCTTCCACTGCCATTTCAGACAGCATCTTCGCATTCTCCAATGTCTTTTTGCGGATATTGGAAATAATCTTTTCACGAAACTCCAGGGGCATGGGCTGAATCTCTTTCTGGGCAGCCTTCGCGGCCGCAATGGCTTCATCTGCCGTATCAAAGATTCCCATAAGCTTCCCGGAAGACGCCGCGCCGCTCTGAGGAGCCGCCGTCTCGCCGTTTGCCATCCCCTTCAAAACACTGCGGACAATATCCGCAATATCCCGTTCATTTATTGCCATAGTCAGGGCCTCCTATTTCATCTGGGCCAAAATCTTTTTCGTCACTTCCGCTACAATGGCCTCAACATCCATGTCTGATTTTTTGCTGCCGCAGCTGCATGCGCCGTCACAGGCATGGCAGCCTTTGCCCGGTCCGTTCAGCTCCGCGCACAGGTTTGCGGGATGCTTGCCGGGAAGGCCCATTTTTCTTCTGATCTCGTACAGTCTCTCAACCTGCTCCTTGCTGAACTCCTTGGGACCGCCCAGCTGTCTGGACTTATACAGAAGCTCCGCGTAGAACTCTACAGACTCCATCTTCATATACGCAGCCAGAAGATCCGTGCTCCAGGTCAGCGCGCCGTGGCTCTCCAGCAGAACCGCGTCATAGTAGGGCAGATACTTTTCAACATTGTCCGGGATCTCCATGGTGGACGGCGTGCCGTACTCCGCGATGGGCACACAGCCTAACGCGATAACAGCCTCCGGCATAATCGGCTGGGTCAGCGGAATGCCGGCGATGGCAAATGCGGTGGCGAAGTTCGGATGCGCATGTACCACGGCTCCTACATCCGGACGCTTCTCATAAACACGCATATGCATTTTGATCTCGGAGGAGGGACGGAAATTTCCATTGGCCTGGATCAGGTTTCCTTTTGCGTCTACCTTGCAGATGTACTCCGGAGTCATGAAACCCTTGGAAACACCGGTGGGAGTGCAAAGGAATTCATTGTCATTCAGCTTTACGGAAATATTGCCGTCGTTGGCGGCTACCATGTTTCTGTCATAGATTCTTTTTCCTATGTCGCAGATTTGTTTTTTGATTTCATACTCATTAACAGCCATGAAATAAATCCTCCTTACATGTTTGTTTATGTTGTTTTATTTTGGTTTGAATTTATTCTATCATGATCGACTACAAAAAGCAACTTAATTTTTCAAGTTTTTCACGCCCGCAAAAACCCGCGTTTTTCCGGGCTTTTTTCCATTTTCTCTCTTTTCGCCCGGCAAAGCAACATAATTCAACACAAAACCAACTTCATTTTTTCTCTTTCAAAGACGGCTGGCCATGCCCGACCCCCCCTTCCCGCCGAATATTATTTCCCGCATTTGCAGCAGCTTGGCCCTGTTGAACCGTTACCATTACTCATATTTTCCCAAATTTTTTGGGAATCCTTTCGTTTTGCGTTTATTCATGCTATTTTATAAATAGAGCCGCAAGACTCTTAGAAGCCCTTTGCCTTTCGGTGACGGGTAGTCCACTTGAGGAGTATTTCCGATGAATCCCCATAAAAAAATCTCAGTCATGATCGTCGAGGACGATATGGACTTTCAATTTTTAATACGCCGGGCCATCCTCCGGGAGCCTGATATGGAAACCGCCGGGTGTTTCGATAATCCCGCGGCAGCGGTCCGCGCCGCTCTCCAGCGGCCGCCAGACATTGTCCTGATGGATTTAAGTCTCGGAAAATCGGTATCGGAAGGCATTTCCGCTTCCCGGCAGATTCGTCTTGCCACCGATTCCAAGGTGCTGATCCTGACCTCCTATGAAAACCCCACTACGGTAGTTGAAGCTGCCGTAAACAGTTTAGCTCACGGCTACCTGTTCAAATCCCATTTTGATCTTCTGATCGAAACGATACGCAAAACCGCCGCCGGCGCCACGCCGCAGGAGTTCATGATCAAATCCCTGCTTCTCTCCCGCCTTTCTCCGGCGGAGCGCAGCGTTTTTGAAATCATGATCGGCAGAGACGTAACCCTCCATTCCTCGCCCAAAACCATATCCAACCAGAAAACCATGGTATTAAAAAAGCTTGGATTTTCCAGCCAAAACGAGCTGATGCATATTTTCGCGGACCCAGACGAGCCCTATTCCCCGTAACTTCTAACAATTCAGCCTTGCTGAACCGCAACTGCAAAAATCCATTTGAAATTGCCTGCGGCGATGGGATTTTTGCACTCCTGACTCACGTTCTTACGGTCTGCGCAGCATGTACGCAGACCTGGACTGAACTGTTTCCGTAACCTTGGTATTGAATTCAAGTTTAGCTTGCTTTTTTTCATTTTTCCTGTACAATAGAATGGATTGATTATTGCAGAAAAACCTGCGTTCCGTCCATCCTTTTCGGCTTTCGGTTCGGAACGCGCCCGAAAGAAAGGAAATGCCATGATTAGTGCAAATAATGTAACGCTGCGTATCGGCAAAAAAGCATTGTTTGAGGATGTCAATATTAAGTTTACCGAAGGAAACTGCTACGGCCTCATCGGTGCCAACGGAGCCGGCAAATCCACGTTTCTGAAAATTCTGTCCGGTCAGCTTGAGACCACAAAGGGCGATGTGACCATCACCCCCGGTCAGCGTCTCTCTGTCCTGGAGCAGGATCACTTTAAATATGATGCCTATCCCGTTATGGATACGGTGATTATGGGAAACCAGCATCTCTACGATGTGATGAAGGAAAAAGAAGCCATCTACGCCAAAGAGGATTTCTCCGAGGAAGACGGAATCCGCGCCAGTGAGCTGGAGGGCGAATTCGCGGAGATGAACGGCTGGGAGGCGGAGTCCGATGCGGCCCAGCTTTTGAACGGCCTTGGAATCGGTCCGGAGCTTCACTACTCCCTGATGAAGGATCTGAATGGTTCGGAAAAGGTAAAGGTGCTTCTGGCCAGAGCCCTTTTTGGAAATCCGGACATCCTGCTTCTGGACGAGCCCACCAACCACCTGGATCTGGACGCCATAAGCTGGCTTGAGGAATTTCTCATCGATTTCCCGAACACTGTTATCGTGGTATCCCATGACCGGTATTTTCTGAACAAAGTCTGCACCCAGATCGCGGACATCGACTACGGCAAGATTCAGCTTTACGCCGGAAACTACGATTTCTGGTATGAGTCCAGCCAGCTTCTGATCCGCCAGATGAAGGAAGCGAATAAGAAAAAGGAAGAAAAGATCAAGGAGCTCCAGGAGTTTATCTCCCGTTTCAGCGCCAACGCCTCCAAATCCAAGCAGGCGACCTCCAGAAAGCGCGCCCTTGAAAAAATCCAGCTTGACGAGATCCGTCCTTCCAGCCGAAAATACCCGTACATCGACTTCCGTCCGAACCGGGAAATCGGAAACGAAGTTCTCACCGTGGAGGGCATCAGCAAAACCATCGACGGTGTAAAGGTTCTGGACAACATCTCCTTTATCCTCGGCCATGACGACAAGGTCGCCTTTGTGGGCGGAAACGAGCTGGCGAAGACCACCCTGTTCCAGATCCTCATGGGTGAAATCGAGCCGGATGAGGGAACCTTTAAATGGGGCGTCACCACCTCCCAGTCCTATTTCCCCAAGGACAGCACCAAGGAGTTTGACAATGATCTGATTATCGTAGACTGGCTGACCCAGTATTCTGAGATCAAGGATGTGACCTATGTTCGCGGCTTCCTTGGAAGAATGCTCTTCGCCGGTGACGACGGCGTAAAGAAGGTGAAGGTTCTCTCCGGAGGCGAGAAGGTGCGCTGCCTTCTCTCCAAGCTCATGATCTCCGGCGCCAACGTTCTGATCATGGACGAGCCCACCAACCACCTGGATATGGAGTCCATCACTGCCCTGAACAACGGCATGATCAAGTTCCCGGGCGTGCTCCTGTTCGCCTCCCGCGACCATCAGATTGTCCAGACTACGGCGAACCGGATCATGGAAATCCTTCCCAACGGAACCCTGATCGACAAGATTACCACCTACGACGAATACCTGGAAAGCGACGAAATGGCAAGAAAGCGCCAGGTTTACAGCAACGACGAAAAGCCGGAGGACAACTAAAAGCCGGCCGCCGCGCCTGCGGCTGTCCGGTTTCGGATGCTTCTCATGCGGTATATTCTCATTGCCGATTCAGTTTTCACAAAAGAGCGGCCCCTTACTGGAACCGCTCTCTTTTGTTGTTTTATCCGGCGTTTTTCGCTTTTATCCTGCTTTCTAACGCTTATTTTCACACTTCTGAAACGCGAGCCGCTCCCGGTCTCCTTTTGTATTCTCAACCTGAACTGCCCCGCAGAACAAAAAACCCTTCTTTTTCAGAAACCGCTGCATGGGAAGATTGTCTTTGTAGGTATCAATACGCAGATTCCGGCACTGTTCATAGCACCAGTCCACGCAAAAGGAAGCCGCTCCTTTTCTCTTACCGGCAGATGCAATCCGGTGGATCGTCCCGTAAGGTTCCTCGTTCAGCCAGGCGCCCCCGGAAATGTTCCGATAGCTGGGCTCCTCATCCAAAAAGAACACAAACACCGCGGCAATCCCGTCTCCGTCCTCACAAAGATACAGGTTTCCCCTGGTCATATCCTCCCGGATCAGCTCCTCCTGGGGATAGCCGTCCGTCCACTGACCGGGATTTCCGTTTTCCGCCATAAACCGTCTGGCTTCCTCGTAGATTTCCAGTATCCTTGGCATATCCTTCTCATTCGCTTTTCTGATTCTCTTTTCCGTATCGGAACACACCGCTTTTCCCTCCCGTTTTTTCCACCAAATGAATATCACCAAGCACCATCTCCTTATCGATGGCCTTGCACATATCGTAAATCGTAAGCAAAGCCGTGGTCACTCCCGTCAGGGCTTCCATCTCCACCCCGGTCTTTCCTTCCAGCCCCACCGTACAGACGGCGGTAATCTCCCCCTTTTCCGGGTTCGTCTCAAAATCCAGGCTGCACTTTTGAATGCACAGCACATGACACATGGGAATCAGGTTCGCCGTTTGCTTCACTCCCATGATCCCCGCCACCCGGGCTACGCCCAGGACATCTCCCTTTTTCACCGTCCGCTGCAGTACGGCATCCATCACGGCCTGGCTTACAAAAATGCTTCCGCGGGCCGTAGCCGTGCGCGCCGTGGGCGCCTTTCCGGAAACATCCACCATCCTGGCGCTGCCGTTTTCATCAAAATGATTCATGCTCTTTGCTCCGTTTCATCGCCGTATAAGGCGTTTTCTTCATTGTTTGCGGCTTCTATATTTCTACAAGCAGTATACCGCTGCCGCCTGCAGGTAATTCAGACGCAATTACCCCCTTTTTGAAATAAGCGGCCCCGCCGGTGGAACAATCTTCCGCGTCTGGATTAACGCAGAATGGATTGACATACAGCACCTTATCTCCGCAAAGGGCAGCCTGTACGGCATATTCGTATTTGACCGTACTGTTCCATTCTTCCGGCTCAAAATTGCAGTTAACGGGCCACAAAACAATATCCGCGTTCTCTCCCCGCATTTCTTCCGGTTTGCCTTCTGTCCAGAGATCTCCGCATAAACCGATGGAGAACTTTCTTCCCATATAAGAAAAGCTTCCGAAATGTTCCCCTTCCCGATAACGGCTGTCGGTAAGCCAGGAGAATTTCCACCCTGCGCTCACGCGGCGGTAATTGAAAAGGATCGTCCCAAAGGAATCGATCACAAGCTGGCTGCTGTACAGGAGATCGCCGCTTTTTTCGATATATCCAAAAGAAATCGCCATATGATTTTCCTTTGCAATCCGGCGGATTTGCGCGATTGGCGCATCCGTTTGGGAGACTGCTGTTTTTCTGTCCTTTTCATACTCCCAGGTCAGACAGTTAAATCCCTGCAGAACCGCTTCCCCGAAAACAATCAAATCCGCGTTGCCTCTGCACTGTTCTGCGGCTTGCGCGATATACGTCAGATTTTTCTGTATGTCTTTATCCGCTGTCGGCGCGGATGCCAGTGCGATTTTCATGTTCTGTTTGCCTCCTTTCCATATTCATACATTAGCTGCTGCGTCAATTCACTACCTTCTTCGTAATAGTCAAAAACCCTGCAACAAGCTATGGGACATCAAATTTACAGCGCAGCAGAGCTGCGGGGTATTTGATCTGCGCTCACGTGAATAAATAAGGAACCATCCGGAAAGTGAATGCTCACTTCCCGACGGCTCCTTTTTTCATGCGGCTGTTCTCCGCTCCATGCTATAAGGGATTTCCCAGCTTCGTTTAAATGTTCTTCACCGTAGCAATATCCACCAGCGTCAGATTCTGAATGCTGGTATCCTCAAGGCTTGTAGCCAGGGCTCTGGAGGTATCCAGGGCCGTCAAAACGTTTACGCCGGTCTCGATGGCGGTACGGCGGATCAGGAAGCCGTCTCTGGAATGTTCAACGCCCTGGGGCGGCGTATCGATAACCAGATCGATCTCATGGCCCAGAATCAGGTCGAGAAGATTCGGGGAAGGCTGCTCGATTTTGTTCGTGCGCACCGCGTTGACACCGGCGGCCTGCAGGGCTTTGGCGGTTCCTCTGGTGGCGAAAATCCGGTAGCCCAGTTTCTCAAACCGTCTGGCGATATCCACGATCTCCTCTTTGTCCTCGTCCCGGACAGTAATGATCATGTTCTTGTGTTTGGGCAGCTTAATGCCCGCCCCAAGGAAGGCTTTGTACAGAGCCTCATTAAAGGTCCTGGCGATTCCAAGGCACTCGCCGGTGGACTTCATCTCCGGCCCCAGGCTTACATCCGCGCCGCGGATTTTCTCAAAGGAGAATACCGGCATCTTGATGGCAATGTACTCGGACTTGGGCGCAAGTCCCACCGGATACCCCATCTCTCTGAGCTTATGTCCCAGAATAACTCTGGTTGCCAGAGGCACAATGGGAATGCCCGTTACCTTGCTGATATACGGCACTGTACGGCTGGATCTGGGATTTACCTCGATCACATACACATCGTCCCCGCATACAATAAACTGAATATTAATCAGGCCGATCACGTGAAGAGACTTCGCAAGGCGCTTTGTGTACTCCACAATGGTATCCTGAGCGCTCTGGCTGATGCTCTGGGCCGGGTAAATGGAGATACTGTCGCCGGAGTGGATACCCGCGCGCTCAATGTGCTCCATAATACCCGGGATCAAAATATCCTCGCCGTCGCACACGGCGTCCACTTCGATCTCCTTGCCCACCAGATACTTGTCCACCAGAATCGGGTGCTCCTGGGCAATCCGGTTGATGATTCCGATAAACTCATCGATATCCTCATCATTAATGGCGATCTGCATGCCCTGGCCTCCAAGCACGTAGGAGGGGCGCACAAGAACCGGATAGCCCAGCTCATTGGCCGCCTTCTTTGCCTCTTCCGCCGTAAACACCGTGTGTCCCGCGGGTCTCGGAATCTGGCATTTCGCCAGGATTTCGTCGAAAAGCTCCCGGTCCTCCGCCGCGTCCACGTTCTCCGCGGAGGTTCCGAGAATCGGAACGCCCATCTTCATCAAAGCCTCTGTCAGCTTGATGGCCGTCTGCCCGCCGAACTGCACCACCGCTCCATCAGGCTTCTCAATGTTTACCACACTCTCCACATCTTCCGGAGTTAAGGGCTCAAAATACAGCTTATCCGCGATATCGAAGTCCGTGGAAACCGTCTCCGGGTTATTATTGATAATGATGGTCTCATACCCTTCCTTCGCGAACGCCCAGGTACAGTGAACAGAGCAGAAATCAAACTCGATTCCCTGGCCGATACGGATGGGGCCGGAACCGAGCACCAGAACCTTCTTCCGGTCACGCGTCTCCACCGCCTCGTTTTCGCTGCCGAATACGGAATAGTAATACGGGGTCTCCGCGGCGAACTCCGCGGCGCAGGTATCCACCATCTTATAAGCTGCCACGATTCCGTTGTCGTAGCGCATTTTTTTAATCTCGTCCTCCGTTTTCCCGGTAAGTCTCGCGATGACGTTATCCGGGAACTCGATCCGCTTGGCCTCTCTTAAAAGGTCTGTGGTAAGCTCCCGGGTCTTCAGGGCATTCTCCATCTCCACCAGAATGGCCAGCTTGTCGATAAACCAGATGTCAATCCTCGTAATCTCATGGATTTTTTCATAGGGGAAGCCTCTGCGCAGGGCCTCGGCGATTACCCAGATTCTCCGGTCATCCACAACCCCCAGCTGCTTGTAAAGAGCCTTATCGTCCAGATCTGAGAAATCATAGGACTGCAGGCAGTCCACATGCTGCTCCAGGGAACGGATGGCCTTCATCAGCGCGCCCTCAAAGTTGTCGCAGATGCTCATAACCTCTCCTGTGGCCTTCATCTGGGTTGTGAGGGTTCTCTTGGCGCTGATAAACTTGTCGAAGGGCAGTCTGGGAATCTTTACCACGCAGTAATCCAGCATGGGTTCAAAGCTCGCGTAGGTCTTTCCGGTGATGGCGTTCTTGATCTCATCCAGGGTATAGCCCAGGGCGATTTTTGCCGCCACCTTGGCAATGGGATATCCCGTGGCCTTGGAAGCCAGAGCGGAAGAACGGCTTACGCGGGGGTTTACCTCGATCACGCAGTACTCAAAGCTTGTGGGATGCAGGGCAAACTGCACATTACAGCCTCCGGTGATTTTCAGCTCGCTGATGATATTCAGCGCCGAGGTACGAAGCATCTGGTACTCCTTATCCCCGAGGGTCTGGGACGGAGCCACAACGATGCTGTCGCCGGTGTGTACGCCAACCGGATCAATATTTTCCATGTTGCAGACCGTGATCACGTTTCCGGCGCTGTCGCGCATTACCTCATACTCGATTTCCTTCCAGCCGGCAATGCAGCGCTCCACAAGCACCTGCCCCACACGGCTTAAGCGCAGGCCGTTTTCCAGAATTTCCACCAGCTCTTCGTGATTATGGGCGATTCCGCCGCCGCTTCCGCCCAGGGTATAGGCCGGACGCAGTACCACCGGATAGCCGATTTTATTCGCGAAAACTGCTCCGTCCTCCACATTCTCCACCACCAGAGAGGGAGCCACGGGCTCGCCGATCTTCTCCATGGTACTCTTAAATTCCAGACGGTCCTCTGCCTTTTTGATGGTCTCGGAAGTGGTTCCGATGAGCCGGACGCCTTGCTCCTTTAAGAAGCCCCGGTCCTCCAGCTCCATGGCCAGATTCAGTCCGGCCTGGCCGCCCAGGGTCGGCAGCACGCTGTCGGGCTTCTCCTTGATGATAAGCTGCTCCACCACTTCCACTGTCAGGGGCTCAATGTAGACCTTATCCGCAATGTCCTTGTCCGTCATAATCGTAGCCGGGTTGGAATTTAACAGGACAACCTCGATTCCTTCTTCCTTCAGGGACCGGCAGGCCTGTGTGCCGGCGTAGTCGAACTCAGCCGCCTGGCCGATGACAATCGGGCCGGAGCCGATAACCAGAACTTTTTTAATATCAGGATTCTTAGGCATGCTTCTCTACCTCCATCATTTGCATAAACCGGTCAAAAAGGTATCCGGAATCTCTGGGGCCCGGGCAGGCCTCCGGGTGGAACTGCACCGTAAAAATATTCTTCCCGGTGTACGCCAGTCCCTCATTGGTGCCGTCGTTGACATTGACGAAGGCAGGTACCGCCACCGCCGGGTCCAGCTTATCCGTATCCACCACGTACCCATGATTCTGGGAAGAAATATAAACCCGTCCGGTCTTTAAATCCTTCACCGGATGGTTTCCTCCCCTGTGGCCGTACTTCATCTTATGGGTATCCGCTCCGGTGGCCAAGGCCATGAGCTGATGTCCCAGACAGATGGCAAAAATCGGAATATCCGTCTCATACAGCTTTCTGATTTCCTGAATAATATTTCCGCAATCCTTGGGATCGCCGGGGCCGTTGCTGAGCATGATCCCGTCCGGCTTCGCGGCAATAATCTCCTCCGCCGGGGTAGCGGCCGGATAAATCGTCACCTGGCAGCCTCTCTGATTCAGGCTTCTGGCGATGTTGCGCTTCGCCCCAAGATCCAGCAGCGCTACCTTCGGACCGTCTCCCGGGAGTACGCTTTTTTCCGCGCAGGTAACCTTCTCCACCACCTTTCCGGTGGCATATTCCTTCAGTTTCGGAAGAATCTCTTCTATCTGATAATTCTCATTGGTGGTGATCATCCCGTTCATGGTTCCCTTTTCCCTGAGAATCTTTGTCAAAGCACGGGTATCGATTCCGCAGATTCCCGGGATATCGTACTCCGCAAGAAAGTTCTGGATGGTATCCTCGCTTCTGAAATTGCTGGGCAAACGGGAAAGCTCCCTTACGATGTAGCCGTCCGGCCAGGGTCTGGCGGATTCCATATCCTCATGACAGATACCGTAATTGCCGATCAGCGGATACGTCATCACAACGGCCTGCCCGGCATAGGAAGGGTCCGTCAGGACTTCCAGATATCCGGTCATGGAGGTGTTAAATACGATTTCACTGATGATTTCCCTGGTTGAACCGATGCTGGTTCCGGTAAAGACGGTTCCGTCCTCTAAAATCAGAAATGCTTTCATATGTCACCTGTTCCTTTCGAGATTTGTCTTTTGAGCAGCCTTTGAGGGCAATCGTTCAGCTTTCCATTGGCTGAACCTTTCTTTGAGGGCGCAATAAAAAGGAACGCTTAACGACCTCCCCAAGCGCCCCCTTACGTATTTGGCAGCAGCCCAGCCGTGCTGAACCGCTACCATATTTGTACTCAAATTGTAAAGATTCTACCATAAACATTTCCATATTGCAACCTTTTTACGCAATTTTTTTTAATGCCGGTTATGGTTCAGGATAATCCCGCGAACTGTGCCATGTAAAGATTGTAATAAGCCCCTTTTGCCGCCATCAGCTCCGCAGGTGATCCCGCCTCCGCGATACCTCCTTTGTCGATCACAAAAATACGGTCCGCGTTCTGAATCGTGGAAAGTCTATGGGCAATGACAAAACTGGTTCTTCCCTTCAGCAGCGCTTCAATTCCTTTTTGAACCAGAAGCTCCGTATGGGTGTCGATGCTGGAGGTGGCCTCGTCCAGGATCAGGATTTTCGGCATAGAAACCATGGTCCGGGCAAAGGCGATGAGCTGCCGCTGTCCAATGGACAGCCCTGCCCCCTGCTCCTTCAGCTCCGTGTCATAGCCCTTTTCCATTTTCATAATGAACTCATGGGCATTTACCGCCTTCGCGGCGCGGACGATCTCTTCATCTGTAGCATCCAGCTTTCCGTACCGGATATTGTCACGGATCGTACCGTGGAAAATAAAGTTGTCCTGGGTCATGACACCCATCTGCTGCCGCAGGCTTTCCATGGATACCTTTGACAAATCGTATCCGTCAATGTAAATCTTTCCGTCCTCAATATCGTAAAACCGGCTGATCAGATTTACAATCGTCGTCTTTCCCGCTCCGGTGGGACCCACCAGGGCGATGGTCTCTCCCGGCTTTACCCGGAAACTCACATCGTCCAGCACCTTTGTCTCTGCCGCCGTCCCTTTATCATAGGTAAAGCTCACATGAGAAAATTCCACGCTTCCCTGGATTTCCGGAAGTTCCATGGCGTCGCTGACGTCCACAATATCCGGCTCAGTGTCCAGAATGTCAAAAATCCGTTCCGCCGCTGTCAGATTCGTCACCAGGCTGTTATAAAAGTTGCTCAGATTCATAATCGGGTTCCAAAACATATTGATGTAAGTTCCAAAGGCCACCAGAAGTCCCACGGAGGGCTGGTCGATTCCCAGGAACCGGACGCCCACCAGATAGAGCATCATGGCTCCGAATCCCCAGCAGAAGTCGATTACCGGGCCGAACAGATCCGCGTACCGGGTAGCGTCCACATACGATTTCCGGTGCTCCTCCGTCAATTCCTCAAAAATCGCCTGGGTCTCTCCCTCCGCTGCAAAGCTCTGAACCACGTTCATGCCGGCCACATCCTCATGGACATAGGCGTTCAGGTTCGAGGATTTCTTCCGGAAAATCTGCCATCTTTTATGGGCGGCGGTCTGTACAAACCAGATGCCGACTATCATAAAAGGGATCGTGCACAGAGACGCCAGGGCAAGCCTCCAGTCCTTTACAACCATAATCACCACCACGCCGATGACCGTCACAAATTCCGGAATCAAGGTCGTCACCGCGTTGACCAGTACATCCTTCAGGGAATTTACATCCCCAATTACTCTGGCCAGGATTTTTCCCGTGGGCCGGCTGTCGAAGAAGGAAAAGGACAAGGTCTGGATATGCTCGTACAGATCCTGACGTATGCGCAGAAGGATTTTATTGGAGATCACCGCCATCACATACATACGCAGCTTGACCATAACGATAAAAACCAGGTTCAGAACCAGCGCAAAAATCCCCAGCCTTACAAGACCTGGCAGGTTGCCTCCTGCCACGTATGTGTCAATGGCCTCCTCGATCAGCAGCGGATTCACCAGGGAAATCGCCACCGTAATCCCCATGCACAAAAGTACAGCCGCCACGGCTCCCTTGTAGGCCAGCAGATAGGAGAACAGCCGGGTCAAAATCTTCTTTTTGTCCGTATTCTGCATGTATTCGTCTTCGCGATAGGAATTAACCGCCATAAGCAATCTCTCCCCCTTTCACTCCATAGGTCCCGTATTGGGCCAGATAGGTTTCATAATATCTTCCTTTTTTCTCCATAAGCTCCCGATGCGTCCCCCGTTCCGCGATTCTGCCGTCTTCCAGATAAAGGATCTCGTCCGCGTGGCACACAGCGGATATGCGGTGGGCGATAATCATTTTCGTGGTTCCCCCCAGGTTCTGAAGCGTCTTCTGAATCTCATGCTCCGTCTCCATATCCAAAGCCGAGGTGGAATCATCCAGTATCAACACCGGCGCTTTCTTCGCGATAGCCCGGGCAATGCTGATACGCTGCTTCTGGCCTCCGGATAAGCCGACGCCCCGCTCGCCCACAACGGTATCGTACTGCTCCTCCATCCGCTCGATAAAATCCTTTGCCTGGGCGTTTTCCGCCGCCTGGCGGATCTGGGAGAAATCCAGACAATCCCTCTGCCCCATCCGGATGTTTTCTCCGATGGTATCCGAGAACAGGAACACATCCTGAAGCACCACAGAAACGCTGCTTCGAAGCTGCCTCAAAGAAAGTCTGCGCACATCTGTGCCGTCAAGACTCACCGTTCCCTCCGTAGCGTCGTAAAACCGCTGCAGCAGATTCACGATGGAGGATTTTCCGGAACCTGTCGCTCCCATAATGCCGACGGTTCCCCCCGCCGGAACCCGGAAGGTGATGTCACGGAGAATTTCTTTTCCATTCAGGGAAAAGGAAACATGATCAAAAGCAACCTCCCCTTTTACCTCATCCAGCATCACCGGCTCTTCGCAGTCCCGGATTACCGCCTGCTCCTGGTAAATTTTTTTGATTTTCCGATAAGAGGCCACCGCGGACGAGAGATCGTTGGTAAGCCAGCCCAGCATCTCCATGGGCCAGGTACAGTTCCTGCTGTACTCTACGAAAGCCACCAGAGCGCCCAGGGTCATATTTCCGTTCATAACCGCAACGCCTCCAAGAATTGTCATGGCCACCGGCAAAGCCTTTCCCACAAACTGGAAAATCGGATAATACCGCACCAGCATTTTCGACTGGCTGATATTCAAATCGTAATAGCGCTGGTTGTGGGACAGAAACTTTTGGATTTCAAATTTCTCTCTGGCAAACGCCTTCACAGTGCGCACGCCTGCCAGATTCTCCTCGGCCACTGTGGTCAGCACCGCGTTCTCCTCACTGATTTCCTCGTAAATCTGATCCAGCTTCCGCTCCATGATCACAGCCACGGTTCCGCAGACTGCCATAGTAGCCAAGGGTACCAGGGCAAGCCGCCAGTTTAACGTGAACATGCAGTACAGTACCATGCTCACATGAATGATAACCTCCAGGGTCAGCATTCCCACATAGCCTAGGGCATTCCAGATTTTATCCACGTCATCCTTTACCCTGGCCATCAGCTCCCCGGTGTTCGTATCGTCAAAATAGCTTCTGGAAAGGGTCTGGATATGGCGGAACAGATCCTTTCGGATCTCGGAACCGATCTTTGAGCAGAGATAGTCAAAGGTAAATTCCTTGCAGTAGCCGAAAATACACCTTCCGATTCCCACTGCCACAATTCCCGCCAAAAGCCCTGTCAGCAGCTCCATCCTTCCCCCGGTAATCACATCGTCCACGATTTTCTGCGTAATTTTCGGGTACAGCATATCCAGCGCGATAGCCGCGACCATGGAGAACACCGCAAACAGGTACCCGTACCAGAAGCGTCCCATATAGCTTCGAATCTTTTTCAAAACAAATGCCTCCTCTTATGTCTTCTTTCTCTTATATCTTCTTTCCCTCACATCTCATTTCCTTCAGCGTGACAGAACCGCCATCCTTCCCGGCATTTCCCCAACCGGTCCCTGTTTGGCCGTTTTAGGCGCAAAAAAACCGCGGCGAAACAATTCACCACGGGAGTTCTGTCTTTTCAAGTTTATCCGCGCCGGACCGCTTCCGGAAACCAGCGCTCCATACGGAAACCGCTGCTCATCCAGCGGACACCGCAAACTTCGCCGAGGTAATTGCATGTTTTCTTTTCTGCTTTTGGTCCATAGTTACATCAAAAAAACGAAACATTCCTTTTACCTCACTTTCCTTAAAATAATGCTTTGCTGTCTATCTGATCTCGTTCAGTATACACTATCGAAATTTCCCTTGTCAAGATACTTCCGGTATAATTTTGAACGGTTCGTTATCGTTCAGCCCAGGTCTGCGCGCATGCTGCGCAGACCGTAAGAACGTGATTCAGGAGTGCAAAATCCCATCGTCGCGGGCGATTTAAAATGGATTTTGCAGGCAACGGTTCAGCATGGCTGAACTGTTGCCACGGCCCGAATTCCGGCGGCAGATTCCTTGTGGGAACACAGAAAGGCTTATGAGAATATATTATTATGATAACGCTTCAGAAGGTGCTTTATGATTCTGAAACCCTACCGTATACAGCAGGATACGCCGGACAAGGGCTTTCTGCAGATAACTGTAGAGTCGCAAGGACGCCTGTCTCCGGTTCCCGGCGCCCGGGTAACCGTCTTCTACACCGGAGATCCGGATTCCGTCATCACAGAAATGACCACCGACGGCAATGGCCGACTCCCCGAACTTGAACTGGACACCCCGCCTCTGGAATACAGCCTTACACCCGGCAGCAACCAGCCTTATGCCGAATACACCATTCAGGTCTCGGCAGACGGTTATGAGACCACCACCGTATCCGGTACGGAGGTTCTCCCGGACTCCCTGGCCCTGCAGACCATAAATCTGCGCCCCCTGACTTCCGATGAGACCTATGACAATATCGTCATCCCGGCCCATACCCTGTACGGAGACTATCCGCCGAAAATCGCGGAAAGCGAGACAAAGCCGGGATTCGACTCCGGGGAAATCGTTTTAAGCCGGGTTGTGATACCGGAATTCGTGGTCGTCCACGACGGCGTCCCCACTGACACCTCCGCCGGCAATTACTATGTCCGCTATCGGGACTATATTAAAAACGTAGCATCCAGCGAGATCTACGCCACCTGGCCCAGAGCCACCATTGAAGCCAATGTTCTGGCAATTATGTCCTTTACCCTGAATCGGGTGTACACGGAATGGTACCGGAATAAGGGATACGATTTCACCATCACTTCTTCCACCGCCTTCGACCAGAAATGGATTTACGGCAGGAACATTTTCGAAAGCATCTCAGAGGTGGTGGATGAGCTGTTTGAGCTCTACCTCTCCCGCCCCAATGTCCGTCAACCCATCCTGACCCAGTACTGTGACGGAAAACGGGTCTCCTGTCCCAACTGGCTCAGCCAGTGGGGCAGCAAGTCCCTGGGAGAACAGGGTTACACCCCCATCGAGATCATCCGGTATTATTACGGCGACAATATGTATATCAACAATGCCGAGCAGATCTCCGGCATTCCTGCCTCCTGGCCCGGCTACGACCTGACCTACGGCGCCACCGGCCAGAAGGTGGAACAGCTTCAGGAGCAGTTAAATGCCATCTCGGAAGGGTTTCCGCTGATTCCCAAGGTAACTGTGGACGGCATTTACGGTCCCCGGACTGCGGAATCCGTCTCTGTTTTCCAGAATGTTTTCGGTCTGCCGGAAACAGGAAGCGTAGATTACCGTACCTGGTATAAAATCCAGGAAATCTATGTAGGCGTAACAAGGATTGCGGAACTGTACCCGTAACTCTGACCGGGCTGATGGTACAGGGGAAGGAACCCTTCCCCTGTCCTTTTTGATACCGCGTCCAGCTCACAGCATTGCCGGTCTTCGCTTGACGGGCTTACTGCGTAAAAAACCGCTGGCAGCAAATTTGTCAAAAGACAAAATGCCGCAGCGGCTTTTACACTCCTGAATCTTTTTCTCACAGTTGCGTAAGATAAACGCAGACACATCTGAACTGTCACGTTTTGTTCGTTTATCTTTCTTCCAATATCTCCGGCAGTACTTTCAGCGCATACTGGGCGATCCCATCGTCCTGCTCTCCGGTTCCTCCGCTGACTCCAAGGGCACCGATCAAACGTCCGTCCGCGAAAAGCGGGACACCGCCTCCGAAAAATACCATTTTATCTCCCTGAAGCTTGTCCAGACCCTGGAAGGTATTTCCCGGTTTAATCAACTCCGCCAGTTCCATGGTGGACATCTTTACAGAAGCCGATGTATAAGCCTTCTTCAGGGCAACCTCGAAGCTGACCAGGTAGGCGTCATCCATCACATGAACTGCCACCGGGTTTCCGTCCGGGCCGCACACGGCAATGACTGCCTGAAGTCCCGTGGATCCGGCGTATTCCTCCACCCGCTCGATCAGGCGTTTTGCCTGACGCAAGGTGATTTTTCCGCCCTGTCCGATTCTCTTCATAACCTCCCGGATCACCTGCTCCGACATCTGCTCTGACACCTTCTCCATGACGCTTTCTCCTTCCTCTTTTTTCGGGTATTCCGCAGCAGCCTGTTTATCCGCCCCGGCCAGCTGTCCATTCCGCGCAAGGTCATCCACATAGCGGGCAAGGATATAAAAATAATCCGACAAACGGTTCAGATACTTTTTCGCCATATTGTCCGCCCCGTACCGGATCGATACCAGAGACAACCATCTTTCGCAGCGTCTGGCCACGGTTCGGGTGACATCGATCTGTGCCGACAGAGGATTGTCTCCCGGAAGCACAAATCCCGGCCTTCTGGCAAACAGCCCTTCCATCCGGTCAATCTCCTGCTCCAACGCCAGTACCTGCTCCTCTTTTAAGCGGTACTTTATATTGTAAGGATCCGCCACACCGGCCATAATTGTCATCAGATTATTCTGAATCTCTTTCAGCAACGCCGCTGTCTCCGACAAAGCCATGCGGCAGCGGATCATACCGATCTGACTCGTAAGCTCATCCATGGTGCCCACAAGCTG
Source organism: Candidatus Limivivens intestinipullorum (assembly GCA_018711185.1). GTDB lineage: Bacteria > Bacillota > Clostridia > Lachnospirales > Lachnospiraceae > Limivivens > Limivivens intestinipullorum. The sequence continues at coordinate 28,561 of DVIQ01000004.1, read as the reverse complement.
GATGCGGTCATCCGATTTTGGAATATTCTTTGTTTTGATCAGGCTGGTCGTCCCTTTGTCGCCCTGCTTTGTGTACACCTTCATGATTCCTGTCCTCACTGTTTTCCTGCTGCTTTCTATTTCTTATCTGCCGTACAGAACAAATGACTTCATTCCTTAAACGGCAGCTTTTTCACTGCTCTGGCGCTGTTGGCTCCCAAAATACGCCAACGGCCGGGCAGTCTGTCTTTCTCTGCTCTGTCTGTTCCGGCGTCATACGCGTGTCTGACGGATGCCTCTTCCTTATCACTGTCCGGCCGCACTTCGAACACATTATGTCCCTTAGGCACTGAGCGCATCTGCATGGCGGCCTCCCGGCCGCGGATGCCGATGCCGGAACCTAGCATGGACTCACTGGCCGCTTCCCAAGCCAGGGTATCCAGATCCGCTTCTTCCCTCTCCATCACCTGAAAGGGAACGCCCTCCTCCTCAATGCCCGCGCAGATTTCCCGCAGGCAGTCAGGAGCCGGGCGATTCGTATAAAGAAAAACCGATGGTCGCCCAGACATCTTCTCCTCCTCCTGTAAATGACTCCTGACCTCAGTTTCCTCCAAGATAAGACAGCACCAGACCCGTAGCCACCGCGTTGCGGGGTCCCTCGCTGCTTCGGATATTTCCCCGTCCGCATACAATCCGGTAACTGGAAAGCTCCTCGGTCAGCATCTCCGGAATCTCAAAGTCCTCGGCGGAACCGCCTACCAGAACCACATTCGGGATCTTTTTCAGATTCCCCTCCGGCGCCACCGCCGCAAGGGCCCGCAGGGCGTTGCATACAAAGACCTTCCTCTTTGCCTCCCGCCGCACCTGGCTGATCCGCTCCATGGGAAGATCCTCCTCGATCCGAAGAAGCTCGTTCGGCGTCAAGAGAACCACATGCCCGTAGTATCTGGGATCGATGGCCTCCGGAAAGAACTGCATGCTGCCGTTTTCCAGACGCATATGGAACAGGCTTTCCACCTTTGCCAGAGGATAGCGCTTGATCTGCTCTGCCGTAATCCGGCTTTCCAGCCCCAGCTCCGTCTGGATCAGAAGGGTCACCAGCTCCCCGGCTCCCGCCTGATGGGTGGTGCGCACTCTTCCGTCCTCTGTAATCACCGCCGCGTCCGTGGAGCCGCCGCCCATGTCCAGAATCGCGATGGGAAGCTGAGTTCCCGGCGTGGTAAGGGCTCCAAGGGAGGCCATCACCGCCTCCACGCCTGCCACAGTGGTATAAATCCCCATCTCCCGGCGCATCTTCCGGGCAATCCGCTCCATGGGAAGCTGCTCTGTCTTTACCATAGCGGCAATGCCGACCGCCTTTTCCATACAGGTTTCTCCTGCCAGCGCTCCGGAAATCTCCACCGGCGCCAGGGTATCCACTGCCAGAAGATCCGTAATGCGCACACTGCCGGAAGCCTCCTGGGCAAGATCCGCCATTCCGGTTTTAATCCGCCGGAACATATTTCCCACGTTTGTGTTCTCTTCGCCAAAGACATCCCGCACCTTGCCTGCCTCTGCCAGGGCCCCCATGATCTTTTCTGCTCCTTCGTCCACCGGAACGCTTACGGTATGTTCCCCTTCTATATGAATCACACCTGCGGGAAGCACATTCTCCCGGATATTTCCGTGGGGCGTCTTAATCACCACCGCGCTGCGCTTTCCCACCAGACTTTTGGCAATGGGCGTCACCGCCCTGGTCTCCCCGGCATCCAGCTTCAGAAGCGTGGCGATGCCGTAAGGGTTGGACAGCATGCGCACGGACTGGCCCGGCAGAGCCACCTCGATGGCCGCCAGTTTGCCTGACGGAATCCGGTCAATGTGCCGCACCTCATCCACAATGGGCACGGAAAAGCGCAGACGGTTTTCCACCAGCACCGCTTCGTCCGCCTGGAGAATGACTCCGCGGATCGAAAGCGTTTCCTGATATGCATTTAAAATACCGGCCGTCTCCTCATAGGAATGGGCCTTGGACACCGCCACAATGTACGGCGTACCGGGCATTCCTTTGTCCAGATCTTCCAGAAAGATCAGCGTTCCCGCCGCCTGGCCTGCTCCCGCGGGAGTCGATGGATTATGGCCGATCATAGAGGACTCCGTGATAATGGTCTCCGTAATCGTCTCCATGGCCGTGTCCCCGATTACCGGGGCGGCTTCATTCAGCCTTGCCAGACTGATATCGGAAAGAGGACGGCCCAGCCGTTCGCAGGCCGTCTCCAAGGCCGCGCGAATCCCCCCGACGTTTTCCGGCGTTCCTTTTGTCCCTGTGGTTCTCACGGACGCGGACGCCAGAAACCGTATGGAACCATCGGGCAGCACGCCCCCCACACAGACTTCTGTGGTTGAATTTCCAATATCAACACCAGCAATCAGTTTCAAAGAAGAATACCCCTTTTTTCGTAAATTTCAACGGCTTCCATAACCAGCTTGGCGCAGTGAACCGCGCCGTATTTTTCCAAAAGCTCCTGGGCCATCTGTACCAGCTCAAGCTTTGTGGAGCGGTTTGGCCGAAGCTTATTGTACATCTGAAGAATCACCTCGTCTGGAACGTCCACCAGCTCGCTGGCACGCTGAAAATTGGCGGCCATGGCCGGATTGTCGTTCTCCGAGGCCACCTCGCCCTGGCGGCGAAGCATTTCCTTGGAAATTTTAATATCATCCGCCGTAATATTTCCCTTTTTCACTTCGTCCAGGGTGATCTCAGACAGCTTTTTTCCTGTCCGGGAAGTGATGCTGTCTGCTTCATACTGTCCTAACGGATATCTGCTCATTGCTCTCGCCCCCATTCTATGGCCAAAATGTCCGGGTCCACCTGCTCCGTCTCAACCATGTGCATCAGGGCAGCCTTCACCTGATACTTTGCCCTGACCATGGGGTCGTTGGTACATTCCACCGGCGTTACTTTCTCGCCCTTTACGTAGCGCGCCGCGTTCTGCCCGATTTTCCGGTAGGTTTCCAGGGTCATCAGAGGCGCCTGGGGAAAAAGCTCCAGATTGGACAGCGGATAAAGGTCTTTCTGGTGAATTACCGCCGTTCCCTTGGACTGCAGCCCGATGGCAATGCCGGAGCCGGAAAGCTTCGCGGCGTCCAGGCCCATAAAGCCCACGTCTGAGGTCCGAAGAACCTTAATTACCCTGGGAACCATTCCCTCCTCCTCAATGCCGGCGCAGAGGTTCTCGATCACCTGATCCAGGGGAATGCCGGTAATCGTAGCCTTAATCTCCCGCTGAAAGGCAGGACCCACGCCGATTACCACTTCCTTGGGGTCCGTCCCCTGCTTTGCCAGGGTCCATCCCGCGTAGGAGCGCTTGGGAGCCATCCGCGATACCTTTTCCCCGTTTTGGCCGGATACAGGGACAGCCATACCGGACTGCTCTTCCATCACTTTTACAACGGCCTCTGTTATGGCCTGAATTAACTGTTCATTGATTTCCATAACGCCGCCTCCTAAAAATTGTTTGGATCGATGAGATGCGGGATATTTTTGATCTCCTCCCAGCGTTTTCCGTCAACCCGGTAGCCGGTTCCCGGCCCCATATAGTCGTTGGGCGTGTTGACGCCGGACATCACCTGGAAATGCTCGTCCAGGATGGCCGCCGTGTGCATATAATCACCGATCACCCTCTGCTTGAGCATATCCAGAATGCTGTTGGCCAGCTCCTCAAATCCGCTCTCAGCCAGAGCCTTCACCACATCGATTCCCGTAATGCCCCGCTTCATCAAATCGTCCGCGGCCATCAGATCCGAAGCCACATCCCGCTTCAGGGTATCCTTGCTTCCATGGGCGTAAGTCACCGCCTCCACCTGCTCATCCGTGACCTCCGTAAGTCCCAGATACTTGAATACCGCCTGAACCGCTTTTCCGGCCGTACGCCGCACCCGGATCACCTCTTCCTCTGTCACCGGGCGGAGGCCGCCGTCCACCTGCATATCTCTCTGGAGCACGTTGTAATCGTCAAAATCCTCCGCGTCAAAGTTTGAACCCGCGAACATATTGTCGTAGTTGGGCTCCCCCGCGTAACCGGAGAAAATAAAGTCCGTGCCCGGAAGGAACTGAAGCATGGTCCTGGCGGTACGCCTCATGTCGGAGTTGGAAAAGCTCTGGTCATTGGAGGAAGCGCATTCCAGCCCCAGAAGGGCGGCCACCAGATTTTCTCCCATCACCTCACGGATGCCGGAGGGAACGCTGGCCGTCACGCCGATGCAGCTTACGGAACCGTTCTGGATTCCCTGGCTTCCGGCTCCCTTCGTCACATAGAGGCAGCGGCATTCCAGATACAGCATGGATTTCTGTTCGCTGCTTCCCATAAGCACCTCAGAGCCGGAGCCGGAGGTAAACCGCACCTTCAGTCCCCTGGACGCGTATGCCGCGTTCAGAAACGCCTTGGAGTAGGGGGTATCGTCCCCGTCCACAAACACCTTTTCCGTTCCGTACACCGACAGAGTCTCCGCGTAGGTGGTAAGTCCCCGGATGCCAAGCTCCAGCTCCGTGGCCTCCTCAACGGCGCACTGGGTCAGAACGCCCTTGCGGCCCACCTGGGAGCCGATCAGCAGGGCGATGGCGTTAAAGGGCGCGTACCTGGCGATTCCCGTGGTGGTCTCCTCCTCGGCGAAGCCCCGCAGAGCCCCCTCCGCCGCGTCCGCCGCGATCTGCACCGGGTCGTCCTTCAGGTTCGTGATATGAGCCTGATTTCCCGGAACTCTCCTGGCGCGCATCTTCTGCATGCCCATCATCATCTCAACCACGTTCAGGTGGTTGATTACCTCGCACATCTTTGCCGGCGTAATCCCGGACACCACTTCCAGAATCTCTTTTCTGGGGACGTTGATGTCCACAATCATCCTGGCAATATCCAGGGAGGATACCGCCATGGAGGCCTCCGCCCGGTCAATCCGGATCGCATAGTCGGCGATAAACTGATCCAGGAAATCAAAATCTTCCCGCTTTTTGCCGTCCAGCTCCGTGATCACACCGTTCTCCACCCGAATGGATGGGCTTGGATCATAGGGGCTCTTCATCGCCGCAAAGCCCATCTCCGGCCACTCCCGGATAAATCCGTCCTTATTTACGGGACGGGCGTCCAAAATTTCAATTCGTTTTGATCTTTTCATATCATCACTCCGGCATATGTACCTGCTGCTCAAAGGAAGCCTTGACAATGCTTCTTCCCTCTTCCAGGGAGTGAACCGCTCCCAGGGCCTTAAGCTGCATAACAATATTTCCAAGCACCGAACCCTCCACAGGGCCTGCAACAACCTTCTTTCCGGTAGCCTTCGCGGTCAGCTCGCACAGAAGCTGGTCCTGAATGCCGCCGCCCACCATGTTGATACAGGAAATCGTCTTTCCGGTAATGGTCTCCAGGTTCTGGATGGTGGTTTTGTACTCCTGGGTCAGGCCGTTATAGATGGCCATGGCGATCTCTCCAAGACCATCCGGGGTTCCCTGTCCGTGCTCCTCACAGTAGCCGATGACTTCTTTCATCATATTATACGGAGCGGTAAAGCGGGGATCGTTGGGATTAATCACATAATCCTGCTTTTTCGCCTCCCGTGCCGCCTTGATAATATCCGGGAAGGAAACCTCCTCCTCAAATTCACACCAGTTTTTCCGGAGATTCTGCATAATCCACAGACCGTTGATGTTCTTTAAGAAACGGATTTTTCCTTCCACACCGCCCTCGTTGGTGTAGTTGTAGCGGAAGGAATCCTCGTTGAGAATCGGCTCATCCAGCTCCATGCCAAGAAGAGACCAGGTACCGCAGCTTAAAAACGCCGCGCCTGCATCTTCCAGAGGTGTGCCGGCCACCGCCGAAGCCGTGTCGTGGCTGCCCACCGCGATCACCTTCACCCCGGACAGCCCGGTCTCCTCCACTACCTCCGGCAGCAGATCGCCGATCACGGTGCCCGGCCTGGTAAGCTCTCCGAAAAGATCTGTCCGGATATCGCAGCGGCGGATCATATCGTAATCCCAATCCCGCTTTTTCGCGTCCAGAAGCTGGCCTGTGCTGGCCATGGTATATTCGTTGTACATCTTTCCCGTCAGGAAATAGCCGAAAAGCTCCGGCATAAACAGAAGCCGGTCCGCCTTTTCATAAATATCCGGGCGCATCTTTTTGTCCGCGTAAAGCTGAAACAGCGTATTAAAATTCATGAACTGGATACCGGTGGAGGCGTAAAGCTCGTCCAGCGGAACCAACTTCCCTACTTCGTCGATGGCTCCGATGGTCCGGTCATCCCGATAGTTGATGGGATTTCCGATGACATTTCCGTCCTTGTCGATGAGGGCGTAGTCCACGCCCCAGGTATCAATGGCAAGACTGGAAATGGGCAGCTTCCTGGCCGCGGCTTTTTTCAATCCCTGCTTCAGCTCATGATACAGGCGGAACGTGTCCCAGTAAAAACATTTCCCCACCCGCACAGGATCATTTGAAAACCGGTGAATCTCCTCCAGCTCAATTTTCCCGTCCTGAAACTTTCCAAGTATCATCCGGCCGCTGGAAGCGCCGAAATCAAACGCCAGATTATAAATTGTCTCTCCCATAATCATACACCTTTCCGAACTGTCCCCTCTCCCTGCAATCCTGTACTTTTCCGCATACAGAGGGCTGGAACAGTCTCACCTTTTTTGAATTAATTCTCACAGGGCAAACCCTGGCTCTCAGCCCTCAGCCACCACCACAACGCCCCTGGCATCCAGAAATTCCTTCCATTTCTTCGAAGGGAGCTTGTTTGTAACGAGGATATCTCCCGGGGCGAAATCCATCACTTTGACAAAATATACTCCGTCCAGCTTACTGCTGTCCGCTGCCAGAATGGTCGTCTTCGCGCAGGAGCGCATGCAGATCTTCACGTCCGCCTCCATCTCGTGGGAATCCGTGACACCCTTGGCCATATCGATGCCCTTGCAGGAAAGAATCGCTTTGTCTACATTATAGCGCTTCAGAACATCCTGAGCCGCTTTTCCCACCAGGGACAAGGAAGAATCCCGGAGCGTCCCTCCGGTAGAAATCACGGTAATCCCTTCGCTTCCGGACAGCTCAATCAAAACCTCCACGGAATTTGTGATCACTGTCAGCTTCTCCTTTTTTTTCAAGGCCTGGGCAATCATCAGAGAGGTGGAAGAGCTGTCCAGCATAATGCAGTCCCCTTCCTCTACCAGCCCCGCCACACGCTGGGCAATGATCTGCTTTTCCCTGCGGTTGGTTTTCTCCCGTATCTTCAAAGGCATATCCACCGCAATGTTTTTGTTCAGCACCGCGCCGCCGTAGGTCTTTTTAACGAAGCCTTCCCGTTCCAGCTTTTCCAGATCCCGGCGAATTGTTTCCTCCGTCACATTGTAGCGCTGGCTAAGTTCCGATACCAGCACCCGCTGCTCCTTCTGGAGGATGGACAGGATTTCGTTTTTTCTTTCTATCGCAAGCATAAAGCAACCTCCTGTTCTGTTCCTTTTCTTCCGATCCGCGCGGTCTATGCGCGAACCTGGCTGAACTGCCGCCAAAGGATTTCCGTAAATCGTAACCTCTTTCCTGCGGTCCGCGCGGCAAACACGCAATCCGTCAGGCGTTACCTGAAACACTTCCTCACGGTCTGCGCAGCATGTGCGCAGACCTGGGACTAACCGTTATCCTTATTATACTACAGCTGCCCTGTATTTTACAAGCGCTGTTTTGTTTTTTCCTTTGGTTTTTTGTTGCTTTTGGTTGTTTTTAGCGCGCAATCCCATAAAAAGGCAAGGTCAGAACTTCCCCCGGAAGTTCCGCCTCCGGGATGTCCGTATGCGTGCTGACAAAAAGGAAACGATTTTCTGTTTTTTCCCTGATAAAACGGCACAGCCGCCCAAGACTCTCCTGATCCAGTCCGGCAAAGGGCTCGTCCATCAGCACGCCCTCCGACGGCGTCAGGAGGGCTCTGGCAGCCGCCGTTCTGCGCTTCATACCTCCGCTCAGCGCGGCCGCCGGCTTATCCAGGCAGTCCGCCGGAAGAATCTTTCCAAGCTCTTTTCGCAGAACCGCCTCCGGCGTCCTCTCCTTCTGCATCATCCACACGTTTTCCAGCGGCGTGAACCGCTCAAAAAGCCGGTCCTCCTGGAAAACCATGGTCAGCCGAAATCCGGGCGGAAACTTCACACTGCCGCTGTCCGCCGCCTCCAGTCCGGACAGGATCCGGAAAAGCGTCGTCTTCCCGCTTCCGGAAGGCGCCTTCAGATAATAGTGTCCTGTCCCGGAAAGGCAAAGGTTCAGATCCGCCAGAACTTTTTTTTCTCCATATGCCTTTCCCAGATGTTCAATCCGTATCATGGTTCCCCTTTCCTTTCGAATCCTCTGTACCGCCGTTTCCTGTCAGGCGTGTCTTTCCCCTCTTCTTTGCCGCGTCACGCCTTCCCCGCCTGTCCATGCTCTGCCGTATCACCCATGCAAACAGCCGCTCCGAGAGCGCGCTCAGGCATACGGCCGCGAAGGTCCAGGCAAACAGCTCGTCCGTACTTAAATAGATCTTTGCAAGATATAACGCCCCTCCCACAGACCAGTCCGGCGTTCCGATAATCTCCGCCGCGATTCCGGATTTCCAGGCCATTCCGATGGAGGCCTGCCCTGCCGTGAGGATCCACGGAATCAGAGACTGCAGATACAGATAACGGATCTTTGCCGCGGTTCCCATCCGAAACACCTTTGCGGTCTCCCGAAGCTTGGGGTCCGTATTTTTCAGTCCGCTTAAAATCTGCGTATACACCACCGGAAGCACCACGATCGCGCTGATCATAACGGAAAGATACCGGGAGCCGGCCCAGATCAAAAGCAGAATCACAAAGGAAGCCATGGGAACGGCCCGCAGTACAGCCAACGGCGGCGCCGCCAGCTCTTCCGCCGCCGGGCACGCAAAAGACAGGCTCCCCAGCAGGAAGCCTGCCAGGAAGCCTGTAAAAAAACCTGCCAAAATTTTCAGAAACGTAACCCCAAGGGTCTGCCAGAAACCCCCGGTAACCGCCAGCCTTCCCAGGGCAGCCGCCATTTCAAGGGGACCCACCAGTACCAGGCTGTTTGCCGTAAGCCAGCTTGCCCCCTGCCAGACTGCCAGCCAGAAAAGAACAATCAGGGCTTTTTTCCCTTTTTCCCCCAATTTATGACTGATAATAGAAATCATCTTCCGGCAGCGCACCTCCAACCGTTGTGCCGTCCATATCATACAGAACCGTCAGATACCCGCTTAAAGCCTCCTGCATCTCCTCACCTGTAATGCAGGTGATGCTGCAGTACGGCAGCGCCTGCTGCGCCACGTTTTCATTCGCCAGAATGCCGGCGTCCACAATAAGCTTTGCCGTCTCTTCCGGGTTGGTTTCCGTATATTCCGCGGACGCTTTATGCTCCTCCAAAAAGGTATCCACTGCCTCCGGATTCGCTTCCAGAAAATCCTTCGTGACAATCGTAACTCCCGTAACCAGCCGGCTTCCCGCCGGGTCCACGGTCTCATCCCACACCTGGGTCAGATCCATCACAAGCTTCAGCTCTTCATTTTGAGCCAGGGCCGTGGTGGCAAACGGCTGGGGCAGAAGCCCGATGGAAGAAGAATCCTCCGCCAGAATCGATGCCACCTCCGTGGCTTCCGACTTATACTCCAGACTTACCTGATCTTCCAGCCCGGCTTCCCGCAGAAGATACTGAAGCACATAATCCGGCGTCGTTCCTTTTCCCGTCAGGTAAACGGTCTTGCCCGCCAAAGCCTCCAGACTGTCGATGGAATCGTCACCGGAAACCATATACAAAACGCCCAGGGTATTAATGTCGATCACCGAGATTCCCTGCTCCGTTTTGGAATACAGAATACTGGCAACATTCGCAGGAACCAGGGCAATGTCCAGGTCATTGTTCGCCACCAGAGCCGTCAGCTCATCGGCTGTGGTCACCATCGTAAAATCGTAATCATTTTCTGAAGTGCCCTGGCTGTCATCCTCCATAAGCTTTACAAGCCCCATGGAGGTAGGTCCCGTCATGCTCCCCACCCGTATGGGTTCCTCCTCCGCCCATACACTCATTCCGCCGCACAGGCACAGGCCTGCGGCAGCCGCCGCCATCCAACGAATCACATTTTTTCCCTGCATTTTTCAACACTCCTGTTCTTTATAAAAACCCGTCTCTGCCGCAGGCACGCCCCAAGGTCCGCTGCCCCCAGGAATTGAACCACGGCCGTTTGTCTCACAATGCGCGGCTGTTCCGCTTTTCGAACCGTCACACGCAAAAATCTCACACTGTCTATTATACTCACCCGCTGCGTCCGTGTAAAGTGCCGTCCGGGCAGGGGAAGGAGGTTATCCCCCTGGTCTTTGTGATACCGCTTCCGGCTTATCCCGCAAAAGCAGCGGCCGCCTAGGATAAAACCAGGGCAGCCGCCGTTAAAATCACAAGGAATACAACATTCCATATGGTAAAAATTTTCAAAAACGCGCCTTTCTGACGCGGGAATTCCTTCGCGAAAAATTTGAAGGATATCAAACTTGCCAGGGACGCGATCAGCGTTCCCAGACCTCCCAGGTTCACTGCCGTCAAAAGCACCGTAAAGCGGTCGGTAAACCCGGCCAGCAGAATCGCCGCCGGCACATTGCTGATAACCTGGCTTGTCAGAATCCCCGCGAGGAGCTCCCTGCCTGCCACCGCTGAAGTAAGCAGGGTACTGATCTGCGGAATCCGCTTCATGTTTCCAATGAAAACAAAAAAACACAGGAAGGTCAGCAGCAAAAAGTAGTCCACCGAACGGAACAGTCTGCGGTTCACTGCCAGGATTACCACGGCTGTACAGATCAGCACCGGCAGATAAGGAAGCACATGCAAAACTACCAGCAGACAAAGGCCCAAGAGAACCAGAAACGGCAGAAGAGCCGGAAACATTCTCCGCTGTTCTGCTCCCGCCCCCAGCGCAAGGATCTGCTTTCCAAGGGGTTCGTCCCGCTCTGCCAGGAGAACTCCTGCCAGCAGCAGGAAAGCGATTCCCGTATACGGCAATACCGCCAGGGCAAATTCTCCGATGCCGATTCCGGACACAGAATACAGATAGAGATTCTGAGGATTTCCAATCGGTGTCGCCATGCTTCCCAGATTCGCCGCAATCGTCTCCATCACCACGAGCTTCAGAATCCGCTCTTCCCGGCCGATCATGCGGAAAACCAGAATCGTAAAAGGCACAAAAGTGATTAGCGACACATCGTTTGTAATCACCATACTGCTGAAAAAGCACAAAAACACAAGTACAAACGACAGTTTTCTCAGGCTGCCAGCCTTTTTCAGAAGGGACTCTCCCAAAATGGAAAAAAGCCCCAGAGCCTGAAACCCTGCCACAATAATCATCAGGCAAAACAAAAGCGCCAAAGTCCGATAATCCGGATACGTCAGATACGCCGCGTCCGGCAGCACGAAAAAGGCCGAGATAACCGCCAGCAAAAGGGAAACGCAGAATACCGTTTCCCTTTTAAAGAAATTGATCAGTGCTTTCATAGTCATTCCCCGAAGTCCTGCGCCGCCTGCCTCATCATCTGCCGAATGGGAAGCTGATAGGGACATCGTGTTTCACAGTCGCCGCACTCCACACAGGCTCCCGCCTTTGTTTCCATCGCCCCATAGCGCGCTCTGGCCCAATCTCCAAGGCCATAGCGGCGCAGATAACCCTGCATGAGGAAAACATTTGGAATGCTGATTCCCACTGTGCAGGGCGCGCAGTAATTGCAGCGTCTGCAGAACTGGGTACCCAGCTCTTCGCGTACAGCTCTGGCTCTTTCCTGCTCCTCCTGACTGAGAGGCCCTTCGTCTTCCGCCGCGGCCAGATTCTGGGCCAGCTCCTGCGGCGCTGCCATGCCGGGGATTACCACCGTTACCGCATCGTTTTGCAGCACGTACCGGATAGCCAGGGACGCGTCCTCAATGGCTCCTCCGGCCAGAGGCTTCATGGCGATAAAACCGATGCCTTTTTCTTTACTGCGGGCAATCAGCTCCTCTCCCTGATTCTCCACAATGTTGTACGGAAACATAATGGTTTCAACCCAGTCCAGAGTCAGCGCCTTTTCGAACACCTCTTTTGCGTGTGCCGTAATCCCGATATGGCCGATTTTTCCCGCTGCCCGTGCTTCCAGCAGGGCTTCCAAGGCTCCGCCCGGAGCCAGAACCTGCTCTAACTGCTCCATATTCGGATTGTGCACCTGATACAAGTCTATGTAGGAAGTTCTCAGATTGCCAAGGCTTGTTTCAATATCGGCTGCCATGGCGTCTTTCGTGCGTGCCATGCTTTTGGTTGCCAGCACAAACTGATCACGAATCCCTTCCAGTGCTTCCCCCAGATAGCTTTCGCTCACCGTATATCCCCGGGCGGTATCAATATAATTGACGCCCGCCTCCGCAAGCTGACGGATAAGCGCCTTCGTGGCTTTTGCATCAATCCTCTGAATCGGAATGCCGCCAAAACCCAGGCGTGAAATCGTAAGGCCGGTCCGGCCCAGCTTTGTATACTGCATAATTTCCTCTCTTTCTCAGGCTTTGCCGGCACCGGCGTATGCCCGAAGTGAATTTTCAAAGGTATTGTACACCCAAACTCCCGATTTGGCTACGGTAACATGGGAATTTTTCTCAGCCCGCTAACAGTTCAGCCCTGCTGAACCGTCACATGCAAAATCCCATCGCCTGCGGCGATGGGATTTTGCGCTCCCTTTGCGCCCTTTATCTCTCCCTGCCGCAGGCCTGCAGCCGATGCTGATACTTTTCCCTGGTCGCTATTCCGCCGCGTATATGCCGCTCCTGCTTATTAACATCCAGAACCTTCCTAACCTGGCTGGCCAGAGAACTGTTGACCGCGGTGAGACGATCTGTGACGTCCTTGTGCACCGTACTTTTACTTACCCCGAATTTCTTCGCCGTCTGCCGCACCGTCGCCTTCTCCTCTATAATATAATTCGCAATCTCCACTGCCCGTTCTTCTATGTATTCCTTCAAAGATGTTCTCCATGCCCGTTTTTTACATCTTATTAACATTCGGGCCGGATTATGCAAAGGATAAACGCCGGATTATCTCCGGTTTCTTCTCCGGTCGTTGCATGTCTGCTCGTAATACGCTTTCTTATCCGCGTACATTTTCTTTTCCGCCTCTTTGATCAGGGACGTTATGGACGAAACCGTTTCCTCCCACTGAATACCCACGGAAACGTGGATTTGCGCTCTGTCCAGCTCCGCCGTCATTTCCCGGCACAGGCTCTCCACAGCTTCTTTTTCCGTATTCGGGACAAAGACCAAAAATTCATCTCCGCCAATCCGGTAGGTATTGGCATCTCCAAACTGGTTTCGCAGCTGCTTTGCAACCGTTCGCAGCATCCGGTCGCCGGCCTCGTGGCCATGGCGGTTGTTCAGCTCATGGAGGCCGTTGGCGTCCAGGTAGACGCAGGCCATGGAGGCAATGTTCTGTTTCTGATACCGCAGCAGCTGTGCCTCATAACGATTTCGATTGTAAAGGCCGGTCAGGGCATCCCGCTCCCCCTGCTCCTTCACCGCATTGTAGGAATTGAGGTTATGGCAGAACATGCCAAAGCTGAATTCCACGCTCTTGAGCAGGGAAATTTCCGCTTCCTTTTCCGGAAGGTCGCAGCAGGCCAGAATACCGCAGATCTCTCCGTCCGTTTCCTTCACAGGCACGGCCATCATAGTATCTGCGAAATCCCAAAGTCCTTCCGGGAGACGTTCCCGCAGACTGCCCGGACGCAATGCAAGAAGCGATGGGCTGCCGTTTCTGAAATGCGCTCTGAGCACAGCCGCTATTTTCTCCTGTTTCTCCCATCGGTTTTTCCTCTTTTGGTCTGTCACACGACTCTCTTTTGAGATTTCTTCTTCCTTATCCGCTTTCTCCCACATCCAGAAGTTTTTTTCTTCCGAGGGATTCCAGACCCAAAGGCAGACCAGTTCCGCCTGGGTGATCTCACCGATCCTTTCCAGAGCCAGCTTCATGTTTTCCTTATTTTCATGGGCGTTAAACAACCAGTTTTCCACATCGTAAATATACTGGATCGTGTCCAGCCGCCGCTGCTTTTCACTGGTTACCTGCCGCACATATCTGAGCATCCAGACAAAATACAGGGCAAAGCAGACTGCCTCAAACCCAAGAAAGGTATTCAGAACCCTTCGGATATTTTGGGCGCTTTCGAATACCACATTCTCCGGCACGGACAGGGCCAGCCTCCAGTCGTTGATTCCCACCGGTTCATAGTAAAAATACAGGTGTGTTCCGATTGTCTGTGAGACGAATACCACATAACCCGTCTCCCCGTCCATGAGTCCCTGCTTCAGCTGCTCATGATGATATCCGGGCGCCATCTGCCGCTCCCCCAGATCCCAGATATTTCCTCCCGGTTCGTTGTGCCAGGTGTCCACAAGGAAATCGCCGCTTCCGCCTTCGATGAGATAGAGCGCAGCATCGCCGCTGTAGGGCCGGGCCGCCAGCTCCTCCGGAAGGCTCCCCAGCTCAATGACTCCGTAAAGCATTGCCACTGTCTTGCCATCCCTTTGCACCGGCACATAGCTGCGCACCACATAGGCTCCCCCGTCACTCAAATCTTCCTCCCGATTGCTGATATGCTCTCCAAGAGCTGCCTGCTCCTGAAACGACAGCTTTCCCTCAAAAGAAACGCGTCCGTTTTTCGTGAGCACCGTATCGTCCGGAAGCAGGATTTCCACGCGCGAAATCATCCCGGTATTCTGATAGGAATTCAAAATATTCCAGAGTTTTGGGGAAGCCAGGTCTTCATAGGCCGCGGCCATCGTGGCAATCAGCGCAAGCTGCTCCCGGTCATCCTCCGCCTCTCTTTCGATATACTGAACCAGCTCATTTGTCTCCTCCTGGAGACGCGCAAAGCTTCTGTCCTCCTCCATTCGGTTAATCCGCCAGGTCACAAAAAAGGAGCAGACCGTCATCAGGAGAATCAGCAGCACAGTAACCGCCATGGATTTCTGCCAGGGCACCCGGTCCTGTCCTGCTCCCGCATTATACTCTTTTTTATCGGTCCGCTTCACGCTCCGGCGCGTTCTGTGCTTCATACGCGTTCATTTCCTTACGCGAGAAGCGCTTCCTTCTTTTTCAAAATCGCCTCCGCGGCAGCGCACGCCGGGCAGTCGCAGTAATTTGCCCCGGCTGCCTTGATCGCCTCGCCGTGAGCCGCGACGCCTTTGGCTGCCTCTTCTCCGCCGAAGACTCTGGCCCCCATCTCGGAATTCGCAAAAGCAATCAGGCTGTCAACCGGCATAATATCTTCCTCAAGCTCCGCGAGGTACTTTGCGGTTTCCTCCGCTTCTTTTTCCGTCCCTGCCGCCGCAAGCCACGCGTTTGCCGCGTCCTTTGCCTCCTTGCTGCAGGACGGAGCGTTTATCAGCTCCTTCGTCTTTTCAATCACATAATCCCGAACTTCCTGAGTCATAAAAACCACCCTTTCTTTGTATTTTCCGTAATTGTCTGCCCTGGTTCCGTATTTTTCCGGACAAACCATTACGCTTCCCTTATTTTACCATATTTTTGCAAAATATTCGATAGGTTTTCGTAACCGTTTGGCCCTGGTCGCAGCAGTTCAGCCCAGGTCTGCGCACAAGCTGCGCGAACCGTAAGAACGTGACTCAGGAGTGCAAAAGCGTTTCTCCGGTATTCTCCCGGTGAACGGAAATCTCCGTTTTTTGTCCGCTGACGCTTCTGCCGCAGGCCATGCAGCAATCCTTCGATGTCGCATCAGAAATTCCGGCTGACCATGGGTTCCTGAAGACTTTCCGTCACCTCTGGCTCCAAAAAAAGCTGATTCTGGGACAGCTTGCTGTCTCCGTGCCCATCCGGTGAAATACTGCTTAACACCCCCGCCTCGTTGGCCAGGGGCAGATAAAGAAGGTGGGCGGGAACTCCTCGGTGTTGATGACTTCGGTATTATAGTTGCCGTAGATGGACAAGTAGGTATTTACATCCGCAGACACCTGGTCCAGTTCATCCGGCTTATAGCCCTCTACCAGGGCAGACGCCTTCACGTCGCCGGCCCAGTTGTCGATCATCTTGGTGGATACGCTGCCCCCTGCGGAGAAGCCTGCGCAGGCAATCTTGTCCTCTTCGGTTCCTTATTTTTCCGCGTTGCTGCGGGCATAGCGCACGGCCCGGGCCATATCCAGCCCGCTCTCAGTCAGGGTATAGGGATCTACCCGGTAATTTACGATAAAGCACTGATACCCCAGCTCATTGAAGCGCATAAGCCCCATGTCCTGCCGAAATCCCATCATCCTGCCCCGGTACTGCTCCACTAAGCCGCTTAAATCCGCCTTGATATTGTGGACCTCGTTGTCAAAGCGGGAAATCACCACATTCATCTCATTTTCCCGGATATCATAAATCTGCCCCGACAGATTCCGCAGCATGGAATAAGACACAAAAATCAGGAGCAGAAATACCGGGAGCAAAGTCAGAAGCTGGATTCCCAGCAACCGGATGTTCAAGGTTACTTGTCTTTTCTTTTTTCTCATGAGAACTTCCTACTTTCCTTCCCGGAAACTCCTTTAGCAGGTTTACTGTCAAATAGAAAACGCAAACGGAATGGCCGGAATGCCGCTCCGGTTGTACAGATTCACCCGGTACCATCCCGTCTGGGCGAAAGCCAGCCGAAGCGGTTCCCCGTTATCATCCAAAAGCCGGATCATCAGCTCCTCGCCGCATACGAACGCCTGAAAAGGCACAGGCCGTCCCTTTGCCGTAATTTCCAGAGCCGCAAGCCTCTCTCCTCTGATAAAAAGTCCTCCCTGCGCATTAGCAAAGGAAACCTGGATTTTCTGTCCTTCGCGGAAAGCCTTCAAAGCCTTTGGAGCGTCGCAGAGAATAGATTGCCCGTACACATGGCCCAAGGCCAGAAGAGCCAGACGCTCTCCCACGATTTTCTTGTCCTTCGGGTGGATATCAAAGCGTTCTCCCACGTCGGATATGGAGCACAGATAGACCTCCTTTTCCCGGTCAGCCACTTCTTCCTGGCTTTTCCGGATGCCAGCAAAGCCCATGTTTTTCGCGCCCCACCAACTCTCCCATCCGGGAAGTTGCACCACCAGAAACGGCAGGCAGGGATCCTCCCAGACCGCTCGCCAGTCCCCAATCAGAGCTGTGAGCATATCCGTATACCGACTTGTCTCTTCCATACCATTTTCGCTCTCTCCCTGATACCAAAGCACACCCCGAATCGAAAAAGGTGCCGTGGGCTTTACCATATGCGTGAACAGGGTACCCGGAAGTGTCTGGGACTGGGGAAGCGTCTGCGGCGGCATAGGATGCGCCTGGAAAAACGCCCGGATTTCTTCCTCAGAAGGCGTCCGCGGCAGCATAAGCTCCGTAAAAGCGTCTCCAAAAGGATTTCCTTTATCGTTAAGAGGATTCTCCCTCTGTATCTGCCGGTATTCCTCCCAGCCGATTCCGTCAGGCAGCCCGGTGAAGGACTCCGCTCCCGGACAGCCTGTCCTTTTCGCGCTTTCCCGGCTCATCCACGCAGCGCACTCCGTTCCGCCCCAATTACAGCCGATAATCCCTACCGGCACATCGAGCCGTCTTTCCAATTCTCTGGCAAAGTAATATCCCACCGCCGAAAAATACTCGATCTCTCCTGCCGCAGCATTCCGCCAGCGTCCTACGCGGTCATAGTCAAAATCCTGATCTTGTCCTGCATACGCGATTTTCGGCACATCAAAAAACCGAATGCGGGGGTTTTCCGCAAAGCCATCCCCCTGACGGTAATACTTTTCATAACGCATCCAAAACTCCATATTGGATTGACCTGCGGCTACCCACACTTCTCCCACAAGGATGTCCGGAATGCGCAAAATCTCTTTCCCGGACAAAATAAGCAGCTCTTCCCCTTCTGAATATTCAGGAGAGGGAAGAGCTGCGCTCCACTTTCCATATTCGTCTGTCCGGACGCGTTCTTCCATACCTTGAAACCGCACCGCAACCTCCGCAAAAGGCTCTGCCTCTCCCCAGATTTTCAGGGGCTTTCCCTTCTGCACCACCATTCCTGGCTGAAAAAGCTTTGCTGCTTTTAGCATTTTGTATCCTCCGTTTCTTTTCAGGCAGCTATTCACACACCTGCATCACATTTTTACGGCCTGTACAGCCTGCGCAATGACTTGAGCCGAACGATTCGATTACACGGCCTGCCCATTAACCGAACAGCCGCTCGGCGGCTTCTCAGAAGGGGCCTGCCCCTCCTGAGACAATCAATCACAGCATCTGATAAAGGCCCACCAGCAGCGGCATGGACACAATGGACACCACAGTCCCGGCCACGTTGATGGCCATGGCATACCGGGCATCACGTCCAAACACCTGGGCCATCTGAGTGATCACGGCCGCCGTGGGCGTAATGGAAGCCATGAAGCAGATAAGCACAATGGTTTCTCCCTCCGGAGCAAGGACCGTCAGGGGCAGAATCCGGATGACCGCCAGCAGAATCAGCGGGCAGATCACCATGCGCAGAAGCACCACCAGCGGAAGCCGTTTATAGGAGCGCAGCTCCTTCAGGGAGAGGCCTCCCAGAAGAATCCCGGCCACCATCATATTCAGGGGGCCGATCATATCTCCCACAGGCTCGAAGGTCTCCACCAGAAGCCCTGGCAGCCGGATTTCCAGAAGGAAAAGCAGCACGCCCGCCACCACCGCGATGACATTTGGATTCAGCAGAATCTTTTTCCATTCTACCTGGGTTTCCCCGGACATCAGAATCCTGGCATGGGTCCACAGAAGGACGGTCTGCACACAGACATAGGCCGTGCTGTACAAAACCCATTCTTCCCCCAGGATTCCCACCACCAGAGGAATCAGCAGGTTTCCCGCGTTGGAATAAAAGGCCGAGGCCCGTTCCACCGGATCCAGGCCGATTTTTTTCCAAAAAGGCTGCATTGCCAAAAGCACCAGGTGCAGAATCGCGGCTGTCCCCGCCGCCAGAAGCAGCCCCTGGCAGACTTCCCTGGTCCGCTCCACCTGAAAAGATTCCACGATCACACAGGGCATGATCACATACAGGGCGATAACCGACAAAGGCTTGCTGCCGTCCGCCTGCAAAAGCCCGCCCTTTACCAGGAAAAAGCCCAGAAGCATCATCAGGAGAAGCTTTCCGATCTGCTCCGCCAAAAGCAGGCTAATCATTTAAGGGCTCCTTTTCGCCGGCTTCCTCTTCCACGGTCAGATACGGTTTCAAATCCGCGAACCGCTCTTTGTAGCTTCTGCAGTCCTCGTAGCCGGAGGAGCAGAAAATCATCTTCAGAACCCGCGCCGCGCATACTTCCAGCTCTTTTCTCGTCAGGCTTGCGTCCTCCAGGGCCTTTAAAATATTTTCCCGATCCGTCCTGGCTCCCGGCATAATCAGATCGTTTCCCGCCGTTACGCACTTCCAGGGAATGCTTCCGCCGCCCCGCATGGTGGTGGTCCAATCCGTCATAATCAGCCCTTCAAATCCCCATTCCTCCCTGGCCGCCGTAGTACACAGATCCGCGCTGTTGGCGGCGTGTACTCCGTTTATCAGGTTGTAGGAGGTCATGATCGCCATAGGCTGAGCGGTTTTTACCGCGATTTCAAAGCCCTTGAGATAGATCTCCCGGAGGGCGCGCTGGGACAGGATGCTGTCGGAGCCCTTCCGGTTGTCCTCCTGGTTATTGCAGGCGAAATGCTTGATGGTGGTCCCCACTCCCGGCACGGACTGCACACCCCTGGTCATGGCAGCCGCCATCACGCCGCTTACCACGGGATCTTCGCTGAAATACTCGAAATTCCGGCCGCACAGGGGATTCCGGTGAATGTTCATCCCCGGAGCCAGCCACCAGGAAACGCCGAATTCCAGAAGCTCCGCCGCCACGGCCCGTCCTACCTTTTCCACAAGGCGCGGATTCCAGGTCTGGGCCAACATGGTTCCCACGGGAATCGCCGTACAGTACTGGTAGTAGACGTCCGCGTCCTCGCGGACAGTGGAATCCGCGAAGATTCCCCCTTCCAGCGCTCCCAGGATTCCCTGGCTGTATACCTGTCCCGTCTTCCTGTCCACCTGATAGGACTGCATCAGCCGAACCCCGGCAGGTCCGTCCGCCATGGAGATCCCCGGCACGCCCCTGGTCTTTTCCAGAATACCGCTGGTCTCTCCGGCAGCCCCCGGCACCATGATCCCGGCGGCTCCCAGAGAATTGTTCTGGCCCTTGCCGATCTCGCCCATCACCATGGCCGCAAGTTCCTGATCCGTCAGCTCCCGGACAAGCTCCTTTGCCATGGCCTCCTCTTTCGCGGTGTCTCCCCGGCTGACCGGTCCGAAACTTTCGGAAAGCTTTAACCGCACCGGCACAAGCCCCTTCGCGCGGGCCATACCGGCCACGGCTTCGTCCAGCTCCTTCCGGCGCTCTCTGGAACTTTCCAGCTCCGGAACCGGATTTTGGGGCGGACAGATACCGGAAACTTCCTCCAGAACCGTATCCTCCTCCAAGAGAAGCTCCGCCTCCAAAGACAGGTTCCCGATGGAATTTCCAACCCACAGCCCGTAAACGCCCCCGGCCGCCACCCAGGCTGTACGGCTCTCATCAAAGTATGCCAGCGCCTTCGCGGGGAAAGACACCGTTATCCGCTCCGCCTCTCCCGGCTCCAGCTTCTTTGTCTTGGCAAAAGCGCAGAGCTTCCGGTATTCCTTCTGTACCCCGGACTGGGGACAGCTTGCGTAAATCTGGACAACCTCTTTTCCAGCATACTTCTCTCCGGTATTTTTCACGGACAGCTCCACTGTCACCTGCTTTGGTCCCGCCGTAAGTCCCAGAAAGCGGATGGCAAACGATGTGTAGGAAAGGCCGAAGCCAAAGGGGAACTGGGCTTCCACCCCGAAGGTGTCAAAGTACCGGTAGCCCACATAGATGCCCTCTGTGTAGAACTCATGCTCCACATCCCCATTGTTGTGGCTGAAGGAGGACGCATTGGGAAAATCCTCATAGTTTTTCGCCCAGGTATCCGTAAGCTTTCCGCTGGGCGTTTCCTGTCCCAGAAGAATTTTTGCCAGGGCGTTTCCGCCCTCCATGCCCGGCTGGGAAATGGTAAGTACGGCAAGGTTTACGGGCAGATTCAGGATCTCCTTTCCATCGATCTGTCCTCCGGTGTTCAAAATTACAATGAGAGCGGAGCAGTTCTCCGAAAGGAACTTCAGATCCTGTTTCTCCGCGTCCGTCAAATAATAATCCCCGGCCTGCAAAAAACGGTCCGCGGCCTCCCCGGCAACCCGGCTGATCACATAAACCGCCGTCTTCGCGTCCCCAAGCTCCTCCCTGGTAATCTTTGGCCCCGCCGGCATCCGAAAGCCATGGGCCGCGTAAATTTTCAAAAGATCGCCGTCCGGGTCCCGGCCGGTTTCCTCAAGAATCTGGTCCCGCCAGGCTGCCCTTTCCTTTTTATAAATTTCATCAAAATTTTCCAGCCACTTCCGGCTTGTCAGCTTTACCCCATGGTTTTCCAGCCCCTGCCAGACACTTACGGATTCCCGCTGGTTTACGTCCCCGGAGCCGGTTCCGCCCTTGATGGTGCGGACTGCCCCGCCGCCGAACAAAGCCACAGCCTCCCCCTCCTTTAAAGGCAGGCAGCCGTCATTTCGAAGCAGCACGATTCCTTCACAGGCTGCCTCGCAGGCAACCCGGCGGTTTTCGATTTCCCTTGGGGAAACCGACGGATCTTTTGTGCCGCTGTAGGTTCTGGTTCGCATCCTCATTCTTCTGTCCTCCGGTCTTTCCATATATGATTCTTGCGGTAAATCAGATTCCCGCACTTTCCGTCCTCCCGGACAAAGCCTTCTTTGCACCTTTTCGCGATGCAGGCTTTTGTCCCCATAAATTCAAAGGGCAGGTCGTCCGTCTTTCCCTCCATAATCTCCCCGCAAAGTTCCTCCATGTTCGCCAGAATCTCTTTTCCGGTCTCCATCACCTTGTGAGAGAGAAATACCCGGTCATAGAGCCCTTCCAGCCGCCGCGCCGTTTTTACGGTGTTCTCCCGGTATTCCTCCACGGAACAGGTCTCCTTGCCGAACAGAAAGGTGGAATTGTTGCAGGCGTCTCCCAGTATCAGAATTCGGTCTTCCTTCAGTAGAAAGACCATACTGCCCTGAGTGTGTCCCGGATAGGAAAAAGCCTGAATCGAAATGCCCCCCAGATCAAACGTCATGCCGTCCGCAAGCTCTGAAAATTCCTTTTCCGGCATGGGCGGCACGAAATCCGCGTCCGTAAGCTTGGCGAACTCCTCCGGGGAAACGCCGCTTTTTATATAGCCTTTGCGCTCCTCCCAGGGAGACTGTTTTTTATAAAGTTCCAAATCCTTTTTATTTAAATATACCGTATCAAACTCCGGCGCGCCCTGGGCGTGATCCAGATGCCCGTGGGTCAGAAGAACCGTCAGGGGTTTCTCTGTCAGAGAATCCACCAGGGCCTTTAAATGACCTACCCCCAGGCAGGTATCGATCAGGGCAGCCCCGCGGCTGCCCTCCACCAGATACAGAATCTCACCGGTCAGGCTGTGAATCGCCGTGATATGGTCGTTTACGGTTTCTGTATGATAATAGTTCATAATCTTCTCTCCTGTTTCCGGCCATGCTTTCGTTTTCCGCGGCGAAAACACAGCGTTTCCTTCTTGTTTTCCCGTGTCAGGCTTCTCTCCGGTACGACAAGATTACTTCGCCCACAATCCCGGTGGGGGATAAGGGCGCTCCCGTTCCCATTCCCTGCACGTCGGCCCCTATGGAAGCCCCTTTGCGCTCCAGGGTGGTAGCTACCTCGATAGCAAGGGAAACGTCTCCGTCCAGATCGCCAAGCTCAAAGAAATAGGGCTGGGCCGTCACCATTCCAACGGACGCGCCGTTTACGAAGACCTCCGCGGACTCATAGGCGTCCCCTATGGTCAGGCAGGCCGCCTGCCAATTCTCGGCCCGCACCGTGGTCTCGTAGCGGTAATAGCCGGAAAACTCCGGATGCAGCCCTTCCATGCCGTTTATCAGATCCGCGTCCTCTTCCCCGTAAAAGGCCGGGTACTCCTTCGCCTGGCACCGGGATACCCGGAACGCGGTCAATTCCATACATTCACGTTTCGCATCAGCCGCAGGTTTCGCGTCGGCCTCCGCTTTGGGCGTCAGCTCCCCCGCGTCCGCAAGAACCAGCATTTCCAAAGGCGCCAGGCGCACATACACCTTCCAGGCATCCCCGGCCCGCTCCATCTTCGCCGGCGACAGCCGGTTTCTCCAGGCATCGTAGACGGTCAGCCGGACAGAAGCCGGGAGGGTCACCCACTGTTCGAAGGTTTCGGAGGGATTTTCGTTCAGAAGCGCGAACACGTCCCCCTGGTTCTCATAATGATACACGGTGAGGAAGCGGTCCGGTTTTTCCAGCCGCGCCGTCCGGTACGGAAAACCCTCGAATACCGACGGAAGCTCTGCGACGGGAACCACCGGACACGCCTTTATACCTTCCAAAAGCCGCCCGCTCTCTTCCGCATCCACATCGCTTACGCCTTCCGGAAGCCGTCCGGTAAAGATCACCGGAAATCCGGTCTTTGCCGCCCTTCCGATAAACTCCGCAGCCGGTTTCGTCAGGTATCGGCAGCCGGATACCACCAGGGCATGAAGCCTGGTTCCGTTAACCCGCAGAACTTTTTCCTCCTCATCGAAAACCGTCACCGCGGTATCCTCCAGCGTATCCGCCGGAACCAGAAGAAAGCCGATCTGATGCTCCGTCAAAGCCCGGCAGGCCAGAATGTTGCTCTCGTATTGGCCCGCCCACTGGCTCTCTCCGTGGTAAAGAAGAGCCACGCCGGAGCAGTCCGTTCCGCCGTCCAGCAGATGGCAGAGCCGGTTCGTGTAGGCCATAAGCTGCCCAAAGGCACGGTACTGGGGATTCTCCCCATGGGCGTAAAAATGAGGCGGGCAATCCGGATCCGGAAATGCCTTGGGCGAGAATGCATGGGGCACAAAGCGGTTCACGCCCCTTGCCAGAAAATGATCCGTCAGATATTTTTCTGTGCGCACGCCCAGCCTCCAGCCGTAGGCTCCGAAATTCTCGCACATGCAGCGTCCCTTTTTCTTTGGATCGATGACGCCCATGGACGCCCCCATCCGGCCCAGCATATAGTGGTAGAAGCCGGCGTCGTCCTGGCACATGGACGGCTGCCGTCTTGGCATATCCTGGCCGCCGGGCACTACCTGGCCGCCGATATTGTCGATACCGGCCATGTGCTGGCCTGACAGGCCCCGGAAGAAATGCCCCATACTCGGACCAAGATTCGCGTTGGAATCACAGTCCTCCAGCATGTGTCCGATGTATTCCACTCCGTGGTCCTCGCACCAGGCCCCTAGCTGCCCGGAAAAGCACTCCGCCACCAAGCGGCTTACAGCGTTCATATAGGCCGTTCGCATCCTGGCTGTCTCGTGATCATCCTTCCCCTTGCTCCAAAGGCAGTTCAGATGGGAACGCCACTGTCCGCTTCCGTACTCCCGGTCCATGGCTGCCTCCATCTCCTTTGACCAGGAAAGGGGCATATCCGGCTTGCCGATGAGATCCCCCGGCGTATAGCCCGGCGTGTTTCCAATGGGCGGCTCGTCGCTGAAAAAGCCCGCGATGGTGTTCCCGAACAGAGAACCATACTTCTCATAGTGCGGCTCGTAAACCGCGTCGATCAGGAGACGGCAGGAATCCTTATCCAGAAAATTGATGTAGTCATTCCGTCCTCTGGCGTCCCTGGTCAGGTAGATAATATAAAGCTTCCAATACCCCTTAGGCACGTCCCAGACAAGCTTTCCGTCCCGGACCCGATCTGTCAGATCCACCGGAGTCTCCTCCAGCCCGCCTTCCAGAATCCGGCAGGCCAGAACCCGAAACAGCCGGTCGTCATGAAACACCCTCTTTGCCGGCGGCTGGGGCGGCATCCAGGGCGGGGTGGGCTGGGGCTTCGCGTAAGCCGCCACGTCCACCTCCATCCGGGGCTTTGGCCCCCAGGACACCAGGGTATTATAGTCCAGATACTGATGGCAGTAAGCGGGGTCGGCATGCTCCACCGCCCCGGCGGCGTAGCCGGTGGGGAAATGCTGGTCATCCAGGATCCACACCCGCATATCCCGCTTTACGGCCTCGTCCAGAATCACATCCATATCCCGCCACCAGCCGGGGCCGGCAAAATCCGGGTGGGGCCGGCTCTCCACGCATACCTGGCGGATATTCGCCTCGTAAATGGCTTTCATGTATTCCCGAAGAACCGCCTGGTCCTCCCCGTGCTGCCAGAAGAATGGGAAAATATAACTGTCCTCGGTTCCGTTTAAGACTTGTGTAATTTTGTCCTGCAATTTCAAGAGCTTTTACCTCCTAAAAATGAAATAGCTGTTGCAAAACGCATTTTCATACAGGATATTGAACCAATATAATTGATTTCAAATCTTGTTGAATTTCTGTGTTTTGCAACAGCCCTGTATGTCTCTTTCATATGTATTAAAAAATATGCTTATTAACTATCTTTCTTCACTTCAGCAATTTTATTTTTATACCATACTGCGCTATCCTTACAAGTACGCTGTTGCGTATCAAAATCGACATGCACTAATCCATATCTTGCCTTATGTCCTCCGCACCATTCCCAGTTATCCAATAAGGACCAAACATAATAGCCTCTAATGTCAATTCCATCATTAATGGCCTTTTCAATCCACTCTAAAAATCCATTAAGATACTGAATTCTCTCTGTGTCATGAATACTTCCATCCTCTTCTACCTGCTGCTTGCAATTCGCAAGACCATTTTCGGTCACATAAATCGGAATATCCAATTTATACTCATCATGTAAAATATGCGCAGCATCATAAACCGCTTTAGGATAAAATTCTGTGCCATCATCGAGATAATTTCCACCAAGAATCTCCCTTTTTCGATTTTGCAAAAGATCCGGATCGGCACAATCAACTACCCGGTTATAGCAGTTCAGCCCAAAGAAATCTATCTTCCGGGAAATTTTTTCCATATCGCCCGGCTCCATTTGCGGCATACAATGATTCTCCTCCATATAATGCAGAAGCTTGTCAGAATAACAGCCGCGAAAAATGGGATTTAAATATGAACGATATGTCTTCTCATTTTCCATTTCGGCCAATCTCTGATCTTCCTCATTATCTGGCCTAAGAGGATGGTGATTCCAAATATCTACAACTATGCCGATTTTTGCATCTTTAAGACCCGCTTCCCGAAATCTCTGTACACCTTCCCCATGCGCAAACAAAATATGATGATTCACTTGACGACCATATTTCTCATTTTTGTATCCTGGCGCAAAGAAACCCATAGCGTATCCTACATAAGTCGCAACAGGTTCATTAATTGTTGCCCAAATCGGAACGCTGTCTCCAAACTCTTTAAAAAGAAGCGATGCATATTCTCCATACCAATTTACAATATCCCTGTTCAGCCATCCGCCTTCTCTTTCCAGCTCATACGGAAGATCCCAATGGTAGATCGTCGCATTCGGTACAATTCCCTGTTTATGAAGTTCATCAATCATGCGTTTATAATAGTCCAGGCCTTTTTCATTAATCCTTCCTTTGCCATCCGGCAGGATTCTGGACCAGGAAAACGAAAAACGGTATGATTCTATATTCAGTTCCTTCATGAGCTGAATATCGGACTTCCAATGATGGTACATATCGCATGTGGGATCCGGCAGGCTTCCGTCAGCAATGGCTCCTGGGATTCTTGCGAATGTATCCCAGATGGACAAACCTCTCCCATCCTCCAACGCCGCTCCTTCTACCTGCGCCGCACTTGTCGCTACACCAAAAAGAAAATTTTTATCAAATTTCATCTTTTTATCTCCTATATTATTATTCTTTTACACCACCCAAAGTAATACCTTTCACAAAGTATCTCTGGAAAAACGGATATGCAATAATAATTGGCAAAATACCAATTACAGCAATCGCCATTCGCATGGTAGTTGACGGAAGCTGTGAAGCCGCAGTCGCTGCTAATTCCGAATTGTTTGCAAGGAAATTAATATTTTCATTTATTTTATTCAGAACAATCTGAATCGTAAAAAGATCAGCTCCGTTCATTTCTGTCAGATAATATAATCCATTCGTCCAGTCATTCCAATACGCAATCGCAGTCATAAGACCTACCGTTGCCAAAATCGGAACGGAAAGAGGAATAACGATTTTGAGAAAAACTGCAAAAACGCTGGCGCCATCGATCTGAGCGGCCTCTAATATACTTGGACTGATACTGTTTGTAAAATAATTCTTTACTAGGACAACATTAAATGGACTCATTAACAGTGTAGGTACAATCAATGCCCATATGGTATCTCTAATATGAAAGATATTGGAATATATATAATAGCTTGCTACAATTCCTCCATTAAACAGCATTGTAAAAATGCATAAAAACATCAACACTTTATGTCCTGGGAGCTTGTCATTGCTTACTGCGAATGCAAATGTGCTGGTAATCACTAAACTTAATACTGTTCCGATGACTGTTACTAAAATCGTCATAAGATAGGCACGTCCGATTGTAGACCACTGAGCAGCTATATACTCATATGCGGCTAGACTCCATTTTTCCGGCGTAAAAGAATAACCATTCACTAATGCCGTCTGATTATCTGTGAATGACGCAATAACCAAAAGGACAAACGGCAGCAGAGCCAAAAGTGAACCGATAATCATAACCATATGTGCAACAACCTGCCATATCGTACTTTCTTTCAGAGCTTTTTCTCTCATAATACTCTCTCCTAGTATAATAATGGTGTAGTCAATAATGACTACAGGTTAATAGTTACAAAGTCTAAATGAATAACTGAAGGAGGGATTCCCTCTCCATCAGAAGTTATTCTTTCCTTACCGTGTCTGAGACTTCCATATGCACCAGGCCAGATCCTGAGGTATAATCACTGAGGCAGGGCGATTGACGTTTCCTCCTTGGGACCCGGTCTTCCGCCGGGAAAACCTCTTAGAAAGTCTGTCTGTCCATTCGGTGGTGATTTATGGTTTGGCTGGTTGGGAAGCCTCAGGCTATACCTGTATAAGCCGCTAGGTTGTGTATCCGCCTTTTGGAAATGGATGCCTGCCGGAAAGGATATTTTCTATGCATTACAAAAGATTACTTGCACTTATTGACAGCGTTTCTTCTCACCTCTCTGTCGGCCTTGATGTCGGCGCTGATTTTACCTGGATGTCTATCGCCCTCCCTAACGGTTCTTTTACCGGGAAGCCCTTTAAAATCGTCCATTCGGATCCAGGCTCCAGAGACCTGGCTGTCGCAAAAATAAAGGAAGCGCAAGAGACGTATTCTCTCAAAAGCCGCTGCTTCCTTGAGTCTACCGGGATCTACCACATCCCGCTCCTGTGCTTCCTTCGTGATAAGGGGTTTGACTGCTCAGTCATTAATCCTATCATCACTAAGAATAGCACAAATATCAACATAAGGAAACTGCATAATGATAAATTCGACTCGAAAAAGGCTGCCCTTGTTGGCCTGAACGTTTCTCT
>DVIQ01000031.1 GCA_018711185.1 Candidatus Limivivens intestinipullorum | reverse complement strand
ATTCCCGCGAGCAACGAGCCAAGCGGACATGCTTGCATGTCCATTTGGCGACTGCCGCGAGGGTCAAATACCCCGCAGCTCTGCTGCGCTGCAAGTTTGATGCCCCGTAGCTTGCTGCGGGGTTTTTGACTGCCAGCAGTTGAACTTCCCGGATATGTACTTGCCGCTTCTACTTTCATTAACACTGGGAAGCCGAATCTCAGAAACATTAGGACTGAGGTATTCGGATGTTGACTTTTCAGCAGAAACGATTTATATTCGAATACAGCTTGGGCGGAGCATTGAGGACAACAGCGAAGAAAGTCTCTTGACAAAGCCGATAAAAACAGTGTACGGAGCGTACCGGCGCCAAGATGGGTGATTGATGAAATCCTTGTGCGCCGGGTCTGGTATGAAAAACAAAAGCAGCATGTTCCAGACTTTTTCGATCAGGGCGATATCTGCTGCCACAGCGATGGATCACCCTATCATCGAAGCCAGTTCCGAATTCTTTGGGCATTATTCCCCAGAATTCACAGAGGAGGTTTATGTATATCAGGAAGAAAAAATTTATGACTGCTCCGTGCTTGGTGAGATATGGGAAATCAGTCGCCCCCCAAATGAGAAAAATGAGCTGCTCGTCCCACTTTCGGACTCAGATTACTATGCATTGCTTGCATAATCGTATTAAAACGTCCGGTTCGCCCCACTTTGTATCAAAAAACAGGGTTTTCAGGGCAATAGTCGCCGAACGAGAAAAATCGGCTGAAAACCTGATCAAAAACAGGGTATTTTTACCCTGAAAAATAGCGATTTCAAGCTCTAAAAATGGAAAATTGAACTTGTACAAATTACACAAAAAATAGGTGTTTAATGATGAGAAAACTAGCTTTAAAAGATGAAATTTTGTTAAAAGTAGACAAACCCGCCCGGTATATCGGCGGCGAGGTCAACGCGGTCATGAAGGACCCAAAAGAGGTAGATATCCGGTTCGCCATGTGTTTTCCGGACGTCTATGAGATCGGGATGTCCCATCTTGGCATCCAGATTCTTTACGATATGTTTAATCAGCGAGAGGACGTCTGGTGCGAGCGAGTTTATTCGCCCTGGACAGATCTGGACGCGATTATGCGCAGAGAGGGGATTCCCCTTTTTGCCCTGGAATCCCAGGACCCCATCCGGGACTTTGATTTTCTGGGGATTACGATTCAGTATGAAATGTGCTATACGAATATTCTCCAGATCCTGGATCTTTCCGGGATTCCCCTTTTGGCAGAAGAGCGGACGGAGGAGGACCCTATCGTGATCGGCGGAGGGCCCTGCACCTACAATCCGGAGCCCATCGCGGACTTTTTCGATCTGTTTTATATCGGAGAGGGAGAGACTGTTTATCCGGAACTGCTGGATTTATATAAGGAATGCAAAAGGAAGGGCGTAGGACGCTTTGAATTTTTGCGCCGCTGCGCGCGGATTCCGGGAATCTATGTTCCTTCTCTCTATGAGGTGGAGTATAAGGAAGACGGGACGATTGGCTCTTTCACTCCGGTCTCCCAGGATGTTCCGGCGGTGATTCAAAAGCAGGTGGTCATGGATGTGACGAACGCGCCTTATCCCAAGGAGCCGGTGGTTCCGTTTATCAAGGTGACCCAGGACCGGGTGGTCCTGGAAATCCAGCGGGGATGTATCCGGGGCTGCCGCTTCTGCCAGGCCGGGATGCTGTACCGTCCCACCAGGGAGCGGTCTTTAGAGGTGCTGAAGGAGCACGCCAGGGATATGCTGAAAAATACGGGACATGAAGAGATTTCTCTGAGCTCGTTAAGCTCCAGTGATTACAGCGAACTGGAAGGGCTGGTTCGGTTTCTGATCGAGGAGTTTGACGGCCAGGGCATCAATATCTCCCTGCCTTCCCTGCGCATTGACGCGTTTTCTCTGGACGTTATGAGCAAGGTTCAGGATGTGCGCAAAAGCAGCCTGACCTTTGCTCCGGAGGCGGGCTCCCAGCGTATGCGGAATGTGATCAACAAGGGACTTACGGAGGAGGATATTCTGGAAGGGGCCGGACAGGCCTTTGAGGGAGGCTGGAATAAGGTGAAACTCTACTTTATGCTTGGCCTTCCGGGAGAGCGGGAGGAGGATATTCGGGACATTGCCCATCTGGCGGAGAAGATCGCCGAGCGGTATTATGAAATTCCCAAGGACCAGAGAAACGGCAAATGTCAGATTACCGTGAGTACGTCTTTCTTTGTGCCAAAACCCTTTACGCCGTTCCAGTGGGTTTCCATGGACAGCCGGGATTCCTTTTTGGAAAAGGCGAAGATTGTCAACCATGAGATCAAAGAGCAGTTAAACCGGAAGAGCATTAAGTACAACTGGCATGAGGCGGATGTGACCGTACTGGAGGGCCTTCTGGCCAGAGGCGACCGCCGGGTGGGAAAAGCGATCCGGCGGGCCTATGAGCTGGGGGCGCTCTATGACGCCTGGTCGGAGACCTTTCACTATGAATACTGGCAGAGAGCGTTCGCGGAGACGGGGATCGATATGGACTTTTACACCAGCCGGGAGCGGACAGCGGAGGAAATCCTGCCCTGGGATTTCATAGACATTGGCGTGACAAAGGCCTTTCTCCTGCGGGAGTGGGAGCGCTCCAAGGAAGAACAGGTGACGCCCAACTGCCGGACGCAGTGCGCCGGCTGCGGAGCGGCCAGATACAGAGGAGGTGTGTGCGTTGAAGGTAAGAATTAAGTTTTCCAAGCAGGGAGCCATGAAATTTATCGGGCATCTGGACATTATGCGGTATTTTCAGAAGGCCATCCGCCGGGCAGGCATTGACATCGCGTATACCGAAGGATTCAGCCCCCATATGATTATGTCCTTCGCGAATCCTCTGGGCGTAGGCCTTACCAGCGACGGCGAGTACATGGATATTGAAATCCGCACCCCAATATCCGGGAAAGAGGCCCTGGAGCGGCTGAACGCGGTGATGGCGGAGGGAATGCGTGTCCTGAGCTTCCGCCAGGTGGAGGACTCCAAGGCTTCCAATGCCATGGCTCTGGTGGCGGCGGCGGATTACCGGGTGTCGTTTCGGGAAAGCTGTATGCCAGAGAAAGGATGGCAGGAGCGGATCGGGGATTTTATGAACCAGGATTCCATTGTAATCCGCAAGAAAACGAAATCCAAGGAAACCGAGATGGAGATCCGTCCGCATATATTGGAAATGTGCCCGGACGGGGACGGTGTGTTTCTGCGCGTTTCCGCCGGAAGCGTCTGCAATATCCGGCCGGAGCAGGTGATGGAAGCCTTCGCCGGCTTCGCGGGATTTTCCTATCCGGACACAGGGCTTTTGATTAACCGGATGGAGCTTTACGCAAAACGGCCTTCCGGGGAGGGCTTCGTTTCTCTGGAAGACCTGGGGGTAGAGATTTGAACAGAAAGCTGATTCTTGTGCGTCTGAGAGACAAAATCCTGACGGCTCTGGTGGAGGACGGCGTCGTGGCGGAGCTGCACTGCGACGAGGAAAAACGGGCTTCCCTGCTTGGCAATATTTACGTGGGGAAGGTGCGGAACCTTGTGCCAAATATCCAGGCGGCATTTATCGAGGTTGAAAATCATATCCAGTGCTATTATTCCCTGGCAGATAACCGGGAGCCCATTTACACGAAAAAGGGAAATCCGGGAAAAATGGCCGTGGGAGACGAGCTGCTGGTACAGGTATGCCGGGAGAATTTAAAGTCCAAGCCCCCGGCCGTTTCCTCAAACCTGAATTTTACCGGGAATTACGCGGTGCTGACCACGGGAAACCGCAGCATCGGCCTTTCCTCCAAGCTTTCTGGGGAGGAAAAGCGTACCCTGCGGAAATGGCTGAAGCCCTATGAAGACCCGCGGTTCGGTTTTATTATCCGGACAAACGCCAGGGAAGTAAGCCGGGAAACCTTCTGCCGGGAGGTGGAAATCCTGATTTCCCACTATGAACGCCTGATGAGCACGGCCCCGTATCGTACCTGCTTCAGCATTCTACACCGGAATAATCCGGCGGACTGGCTCACGGCGATTCGGGACACGTACAAGGAGAATCTCACGGAGATTGTCACGGACGACAAGGGCTTGTATGAGAAAATCCGGGATTACATGGAGCAGTACCAGTCCGAGGATCTGGAAAAGCTGCGTCTGTACGAAGATCCCGCGCTGCCGCTGATTAAGCTTTACAGTCTGGAAAACGCTTTGGAGGGCGCCCTGAAGGAACGGGTCTGGCTCAAATCCGGCGCGTACCTGGTAATCCAGCCCACGGAAGCTTTGACGGTGATCGATGTAAACACCGGAAAATTTGACGGCAGGAAGCAGAAGCAGGATACGTTTTTAAAGATTAATCTGGAGGCAGCGGTGGAGATCGCCAGACAGATCCGTCTCAGAAATTTGTCCGGTATCATTGTCATTGATTTCATAAATATGGAAACAGAGGAATACCGCAAAAAGCTGATGGAGGTGTTCGCCTCCTGGCTTCACAGGGACCCGGTAAAGACAACCCTGGTGGATATGACGGTATTGGAGCTTGTGGAGGTCACGAGGAAAAAGGTCCGCAGGCCCTTGTTTGAGCAGATGAGACAAAAGGAGAGAAAAGAATGATTCGTTTCGCGCATTTTAACTTCAATGTTCTGAACCTGGAAAAATCTTTGGAATTTTATGACCGCGCTCTGGGGCTTCGGCCGGTGCGGGAGAAGGAGGCCTCGGACGGTTCCTTTAAGCTTGTGTATCTGGGGGACGGCATCACCGGATTTGAGCTGGAGCTGACCTGGTTAAAGGACCGGACCCAGGCGTACGATCTGGGGGAGGATGAGTTCCACCTGGCTTTTGTGACGGACGAGTACGACCGTCTCCATGAAAAGCATAAGGAGATGGGATGCATCTGTTTTGAGAATCCGGCTATGGGGATTTATTTTATCGAAGATCCGGACGGGTACTGGATCGAGATTGTGCCGGTGCGGGAGTAAAGAAGAAAAAACTTGCGTTACGGTTCAGCAGAGCTGAACGGTAGTTATTATTTACGCAGCCGCAAACACCTGCTGTTTGCGGCGTAAGAAGATGAAAAAAGCTTGCGGAAAAACACGAAAAAAGAGGTTGACGTAATCTCAGGTTTATGCTATGATACTCAAGTATGCCGCACAAAGAGGTTGAAGCTCCATAAAAGGAACCGCAGCCGTTCTGCTTTTGAACTGCCACGAAAACCGCAGCCAACAGGCGCGGAGCTGTTCCAGGGACACCGTATTTGGCGAGTAATGATAATAGGAGGTGCCATATGTACGCAATTATTGCAACAGGTGGTAAACAGTACAAAGTAGCCGAGGGCGATATCATTAACGTAGAGAAGCTTGGTGTGGAAGCCGGTGAGACCGTAACGTTTGACCAGGTACTTGCAGTAAACAACGACGGCCTGAAGGTAGGCGCTGACGTAGCGAACGCCACCGTAACTGCCAGCGTGGTAAAGAACGGCAAGGCGAAGAAGATCATTGTTTACAAGTACAAGAGAAAAACTGGTTATCACAAGAAAAACGGTCACAGACAGCAGTATACCCAGGTTAAGATTGAAAAGATCAACGGTTAATCATGATTTCCGTGACCATGTATAAAGCTTCCGGCAGCTACCGGGGATTCCGAAGCGAAGGCCACGCGGACTACGCGGAGGAAGGATACGACATCATCTGCGCGGCTGTGTCGGCGCTGACGGTGAACGCGGTGAATTCCATCGAAGCGTTCACGGAGGACGCATACACAGTGGGACAGGATGACGGATATCTGGAGCTTACGCTGGAGGGAAGCGTCTCAGAGAAGACGCAGCTTCTTCTGGATTCCATGGTTTTGGGACTCCAGGGGATCACAGATACTTACGGGAAACAATACATTGAATTGAGCTTCAGGGAGGTGTAGACCATGTTGAAAATGAACCTTCAGATTTTTGCCCATAAAAAGGGAGTTGGTTCCACAAAGAACGGTCGTGATTCCGAGTCCAAGAGACTTGGCGCTAAGAGAGCGGACGGTCAGTTTGTGAAGGCCGGAAACATTCTTTACAGACAGCGCGGCACGAAGATCCATCCGGGTCTGAACGTAGGACGCGGCGGCGACGACACGCTGTTTGCTACGGCGGACGGTATTGTTCGTTTCGAGAGAAAGGGCAGAGACAAAAAGCAGGTTTCTGTTGTTCCGGTAGCAGAGTAAAAACTGTCCGGACGGTCTCAGACACAGGTTGTTTGAGGCTTTTCATCACATAGGAAAACCGACGGCTTCAAATCATATCCTGGTTTGAAGCCTGTTTTTACTTTGGCAATCCTCCGCCGGATAGGCGGTATAGATTCAGGGATGCCAAGTACGTCCGCCGGATGTTCCGGGTTGACGGTACGCCCGCCGGACTTTTTCAGGTTGACGGTACGCCTGATTCGCGGGTGTATGCAGGTTTACGCGATAAGCCCGGAGGGCAGACACCGTGCCTGTACGGGCGTACATCCAATGGGCAATGGACAGCGAACAGCAATGCTGTGAGCATGTATGGAAGACTTAGGAGGAAACCGATGTTTGCAGACAGAGCGAAAATTTTTATCCGCTCCGGCAAGGGCGGAGACGGTCACGTGAGCTTCCGCCGGGAATTGTTTGTTCCCAACGGCGGTCCGGACGGCGGCGACGGCGGTAAGGGCGGCGACGTGATTTTTGAGGTGGACGAAGGACTGAACACCCTGTACGATTTCCGGCATAAGCGCAAGTTCTCCGCCCAGGATGGCGAGCAGGGTGGGAAACGGCGCTGCCATGGAGGAAACGGAAAGGACATTGTCCTGAAGGTGCCGCCCGGTACGGTGATTAAAGAGGCAGAGTCCGGAAAAGTGATTGCGGATATGTCCGGAGACAATGTCCGACAGGTTGTGCTGACGGGAGGCAAGGGCGGCCTTGGAAATATGCATTTTGCCACCTCCACCATGCAGGTTCCCAAATACGCCCAGCCGGGACAGAGCGCGAAGGAGCTCTGGGTCTCTTTGGAGCTGAAGGTGATCGCCGACGTGGGGCTGGTGGGCTTTCCGAATGTCGGGAAATCCACGCTGCTGTCCAGGGTGACGAATGCCCGGCCGAAGATTGCCAATTACCACTTTACGACGCTGAGCCCGAATCTTGGAGTTGTGGACCTTGAGGGCGGACGGGGCTTCGTGATCGCGGATATTCCGGGACTCATCGAAGGCGCTTCCGAGGGCGTGGGCCTGGGCCATGAGTTTCTGCGCCATATCGAGCGGACAAAGGCAATCATTCATATGGTGGACGCGGCTTCCACGGAAGGACGGGACCCCATCGATGACATTCACAAGATCAACAGCGAACTGGCGGCTTACAACGAAGAGCTGGCTAACCGGCCCCAGGTGATTGCCGCCAATAAGATCGACGCCATCTATGACGACGGACAGGACCCGGTGGCCCGGCTGAAAGAGGAATTTGAGCCCAAGGGAATCCGGGTGTTCCCCATTTCCGCGGTATCCGGCCAGGGACTTTCGGAGCTTCTGTATTATGTCCGGGAGCTTTTGGATACGTTGCCTGCGGAGGATGTAATCTTTGAACCGGAGTATTTCCCGGATGAGGTGCTGATTGAGGAAAATCTTCCGTATACGGTGACGAAGTCTGCGGAGGAGGAGAATACCTACATCGTGGAAGGACCCAAGATCGAAAAGATGCTGGGCTATACAAACCTGGATTCGGAAAAAGGCTTCGCGTTTTTCCAGAAGTTTTTGAAGGATACGGGAATCCTGGACGAGCTGGAGGCCGCCGGTATTCAGGAGGGCGATACGGTACGGATGTATGGCCTGCAGTTTGATTACTACAAATAAATAAGCCGGTTTGGCCGCGGCGGGTGAAAAGGCATATCGCAGAAAGTGCGGTATGTCTTTTTTTTGGGCGTGAACCGGCCGCGATAACGGGGCGGAGTCGGTTGCCATGGATCTGGTTTTTGGGCAGAGACAGCTTCTGGCCATCGCCCGGGCCTTTGTGGTTGACCAGAAAATCTTAATTCTGAGTGAGCCATATCAAACGTGGATACCCGAACGGAAAAGGCCATACAGCGTATTATGCAGAATCGGACCGGTATTGTCATCGCACACCGCTTCTTCACCATACGGGATTGCGAGTAACAGTTCAGCCCAGGTCTGCGCACAAGCTGCGCGGACCGTAAGAACGTGATTCAAGAGTGCAAAATCCCATCGCCGCAGGAGATTATAAATGGATTTTGCATGTAACGGTTCAGCAGGTCTGAACTGTTACAATTGCGACGTAAAAGTCCGCATAAATGCATTGATTTTCCTCCCCTTATGCGTTAAAATAGCAATGTATTTTATAGAAATTGAAATAGAAAGAGGAAGAAAACCGAATATGACAAGTAAACAGAGAGCATATCTGAAAAGCCTGGCTATGACGCAGGACGCGATTTTTCAGATTGGAAAGAGCAGCCTGACGCCGGAGAATACAAAGGCCATTGACGAGGCTCTGGAGGCTAGGGAGCTGATCAAAATCAGCGTGCTTCAGAATTGCATGGATGATCCCGCGGAAATCGCGCGTATGGCGGCGGAGCGTACCAAGTCTCAGATCGTGCAGGTGATCGGTAAGAAAATCGTGCTGTACAGAGAAGGAAAGAACGACAAGAAGAAAATTCAGCTTCCATAAGGGGTTTGACGGATGGCGGAAAAAAAACGAATTAAGAAAGGGATCATGGGAGGCACTTTTGATCCGATTCATATAGGCCATTTGATCCTGGGAGAAAACGCTTACCTTCAGTTTGGGCTGGACAGCGTTCTTTTTATGCCCAGCGGCAATCCGCCGCACAAGCGGGGCCGCACGGGACGTGCCAGTACCCAGGAGCGGGTGGACATGGTGCGGCTGGCCATAGCGGATAATCCCCATTTTGAGCTGTCGCTGATTGAGACCCATGACCAGGGCTACACATACACAAAGGAGACGCTGCTGCGGCTGACGAAGGAAAATCCGGATACGGATTACTACTTTATTATGGGCGCGGATTCCCTGTTTTCCTTTGATTCCTGGCTGGAGCCGGGGGAGATCTGCCGGCTGGCAACGCTGGTGGTGGCTGTGCGGAATCATATTCACGCGGAGGAGCTGGACAGACAAATCCTTTACTTAAAGGAGAAGTATCAGGCGAGGATTGAGAAGCTGGATACGCCGAACATTGATATTTCTTCCGGCACACTGCGGGGGTGGGTACAGGAGGGAAAGTCCCTGCGCTATTATGTGAAGGATGAGGTCATCGATTATATTCGCCAAAGAAACCTGTACAAGGGTTGCGAAGATTTGCCGGCTTGACGAGGAAAGCGCGTCAGAAAGAGGATAGTTCGGAAGAAGATTTCCAAAACTGCCTGCATGACGCGGTGAAATGCGTCAGAAAGAGGATGCCATGAAAGAGTACAATTTTTTGAAAATGCAGAAAAGGCTTTGTAAATATATGGATGAAGACCGCTTCGTCCATACGATGGGCGTGATGTATACGAGCTGTGCGCTGGCCATGCGCTACGGGATAAATATGGAAAAGGCCAGAGTCGCGGGATTG
The DNA here is from genome assembly GCA_018711185.1 of Candidatus Limivivens intestinipullorum. Taxonomy (GTDB): domain Bacteria; phylum Bacillota; class Clostridia; order Lachnospirales; family Lachnospiraceae; genus Limivivens; species Limivivens intestinipullorum. The sequence continues at coordinate 18,438 of DVIQ01000031.1, read as the reverse complement.
CTCCATGACAGCGCCAAGTGCATGCCAAATTCCAAAAAGCTGAAAATCTGCAAGAGAGAGAACATTCCGGTAACGGATGTGGAGATGGAAAATCCGTTTCTCCTTCACGCGAAGCTGGGAGTGTATATTGCAAGGGAAAAGTACGGGGTGGAGGATCGGGAAATCCTCCAGGCGATCCGGTATCATAATACGGGACGGCCGGAGATGACTCTTTTGGAAAAGATTATTTATATCGCGGATTACATTGAGCCAAACCGGGACAAGGCCCCGAATCTGCCCCAGGTGCGCAGACTGGCCTTTGTGGATCTGGATGAATCCATGTATGTAATTTTGCGGGATACCCTTTCCTATCTGGAAGAGGGAGGCGGTTCCATAGACCGCACGACGGAAAAAGCCTATGCTTTTTATAAAAAAATACATGAAAGGAAGGAGAGCGAGAATGGCTGACAGTGTAAAGGAAATGGCGAAGCTGGCCTGCAAGGCCCTGGAGGATAAGAAGGCGGAGGATATTAAGACGCTGAATATCTCAAAAATTTCTGTATTGGCGGATTATTTTATCATCGCGGGAGGCACAAACCGCAATCAGGTCCAGGCTATGGCAGACAATGTGGAAGAGGTTCTGGGTAAGGCCGGGTATCATCCCAGGCAGATTGAGGGATACCAGAACGCCAATTGGATTCTGATGGATTACGGCGACATTGTGGTGCATCTGTTTGACAAGGAAAACCGGCTGTTTTTTGACCTGGAAAAGGTTTGGGCAGACGCTTCGGTGGTAAAAACAGAGGAGCTGTAAGACAATTATGGAATATGGAGCGGTCAAGCCTCTCAGAGATTTTCCTGAGGAGGCAGAAAAGGCGGCCGGATGGTTTCACGAAAAATGGGGAGTTCCCAGGAAGGAATATTTGGAAAGCATCCGGGAGTGTATAAGAAAAAGAAGCGGAATTCCGCAGTGGTATGTCATTACGGACGAGCAGGGAGAAATCGCAGCCGGGGCGGGACTGATTGAAAATGATTTTCACCAGCGCCCGGATTTGACGCCGAATCTCTGCGCCTTGTTTGTGGAGGAACCGAAGCGGGGCAGGGGCATCGCCAGAGCCCTTCTTCAGTTTATTCGGGATGATGCCGGGAGCATGGGGATTCCAAGGCTGTATTTAATCACGGACCACACCGCGTTTTATGAAAAATGCGGGTGGGAGTTTTTGACGATGGTCACGGAGAACGAGGGCGGTCAGGTGCGGATGTATACGGCCCAGACCTGAGTCTGCAGGCGAATTTTAACTGCCGAACCGGCGGTGTGAAAGGGACATTTTCTGGAAGCAGGAGATGTTCTTTTTCTATTAAAAAGAAAAAGGCAATGCGGAGGGGACAGGATGACGTATTCGAAAAAATCAAATTATGAAATCACAAAAGAGGCAATGGAAAAGAAGTTCCTGGAGTATGACCAGGAAGCCATGATTTGCAAGTTTCATCTGAAACAGGATGAGCGGTTTCTCTACATTCCGTTTGTGGGAGAGGAGTACCGCGTTGACCGAAGGACAGGGAAAACGGAGTATGCGTCCGAAAAGGAGGGCTGTTATGTCCCCGGAGATTTTAACGCGAGCATGACCATCTTCGATGTATTGTGCTGCTCCCAAAAGAACTGCTGTTTGTCAGGAAACTTTGTATCGATCGGCGCTGTAAAAGGCTTTTCGGCGGCGTCCGCGCCGGGGGAGGAACTATTTGCCAGAGAGGCCCTTGCCTTCGCGGGAAAAGCGTCCCGGTTAAAAGCGGCGTGCGAGAGACTGGGAGGAGTTCCCTGGAAGCCGGGGGACGTGGCCTTCCGGCTTCCGCTCTTTGAATTTATGGATGTGATCCTGCAGTTCTGGGACGCGGACGAGGAATTTGATCCCGTGATCCGGGTGTTGTGGGATGAAAATATTCTGGACTTTATGCACTACGAGACAACCTTTTACGCGACGTCCCATTTACTGGGAAGGCTGAAGCGTCTGGCAGACGATTCGAGGTAAAAGGATGCCGGACTGCGATTCAGGCTCTTCTGGGTATCAGCCGGCTGGTGCCAAGTCTGGAAGCGCCCAGAGCCAGAAAGCGCTCCGCATCCTCAAAAGAGGAAATGCCTCCGGCGGCTTTGATTTTTATGTTCGAACCCACATGGGCGGCAAAAAGCTCCACATCGGAGAAAGTGGCTCCGCCGGTGGAAAAGCCGGTGGAGGTTTTTATGTAATCGGCCTGCGCCTGGGTCACCAGACGGCACATCCGGATTTTTTCCTCGTCTGTGAGAAGACAGGTTTCGATAATGACCTTTAAAATCTTGTCCTGGCAGGCATCCTTCAGAAGCTGTATTTCCTTTTGTACCAGGGCATCGTTTCCCGCCTTCAGAGCATTGATATTAATGACCATATCCAGCTCATCCGCGCCGTTTGCAAGGGCGTCCTGCGCTTCGAAAAGCTTCGTCTCGGCGGTGTGGTAGCCGTTTGGAAAACCAATCACCGTACACACGGCCATGCGGTTTCCGACATATTCTTTTGCCGCTTTTACAAAGCAGGGAGGAATGCAGACGGAGGCGGTGCCGTAGGCAATAGCGTCATCGCAGAGGGCCTGGATGTCTTTCCAGACCGCCTTCTGAGATAAAAGCGTGTGGTCAACTTTAGACAGGATTTCACTTTTCGTCATAGAAAACTCCTTTCTTGGCGTATAAGATTTTAAACAAAACTTGCCGACGGGCAAGCGGCCTGTTAGGTACATTATAAATCGCGAGCGTAAAAAGTCAAGCGCGGCGTATTTGCGGGTATCGGTTCAGCAAAGCTGAACTGTTACGAAGTGTAACAAAAGATTCCAGAAAGCGGTTGACAAATATAAGAAAGCATAGTAGAATAAGCCATAAATTCATACTAAACTAATAGGAATAGAAGGGAATGAATTATATGGCAAAGATTTACGGAAGTATGGCGGAGATGATTGGACATACGCCTTTGTTGGAAGTCAAGGCTGTTGAAGCGAAGGAAAAGCTGGCCGCAAGGCTTTTGGTGAAACTCGAATACCTGAATCCTGCCGGCAGTGTAAAGGACCGAGCGGCAAAGTCCATGATTGAGGACGCCGAAGAGAGAGGTCTCTTAAAGGAAGGAAGCACGATTATTGAACCCACCTCCGGAAATACCGGCATTGGTCTGGCTGCCATCGCGGCGGCCAGAGGATACCGGGTGATTCTGACCATGCCGGAGACTATGAGTGTAGAGCGCCGGAACATTCTGAAGGCATACGGAGCAGAGGTAGTGCTTACGGATGGAGCCAAAGGCATGCAGGGAGCCATTAACCGGGCCAATGAGCTGGCTCGCGAGATCCCCCATAGCTTTATTCCGGGCCAGTTTGAGAACCCGGCGAACCCAAGGGCCCACTATCGGACCACTGGGCCGGAGATCTGGGAGGACACAGACGGAAACGTGGATATTTTCGTTGCATCTGTAGGGACCGGCGGAACCATCACCGGGACCGGGGAGTATTTAAAAGAAAAGAATCCAAAGCTTTGGGTGGCAGCGGTGGAGCCGGCCGCGTCTCCGGTTCTTTCCGGCGGGAAACCTGGCCCCCACAAGATCCAGGGAATCGGCGCAGGCTTTGTGCCGGAGGCTTTAAACACGGAGATTTTTGACGAGGTGATCCGGGTGGAGAATGAGGATGCCTTTGAGACTGCGAAAATGCTGGGGAAAACGGAAGGGATTCTCACGGGAATTTCATCGGGAGCGGCCCTGTACGGTGCTATTACCCTTGCGAAAAAAACGGAGAATCAGGGGAAGACCATTGTTGTTCTGCTGCCGGACAGCGGAGATCGCTATTATTCCACGCCGCTTTTTGGATAAGCTGCTGTGATTTTACAGAATAAGGAGAGCCATACATGAAAAAGACATTGAGCAAAGACAGAAAACTTCGATTCGAGACGCTGCAGCTTCACGTTGGCCAGGAGCAGCCGGATCCGGCCACGGGAGCCAGGGCGGTGCCCATCTATCAGACGGCGGCCTATGTGTTCCGGGACGCGGATCACGCCGCGGCAAGATTTAATCTTTCCGACGCGGGAAATATCTACGGAAGACTTACGAACCCCACAGAGGATGTGTTTGAACAGAGGATGGCTGCTTTGGAGGGCGGAGCCGCCGCTCTGGCGGTGGCTTCCGGGGCTGCGGCGATTACCTACGCTTTCCAGGGCCTTGCCCAGGCGGGGGACCATATCGTTTCCGCAAAGAATATCTACGGAGGAACGTATAATCTTCTGGCCCATACCCTTCCTCAGTATGGAATCACGGCTACATTCGCGGATATCTTCAATGAGGAAGCTCTGCGCGGCGCGATTCGGGAGAACACAAAGGCCATATTTATTGAAACCCTGGGAAATCCAAACAGCGATGTGGCGGATATCGAGAAAATCGCCCGGATCGCCCATGAGAACCGGATCCCCCTTGTGGTGGACAATACCTTCGCGACGCCGTACCTGGTGAGACCCATCTCTTACGGGGCGGATATTGTGGTACACTCGGCCACGAAATTCATCGGAGGTCACGGGACGGCCCTGGGCGGCGTGATTATTGACAGCGGTAAATTCGACTGGGAGGCGTCCGGAAAATTTCCGTCGCTGACTGAGCCGAATCCCAGCTATCACGGTATCAGCTTTACCAAAGCGGCAGGGGCGGCGGCCTTTGTCACGAAGATCCGGGCGGTGCTTCTAAGGGATATGGGAGCGGCCATTTCGCCTTTCCACTCGTTTCTGCTGCTCCAGGGACTGGAGACCCTCTCCCTGCGGGTAGAGCGCCATGTGGAGAACGCGGTGAAGGCTGCGGCTTTCTTAAACGGCCATCCACTTGTGGAGGCGGTGCATCATCCTTCCGTTTCCGGGGATGAAGAGCAGAAAGCCCTGTATCAGAAATATTTTCCTAAGGGCGGTGGTTCGATTTTTACCTTTGAGATTAAGGGGGACGCGGAGACGGCCAAGCGTTTTATCGATCATCTGGAGCTGTTCTCTCTGCTGGCGAATGTGGCGGATGTGAAGTCTCTGGTGATTCATCCGGCGACCACTACTCATAGCCAGTGCACCCAGGAGGAGCTGCGGGAGCAGGGCATTCAGCCAAATACTATCCGCCTTTCCATCGGAACGGAACATATCGACGATATTCTTGAGGACCTATCTGAGGCGCTGAAGGCGGCCGAGTCCGCCTGAGTGCAAAATTTCGTTGCCGCAGGCGATTTTAAATGGACAAGATACGGAGGAGGAACGATGAAAATTTCCACAAAGGGCAGGTACGCGGTTCGTATGATGCTGGACCTTGCCACGAATTACGCGGGGGAACCGGTGCGCCTGAAGGATATGGCCCGCAGACAGGAGATTTCAGAGAAGTACCTGGAACAGATTGTATCGATATTGAACAAAGCCGGTTTTGTCCGCAGTGTCCGGGGAGCCCAGGGAGGCTATGTTCTCCAAAGGGAGCCCAAGGACTATACGGTTGGAATGATCCTTCGCCTTACCGAGGGAAGCCTGGCGCCGGTGGAGTGCGTAAGCGAGCTGGGAACGGACTGCCCCAGGGCCGGGGGCTGTGCCACCAGGCTTCTCTGGGCCGAGCTGTACGGCGCGGTCAATCAGGTGGTGGACCGTGTGACCCTTGCGGATCTTATGGCCCGCAGCGTTACACTTTAGCCCAGGTCTGCGCACAAGCTGCGCGGACCGTAAGAACGTGATTCAGGAGTGCAAAATCCCATTGCCGCAGGCAATTTTAAATGGATTTTGCATGTAACGGTTCAGCAGGGCTGAACTGTTACTTCGGGAGCGCGGCAGATCAGCCATAAGATTTGACAAAATGCCTAATTTATCCTATACTGTTTTTGGCAATTTGACATAAAAATGGAAATATAGGAGAAAAAGATGGAGACTGTTTGGATGAAAACGCCGCACCATATAAAATATGCGCTGGAAGAGAAAATTGTACGCATTCAGGCGGATCAGGATTTAAAAGATTTTCTGGCGGAAAAGGGAAATGGATCTGAGACGCTGGCTGCCTATCTTTGTGACGCGTACCGGAGGAAGTTCGGGAAGGAGCTCGAGATCGGGCAGCATTCTCTGGCTGTGGAGATTTTGGGGCATGCTTATCTGGATGTTCTTTTAGAAGCCATATCCGTACACCTTACGGATGCCCCGATTTCCCTTGAGCCAGTGCTGGAGGCCCTGAAAAAGATTGAGGCGCACACGGATGTGATCGACTGCGGGGAGAAGGAGGTGGACTCCAACCGCTGGATTTGGGATTTTCTGGCGCCCTTCCATAAAATCCTGTACCGGGCGATTCAGGATTATGCGTAAGACTGCCGTTTTGGCGATCCCGATGTGAGAAACACAAAAGGATCGCCTTGTTTTATGCCCGCTGCTTGCAGCGGAACAGCCGCTATGCATGAAACGGCAGACTATCTTTACAGCGTATCGTCCCGTTTTACATATCCGGGATGTTCCGAATCCGCCGTAACTTCTTTGACCCGGATCAGCTTGGCGTGCTTGTCTACTACCATATTTTCCACATGTACGCCTTCACCGATCAGAACGTCCGGAAGGATTACGCTGTTTTTGATCACAGCGCCCTTTTTGATGACACAGCCGCGGCCGATAACAGAGTTTTCAACGCTTCCGTCCACCAGACAGCCGTTGGATACCACAGAGGACTTCACGCTGGCTTCCTCAAAGTACTGAGTGGGGCAGGAATCGTTTGTGCGGGTGTAAATGGGCCACTCGTCGTCAAAGAGACTGGCGGAGGTCTTCAGGTCAATGAGAGAGATATTCGCGTCATAGTAACTGCGGAAGTCCGTGATGGAGGCGAAAAAGCCTTTATGGGCCGCGCCGCGGATATCCAGCTCACCGCAGGAGGCGTTTACAATGTCTGTCAGGGTGTACATTGAGGACATTTTCTTTGCCTTATAAACCAGATCGATGAACAGTTCTTTTTTCATGACATAGGTGTCCATGAAGATATTCCGGTTTTTGGCGTTTCCGCGATTCTCCTCGATAGAGAGAACGCCTTTCTGCTTGTTCAGATTCAGAGTATTGCAGGTAAGGTAAGCATCCTTGGCGTTATCCACCGCGTGATAAAGAAGGGTAATGTCCGCGCCGGAATCTACATGATTCTGAAGGAGGGTGTCAAAGTTCATGGTGTAGATCATGTAGCTGGGGGCGATCACCACGTAGGGATAATGTACCCGCTCGATACATTCCATATTTTCAAGGAAAGCGGCGATGTCGTTGTTGTAAATATCGTTGTCCATACCGTTCTCGGAGAACAGGATGTGGACTTTTCCCCTCTTGGAGTTGATGTTGTAATGACGGCCGGTACCCAGATGCTCCGTCAGGGAACGGGGCTTTCTGCGGATGTATACTTGAATCTGGTCAATGCCGCTGTTGCTCATATTTGAAATCGGGAAATCAATGACACGGTACCGTCCAAGAAAAGAAAACGCTCCAATGGGACGATAGGGCTGCAGGCCCTCTACCCAGATATGATTTCCTGAAAAATTAACGATGCCAAATGCCTTATTCATCTTATTCTACCCCCTTTACACGTTTTGCCACAAGCTCGATGTGCTCGCTGTCCGCGCTTCCTACAACGGACTGCTTTCCGATCTTAACACCGTCCGCCACAAGAGCGCGGGTTACAACGGCGCCTTCTTCCACTTCAACGCCGGGCATAAGTACGCTGTCGATGACCTTTGCTCCGGCTCCGATCTTCGCGCCGGTAAACAGGACAGAATTTTCCACCGTACCTTCAATGACGCAGCCCTGATTGATGAACGCGCGGCGAATCTGCGCGTCCGGTCCCACATAATGGGGCAGCGCAGTGACATCTTCCGTGTAGATCTTCCAGGTGGGATCGTTCAGATCCAGTTCGTTGTTGTGATCCAGAAGGTCCATGTTGGCTTCCCACAGGGAATCGATGGTTCCAACGTCCTTCCAGTAGCCTTTAAACTTGTAGGCAAACAGATTCCTGCCATCGGCAAGCATCTGGGGGATAATGTCCTTTCCGAAATCGTGGTGGGAATCGGGATCCTTCATGTCGGCAAGGAGCATTTTGCGCAGGAGCTTCCAGTCAAATATGTAAATACCCATAGATGCAAGATTGCTTTTCGGCTCCGCGGGCTTTTCTTCGAACTCGACGATGCGGCCGGACTCGTCGGTGTTCATGATACCGAAACGGCTTGCCTCTTTAATCGGCACTTCGATAACGGCAATGGTGGCGTCCGCGCCGGCTTCTTTGTGATAAGCCAGCATTCTGGAATAATCCATTTTGTAAATGTGGTCTCCGGAGAGGATCAGGATATATTCCGGAGAGAAGGTATCGATAAAATCGATATTCTGGGAGATCGCGTCCGCGGTGCCACGGTATACGTCCAGGTTCGCGTCCGCTTTCTCACGGGGCGGGAGTACATAAACGCCGCTGTCCTTGGCATCCAGTCCCCAACGGCGGCCGGCAGCTACGTAGCTGTTCAGCTGAATCGACTCATACTGCGTCAGGACACCTACCACGTCGATGCCGCTGTTGGCGCAGTTGCTGAGGGGAAAATCAATAATTCGGTACTTGCCGCCGTAGAAAACAGCTGGTTTCGCCACCTTTTTGGTGAGTTCGTGCAGACGGGTACCCCGTCCGCCGGCCAAAATCATTGCTAACACATTGTTTTGCATCATTATGAGCCCTCTCTTTCATTTTCTTACCCTATATTATACAATCTTTTCCATAAGCTTTCTATAAATTTTTGTAAAAAATACAAAATATTTTCCGGGAAATACATTCTGTCAAAATGCATTTTGCCTATGGAGGATTTTTCTTTTGTTTCCAGAGGAATCATAAGGAAAAACATGTGCCTGAATGGTATACTGACGCTGCAGATCGGGTACATCTTTTTATGGGAGGAATGTAAAGTGAAGCACAGGATTTTGATACTGACAACGGTTGGCGGCTTTCTGCCGAAATTTCTTGAGGGTCATATCCAAATTCTGAAAAGTCTGGACGCTGAAATTTATTATGCGTCGAACTTTTCGGAACCGGCTTATGAATACGATGCCGCGTATTTCGGCGAGCATGACATCCGCACGATTCCTCTGCCCATTGAAAAATCACCCTATCAGTTCCGGAAAAATGCCAGGGCGCTGAAGCGGCTTGTGCGTTTTATAAGAGAGCATCAGATCGACGCGGTTCACTGTCACAATCCGGTTGGCGGTATTTTGGGAAGACTGGCTGGACTTTTGGCGGGGAAAAGAGTGAAGGTGATCTATACAGCCCACGGTTTTCATTTTTATAAGGGCGCGCCTGTAAAAAATTGGGTGGTTTACTATGGAGCGGAGAGGCTGATGGCGTACTGCACTGACAGCCTGGTTACCATTAACCGGGAAGATTATGAAAAGGCCAGGGGCTTCCGGTTAAAGAAGGGAGGCCGGCTTTTCCGCATTCCAGGCGTGGGGTTTGATTTGGAGAAGTACGCATGCCGCCCACGAGACAGAGCGGACGCAAGGAAGGCCCTGGGCGTAGAAGAAGGGGAATTTTGCCTTGTGACCGGGGCGCTTCTGCATCCCGACAAAAGCTACGAGACGATCCTGTACGCCCTGACGCACCTGTCGGATATTCCTTTTCGCTATATGATTTGCGGAGAGGGACCTTATCGGCAGCAGCTTGAGGAGCTGACAGACCGGCTGGGACTGAGAGACAGGGTGACGTTTCTGGGCTTCCGAAGAGACATGGATTTTCTGCTCCAGGGCGCGGATGTTTTTGTGTTTCCGTCCGTCCGGGAAGGACTTGGCATGGCGGCTCTGGAGGCCATGGCCTGCGGCATCCCGGTGATCGCGGCGGACAACCGGGGAACCAGAGAATATATGGAACACGGCAGAAACGGCATAGTATGTCCGGCCGGGGATGAGCGGGCCTTTGCCCGGGCTATCCGGGAACTCTGGGAAAATCCGGACCGGCGGGCGGCCATGGGAGAAAACGCGCTGCGGGACGCCCGGCCCTTTGGCGCGGAGCAGGCCGCGGCCTCCATCCGGGAAGTTTACGAGAAAAGCCTGGCATAATGCAGTCATCGCCGCATACACGCGGCGCTGTGGAACGAAGCCGGACGGCATAGGATGGAATGCCAGCGCTTAATAAGAATCCGGAGGAAAAACGTATGCGGCTAAGTGTGATTATGAGTGTCTGCAATCCTATTTGGGAGCAGCTTTTGGAGGCGGTGGATTCGGTTTTGAACCAGAGCTTTACCGGCTTTGAGTTTTTGATCTACGACGACGGTTCCAAACCGGAGACGGCCCGTCTTCTGGCGGAGCTGGAAACACGGGACAGGCGGATACGCTGTATCCGGGGAGAGAAAAACCGCGGCCTTGCGTACGGGCTGAACCGGTGCGTCCGGGAGGCGGCGGGAGAGTATCTGGCCCGGATGGATGACGACGACCTTTCCCTGCCTCAGCGATTCGTGCGCCAGATCGCTTTTCTGGATGCCCACCGGGATTACGGCTTTGTGGGCTGCGGCGCCCGGATCGCGGGAGACGGAGAAATCCTTGGCGTCCGGCATATGCCGGAACGTCCGGGACGGAGGGATTTTTTGAAGTTTTCTCCGTATATTCATCCTTCCGTGATGTTTCGCCGGGAGGTCTTTTTGAAATACGGGGGCTATGATCCTTCGCCGGCTTTCCTGCGGTGCGAGGACTATGAATTTTTTCTGAGACTGCATCAAGCGGGCTGTCATGGGTATAATCTTCAGGAAGTATTATTTCAATACCGGGAGGATGCCCGAAGCCTTCGCAAACGGAAGTTTTGCTTTCGCAGGAAGGAAGCGAGACTGCGGTGGGAGCGGTTCGGGATGATGGGAATTTCGGGCTTTCGCAGGTTTTTTTATACTCTGCGGCCTCTGGCGGCCGGCGTCTGTCCGCCGGGGGTTTACGGGCGTTTTAAGCGCTTTTCCCTGGCCCGCTCCCGGAGAAAGGAAACCCATGAAGCAGTGTGATAATTCCGTAAATTTCATAAATAGAAGAGAAAACCTCCTTTTGTCCTGGTCGGCAAAGGAGGTTTTTGCGCCTGTTCTGACGGATTTTGTCCAGTGGATTCTCTGGTCCGCGGCCAGGGACGGCATCCGGCGCGTGTATTTTCTTGCCAGGGACGGATATCCTATGTATCTGGCGGCACAGGGTCTGTGCAGGCGTTCTTTTCCGGACGTCGAGTGCAGATACCTGAAATGCTCCAGGTATTCTCTGGGGCTTCCCTGGCTTTTTGTGGCCGGGGAGCGTGGGCTTGACAGGATCTGCTCCGCCGGGGTGGACGTTACCCCGCGGATGGTGCTGCGGCGGGCGGGACTTGAGGGAGAGAAGGCTTTCCGGGTTTTGGAAGCCCTTGGAATGGAACGGGAGGCGGATTTGGTGCTCTCCCCCGAAAAGCTGCGGGAGCTTAAAGAAAAGCTGGCAGGGTGCGGCTTCTTCTGGGCTTCGGTGCTTTCCGGAGCCAGAGGCGCATATAAAAATACCATAGGCTATTTGCGACAGGAGGGTTTTGGAGACGGCGTCCCAAAGGCGGTGGCGGACAGCGGATGGACGGGAGGCATGCAGCAGATGCTTGGGGAGCTGCTTTACTCTGCGGGAATCCGGGAACGGCTTACCGGATATTATTTTGGACTCTACAGTCTGCCGGAGGGCGCGAATTCTTCGGATTATTCCGCGTATTATTTTCGCCCGTATGGGGATATTAAGAGAAAGGCGCGGTTTTCCAACTGCCTCTTTGAATGCGTTTTCACGGCGCCCCATGGCATGACTTTGGGATACCGGGAGGCAGACGGGGCGTTTAAGCCGGTGCTGGAAACCGGAAACGGGGAACCAGTGCCGGGCAAAAGAAGTCAGGGAGCTGGAAGCCTGGAACTGGGGCCGGGCAAAAGGAGCCAGGAAACCGGGAGCCGGGAACCGGGCCAAAAGAGCCAGGGAGCCGGAAAACGGGAACCGGGGCCGCGCAGCGAAAGAGATGCGGAAATCATCCGGCGGATCAACCGCTGTGTTCAGAGAGAAGCGTACCGGCGCGCCGAACGGCTGCCTGCCTCCATGGCGGACTGGCGGCCGGGAAAAAAGGAGGCGAAGGGAAATTTAAGGCGCCTGACTCGTCTGATGACAAAGCCGGACGCGGCCTGTGCCAGGCTTTTCGGGGGCATGGCCTTTTCCGATGACAGCCGGGGGAAGGAAGGGCAGGTGCTGGCTCCGGGCCTTCCGGACCGCCTGCTTTGCCCCGGAAACTTCCGGAGCGGATCCGGGACGCGAAGCGCCTGGATGGAGGGAAGCATCGCAAAATGCGGCAGGCACGCGCGGGGACGGCTCTTTTTGTACCGGGTTTACCGGTACGCCCTCTACGCCGGAAAGGCCTGCCGGGGAAAAGGATGAGACGAATGGAGCGAACGAAAGAGCGGAAGCAGTATTTTTTTGTGGTTCATGAGCTGGTGTCCAGGGAGCTGAAGCGGCGGTACAGCCGTTCAAGGCTTGGAATCCTGTGGAGCGTATTAAATCCTCTGCTTTCCATGGCAGTGCTCTCCATGCTGTTTTCCACCATGTTCCGCAGAAGCATCGAGAACTATCCGGTGTATTACCTGACGGGCTCTCTGTTGTGGACCTTGTTTTCCACGGGAACCAACGGGGCCATGACGGCTCTGACGGACAATAAGGCCCTGCTTTTGCAGGTGCGTCTGCCAAAAACCATATTTCCCCTGGCCAGGGTCTGGGGCGCTTTTTTGAACCTGCTGTATTCCCTGGCGGCCTATGCCGTGATTCTGCTGATCTTCGGTATCCGGCCTTCTCTGTCTATGCTGGCTTTTCCGGCTGTGACAGCCCTGGCCTTTCTATTTACCCTTGGAGTGGGGAATGTGCTGGCGATTCTGTATTCCTTTTTCGGGGACATACGCCACCTCTACTCGGTGGTGCTGACCCTCTGGATGTATTTAAGCGCCCTGTTTTATCCGGTTTCCGCGCTGCCGGAGGCGGTACGGCGGCTGCTTTTGCTGAATCCCATGTACAGCTACATCACGGCAGCCAGGGAGTGTGTAATGTACGGCCGGTTTCCCTCCGGTTTTCTGTGGCTGTCCATGGGAATCTGGGCGGTTCTGTCCTGGGCAGGAGGATCTCTGGTATTCCGAAAATGGCAGAACCGGATTATAGAACGGCTGTAAGGAGATGATGGTATGAGAAAGCAGGAAAACCCCGGCAGGACTTTGGCCGCGGTGGCGGTCCGGGATGTGAGCATGCATTTTCGGATACCCATAGAGCAGCCGTCCAGTCTGAAGGAATACGTGGTAAATCTGGTGAAGGGCCGGAATCAGACAAGGCTTTTAAAGGCGCTGGATCATGTGACGCTGGAAATTCCAAAGGGAGAAATCCTTGGGATCATCGGCACCAACGGCTCCGGAAAGAGCACGCTCTTAAAAATCATCGCGGGAGCTTTGGAGCCCACCATGGGGGAGGTGGAAGCGGATTTTGACAGCGTGCTGCTATTGACCCTGGGAACGGGCTTTGACCGGGAGCTCACCGCCAGGGAGAACGTTTATTTAAACGGGGCGATCCTCGGCTACAGCCGGTCTTATATCCGGGAGCGGTACGACGAGATTGTGGCCTTCGCGGAGCTTGAGGGGTTCATGGACCAGAAGATCAAAAACTTTTCGTCCGGTATGGTTTCCAGACTGGGCTTTGCCGTGGCAACGGCCAGGGAGACGCCGGGGATTCTGATTCTGGATGAGGTGCTCAGCGTGGGGGATCAGTTTTTCCGGGAAAAAAGCGGAAAAAGGATTCAGGAGATGATCAACAGCGGGGCCACGGTGCTGATCGTTTCCCACTCGGCGGATACGATTCGGAAGAATTGCACAAAAGCTGTGTGGCTGGAAAAGGGCGTCCTGCGTCTGCAGGGAGACCCGGCCGATGTCTGCAGGGCCTACGGGGAGATGGGAAAAGGAGGGATGCAGGGATGCTGACAAGAGCGAAGCTTGGAGCCTATGAGCTTCTGGTAAACCGGGTTCCGGAAATTCAGAAGCGTTATCAGAGCTACCGGGCCGTTTCCAATGACAGGGCGAGAAGCTGGCTGTACCTGATGAAGCTGAATTTTTGCCATTATGTGCTGGGAGCCGGGAAAAAGGATTCCATTGAAGGCGGTCCGAAACGGCTGTATATCCAGGAGTCCCGGCTGGCTTACCGCAGGGAGGCCTGGAAGCTGGCGGAACAGCTTTCCAAATTTGACGTGATTACCTTTGACATTTTCGATACCCTTATTTTACGCCCTTTTTCCAGGCCGGCGGACCTGTTCTTTTTTGTGGGAATGGAACTCTCTTATCTGAATTTCGCTCAGATACGGGAGGAGACGGAGCAGGAGGCAAGACGGCTGAAATACGCCAGAACCGGCTCCTGTGAGGTGACGTTTGAGGAGATCTGGAAACTTTTGTCCAGGCGGACCGGCATCGATCCCAAAAGAGGCATGGAAGCGGAGTGGAAAACAGAGCTGCGGTTTTGCACCGGTAATCCCTATTTCAGGGATGTGCTGAAAATTCTCCGGGCCAGGGGGAAAACCCTGGCGGCGGCCAGCGACATGTATTACGGCCGGGAGCGGCTTCGGACGCTTCTGGAGAAAACGGGAATGGGAACCTTCGCGGAAGTGTTTTCCTCCTCCCAGCAGGGGGCTTCCAAGGCGGACGGGAGCCTGTTTCCGGTGATCCGCAAAACCTTTGGGGAGGGAAAGCGCTATGCCCATGTGGGAGACAGCAGGCGGTCCGACGTGGAGATGGGAAGGCGCAGAGGCTTCCGGACCTTCTGGTATCCGAATATCCAGGAAAAGGGAAACCGTTTCCGGCCGGGGGATATGTCCGCCATTACCGGAAGCATGTACCGGGGCCTGGTGAATCTGAGGCTGTACGGCAGCCGGAGGGTTTATCCGATTCTCTACGAGTTCGGCTATATGTACGGAGGAATCCTGATTCTTGGCTACTGCCGTTTTATCCATGACTTTGCCAGGGAGCGCCGGCTGGATAAAATCCTGTTTCTGGCCAGGGACGGGGAGGTGGTAAAGGCTGTCTACGACCGCCTGTATCCGGGAGAGGACACGGCCTATGTCCTGTGGTCCAGAAGCGCGGCCCTAAAGCTTTCGGCGGGCTTTGACCGGCAGGATTTTTTCCGGCGCTTTCTTTACCACAAGGCGAACCAGGGATACACCCTGGCGGAGATTTTCGGCTCCATGGATCTGTCCCATCTTTTAAAGGATTTCTGCCTGAAAACCCACAGAGAACGGGATACCGTGCTGGACGGCAGGCTGGCGGACCAGTGCAGAGAATATCTTACGGACTGCTGGGACCGGGTTCTGGAAGCCTACAAGCCCCAGCGGGAAGCAGCCGGCATCTATTTTAGGGAGCTTTTAAAGGACTGCGGCCGGGCCGCGGCCGTGGACGTGGGCTGGGCCGGCAGCGGAGCCCTTGCCCTGGCGGCGCTTCTTGACCGGGAATGGGCCATGGACTGCCGCCTTTACGCCCTGGTGGCAGGCACGAACACCGTCCACAACCGGGAGCCCGACGCCAGCCAGGGATTTTTCTACACAGGCCGGATGCAGAGCTATCTGTTTTCCCAGCAGCACAACCGGGATCTGTGGAAATTCCACAACGTAAACCGGGATCACAACCGGTATCTGGAGCTTTTGTTTTCTTCGGAGGAGCGGCCCTTCCTGGGCTTTTACTTAAAGGCTGACAAAAGTCCGGGCTTTTTGTTTGGTCCGGCGGATACGCGGCCGGAGGAAATCCGGAGAATCCAGAGAGGAATTCTGGACTTTGTCCGGGACTGGCTGCGCTTTTTCGGAAAACCCACCAGGGGAGCCATTTCCGGCAGAGACGCCTATGAGCCGGTCAAATGCATGCTGGAGGATGAGGCGTACCTGAAAAAGCTGCGCCGCCGGGTATACTGGAAGGAGGACGCGAACGTATAGTATGAGCATGGATAAAATCAGGCTGCTGGACTGCACTCTGCGGGACGGCGGCTATATCAACGGATGGAATTTCGGATACAAGACCATTAAGAGTATGATCGCCCGGCTGGCGGAGGCGGGGACGGACATTATTGAGGCGGGCTTTCTGCGAAACGTCCCCTACGACCCGGATAAAACCCTGTTTAATTCGGTACGGGAAGCGAAAAATGTGCTTCCGGAGGAGAAGAAGCATTCCGTTTTCGCCCTCATGGCCCTGCACAATCAGTACAGCGTGGAGAAGCTTGAGGAAAACGACGGAACCGTGGACATCATCCGGGTCACCTTTCACAACTACGACATGGACGAGGGACTGGATTTCTGCCACCGGGTGAAGGAGAAGGGGTACCGTCTCTTTGTAAATCCCATCAATATCATGGGGTATACGGACGGGCAGCTTCTGGAGCTCTTTGAAAAGGTCAACAAGCTGGGGCCTTACGGGTTTTCCATTGTGGACACTTTCGGCTCCATGACAAAGGCGGAGCTTATGCGGATCTATTCCCTGTGCGAAAAAAATCTGGACCGGGAGATGGTCTTCGGACTGCATCTTCACGAGAACCTTGCGCTGTCTTTTTCTCTGGCCCAGTCCTACCTGGAACTGCGCCGGGACGCCAGGCGCTCCGTGCTGGACGCCTCCTTAAACGGGATGGGGCGGGTGCCGGGGAATCTGAGCATCGAGCTGATTATGGACTTTTTGAACCGCAATTATCAGGCGGATTACGACATCGACTATGTGCTGGACGCCATCGAGGAGCACATTCTTCCGATCAAAAAGACGGAGACCTGGGGATACCAGACGGAATATTTTTTGTCGGCAAAGTACAACCTGCACCGGAACTACGCGGAGTATTTCCAGGGGAAGGGAAATCTGACCACCAAGGAGATCAAATACCTCCTGCGGAAAATCCCGGAAGAAAAAAAGTCGGTATTTGACGAGGCCTTCGCGGAAGCCCTGTACCAGAGCCACGAAAACCGCAAGGTCTCGGATGAGGAGAGCCTTTTGAAGCTGAAGGGGATTTTTGGGGGAAGAAAGACGGTTCTTCTGGCGCCGGGGAAAAGCCTTTTGGAGTACTGGCCCGCGGTCCGGGCGTGGATTGAGCGGGAGAATGCCCTGGTTGTAACCGCGAATTTCTTCTTTGACGAGTGGCGGGAGGGGTACGCCTTTTTCAGCAATGGCCGTCGGTTCCAGGAGTACAAGTCCCTCTGGAAAAACACAGGCCGGGTGATCTGTACGTCCAATGTGGCGGGTGCCGGGGAAATGGCGGATTATGTGATCAACTATGAACGCCTGGCCGTCCCGCGTCAGGAAAAGGACGCGAACTGCGGGGTGATGCTGGTACGTCTTATGAGCCTTCTGGGCGTTCCGGAGGTTTTTCTGGCAGGCTTCGACGGGTTTTCCGAAGATGAGGACAACTATATGCCCGGCTATTTCGGTTCCTTCGCCAGCGCCAGATGCGGAGACAACCGCCGGATCGCGGCGCAGCTTCGGGCCTTGGAGGACGCCGTGGACATCCGTTATCTGACGCCTTCAAGATACAAGGAGGCATGAGCATGGGGGGCAGACTGGAAAAAATACGGCTTCTGGTCCTGGATGTGGACGGCACTATGACGGACGGAGGTATTTATCTGGACGACAACGGAAGGGAGTCGAAACGGTTCAGCGTCCGGGACGGAGCCGGGATTTTGCTGGCCCGGCAGGCCGGCATTGAGACGGTGATTCTCACGGGCCGGGAGAGCGGCTGCGTCACAAAACGGGCCCAGGAGCTTGGCATCCGCTATGTGTTTCAGAATGTAAAAGAAAAAGGGCGCTTCCTGGGCAGGTTTTTGGAGGAAAAAGAAATTCCGGGAAAGGTGGTGGCGTACCTGGGGGACGATTTCAATGATCTGGCGGCCATGAAGCTTGCCGGAGTGACCGCCTGCCCGAAGGACGCCGCGGAAAGTGTGCGAAGGGCCTGCGATTACGTGCTGAAAAGCCGGGGAGGCCGGGGCGCAGTCCGGGAATTTGTCGAGATGATTCTGCGAAAGCGGGACATGCTGGAGACGTGCGCAGAACAGCTGTGGGGTGAAAAGGATGAACAGGTTAAAGGACAGACTGTATGACCAGATTGTGCGGAAAAACAGGCTGGTAAAAAGGGAATATGAGCGGTATGTCATGGGACATATCAAGGAGCACAATACCGGAAGACTGAAGCACTGGCTGGTCCTTCTGGGACTCAAGTGGAAATACCGGAAGAGCAGGGCCGGTATTCCCTTGAAAATCTGGCTTTTGAAGATGAAGGGGAGCCGGGCGAAAATCCGGATGGAGTGGATACCGGGAGCCGTCTATTACAATCTGTATTATTCCGAGGATGGCCTTACTTACCGGTTTCTGGCCAGGTCGAAAAAGCATGTGTGGCTTACGGAAAAGCTTCTGTCGGAACGGCTGTATTTC
>DVIQ01000030.1 GCA_018711185.1 Candidatus Limivivens intestinipullorum | reverse complement strand
ATCCCTTTAAAATCGATCTTTGCCATCAGCTCACCTCCCAGATCCATTCGTAGTGGATAAGGTCTGTTTCCTCTTCGTACTGCACAGAGCCCAGATAAAAAGAAATACAGGCGGCAGTGAGTGCCTCCTGTATCTTGTCCACCATTGGATCACCGTCATCTTTGGTAAAGTAATCAATGGTTCCCTGTATGGATTGATTAATTTTCTGGTCATTGCCCTCCACAGAGCTTCCTTCGGAATCCTCTGCCCAGACGATATACTTATTGGTCCGGCCTTTGGCGTGGTAATGAAAAACATTCTCCGGATCCAGCTCCAGCAGAATGTCCTCGATTTTTTTAAGCTTCGATAACAAAATTCTCACTGATCCTTTCCAGAGATAATTTTGTGATTTTCAGCCCATCCTCATCGTAGGTGGGCTGAATCATCACGATATGATACTGCAGCTGGTTCTCCAGAATCACGATGTCATCGGTATCCACCGACGGCCAGTCCGGTATGTTGATTACGCTCTCAATCAGGCGGTTATGATCCATTGCCGTGAAATACCTGCTGATTCCCAGATTGTCGTACCCGTAATGATACTCATCTTTGATCCGCAGGCCATCCACCGGCTTTTTCCCCGGCGGTGCGGTGTTGACTGTTTGATACAGCCTTAAAATCCCATCATCAAACGTCATGGCTGTCCTTTCTGGCTTATGAGCATATTATTAAGCTCGTACCTGAGATATCGTGGCATCGCAGTGTCCGGGGCTCCGCGCTTACGGAACAGATATGCGGCGTACTGAATCTGTAACATATCGCACTCAATATCATCCGTCACAAGCGTAATACCCTCTTTTTTGATTGCGCTGGCGGCCTGCTGAAGCAGGGCCGTCAAAAGCGCATCGTTTGCAGTAGTCATCCGCTGCAGATCCTGTTTTAACAGATTCAGTTTTTCCGCATCATTCATGGTCTACCTCCTGTCAGCCGGATGCCCGGGTGATGTTGATGGTGTAAACCTTCACGGCATTTCCGTTTTTCACGGTCACGGTCAGCGGGTGCGGCTGTCCGTCTTTCAGAAGGGTCGCCGTGCCTCCGTTCCGTACATTCTGGCCGTTATAGGCGATCTCTACAGATGCGCCGGGCTGCACGGTGGTGGCCTCTACCTTTGCTGTATCCGCATTTGCGGTGGCGATGGTATACGCCAATATATCCGCATTAAATGCAGGGCTCAGAGTATTGGTGCCGACGCTCAGTGCCTGCAGATCCGCATCGTTGGCGGTATCGGCTGCAAAGTCAATCGCCGTTGTCACTGCAGTGTTTGCGATGTTGATGCCCACAAACGCCTGCGGGATCACCGGCTGCCCGTCTGCCCGGGCCTTTCCGCGGAATATGGTGTTGTCCTGGATAAACTTCACATGCTCAGACTGATCAATCACCATGGAGGCCCGGTCAATCCACAGGTACAGGTCTCCGTAACCGCCGATGATATCGTTGTCAGGGATAAACTCCAGGATATCCACATCTCCGGTCACAATCGGCAGCGTCCCGAACAGATTTGCCACAATATCGCCGGTGGCGGTAAAGGTGATCAGTTTGGATTTCAGCTTGGCATAGGTCTTGGAATTCATGGCCCAGAACATCGTGCCTCTTGCATACCGGTTAAAGGTGTTTCCGGTGGCTTCTACCAGGGCGGCCCAGAACTGTGCGCCCGTCATGCTGGCTCCGTCGATCTTGATCAGATTGGAGGTGTGCAGATCTACCCATGCCGGCGCATTGGCGGGATAGTTGCTGGGCTTTGAGTCCTGTACCAGTCTGGTAACGATACCCATAGGCATATTGTAAGATCCGCCTTTGCCGTACAGGATCGCCTTATCGGTCGCATAGGCGTTGGACTCCGCCAGCATCTCAATAATCCAGGATGCCAAGTCAATGTCTGTGTCTTCCAGCAGAGAGTTGCATACCGGCACATAGCCAGCCACCTTGTATCCATCCATGGTGATCTGGTTAAACACAAAGGACAGCTCGTTGATGGCGCCGCACATCTCTGTCCAGATTGCCTCCGGAACGGTACCGGCAATGGTCTGTCTGGCTTCTCCTCTTACGCTTCGTACTCTTACACGGTTCAGCAGTTTGGAATACCGATACATATTTTCGGAGATCAGCTCCAGAAATACGATGGGAATTTCCAGTTCAGCCCCGGAAATTGCCCGGTTGCTTCCTTTGCAGCTTCTCAGCTTGTCCAAAAAAGCTTTCACTTCAGATCTTTTCACAATCTGCTCTCTCTGCTCCATGGGGAGTGCGTCAAAAGCTCTCACATTCATGGGCAGGCTTCTGATGTTGATGTTCATGGTCGGCATTGTTCTTTCTCTCCTCTCTCTCATTTCAGGAATCTGGAAACCTCTGTCCTGCGGCGGATCTGTTTCTGCTGCGGCCAGTTCTTCCTCCAGGCCGGCGATTTCTTCCTCCAGGGCCGTTTTGGCTTCTTCATGCTCTTTCTTTTCGGTTTCAAAGGCTTCCACCTGTTCTGTAACGGTGGTCTGCTCCTCTTCGGTTGTCGCTTCTCCGATGGCGGTCTCCAGCTCTGCTTCCCGTGTCGCGAAATCCGCATCCTTGGAAATCAGCTGGTTCAACTCGCTTCTTTTCATGTCGATCTTTTTTCTCAGCATGATCTGTTTTAATGCCATGGTTATTCTCCTTTCAGGCGTTTTCTCATATCTTCACGCCATTTCTCTCTTTTTTTCTCCTGGGCTGCCTCAAATTTCTCCCGGGCTTCCTCAAGGCTCTCTTTGGCGCGGGCGGAAATGCTTGTTGCTGAGTATGCCGGGAATGTACAGGGCGATACTTCATAGAGTGGATCCACTTCCGTGATCTTTGTATGATATACTCCATCGTCATCCCACCACTCTTCCTGCCGGGCGATATCAAAACCAAAACTGCAGCCGCTGACATCCCCCCGCTGTACCCGGGCATAAGCGCTGACCGCTTCCTGGTCGTTCTCATTGATCTCTACGGATCCCCATAACCCGGTTTCATCCTCCCGGAGAGAGGCGGTTCCGTTTTCGGTGGATCCCAGGACAATGTTGCTGTCATGATTCCAGAGGACTTTGACGTCCTCACCGGCGGCCAGATATCTGGCAAAAGCGCCCCGCTCGATGGTTTCCACCCATCCATCCCAAACGTGATAGGAGGCGCCGAACACTGCAAAGTACCCTTCCAGATACCGGCGGCCATTGTCCTCACGGACTTTCATATCTTTCATTTTCAGGATTCTCTGTTCCATTTACTCACCTCCGCTCTGGTTCAATTTCTTTTGATCACCAATCATCCCCACTGGGATGAAATTTTCTAGGATAATTAGTTCATCATCGTCAGACGCCGGCGCAAGTCCAATCCAGTCGCGCACCTCATCCCGCGTCATAATTCCGCGGATATACTGATCATCCGCAATGGATGCCAGATCTCTCAGCTCGTAGTTGTACAGGGACCGGGAATTAAACCGGAAATAATATTCCGGGCTGTACAGCAGCTTTTTGGTGAGCTCCTGCTGGATCATCTGCGCCAGCGGCATGATGGTTGAGGAAATAAAGTTGTTCCATTCGTCCCTCTTGAATTCTCCGACACCCAATAAAAAAGGCGGCACTCTCAAAATAGATGCCACCGTTTTTTTATTAAGCTGCACCATATCGGCCAGTGCCAGATCAGAAAGAGACAACGGTTTGATCTGCTCCACCTGGAACTGTTCCGCCGGTATGAGCCACGGCTCCCCAACCTGTGAGGTGTCGATGTATTCGTCCAGCAGCTTCGACCGGCCCTCGGGGCTGGAGAACTCTTCTGTCAGGGCATCCACCTTTACGATGATGGATGGTTTCCACTTGCTCTGCATGAATCCCTTTTCGGTGGCTGCCGCCTGTTTGAGGTTATCTGCCACATCTTTCAGCGGCACCCGGACTCCCTCTCCCATCCACGGATAATAGGTTCCGGGGTTGAGGATAAAGTGCAGCACATTGTCAGGATCGTATTCCATGCCATTGATCAGCACCCGGTAATCCCATATACCATCCGGGATAAGACTGGTATTTCCTGCCGGAACCGGCAGCAAATCTCTGAGATATCCTCTTGACGTCCGGGGATATACAATCGCGTTCCCGTCTCCTTCCAGGTACATGGTCCGGACGATCCATTGGATAAAGGCCGACCGTGTCATCCTGGAGTATGGATTGATGTCCATTTTCCTGGACAACTCATTTTTTACCCTGATATCTCCCTTGTCCGTATTCTGCATGAGGTGGATTGTCATGGATCCAATCAATTTTGCAATCGTATCCACGCCGGCGATAATCTCCGGGTTGTGCGCCAGGTTGGTATACCCCTGACAACACAGTGTCTCATAAGCATCTTTGCTGCACAGATAAGATACGGATCTTTTCTGTTTGGGCTCAGCCCTGGTCTTTTTCTTTTTCTTTGCCATTTCCCCACCATGCCTTTCCTTTTTCACTTCGTTCCAGATTTTCCAGATACCGCACGCACGCAAACACAGACGCGTCAAACAGGTCGATGCGGTGTTCCGGCTGTACCTTTTCGTATTGAATCATATCGTCCGTCTTTTCTACGGCTCCGACATTTTCCACACAATATTCGTAAGCTTCGGAGTGTAAATAAAAAAGAGTGCCGTCTTTCGCACTCTTCTCGATATGCCGGAATCCCTCCGACTTTTTATAGTAATACTGCGGCTGGTCGATAATGTTAAACCCGGCCTTTTTCATGCCGATAAAATATTCCCTGCAAAATTTCCGGTCGTGTCCAACCTGGTGGATCTTAAATCCCTTCTGCCGCATCTCGATAAACCAGTTGACAATATCGGAGTGATTGACCGTTGGGCTGTTGCACAATGTCAGCCACCCGTCATCCGCCCAGCCAAACAATGGGATATTGTCCTCGTCCGCCTTTAAGTGGGCGGCCACCACCGGAAAGAAAGCGTGCGTGATAATGATATCCACGCCCTGGTAGGATCCGAATAGCGCCGCCGCCGTAAGGTCATGCAGCTTCGACAGATCGGCGCCGCCGTACCATTTGATCGGCAGTTTTGCCAGCTGATCCAAAGTCCAATCATATTTCCGGTCAGACCGGCGGAACTCGTCAATGTCAAAATACGCCTTGAGGGCGTTCGTATAGACGTTCAGGGACTTTGCGAAAAAGTCTTTTCTCTGCTGCGGATCGTTCTGGGCCTGCAGCGCATCATTCAGGATTTCCTCCGGCCGGATGGTCACTCCGTAAGAAGGGTTTGCCATCTCATGGATTTTCGGATCTGTAAAATCCACGGTGCCATCCTTCACACCTTCTGGCGCACAGCACATAAAAATAAAATACTGTTCATCCTTCACGGTGCCGTCCAGCACCTTCCGGCAGTATTTCAGTCTCTGACCCAGAAACAACTGCTCATTATCCCCGGCGGTGGAGATTCCGATGATCAGCTTGTTTGTATAAGCTTTCATGGCCTCCTTAAACAGGTTGTACTGTTTTGGCTGTTTGAAAGCGTGCATCTCATCGCAGATCGCAATGTTGCAGTTCAGGGAATCCTGGGCGTCCGGGTTCGCCGCCAGGGCGCGTATATAAAATGACCCATCCGGCAAAGTGGATTCCATGGAGTGTTCATTGTTATTGTCAATGATTTTTACACTCCCGCCGTCCTTCTGGTTTTCCCCCATCCGGTTGATGTTGTAGGCCAGGAAATTAAAACTCTCAAGCGACTGCATCAGGGCGGCCGACGCGATATAGCACTTTGACCCGCTCTTCCTTCTGAGAAGAGACAGCGCCCACGACAGGCCGGCCGCCAGGCCGGTCTTTACATTTTTCCGCGGTTCATAGATCAGTGCCTCGTGGTACTTAACGATGTCGGTGCCGGCCAGCTTAAATCCCACCAGATTGTAGATGATAAATTTCATAAACGGCTGCAGAAGGAATGGCTTCCCTCTCATTGGTGTACCGTCCAGGGCCTCGCCCTGCTGGTGGCACAATGTATTTTCGATGATCTGGATACAAAATTCCGGATCCTTGTAATCCATCCAGTAGTTCGGATTTTCCAAATCACTGAAAAAACGTTCAACAGCCTGCTTTCTTTCTATGTTGGCAATGATTGTCCCGTTACGGATTCCTTCGGCGTACTTTAGGACCTCCGGCCAATTCTTACCCTTCGATTGAGGCAAGGGCCGCCGCCAGTCCTTTCTGTTTCGTCTCTTTCCTTGCTCCCTCGCCGGTAAGCTTTTTATAAGACGACGGAGTAAGCCCCAGCTCCCGCCAGTACGCCAGGGCGGTTTTGTTCTGCTCGTCCCACAAAGTAAGGAGTGGGTTCTTTGTCAGGTTGGTGCTGCCTCCTTTATTCGTATATTCGATAGCTGACTGGCCGCCGGATTGCTTAAATTCGCGGAATGTTTTATCCCGCTGTTCCAGGATGGCGGCAAGTGATTCGATGACCGTATCATAGCTTTCCTCATGCACGCCCAGTGCAGAAAGCTGCGTCAAAATCAGTTCTTTGTACTTCTTTTTCGTCATTTCTGCACCCCTTCCGTAAAAATAGGCCCCAGAGTTGGAAAAGCCTACCCCCCTGCCAGTAGAACTGGCTCAGGGCCCCTATTCGGGGGAGGGGGGATCCTGTCTGGCCTGCTCCTCTTCGTAGGCCAGCTCTTCCAGAGCCCTCCTGCCCAGCTCGGCCTTTGCGATCTCATCCACCAGCATCCGAAACCACCGAATCTCTTTTGTCAGCTCGTTAATGCTCTTGCAGATTGATTTTGCATCATTGCTTGTCGTTCCCATTCTTCACCTCCGAAAAATACAGAGAAATTCTCTCGTCAGAATCCACCGTAACAGACGCCAATCGATCTCTCAGATCATCAGGCAATGCGTCAATGATGGGGAATGATACATGAAGTTCTTCGGCACTTAATGCACCAACAGCAAAAGTTTCCCCTGCCTGCAGCATTTCTCTTACGGATTCCTTCTTCTGATCCATCAGTTTCTGAATCTCTGTGAATATGTACTCTTTAAGTCCTTCCGGAATAATTAATAATCTTCCTTCTTTTATGTCAGATAGCTCTTTTCTCGTGTGATCAGCTGTATTGTCAATTATATTAATTATTCCTTGGTATCTATTAATCTCTTTTGCCATTTCAAGAATGATTCTATTTTTCCCCGTAATTCCAATATTGAGAAATCTTTCAATCGTTTTATTGTAGATTTCTTTTTCTTCTTCCGTGAAAGGTTTAATATCATTCGCCGATTCGTTTGCCATTTCATTCACCTCCCCTGCCCGTGGAATTCCTCCTGTGGATTCCATCTGAGATTTCATTGCTTTCTCCACTGCTTCCTCTATTCGCTCATTTACTCTTTCAGGAATAATCCATCTTGATTTCATGAGTGTATTCACCTCCCTGTCAGCTCACTTCCCAGTATGATCCGTCAATATTTTCAAAATGATCCAGTTCATTCTGGCCTGGTTCACTATCATAGTTTTCTGCAAATCTCACGTCTGTGGTGTGTTCGCACATACCGCCTGTTTTATAGCAGTCGGTTTTCTTGCAGTTCTCTTTATTACCGTTGCAAATATATAAGAATTTATTTTTACCCACGTTTTTTCCTCCAATCCACACCAGGCACCGTTCTTCTCTGCAGATCCAGCCCCATCTGTGTCAGTTCTCCGGTTTTCCGGTTCTCAAGCTGGTTATGCGTTGCCAGACTCACGGATATCAGGTTCCAATCGCACCAGGCCCATTCCGGATACTCGTCCGCCGGATAGATGTGATGGACCACAACAGCCTCCTCGGTTCTTCCGTACCGTTTCGCAATCTGGCACTTGTATCCGTCCAGTCGCAAGATCTTTTCCCGTTTTCTTTTCCACTTAATTCCGTAATAATCAAACATCTTTTTTTACCTACGAAAAAAGCGCCCTGCAATCGCAAAGCGCTTTTTATAAGAGTACTGAGTAGCTTTAAGGGGATGCTACTTTTAGCAGATCAGCTCTGCCGGGCTCCGCACCTATCCTGATGCGGTAAGCCGCTGCGGCCCCGCAGCGATACGGATATCCGGGAATCGAACCCGGCCCTCGGTATCAGGTTGAGTGGCCCACCATCCGCATGGAGCTATATTCGCACAAAGGAGGTTTTGAGGAAGTAAAAATGACAATCGAGACATCTGGGATGCTCCCTTTCCCCTCATCTCTAGTCTACACTTTACCACGCGGCAATAGGACATTCTAGGACATTTTAGGACATCTTTATATTTTTAACGCTGCAAGTGCGTATCCGTGTATCCTTATCGTGTGCCGGTATGTATATCCTATCTTCACGGCAATTTCCTCCCAGCTCATCCCTTTGATGTAATAGTAGGTCAAAACATCTTTTTGTTTATCATCCTCAATGGCGTTGATATGGTCGTGAATCTCTTTAAATACTTTGATCTGCTGATATCTGGCCTTTATGAGTTTGTGTCTGAGTTGATCTGATTTAACTGCAAAAGCAGAGAGGTCTTTGACCCCTCCGCTGCTATGTGGCATCCCGTCATAAGATATCGGTTTAATTGCTGTAACTCTTTCCAGCTCCTGAAGTTCTGTGTCGATCCTGGCCACTTCCGCCTTTGCTTTTTGATATCTCAGGAGATATTCCTTTTTTCTTTCATTTTCTTCTGTCATCCGGCCCCTCCATCATCTTTTTCAGTTCCCACCACTGGATACATTCCCGCACGCCCGCCGGCGTCTCCGTCAGCGCAAAGTTTTCACAGACATCCAGGATCCGGATTCTTCGGGTTTTCCATATCCTTTTCTTTGTTTCCTTTTGTTCTGTTGCCGTCCAGATTGTGTACACCTGGCCGATCTTTACCCCGTGTTTTTTCTGCAGTCTTTCTTTGTTTCGCATTTCTCTTCCCCCTTGGCTCGTATTTATCGCACTGATCTGCCGGGCATCCGCGCCGGTGGCCGGTGCGTAAGATATAATCGCAGGTAACATTTTTCATCCCTACAATTCCGCTGTATCTGCATTTACGGCAATTCATTGGCACCTCCTTTGGGGATCCCATGAGCCGGATCACCGGAAATTTTGTGATATATTTTGCCAAAAGCTTGATAAAGGTCATAAATAGCTTTTTCCAAATTTTCCCCGGAACTCTTCCCGGGTATGGTTCCTTTCCCACGCCGCCTGGGCGTACCGCTTTACGATCAGATCCGTTTCCCGGTCCCTGTGCACTGCCCTTTTCCCTTCTCGATGATGGTTTGGGCAGAGATACACGGTAAGCCCCTCTTCTTCGCTGGCCGTCCGGTTTGGTCCGCCGAATACATGGTGCTGCTCAATTCCCGGCCAGTAGATACTGTACTGATCAAGGAGCATACACAAAAAGCATCGTCCGTCTTTCTGCTGCAGGATGCTTCCGGGATGCCGGATCCGTTTTTTCTTTCTGGCGGGCTTCGGGAAGAGTAATCCGCTGTCATATTTCTTCATTGCGTTTCTTCCTCCGCTTCTCCTCTTTCTTTCTGGCCCACTCTCGTAGATACTCCATCTGTTCCCGGTCCTCCAGCTCTTGTTCAGTCAGGATCTCGCCATTATGTATTCGTGGGCATCTCTGGCAGTCCCCCTGCCCGGCGCCGAAACAATCTTTACACCCCATGTCTGACCATCCTTTCAAAAAGCTGCTCATATAGATTTTTGTAGATGTCTCTTTCTATTTCTGCGTGGAGTCTATCTTCGTCCGTATACGGCGCTTCGGGGATAGGTGCGCTGTCTGGTTCCTCAGGCCCCAGAATTGCTTTCCTGATGCACCGGTCAACCTCGTTCATTTCCTCTTCCGTAGCAGTCCTGACGTACTCTGTCATGGCGTCTTTTGAACACGTATAGATTTCTTTGCACATCGCCACCATTGGTACTTTTGCCATAATATCTACTGTGTACTTGCCCGATGGTTTTCCGGTCCATAGGTTGACGGTAACCACGTTTTTCCCGGAATGATTGTCATTGCTTATAACCAGGGCTGCCTGCCTGATATCTGATTCAGGGTTATTCCTTATCGTGTAATAGATATCTCCTCTCATGATTTCCATAGTACGTTCCTCCTTCATGATGTTTTTTATAGCCCCCCCTGCCGTGGGGTCGTAATATCCCTCGCTATTTCTCCAGATCACTGTAGTTCCTCCTGTATCTGCCGATTATCCAGATAGATCTCCGGTTCAAAATCCCGGCTGAATATCGCACCGTCCGGCGTGATCTCCTCGCACTTTAGCCACCGCTCTGCTTCCAGTTCTCTTCCGGATATTGTGGTTTTGCGTTTGTGGAGGTATTTCTTTCCGGGTTTGAGATTATTCTTTTTCATTTGCGTTCCCCTCCGCATACCATGCGCAGTCCCCCGAACAGGGATAATTGCTCATATTTCATCCCGGCCATCTCGTCCATCTGCTGGTCCGCCTCTGCCATGATCTCCCGCACTGCCAGATCTGCCTCCTGCCAGGTGTACCATTTCCGGATGTGAATTCCCCGGGTGCCCCAGATGACGGTGCCGGCCAGCGTTTCTTCCTCGCCGATACCCATAATCCCTTTGAGGTATCCCACGGTGCTGCGGCCGCCGGCGGAGCGGTAAAATTTCTTGATCCGGGCGGTCAGGTGGCTCCGCATGAATTCTTTTATCTCATTCACGGGATCACCTCCTTCCGCCCAGGAAGGTATTCAGAATCCGTTCCCTCTGCTCCTGCGGGATGCCGCGCTCCATGGAGATCCGCCGGATCTGCCGGTCAAGCTTGCCCTCAATGGTCTCCGTCAGGTCCATCCCGTGGAAATAACACATCTGCCAGATCATGATCTGCATATCGGCCAGCTCTTCCATCAAGGCTATCTCCTCTTTGCACAATGCCGCCTCCTCAAGACTTACATTTCCGTTTTCCATCGGGCCTTCCCAGAATTTGTTGATTGCCTGAATCAGTTCGCCGGCCTCCTCC
Organism: Candidatus Limivivens intestinipullorum; assembly: GCA_018711185.1. Lineage (GTDB taxonomy): Bacteria > Bacillota > Clostridia > Lachnospirales > Lachnospiraceae > Limivivens > Limivivens intestinipullorum. Next base: position 16,135 of record DVIQ01000030.1, on the reverse strand, counting down.
ATGGCTTTCCGGCTCTGGTTGTTGTAGCCGTAATACCGGGCGATGTATTCCGCTTTATCCTGCTGTGTCACTTTTCTTCCTCCTCTCAATTTCCGTCCTGAGCCATTCGGTGTATCCGTGGGGGCCCAGTATAAACTCCAGGGGCTTCTCCGCGGATTGCTCAAGGATTCTCTTCCATAGATTTTTATGTTTTACCGGATCCCCTCTGGCGGTGATCCATTTTTTATTTACGTAATGCGGCAGCCTTTCGTATCCCCCTGCCAGATACGACTCTTCCGTGTACACCCGGATCCGGCAGGGTTTGCACCGCTCCATGGCATCCAGGAGCATGACCAGATCCCTTTCCTGTCGTGTCCCTTCCACACGGGCAAAACGTTTTCTGGTGTAAAGGCGCTGCCCCTGGTACTCCAGGATGTATCCGTACCACCCCGCGCATGGTTTTGGGGATTTCCCGCCATTTTCCAGGTAGATGTTGACCGTTTTCATGCGCCCTCCCGTAAAATGCTGCTCAAAAACTTGTCCTGCTCTTCTGCGGCCCGTTTCCGGCGGATGCTCTCTTCCGGCATCTGGATGATGATGCTGCTCTTTATGATCCGGTCTTTTGTCCGGTCATCCACGTTGAGGGAGCTGGTCGCCAGGTTTGAGGTGTAGATGGTGATTCCGCCATGCTCTATCCGGTAATTTGTCAGTCGGAAGAGTTCCTGGCGCTGCCACTCTTTGTCGATTTGGCTGCCGATATCATCCAGCACCAGCAATTTGCAGGTCCGGTAGATCTGGCTCTTATCCTCTTCGCCCCGCTCCCGCTTGTAGCTGTCACCTACCAGGGAGATATAATCCGGTGCCGTGACAAACCGCATCTGCAGGTCATGCGCCATCATCAGAGATTTTGCCAGGCAGCAGGCCAGATAGGTTTTCCCACTTCCCGGGGTCTTGCTCCAGATATACAGGCCTTTCCCCAGGCGGTTCCACTCGTCAAAATCCGTCATCATGCTCTGGCATACCTGCTGTATTTTGCTGATGTCTGTGGAATACGCCCGGAAGTTAAATTTTGTCAGGTCTGCGGAGTAATAATCATCCGGTACGCCGGTCTGATCCTTTAGCCGCCGGGCACCGGTGCAATTTGTGCAGGGCCGGGCAAAATCCAGTTCTTCCGGATCGCCGTACTCAAAGACGGTTGCCTTGTAGATTTCCCATCCGGTGCCGTGGCATACAGGACACTCACCAGAGCCGGGCCGAATAGGGATCTTCTGGTGGTTCATCTGCTACACCTTCTTTCTTCCGGTCTAGATATTTCCCCTCCAGGATTTTTGGCATGTTAGAATCCTTGATCATCCAGTCAAAGTCCGCGTTCCAGTCCCGGCCATTTTTCCCTTTGAGAAAATCCGATTGCTCTGCCATCTGGAACAGGCGTTTAAAATCCTCAATCGTGTACCCGGATTTGATACGGGCCCTTATTGCCTTTTTTCGGGATTCTGATATGGTCCGCACTCGGGGGAATGAGACGCAAGTCTCATGATACAGATCAATTATCTCCTGATAATTGATTCTACTCTCTTCTCTTTCTCTAATATCTAACTCTTTCTCTTTCTCTATCTCTGTGTAACATTCTGGTAACAGCTCGGTAACATTGTTACCAGATAATTTTTCCCTGGCCCGTTTCCTTCGCATGATTGCCGCCTTATCCGTTTCTGTCCCGATCATTTCCTGGATTTGGGAAAGATATATCTCCCCGGTTTCCATGATTTTTATAAGGCCGATTTTTTCAAAGAATGTCATTGCTACGCGGACAGTATCAACCGGCGTCCTGGTGAGATTTGAAAGAGAATTTACATCGTAAGGGATGAGAGTTTCCCCTACAAACCTAACCAATTTTCCCTCCGTTTTCAGACTTTTCAGACACAGTTTGAGGTAGAAATTGACGTAATACACGCCGTTTTCCTGTTCCTCAATGTAAGATATAGTGTCATCGTCAAAAAAATCGTCTTTTAATTTTAACCAGTAATACCTTTTGCTCTCCTTCATGCCAGATCCTCCTCTATGTAATTCGGTTCCTCGTCCGAAGGAGAGTCCTGCAGACCCACAAGCACCTTGAGCAGCGGAAGGGACACGCATCTGCCCCTCCGGATGATCTCGCAGATCAGCTCAACTGTATGTCTGTCACGGACAAAATCCTCATACTCGCCGCGGGAAATTGTCACTGTATCATCTGTATAATTCTCACTCATTGTCCGCCTCCACAAATAAACCGTCTACCAGTGTGTAATAGGTGCCCTCTTTGATATTGGTTCCATCAACTTTAACTGCCTTGACATCTACGATATGATATTCCCCATTGACTTCTGACCATTCTGCAAGCACCAGGAAGCATCCCATGGCACCCTTGGCCTTACTCTCGTAACCCATGGCCATGGCGATACTTTCCTTTCCAGATACCTCCGCCGCAGAATAGTCGCCGGTATTGGTCGCCGCAGACTGGTCGCCGGTATTGGTCGCCGCAGACTGGTCGCCGGTGTTGGTGGCTGCTGAGCAGTAGCCGGTGTTGGTCGCCGCAGACTGGTCGCCGGTATTAAATTCCTTAGAATTATCCCAATCCACCTGATTCTTGATGTACTCCACGGATGCCTTGGCAATTCCGGGTATTCCGATCTCAGCGCCGATCTTGATACGTTTTCCGACCCTTTTGCTGTCACCGTCCGTCTGACCGTTCGCGTCCAAATCCACCTCGCAGTACCTTGATGATGCTGGATTATAATACTCAAACACATCCAGCGGGTACTCGCAGGCGTGAAAGCCTTTGCTGCAGATCTCCGCCTCCTGCTCCTCATATTCCCTGCCGATCTCGTACTGATAACCGCGGCATTTCAGATCATTGTCAAATCCCTTGTAACATTTCACTTTGATTTTTCCTCCTCCTGTGATATAATATTTACGATGATTATTTTTCTGAGGCCGCCGGGAGACTGGTGGTCTCTTCTTCTACTCGGTACTCTGTATATACGCGCCGCGTTGTCATTTCCCCGTTTTCTATATACACGTCCGTGTCCCCGTACATCATCCAGTGGCATCCTCCATCAGTGTGCTGTATTATATTCAAAAACAGGTCTACTCCCAACTGATCAGCTTTCTGCGCCATCTGAATCCACAATGGTTTCAACTCCTCAATAACCTTTGCTTGTCCATTCATTGTCATGTCACTTCCTCCTCTCAACAAAATCTTCTTCTGTCAGCTCCCGGCCGATTTCCTTCTCAAATTTCTTTCTCCACAGGAAATATGACCAGTTCTTTCCGTGCTTCTCTGCATGGATCCCGGGGAGCCGGCCCTTCCGGGCCCTCATTTGCGCTCCGCAAAGGGAGAGCCCAAAAATCTTCTTAGTATCCAGCTGCGATAATTTGATTAAATCCTGCATTACCCTATCCCTTTCCCTTTCAGCCAGCCGCACAGGTAGGTACCGGCGGCCAGCAGGATGATTCCGATTGCTTCTGTCATAACCCATACTCCCGGGCGATCTTCTGCACCATTTCCGTGGCGTCCTGCATGATGTTGCATTTTAACCTTGCATCGATCAGGTTAGCATAGTTGTTGACTACACAATCTTCTAAGATTCCTCCGTTTTCCACGGTATCGATGATGTACTGGCCCATAGAATCAATCACCTTATCAATAATCTCTGTATTCATTCCTCATAATCCTCCATCTCATTTTCCATTCTCTCCAGCGCTTCGCTGGTAACTCCGGACTCCATCAGCTCTTTTCCGTGCTTCTCCAGCCACCGGAGCTGATACATATACTGCCGGCGCTTATATTTCAGGCGCTGTTCCCTCCGGGCGATCTGAACGGCCTCAGAGTTGTTCAGCCGCTCGATTTCCTGCTCTACCTGTTCATCGGTCAAAATGTCTTTCATCTCTTCACCTCCCCTGCCTTCTTCTTTTTCTCTTCCTTCTGACTTGCCAACGCTTCGGCATAGCCAAGGAAGTATCCCTTGTCTCTCTCACTCATCTTCGGAAGCGCCTCTGCTACCGTCTCGATGATCTGTTTTTCTTTCTCACTCATACATTCACCTCGTTTCTGTGCTATAATCACCTCGAAGGGAGGTGATATTATGGAAAAGCCATTCGATCCTGAAAAAATTGCTCTGGCCATCGTCGCATCGTCATCTTATCAGCTGACCATATCTGAAAAAATACGGCTCTATATGGACGCTTACGATGAGGCTGTTGAGTTCATGAAAGATAGCCAAAGCGATCAGGATTAATAATGGATCTCGGAGAGTATCTGCAGCATCCGTGCCGCCATACTCAGATCGCTGCTCGTATTCTCCGGGGTTTCTTCCATCTTTTTGTAAAGCCGCAGGGCTTCCAGCAAAGGAATTGCCACCCTTTTCTTTATCGTGAATGTCTCTCCCGCTTCATGGAATGTTATGGTTACATCCTTTTTTCTTTCGGCCCGCATAGCTTCCATGCTACGCGCTCTATTGAGAGCACTCTGCGAAATTTTTATGTTTTGTTCCACTCTGCCCACCTCACTCCTACCGATTATCGTCAGTGCAATCACAGCGATAATAACCACCGAATTAGAAGACTTAATACCGCGCTTGTGGTCGCTGATACTGCAATGGATATAACGTAGTCTTTTTTTGTCATTCTGTTCACCCCATTTCTCTCATTGTCCACTGTGTATATCTTGCTTTTCCTTCCATGCTCTCCTATACTGTACTTACAGGCTCCCGCCAGAGCCGAGTCTTACGAAAGGAGTTGTGCATTTTGGATAGCAATAATGTAGTTCACGAACTCACGATGTTATATCTCAATCAAAAAGATATATCATCACTTACCCCGGAAGAACTTCTTGATGAGTATGAAAAGGTATATACCAAAATCAAAAAGAAGAAGTCCGAGAAGAATGGTGAAAAATGGTCTTCTTAATTCCTTCGATATCGAAACCATTTCATCGCTGTACTGAGCAAGTCCATCATTAGGTATTTGCTGATATGATGCCTCTGCAAGCATTTTCATTTGTTTGTAGAGGCATCTTCTTGCATCAAAGTATTTTTTCATTATGTTCACCGCCTTTCTGTATCCTATGGTTACATTATAGTTGCTTTAGGTTACTTTGTCAACTCTTTTTTGTTGCCTATGGTAACTTTTTTTATTGACTTTTCGTTTATTTGCTTTTATAATTATTTGTGAAAAGAGGTGATGAAATGAACTACGGAGAAAGAGTATATTGTATAAGAAAAGCCCTTGGATTGACGCTCGAAAAATTTGGGAATCCTCTTGGAGTAACTAAAACAACTATATCTAGGATCGAAAAAAATGAGCGCGCAATAACAGATCAAATGGCAAAATCCATTTGCAGAGAATACGGCGTAAGCGAAGAATGGCTCCGTAACGGAACCGGCGAAATGTTTGTACCAATGAACAGGGACGAACAAATATCAAAATTTGCCGGAGAATTGTTGAAGGAAGATGATTCCTTTAAGAAAAGGCTCATCGAAGCTTTATCGAAACTTGACGAAAATGAATGGGAACTGCTGGAGAAAATCGCAGAGAAATTAGTGAAAAAGGACTAGGCATATCACCTAGTCCAGCATCCCTCTTATAAAGATATAAACACATTTTAACTTATGTGTATCTAATCTTTTTAAGAGCTTCACTATTTCTTCGAAATAATCCATGCGGCATCCCTCCCCAAAAAAACGAACGTATGTTTGCTATATGGCTATTATAGTACGAACATTCGTTCGTTTCAATAGGGCAAATGAGGAAATTTAAGGGGGAAACTTATGAAGAGGAAATCTATTATTTTAATTATCGGTTTATTGTCTGGAGTAACCGTAGCTTGTAATAGTCCAAGCACTTCACAGGCCGACTCTTCAAAGGCAGAAGATGCCTCGGTGGAATACATACATGCATTCGATCCGGATACGAACCTACAGGAAACGATTGGCGACATAACATACAGTGTTCCGAAAAGTTGGTCGCCAGAATACACCGAAGATGGAAACTATTATTACCCGGAAGATGGTATGCTGTATGTTTCTAGTAGCTATGATGTTTTTGATGTCACCGATGCCGGTCAAATAGACGATTTTGTGGACGGCTTTTCATCGTCGCTTGACGGTTTCGAAGAAATAGATCATTACAATTCACAAGATAACGGGATTGACTTCCTCGTACTTGATTTTAATGGAAAAGAATCTGATATTAATATTACGGGAAGAGCTTATGTATTCTGTAGTAATGGTCTTTTTTATGGCTTCCTTTATGGAGACAATTATACTGATATAAGGACTCAAAGTCACATGCGTGACTTTGAGGAAGTAATAAAATCCATTGAATTCATTGCCGCTACGCCCACGGAAGAACCTCTTCCCTCTCCGTCAGCTACTGAAGAGCCGACACCCGAAGAAACTGCTGATCCCAGCGTGCCGATCGAGTATCTATCAGCGCTTGAAAAGGCGAAAGATTACAGCGAACTGATGCACATGTCAAAGAAGGGATTATATGATCAGCTTACATCCGAATATGGAGAGCAATTTAGTGAAGAAGCTGCGCAATATGCGGTGGACAATGTAAATGCTGACTGGAACGCCAATGCACTGGAATCTGCCAAAAGTTACAGCGAGAATATGCACATGTCCAAGCAAGGCATCTATGACCAGCTCGTATCAGAATATGGCGAACAATTTACCGCAGAGGAGGCGCAGTATGCCGTGGACAACCTGGAAGCAGATTATAATTACAACGCACTACAGACAGCTATAAGCTACCAGGAAAATATGAATATGTCGCCGGAAGCAATCCGGGATCAGCTTACCTCTGAATATGGCGAGCAGTTTACGCAAGAAGAAGCTGATTATGCAATAGAGCATTTACCACAATAGGCAAATTATTGAGTATCAGAAGAAATAAAAACCGCCCCGGTATTGGCGTACCGGAGCGGATCGTACCTCCGAAGAGATACCGAAAGCAATTACACTATTATAGTATCATCTCCGGAGGACAGCAGCAATCCAGAACATTTGTTTTGGATCCACTATTTTTATAAAGGGAGGTGATGCCTAATGCCGAAACGGAAGAAATATCCAAAACTCCCGAACGGCTATTAGCTACGGGAGCATCCGATATCTCGGATCCGGTCGGCGAAACCCTTACGGAGTGTACCCGCCGGTGAAAGAATTTGACGATGATGGAAATGCTGTATCCCGGAAAGCTATCTGTTATGTAGACAGCTGGCTGAAGGGATTTGCGGTACTTACAGCCTATCATGCAGGCAATTATGTCCCTGGCATGGAAAGAGGGCTGGAAGGGGCAAATACGGCGTCTGTGGACGGTGTTTTGAGGGCGATCCTATCAGACTATAACCAGATGGCCAGAGCTGACCAGGAAAGCACTCAGAAGGGAAAGACCTTTGCGGAGGTGTATGAGGAATACTACAGCTGGAAATATGAGCAGGACAAGAGCCGGAAATACTCCGAATCGTCCCGAAGATCAACGCAGGTAGCTTTTAAAAACTGCGCCGTGCTGCATGGACGGATCTTTGCAGATCTGAGACATAATGATCTGCAGAAGGTGATTGATGACTGCAAGCTGAAATATGCCAGTATGGAACTGATCAAAACTCTTTTTAAGCAGATGTATGCCTATGCGGAAATCCAGGAAATTGTGGATAAGGATTACTCTGCCCATGTGCGGATCAATAAGCCTGACGATGACGAGCACGGCGTGCCATTTTCGGATGCTGATCTCAAAAAGCTGTGGAAGGACAAGTCGGATCCGGTGGCTGAGATGCTGCTGATCATGTGTTATTCCGGATATCGTATCGGAGAGTACCGTAATCTCACCGTCAATCTGCAGGATTGGTATTTCCAGGGAGGATCTAAAACTGCCGCCGGAAAGAACCGCATTGTGCCGATCCACACCGGGATCCGCAGCCTGGTGCGGAAAAGAATAAAAAGAGATGGGAAATTGTTGCCGGACACCGCGCAGACATTCCGGAAGGACATGAAAACCTACCTGGCATCCCATGGCATGGAGATGCACACCCCGCACGACTGCAGGCATACATTCTCTGCGCTCTGCGAGCGTTACGGGGTGGCGGAAAATGACCGTAAAAGGATGCTGGGTCATGCGCTGGGGGATGTGACAAACAATGTATACGGGCATCGGACCGTGGAGGATCTGCGAAGCGAAATTGAGAAAATCAAAATTTGTTGCCAACCTGTTGCCAACCGGAAAAATTAAACCATATACTTTTGTTATCTTTTATTGCCTTTAATATTGCCGGAAAAGCCTATAAATACGGCATTTGTCAATGTTTTTGCTTTATTTATTGAGTTGTTCAAAAATCAGCAAAATTTAGAGAAAGATTAAAACAGAATACCCATTTTATAGTATTCGGAGCATTTTTTTGTGACCAACTTGTTACCAACCGGTTATTTTATATTGTATGTTTTTGTTATGTTTTGCACTCCTGAGATGATACAAAGGGCCCCGGGAAATCATCCCGGGGCAGTCCTTATAAAGAAACACAGAATGTTTCAATCCGCGCCGGACGGAATTGCTGTCCGGTCCGCCTGCAGAGCATCCACTGCAGGTGACATCATTATTTTACCACCCGCATTTGTCTTTGTAAATATTATAAAAAAATCTCATTTTTCTCTTGACTTTACGCCTGTATAGGCGTATAATATAATCAAAGATAAGGAACGGAGGACAAGGAAATGAAGAAATATAATTTATCGAAGATCATGAAAAGAGCATGGGAACTGGTTAAGAGTGCGGGAATGACGATCTCCTCCGGTCTCAAAAAAGCATGGGAGGAAGCTAAAAGAATCATGGAAAAAATCAAATTTGAAAGAACTGCAAAAGTAGCAAAGATTGTTAACGGAAAACAGTCAATGTATGTGGGAACAGAGTACGACTCTGACAGTAATTACTTCACTTTTAATTTATGGGAACGCGGAAACATGAGAAGAATCTATATAAACGATTATCGCAGACGTTCCGTAGGATATATTGACATCAACAATAACAACGCACTCGTAACAGAATATTCAAAAGGCGAGGTAATTGAAACTGCAAACTGGTTTATCGGCAATTATGAATTTTAAGGAGGATTATCATGAGAAAAGAAAAATTACTGGAGAAAAAACAGGATGCAATAGAAAACATGGTATGGTATGCAAAAATGATTATGACAGATGACGATCTTAAAAAGTTTTCGCTTTCGCAGCTTGAGACAATATGTAGGATAATGCAGGCTGCAGAAGAGAACAGGGAAAGTAGAAGCCCGTTCTATTCTCTCAGTGCTTGTGAAGTTATTCAGAAGGAAAGCGGAAAAATCGCGTACTTCGAAAATTCAGGGGAGATCAGGGAAGAGAGTGAAGAAGAGATTTTGGTTGGAGCGTCCCGGCCAATATACGAGGAATACAAACGAAAAAGAGGATAGAAAAATCTATCCTCTAATCCGTGAGTATCTAACTTTCAACTCAACACCTCCGGCATCGGGTGGAGGGACTACATCACAATCCCTTGCATTGTGCATGTCGTAATTATAACATTGTTTTATCGAACGGTCAATGGAATTATAGGAGGAATATTATGGCAACACTTAAAGAAGTAAGAAAAATGTTAGGGATGACCCAGAAAGAGCTATCTGATAAGGCTGGAATGAACATCCGGCTCATCCAGAAGTACGAAAAAGGTGAGTATGATATGGAAAATATGACTACAGCAAGCGCGAGCAGGCTTTCCCAGGCGCTCGGGTTGACAATGGAGCAGCTTTTGAGCCTGAACATCAACATGTTTACAGATGACGCAAAAGAATCGCTGAGAAGTGGAGAATTAAGTATTCAGGAGCTTGTCGAAATGGACAAGTATGCCAAAGTAAAGAAATTGAGCAAGATCGGGAGTTTCGGAGACACCTTCCGTGCAAATTACGAAAGGATACCGGAATCTGTTTGGGACAAACTTCCGGCGGAAGATCTGGCCAAATTGGTAGATGCCTTTTGTCAGTGTTACTCAGACGGGAAAAGGGCCTAAATATAGGCCCTTGACAATAAAAAAACACAAAATATTTCAATCCCCGGTAGCCGGATCGCTGGCCACTCCGCCTGCAAAGCATCCATTACAGGTGACATCATTATTTTATCACCCGCATCTGGCTTTGTAAATATTATAAAAAAACTCATTTTCCTCTTGACTTTACGCCTGTATGGGCGTATAATATAATCAAAGATAAGGAACGGAGGACAACGAAATGAGAATATATGATAGATATGAAGAAATCGTAAATGAAATCTGGTGCAAAAAGGAAAAACAGACGAGAAAAACAAAATGTCAGAGCCAGGAAGAGGCAACTCCTGTTTTTGCAGATGAATACAATGGAAAAACAGTTGATAAAGCAGATGCATTGGCGGTTATTGATATCGTAAACGCGTGCTCTTTGGATAAAATGAAATCGCAAGATGCATTTGACGATGTTTATCAGGAAAGATCGAATTATATTTCGTTTGAGCTGAAAAACGGAAAGTTTTTTGAGTTGAAAATATTATATTAAGGAAGGGGCGTACAGATGGTGACAGATATTTTTTATAATGGAGAGAACGTGTCGAATGATTACTATGAAAAGGTCGGAAAATACTATGACATAATCCAGAGGGTTTTGTCGCGGACAATAAGAAAAAAATTAAGCATTATGCAAAATTATGGAAATGGGATCATCTTAGATCAAAGGTTTCGCATAACTATCACACAAGACCCAGGAAGTGGGTTGTGGGATTACATTCAGGATTTTTGCAACTCCGAAGAAAAGATAATAAGATTCGAATTCGGAATAAATGATGATAAATTTGATGGGGGAAAATTATTTTTTTCGGTTATTCCGGATCGTGTGGAAATCGAAAGTGATGGAGATGAAGATAAAGAAGCGACAATAGGATTAATTTTTGATGATAAAGAATTTATTATTTCCTTGCTGCCTGATGAAAAAGAGAGAGCGTAAAAACTCTCTCTTTTTCGTCTGCAATCCATTATGGCACTACTGTAAGATTAAAATAATAATTATATTTACATTCCACTTTGGACATACTAAATGTAGTATACAGCCGTAAAACGTTGCTGTCAATCCCGTTTGACGTACTGACTGGAAATCCAGGCGATCCGATCTTTCCCGTTGAGATGGACTTTGATGTGTATAAATCCGTTCTTCTCCTGGCCATCCACCTCAAACCGGTTTCCTTTTCCCAGCTGTCCCAGCGATTTATAGCTGGTTCCCGGGCCGGAGCGTACATTGACACCCTGTCCGGTGCAGGTGGCGGTGCCAATGGCTTTCCAGCTGCTGGCGGATGCTGTGGGCTGGTCATACACGACATAATCCTTGTGCATATAGCCGATGCCGATACCGGCAACCTTGACGTGCACCCACTCACCGGAATCATTACCGTCTACTTCAAAGCGCTGCCCCTTATTGAGCTGTCCCAGAGGATCATGGGATTTCCCGGGGCCGGAGCGGACGTATACCCCGTTGCCGCCGCAGGTGGCCGTACCAGTGGCCTTCCAGGTCTCAGCTTTGCTGTATACTGCCTTACCATCCTTGTCATAGACGGTATATCCCGCTTTACAGGCTGCTTTGGCGTTGTCCAGATTTTCGTAGGCTCCGATCTGGCTGCCGGCGTCCGCCCAGCTTTTCCGAATCCGGTACATCTGACCGGTTCCGTCGGTGGAACTGCCTCCGGAGCTACCAGAGATCCGGGCCTTAAACTCCTCCCAGGTCCAGCTGGTCTTATACTTATTGTTATTGACGTAAGGCGCCGGGCAGTGCTTATTGACAATATCATAATGCCGCAGCACATGACTGGCCGGGATGCCCAGATCCTGCATGAGCTTTTTCACCAGCTGTACACAGGCTTCCTGGGTCTCCGTGGTAAAATACCAGTACGGATCCGATGGATTGCTGGCGTTTCCGTCGCATTTCGGGCACAGCTCAATACCGATGGTATTGCTGTTGCGGGCTTCCGGATGCTTCTGGGTATAGTATCCGGCTGTCCCTACCTGCCACAGGATGGCATCGTGTTTGGCCGCCTGGTAGATGGTACCATCCCAATAGATATAGTAGTGGGCTCCGTAGCCGCCGGCCTCTACCTTGTTATTCTGTCCAACGACACCCAGGTAATGGATGGCGATATACTTCTTTTTGTTGCCCCATTTTGGCACGTTTTTATCACTGATTACATTGATAATTTTTGCCACGATTTTCCCCTCCTACTCCACTTTTTTGGACTGTTTTACAATCTGATTAATATAAGTACTTGCCCCGGCAACTAAAATACCCTGCACGATGGCCGTAAACGCCGCCATAGCAATGTCCTGCGGCGTGCTGACAGCAGATGTGGCAAATACCCACACGGCGCACAGAATAATTCCCAGCGCCCCCAGCACGATGGGGATATACTTATCCAGCAGCAGGGTGGACTTTTTCAGGCCCATGCCGATGATATACAGCACGATGGCCACAACGACAAGCTCTGGTTTGATGTAGTTGATAATCTGATCCATACTTTTACACTCCTATTCCGATGTTGGCCAAAATAAACGCCACGACAGCGCCTACAATGGCAGTTGCAATGTAACTTGATACTGTCCTCCACATGGCTCCATCGCGCCCCTCCAGCGATTCCAGCCGTTCGCCTTGTTCTTTCTGTTCTTTTGCCATGTTTTCCATATTAGTGGCCAGTCTCTCTATTGATACAGTGATGGCGCCAATCTGCTCGACTTTGCCTTCCAGGAGCTTCAGACGCGCATCCACTCTCTTGTTTTCCGCCTCCAGTCGGCGACGGAATTCCTCGTGTTCTTCTCTGGATATTGGGTTTTCTCCCATCTCAGCCCTCCTGATCTACCCCCGTAGTGGGATTTAACACCTGGTCAACAGTTTTTGCTCCGGAAATAATGGCCTCCGTATCTTCCTTGCTGATTTCCTTCCAGTACCGTCCATCAGCAACTCCGGGTTCCCAGACATTCTGTGTGCCCTGGAGGACATTGAGCCAGTACCGGTCTGAGTGGGTCACTGCAGCTCCGTACTGATAATTATCCGAGATGCCGTCCCATGCCTCCCATGCCGGTACCGTGGTTACAGGAGGTTCGGGATCCGTTCCGGATGATCCGCCCTCAAGCTTCTCAACCCGCGCGGTAAGGTCATTTACTTTTTTCTCGAGGCGCTGGTACAGTTCCAGAATCTCCGGAGCTTCTGATTCCGGATTGAGGTTCTCAAATACCAACTGCAGCAGTTCGTCTTTTTCCTCGTTGGTGAGGCGGCCAGAGGCCCATGTTGTCCAGATTTTTTCCTCCAGCACCTCTTTGGATGTGTCCTTCATCAGGATTAAATTTTTCAGAATTGCGTACATATTCTTTCTCCTCTCTTTTTTTATTTCGCAAGCTCTTTATATATCGGGGCCAGATCAGCATCAATCCGGGCCTTGAGCTCTGAGATCTTTTTGTCTGTATATGCATTGGCGTCAGACGGATCCGTGGCATTGTATGCATAATTGATATACTGATCCGGATGCTCCCTGATATCGTCGATGGGGAGCTTGTCCACCGGTCCGACGATCTCATTATAATCGTACTCGTAATAGGATTCCTCGGTTTTGCCGTCTCCCATGTCCGGATAAGTCTCTGTTTTCAGCTCCTCGTTAAGGCAGAGAAAGACGTAAGACACCCCGTCACGCGTAACAATACTGACCTGCGGCTGCTGGTTTGTAAATCTTGCTCTCATTTCGCATCACCTCTTTACACTTTCTTATAATCTTTTTGACCTTCCATTTTCTTTCTGTCCTTCGGCTATCTGTATGTTTCAGGTAACCGTAATAAGACAGGCATTTCTTTGCGATACGGGGAGAGATTCCGGATATTGCTTTACGATAAGCTCTGCGGATCCTCAAAAATATCCTGCCCCTGATCTCTGTATGCGTCCGGTAAATTTTGTATCCCATCATATCGATTGCGTTTCCGTCAATGCTGCGGATCTGATAATTTGATTTGATTACAAGGCCAAGTTCGGAAGCTTTTTGGATAATAAGGCGGATGGCTTTCTGCAGATCCCGCCGGCGGCTTCCGATGATCAAAATATCATCCATGTAAATCAGGCATTTATTTACCAGCCGGACCCTTGCGTTGCCCTCCTTTCCTCTCCTCACGCGGTACAGATCCTCCATGATGTAGTGATACAGGATACTCATATATAGATTGCACAGGTATTGGCTCAGATAGGATCCGATGCTCAGTCCTTTCTCAAAACTCCCGATAAGTATACGGATCAGATTGATCAGACGGTCATTTTTGATATGACGCTGCAAAAATGACAGCAGTTTCTCCTGGTCAATACTTTCAAAACATTTCTGCACATCCAGTTTTGCAAAATATCGATTATTCTTATTCTTAAGCCATCGCGCAATCGATTTCTTTCCGCTTAAAGTACCGCGTCCTTTTATTGATGCGCACTGGTATTCGCCGATCCTTTTCAACAGCGGGTTCAGTCCCTCCACGGCGATATAATCATATAACTGTTGCTTTACATTCTGGATTCCGATTCGTCGGATCTTTCCGCTTGACCCGTCAATCTTTTCCCGGTACCAGATTTTTGGGAAGGATATGTTGTCGGATATAATCTCCTCTCTCAAAATATCACATATTTTGTCTACAACAGGATACAGCGCCTCCTTTCCGTAATCCTCCAGTATATTTTTCAATGCATCCTCGCTTACGCCGGACACCTGAGAAAAATATTTTATTGTATCGTTCCGTTTATATTTGCATTCCAGGCATTTATACACCGCCCTGCTGATCAGGCCGATGTCTGCGATGTCAATATCTTTGCATAATCTTTTCATCGATTATATTTAAGAGGGTGTTCGGTTTTGACTACTAACCCCGGCGCATACCTGTGTATACGTCCCCGGTAAACCGGGCTGGCCTTTCTTGCTTATTTTATGACTTTTTCAGCCAAAAGAGCCTTGCGGCTACGCTTTACGGCGCGAAACACGACGCAATGCAAATACAATTCCACGAGAGGTAGTTCCAGTTCCCGTTCCCGAGCCTACTCCTACAGTTCAAGTACGCCGAACCGGCGTTCGACCCGTTCCTGAGGTTCCCACCCTGCGCCGTGAGTCCTTATGAGGGGAGAGCCCCCTCTTCCCCTACGGGGAATTCACCCCCGTAGGCCATTTTAATCGCACGAGAGGCAGTTCCAGAGCCCGAGCCCGAGCCCACCCCCACAGTGCAAGTACGCCGAACCGGCGCCCGACCCGCTCCCGAGGATCCCACCCTGCAGATACTCTCGCATTCCGGATGTTGCTCCGGATCCTCCTGCATACACGCGATCGCCAGCACCCTGAGAGCTTCCGCTGCCCTCTGCTGACGGCCACCAGCTCCCTGCACCCATATCGATACCGAAATCACCAACCCACCAGTCAGCGTTTTCTCCGGCCTCAGCCGCAGGAATGAGCCCTATATCGGAATAGGTGCTGCGGATGGTCGCATCAGCGTTTGAGTGCGCCACCCCCTTCGGGGCAACCAATACCTTTTTGGTATAATCCGCCTGCAGATCCATTACCGTGTCACTCGCAACGATATATCCACCAACCATATATTCGCGGCCCTGTACCCGATAAGGATGCTTGCCGTCGGTATTGCTACCGAGCGATCCATCGTGCCGCCCCCTGACGGCATCTGTCGATCCCGACCACCAGTGCATGGTTGACAGGATGATCGGTGCAGAAAATTCCTCCGTATATACGTGTGGTGCTGTCGAAAATGCATTCTCCTCCGGAAGGTCCAGATATACTGCCATATTATTTTCATCCAGCGTCTCAATGGATAAGATCTTTACATCATCCGCATATGAATGAACCGTAGCGTGTCCACGGTCTCTATTTTCTGCGCCGTTGTTATTGCCTGCATAGCCTACAGACACGTAGCTTCCCACCACCAGGTTACCCGCCTGGGAGTTAGTAACCGGGAAGTAGGTGTGTGCCTCTGCGCTCTGGATTGCCGCCTCGTACTGATAATTGTAGCTGGTACAGCCAGCATACAGCGTCTGAGAATTTTTCGTGCAGCCTTTGATGGCGTTGAAGATAAA
>DVIQ01000029.1 GCA_018711185.1 Candidatus Limivivens intestinipullorum | reverse complement strand
TCCTATACCTCATCCCTGTAACTTATCCACCGTATCAGTTCATTATAAAAATCTTAGATTTTTGTCTTGACAACTGAGCCACTATAATTTTACTTCCCTTCCCAAACGCTTCATTACGCATGGCAAGTCCTTTGTTGTAGATGAGTCTGCAGCAGCCGAGTGTCTGATTGATTAAATTTTGTTGTTCCCTGTTCGGGCAGATTCTAAATTTGATACCTTTTTGCATTATCCCAGTTTCCCTTTTTGTCTTTGCGATGTTTTTTGATTTTCAATATACTGCTTGATTACTTCCAGTGGAGCACCGCCCTCCGTAGATACAAAATAGCTGTTTGTCCAAAGAGTAGGCATTTTTGTCCTAAGATAGGGAAACTCTTGCCTTAAAATCCTGGAAGTATCGCCTTTTAGGGACTTTACAGCTTTATGAACACCGAATTGCAGGGCTGCTTCCATCCGTATGTATACATGGTCTGGCATGATTTCCATTTCCAGAATGTCTACAGAAAGATTTGCAGCATACTCAAGGAGTAATTCCTTTAATCTGACATCCACACCGTTGGTTAATACTTTTCGTCTATACTTGGGACACCATACCACATGGTATTTGCAGGAATAGACGACATTCTTGTTTGATTTATATGTTGTATTCATATTTGTATTATGCTATTATTTTCAAGTTAATACAAGTATCTATTTGTCCATCTTCAATTACTTGCGTAAATTTGATGGACGTGTCTTATATCCCCATAGCTAAAGCTAGGGGGTTTACGACACATTTGGATAAGTTCTCACCCGGTCTGAATATTCCGCATAATCCGCCAGGGTCCGGCAGGCATCCAGAAGTCCTTTGTTTTTCCCTGGATTGATATTCAAAACCGGCCACCTGCAAATTTTCAATCCCCCAGCTCCTCCAATAACTTCCGACGGTAAGACGTATCCTTTGCCGCCCGTTCCAGCTCCTCTCTGCGTCCCTCTTTCATCAGCTTTTCAATCAGCCTGCTCATGCGCTCCTCGGCCATCTGTTCTCCTTCTTCCCGCACCTGACGCATGTGCTTTTCCTCGTCGTACTCAAAAATACTCATCTCGATCGCCTCCGCTCTGTTCTTCATCAGGAGATACTTTAAATATGCGGTTTGTCCTAAGCGTCCATCCTGTTTAAAAATTCTTTTTGATAACACACCGAGCCGGAGACGTTTCCGTCTCCGGCTCCTGTTATCGTACTATTTCCGCCACACCAAGAACCGCCGTTGCCTCTTTCGAAGCTTGGGTAAGTAAGAAAAACTGCAACGATGTCTCCTCCGTATCCCAGGCGCAATTCCAATTTGTCGTTCCCATCGTATCCTGGGTAGTCACGGTCTGCCTGTCTGGTTTTCCATACAGCTTTGTAAGCTCTTGAACCTGTGTACCATACCATTTCTCATACGATTCGTCAAGTTCAAAGGTAAACCTTACCTCCCGGAGTTTCCCTTTTGAAAATTCCAGACGAAACTCTGCCGGCTGACCATCCAGTGAAAAAGTGTCTTGCGCAATGTAATAATCCAATCCTTCCGGATTTCCATCTTCCGACATAAGCAGTTCTTCCATCGTATAGGGAAGTTTCTCAAATACCTGCTCCACAGAGATTCCCCAATCGCAGGATGCAAACTGGTAAACGCCCTCCTTCGTGCGTAGCTGGTTCAATGGAACGGGAATCGCTTCGTCTGCCTGCATCTGTGGTATCTGCGCAATTCCCAGCACCGCTGATGGATGTATCGACTCTCCTGCCATCATGTTCAGCTGCATCGTCGTGTCTTTCCTGTCCCATCGGCATCCCCAGCTTTCCATTTCCTGACTCTCAAACGTGTTTTCGTATATCTCGTCCGGCTCACCATATCTCTGTGCCAGTTCTTCTGTCACCGTTGTATACCATTCCTCGTATGAATCGTCAAGATGGAAATTGAAACGAACTTCTGTCAGTCTGCCGCCATCAAACTCAATCCGCAGCTGTGCGCGCTGTCCTTCCAGAGAAAATACTTCCTCCGCCGTGTAAAAAGCATATCCTGTCGCGTTTGGGTTCATTTCCAGATCGATTTCCTGCTTTGTCATTTTATAAGGAAGTTGGTCTAACGTCTCATCCTCAACGTTTCCCCAGGAAAGATTCTCATACTGCCAGCGGCCATCCTCTGTAATGTAAAAAGAGTCGAGGGAAGCCGGGATCTCTCCATGGATCGGTTCCGCATATCCGGTCCCTGATAAAACATTTGCCGATACCAACAAAGACACCCAAAAAGCTTGCCAATTTTTCATATGCTTCCTCCTCTCTCGACGATGCGAGAAATCACTCAATCACCGTCTCTCATTATTTTCAGGAAATCTTCATCGGGCATACATCATAATCACCTTTGGAGCATTTTTTATGAATTTCCCAGCAAGCATGTTGTCCGTATTGGAAAATTACTTTTCCACATACCGGACACATATCTGCGCCTCTACTATTAAAATAATAAGCATAGCAATCCGTGGTCACAATTCCAAGCAGGTCTTTATGATACCCTTCATCCACTAAAATCGCCTCGCCCGCACACACAGTTACGCTTATTTCGTAGCAGTCTTCACAAAAAGGATACATTTCGATTTCTCTTTCCAGCGGAAAATTTTCCTCCACGACGCCAATCCAATCTTCACTATTTTCAGATTGCGTAATCATATTAATTCGTCTCTGTTCTTCTGCTGTATACATATCACGATACTCTTGCAAATCGGATGTATCTGCATAAGCAAAAATACCGTTCGCGAATATCACCATACAAATCAATAATAAACCTATTGCCTTTTTCATATTCATCCTCTCCTTTCTTATATTCATTTTAATCATCTTGCTTCCCTTCAATTTATACTACCTTTTTATACCCATTGGCACTCCCCCTCACATTCATAAAGAATCCCATTTTCAAGAAACAACTATTAAATAACTATCTGTTGAATTTAATGATAGCACATTTTTCTAAAACAAACGAAAATCCATCTTAACATGTAAAATTTTGCATACGAACGTAAAACGCCGGGATGCTCCCCGACGTTTCCACAAGTTCTTATGTTTTATGTCCTACTTTGACCGCTCCCAGCACAGCCACTGGCTCCGCCTCCGGCCCAGATATAAGAGAAAACTGAAGGATCGTATCTTCTGCAAACCAATTATAAGACAAGTGCGTGTAGTCATCCTCTTTGAAAGCCGCCGATTCGCGCCGCGCATCTTCTGTCCCGTATAACTTTGCAAGCATTTCCGCCTGCCGGTCAAACCATGCCGCAAATCCTTCTGTCAGTTCAAAGGAAAACTGCACCTCGCTCAGCCGGTCGTTCACAAACGTCATCTGCAGGACTGCGTACTGGCCGTCCAGGGAAAACATCTCCTCAGACCGGTAATAGCGATAATCCGCCGCCTCCACGCTGTCTTTGGCCCCCACGTCCATTTCTTCCATCGTATAAGGGAGCCGGGTCATCACATCCTCCAGCGTACTGTCCCAGGCGCAGCCATCATACTGATAGCTCCCGTCCTCTGTCTGAAACAATTCCAGCGGTACTGAATACCGCTCCGCCTGCTCCCTTCCCAGAGGGACGGCAAAAAGTATCCCGATTGCAAACACAACGGCGCATATCCAAACAGCCATTGCCCTTTTCATAACGCTCTCCTTTTCTTCATCCCGGTTATTTCATATAACTGTTCATCCTTGCGAAACCGTTCCATGCAAAATCAAATCCTCGCTTGTACTTCGTGCCTTGCGCAATCAAACGCAGAAACCTTTCCTGATTCAGGGAACCAAGCCGTACTGCTGCCGTTTTTTATTTTCTTCAACAAACACGATCTCCGTCTGAAAATCCTGTTCCGTATATGCCTGCCTAAGAATACCACCGTACTTTTCCACAATGCTTCGGATATTCTCCGTACCCCATCCATGTCCGAAACCCGGTTTTGTACTGGAAAAGCGGCCGTTTTTCACAATCGGCAGCCTGCTACTGGCGTTTTCCACCCGAAGCTGGAACATATCGTTTATACTTCCAAATTCCAACCGGACCCAGCGGCGGCCTGGCTCACACAGAGCTGCCGCCTCCTGGGCATTATCCAACAGATTTCCCAGCAAAGTCCAGAAATCTTCCTCCGCAATAGGGATTTCCGTAAACTCCCCGTAAAAGAAGAAGGTTGTCCCCTCTTTGTCCATCTTCTGTTTTCGGGTAGAAATCAGATAATCCAAAAATCCATTCCCGGTCCAGACTTGCCCTTTCGGTTCCGGAATCTGACCCTTTTCCTCCAGATAAGCCAGAGCTTTGGCGTACTGTCCGTTTCTCAGACATTGGTATAAATACTGCCGCTCCCGGTTCATCTCATGGGCCAGCCTTGCAAACTTTTCGTATTCCTCCTTCAGTGCGGCATACTCCTGGCTCACAAGACTGTTTCGCATAAGCGTCACCCGGTTTCCCTCCTTAGCCTGTATATTCAGATACCAAAGCGCCATGGCTGCCAGTCCGATGACCGCCGCCACAATAGCGCATACGTTCAGCATCAGCAGCGAAGGGAAAATCGGATGATTCTTCTGAGCAACAATAATATATTCCAGGAGAATATGCTCCAAAATCCCCCCGGTCAGCAAAAAAGGCCAGCCTCTGCGCAAAAAATCGTCCATGCGGATTCTTTTTGTTTTTATCCTTTTGTTTCCCGCAAAAAGCAGGCTGATCAGGCACAGCTCCACAAGGCAGGACAACCATACGGGGCTTTCATACATGACCTCCAGCATTTTCTCATTCACCAAAAGACCTCTGGCTAAGAGCGCGGCCAGTTTTAAAAGGCTTGCCGTATTGCAGCTCACAAAGGCCCATAACGCTCCGGTCAAAAAGTCCTTTCCGGAAAAGACAGCTAAGAAAAAACACGCGCTCAGAAATCCCCATTTGGCATAGCCCAAATCCACGGAAATCCAAAGTCCCCTATACCCGTACAGACCACCCCACATAAGCGTCGCCGTCCACAGTCTTGCCCGTTCTCCCCGCTTCGTCCTCCGGTCCGTCATCTCCGGAAACAGCAGACAGTACCACAGGCAGGCCTCCGTCACCTGTAAAATCCAGTAAGCGATTTTTCCATATTCCAATAGTCCAGCACCTTCTCCCTGACCTCATCCTGCCGGTTCCGGCTTAAAGGTATGTGCTTTCCGTCCCGCATCCGCAGCTCGCCCTGCTGGATAGACATAACGTGTATAACGTTCACCGCAATATCCCTCTGGACCAGGATAAACTCCGGGGCGTTCAGCTCCCCCAGCACCGTTTTCATAGGCTTTCGTAAGGAAATCGTCTGTTCCCGAAGGCGTAAATCCACGTAGCTTCCCGCCTTTTCCAGATAATAGATATTCCTAAGCCAGATGCGCTCCACATCATTATAATGCCGGTACACGTAAAACCGGCGGTCCCTGGCCTTTATGAGGGGCAGCACCGCCGCCAGAGCTTCCCCCATCCGCTCCTCATAACAACTTTTAGGGAGGTATCGGAAAGCGTTTACCTCAAAAGCCTGTGGCGCATATTCCACATGGTTTGTCACAAAAAGAATACAAGGCATGAAAAACATCCGGCGAAGCTCCTGGGCCACCTGGATTCCGTTTTTCTCTGACAATTCCATATCCAGAAAATACAGGTCGAATCCGTTCCCTTCTCTCACCCCCCACAAAAATTCCTTGGGGTCGGAATACGTCCGCAGCTCATAGGCTTCCCCGGCGTCCGACAAAAGCTTTTGCAAAAGCCCGGCGATCCGCTCCCGGTCCGCGTCGCTGTCATCCAGAACCGCGATTTTTACGGCGCCCTCCCACTGAGCGGTCTGTACCATGCCCGGCGGATCCTGCGCTCTCCATCCGAATATCGTTTCCAGAAAACCTTTCATTTTGCCTCCTCCCGGCGCGTTCTGCCTTCGCAGAGTCCCGTTTCAGTTTACCATACTTTGGAAAATTTCCCCAAAATCCGGCGTGAACGGCAAAATTTTGCACGCGAACGTTTTTTTCACAGCCATTTAATCTTCCCGTTTTTAGACTGCATGGTAAAAATCTGATCGCATTGGTAGCGGAAAGGATACCGTTCGCGCTCAATGAGAACAAGGCTGACCCGTCTTCTCATTTCTCGCCATATAGGTTTCCTCCCTCAGGATTATTCAGCTTCCGCAAAAGTGAAGCCTGCCCACACTCCCTGATGTCCCAAAATCGCCCCGAAGCTTTTGGGAAAACTGTTATGACTATTATAACACGTCCGCGCTTTCCTGTCACCACAGCCGTTCCGTCTTGCGGAACCGGTAGTAATCTGGCAACTGTTCAGTCCGGGTCTGCGCAGACCGTAGGAACGTGATTCAGACAGCCCAGTTCTGCGGCGCTAGGATACTTACGATTCAAAAGCATTGCAAAAACACCTTCTGTGCGGTACGATAGAACTACCACACAACAGGAGGTGATCCGCTTTCCATGGAGCGCATTATTTTTCATATCGACGTCAATTCCGCTTTTTTGAGCTGGACCTCCGTGGAGAATCTGCGGACGGGCCGGGGGCCGGATCTGCGGCTGATTCCCGCCGTCATCGGAGGGGACCAGAGCTCGCGCCACGGCATTGTCCTGGCCAAATCCATTCCGGCAAAGGCCTTTGGCATCTATACCAGCCAGCCCGTGGCCCAGGCGCTGCGTCTCTGCGGAGATCTGACGGTCTATCCCCCGGAGCATGAGCTGTACCGGCGTTTCAGCCGGGAGCTGATGGCGTATCTGAAAAGCCTGACGCCGGATGTGGAGCAGTTAAGCATCGACGAATGCTTTCTGGATTTCACCGGCATCGCCCACCGTTACCCGTCCCCCGTTCAGGCAGCCCATTCCATCAGGGACACCATTTACGCCCGATTCGGCTTTACCGTAAACATCGGGATTTCCTCCAATAAGCTGCTGGCAAAGATGGCCTCGGACTTCGAAAAGCCAAACCGGGTGCATACCCTGTTTCCCTCGGAGGTTCCCGAAAAAATGTGGCCGCTTCCCGTGGGGGAGCTCTACATGGCCGGGCGCTCCTCGGTGCAGACCCTGCAAAAGCTTGGCATACGCACCATCGGGGATCTGGCAAAGGCGGATCCGGCGCTTCTGCGCAGCCACCTGAAGAGCCACGGAGAAACCCTCTGGCGCTACGCCAACGGCCTGGATACCTCCCCGGTGGCCCCAAATCCCGCCCCGGCCAAAGGGATCGGGAACTCCGTCACCCTGGCGAAGGACGCCGAGACCCGGCAGGAAGCGCACCAGGTACTGCGCAATCTGGCGGAAAGCGTATCCGCGCGGTTAAGAAAAGCCGGCCAGATGGCCGGCAGCGTATGCGTGGAAATGAAGTATGCGGATTTTGTATCGGTCTCCCACCAGACCCAGCTTGTTACGCCCTGCCGCTCTGCCAAGGAGCTTTACCGGACCGCCTGCGGCCTCTTTGACAAGCTCTGGAACGGCGCGCCCATACGCCTTCTGGGCATCCGCGCCTCAAAGCTTACGGCGGAGACGGAGCCGGTGCAGCTTTCCCTCTTTGATCCGGACATGAAAAAAAGCGAGAAGGAACGGCGCCTGGACAAAGCCCTGGACGCCATTCGCTCCCGCTATGGAAAAGATGCCGTTCGCCGTGGAATGCCGCCAAAGTCCCCCGATTCCTGACGCGGCGTCCGGCGCCCATCGCCGTGCCTGACGCCGCCGGACAGCCAAACTCCGGCGCTCACCGCCGTCCTAGCCCCGCAGGACAGCCGCCCTCCGGCGCTCACCGCCGCCGGAAGAACAGATATTCCATCAGCTTCATCTCCCCGTCAAAGGTCATCTCTCTTCTGCCGTCCTCTCCCAGGAGAATGCCCTGCCAGCTGTTTCCCCGGCGGGCCGCCACAATCACATCTCTGGTCCAGACGGCGCCCCTCTGGCGGCCGATTTCCTCGTCCGTCAGATACAGCCTGGGATGCGCCGAATAGGGCGCGCAGGCCTCCTGGCCCCGGAAGCGCCGCTTGTCCTGGAAAGCCTGCGGATATCCGGCCCGGTCAAAGATCCGGTCCGTTTCCAGGATGAACTCCTCGCAGCTTTTAAAAAAAACAGGCTCCGGGGACAGCTTGCTGTACACTCTCCCCTCCACATTCACTTCGTCCTCTTTATCCAGACAAATCCGAATCAGATTCGCGGGAAAATACCGTTCTGCCATCAACCCCCGCCTCCTTTTCCTAAAAACCTGGCCTCCGGCGTCACCTCTTCCAGCTCATAATGGATCCCGGCCACCTGCTCTCCAAGGCTTTCCCGGAATTTCCGCTCGATGCGCTCCGCCACCAGCTCCGCGGTCTCATAGGTACAGCCCGGAAGCATCACAATGTACTGGCATTCGCTGTAGCAGGCGGCCACATCCCCGATGCGCAGGGATGTCCTGAGAATCCGCTCCAGAAGATCCATGGCTTTGGACAGGTAGAGGCGGATCACACCGCTGTTTTTCCGGTAACTGTCCTGAATGTACACCGTTAAAAGCATCACGTACTCGGAAATCCCCATACGGCCGATTCTTCTGGCCTCCAGCCGGTAGATCTCGCGGAACACGGAATAGCTGCAGAGGTACAGGCCCACCGGCTTATCCTCGGATATGGATTCACAGATATCCTCCAGATTCGTAAACTGTCTTCCGCCCTGTTCCAGCAGAATCTCGTAGAGGCTACCCAGCTTTTCCAGGTTCCGGATCCCAAGGCTCTGGCGGATGGCCTTTGACGCCTGCTCGCAGTGGCGCAGCGCCTGGTCATAGCGCCCGTTTCCCATCAGGGCCCGGACCATAAAGTAGTGAAGCTGCTCGTCCAGGGAATCCAGCCGCAGGGCATTCCCGCAGATTTCCTCCATCTTTTCGTAATCCTTCTTTTTTTCCAAATCCTCCGCCAGCAGCTTCACGGTCTCAAGATACAGGGAATGATAATAGGCTTCCAGAGGGAGCAGCCAGTGCTCGTGGGCCAGTTTATCGGGGAAGCTTCCCCGGTACAGGGAAAGCGCCTCCTCGCATACCTCGCAGCAGTCTCCCCCTTCCTCCTTGATGTGCAGCGCCTCTGTGCAGAGACGTTCAAACTCTTCAAAATCCACCCGAACCGGGATCTCCCGGTTCCAGGAATAGGCTCCCCGCCCCGTCAGAATATAGGAGTCCTCCCCCAGCGCCTTCAGGCTGGTACGCAGGCGGTACATTAAATTTTTGATGGCTCCGGCCGGGTTCGCCGTTTCCTTCTCACTCCACAGCACATCCGAGAGCTCTTCCACGGACACGCTGCGGTCTCTGTTGATCAGAAGATAGGTCAAAAGCCGAAGCATCTGATCCGACCGCAGCGCCTCCCATGTCAGCTTTCCGCGGCTGCTGGAGATGGAAAACTCCCCCAGCATTTGTATATACAGTTCTTCCATGCCTAGCTTCTCCGTCTTTTCTTTTTCAAAAAGTCCGCCGCCGGACAGGCGGCATATATTCAGGAATGCCGCGTACGCCCGCCGGATTTTTTCGGGACGGCGGTACGCCTGGCCTGCGGACGTGTGCCGGCTTTCTTTACCGAATAGCCGAAGGTTCCCACCTTCTGGCCCAGCCCCAGATAATTTCCGTGACTGTACGCCAGCAGGCCGGCGCGTTCCAGGTCCAAGCGGCCCTTCGCGTCCAGATACGCCTCGTCCGCGTGAACGGCCAGGACTTTTGCCAAAAACATATGGTGTGATCCCAGCTCCTCTGTCTTTTCCACCCTGCATTCCAGATTCACCGGACTCTCCGCGATCAGAGGCGCCTTCACAAAGGATGCCGGCTGGGCCGTCAAACGCGTCTTGCGGAATTTATCCGTATCCCTTCCGGAACGGACCCCGCAGAAGTCTGTGGCCTTTGCCAGTTCCACCGTGGTCAGATTGATCACAAACTCCCCCGTCTCCCGGATAATCCCGTAGGAATACCGCTCCGGGCGGACGGAGATATATACCATGGGCGGATTCGTACAGACGGTACCCGTCCACGCCACAGTAATAATATTGGGCCGCTCTCCCTCTCTGGCGCAGCTCACCATCACCGCCGGAAGAGGGTAAAGCATATTTCCCGGTTTCCAAAGCTGTTTTCCCATGTTTTCCTCCATCGGATAGGGGAAGATTCTCTTCCCCTATCCCCGCGATACCACGGCAGTTCCGCTCTGCCGGACCGCCGCCTGCCTTCTTCTACTGCTGCAGCGCGTTCATAAACGCCGGGATAAGCTGCTTCTTTCTGGAAACGATCCCCGGCAGAATCACAGAACTTCCCGCCTTATCCAAGTGAAACGCCTCCGCCGCCAGACTCTGGCTGTTGCCGCCGTGGCAGAGGAGCTCTGTGGACTCATGGATAATATCCGTGAGCATAAAGAACAGCATCGTCTCCCCGTGGGAGCCCAGATTTTTTTCCATATAGGGGATCAGGCGGCTTTTGATCTCCTGAAGCTCCGCCGGGTTCATGGAGTTGATCTGTCCGACGCCGAAGCTGGTCTTGTTCAGTTCAAATTTCTTAAAATCCTGATAGAAAATTTCCTCCGCGGATTTTCCTTTGAGGTTGCTCCCAGCCGCGAACATCTCGGCGGCAAATTCCTCGCAGTCGATCCCGGCGATCCGCGCGAGGCTCTCGGCGGCGTTCCGGTCGATGGCCGTGCAGGTGGGCGACCGGAACATCAGCGTGTCCGAGATAATGGCTGCGCACAGAAGCCCCGCGATGTTCTCCGGTATATCCAGGCCCTTTTCCCGGTAAATCTGATACATAATGGTCCCGGTGCATCCCACCGGCTGGTTCCGGAACACCACCGGGGAAACGGTCTCCAGGGATCCGATCCTGTGATGGTCGATGATCTCCAGGATCTCTGCCTCCTGGATGTTGTCCACAGCCTGGGAGGTCTCGTTGTGATCCACCAGGATCACCCGCCTGCGCTTGGTTCCCAGCAGGTTTCTTCGGGAAATCATCCCGGCGTAGGCCCCGTGCTTGTCCAGCACCGGGAAATCCCGGTAGCGCTTTTTCGCCATGATGTCCCGGATGGACTCGGTATAATCGTCCAGGTTAAAGGTCTGGAGATGCTCCTTTTTCATAAAATGCTTCACCGGCATGCTCTGGTTAATCAGCCGGGCCACGGTGTAGGTGTCGTGGGGCGTGCTGATAACCACGCAGACCCGCTCCTCCGCCAGCCGCTGGATCGTCCTGGATACCGGCGCGCCCTCGCAGACA
Source organism: Candidatus Limivivens intestinipullorum (assembly GCA_018711185.1). Classification (GTDB taxonomy): domain Bacteria; phylum Bacillota; class Clostridia; order Lachnospirales; family Lachnospiraceae; genus Limivivens; species Limivivens intestinipullorum. The sequence continues at coordinate 2,144 of DVIQ01000029.1, read as the reverse complement.
ATGATGCAGCTGGCGTTCATCTCAATGGCGCACAGCTGGGATTCGTAGCGGTTTCCCAGGATAACCAGGTCGTTCTCCTCGATATAGCTCTCCATCAGATCCGGGTTCGCCGCGGCGATGACCACCTTGCCCTTCACGAAATAGGCGTGCTCATTTCCCACCACCATCTTCCCGTCCAGGGTCTCCAGAATGTTTTTATACTGGGTCCGGGCGGTGGACAGGATCGCGTTGTCGTACACATCCATGTAGGACTGGGCGATATCGCCTATAGTAATCAGTCCCTCCAGAATGTTCCCGTCCTTTACGATGGGCAGGGTGTTTACATTCTGCGTGCGCATCAGGTTCCAGGCCTTTTTCAGGGAAATATGGCTGCTGACCCCTGGAATATGGCGGATCTCCATATCTTTCACCCTGGTGCCCACATTCGGAAGATAATCGGGCGGATCTATGTGAAAACGGTCCAGGACATACTGGGTCTCCTGACTGATCTGGCCCGCCCTTCTGGGTACAAACTCCCCCTCCTCCGTGCGGTTTTTGATATCCGCGTAGGCAATAGCGGAACAGATCGAATCCGTATCCGGATTTTTATGACCAATAATATATGTTTTCTGTTTTATCGTCTCCTGCATAACTCCTCTTTTCTGACGCCTTCGCGTCATACGGGCAGATCCTCTGAACTCCCCGGCATCCGGCCATACCCTGGCCGAACGTCTCCATTGTATATCGCAGCCGCCGCAAGCACTTGCCGTTTGCGGCGGCAGTAACTTATTATAGCATGTTTTCCTATGATTTTAAAGGTAATCGGTTGAATTTGATTCGTGAAAATGCTACAATGGGTAACAGGCACGCAGGCATGTCTGTTGCCGGGGCGGAAATCCGAAGGCCGGGAATACCGCAGTCCCGGAGCAGCGGCCAGTCAGATACTTTGCCGCAGACAGCGGGAATAAAGTTTAAGGAGGAAACTATGACTGACGAATTAGAAAAGAGCTTAGAAACCATGGACGACTACGCCGATGAGCTGGAAGCGTCTTTTAAAAAAATCCGTGAGGGGGATATCCTCACCGGCACCGTGATCGGAGTCAGTGAGACGGAGATCACCCTTGATCTGAAATACTACACCGACGGCATCATTAAGCTTGAGGATTATACCAGCGACCCGTCCTTTAATCCCAAGGAAGACATTCACGTGGGAGATGAGATCACGGCTACGGTAATCCGCCGGGACGACGGAGAAGGTCACATTCTCCTGTCCGCCAGGGAGGCCAACGAAGTGCTTGCCTGGGATAAGCTGAAGAAGTACCTGGAAGAGAAAACCGTCCTCACTGTGAAGGTCGGCGGTGTTGTAAAGTCCGGCGTTGTGGCCTACGTGGAGGGCATCCGGGGCTTTATCCCCGCTTCCAAGCTATCCCTTCACTATGTGGAGAACCTTGAGGAGTGGCTTGGCCGTGAAATCCAGGTGCAAGTCATCACCGCGGACGAGGAGAACAAGCGCCTTGTTCTCTCCGCCAGAGAGATTCTCCGGGAAAAAGAGGACGAAGAGCGCAAAGCCCGGATTTCCAACGTTGAGGTAGGCCTGGTGACCGAGGGCACCGTGGAATCCGTACAGAGCTACGGCGCGTTCATTGACCTTGGCGGCGGTTTAAGCGGTCTGGTGCATGTATCCCAGATCAGCGACAAGCGCGTGAAGAATCCGGCATCTGTGCTGAAGGTAGGCGACAAAGTAAAAGTAAAGGTGATCGCCGTGAAAGATGGAAAGCTCAGTCTGAGCATGAAGGCGCTTCAGGATGTGGCTGCCGAAGAGATCCAGGAAGAAACCTACGATCTTCCCCAGTCCGACGGCCTTACCACCAGCCTGGGCTCCCTGTTCGCAAAGCTGAAGCTGAAATAGCTGTTACGGTTCAGCCCAGGTCTGCGCATATGCTGCGCAGACCGTAAGAACATGATTCAGGATCGCGAAAATCCCATCGCCGAAGGCGATTTCAAATGGATTTTCGCATCACCGTCAAAGTTTGGGGCATACGTCCGAAGCAACTTCCCATAGCAGTGGAAAACTGCATGGTTTTATTTCAGCAGTTTCTCACAAAAACAGGCTTTAGAAAAGCCTGTTTTTGTGTATTTTCACAGTAAATTCATCCCATGTTCAT
>DVIQ01000028.1 GCA_018711185.1 Candidatus Limivivens intestinipullorum | reverse complement strand
CAGCCCTTCTGCTGGTCTGCTTTTCCGTTTTAAACGGCACGGAACAGGCGGCGAAGGATCTGCGCTCCAATATTGGCGCGGCTTTTTATGTCCGCCCCTACCAGCAGATGATTTTTGAGGGCGGCGCGGTCAGTGAAGGAGCGACGCCCACCATTTCCCAAAAGAGCATAGACGAGATCGTGGACGCTGCCGGAGGTCAAGTGAAAGCCTACAACACGGAGCACTATGGGTATGCCAAAAGCGAACAGCTGCATTTTCTACCGGGAACTGGTGACAGTGAGGCCAGCAATATGGGCCAAGTGACTGCTGTGCGGGATTCCCAGTTGACCGATGTGTTTCTGAATGAGGAATGTACGTTGATCTCCGGCCGCCATATCCGGCCGGAAGATGAAAATAAAATCCTTATCAGCGAAGAACTGGCGGCGGAAAACAACCTAAAAGTTGGGGACATACTCACTCTCACCCATGCCGGTTTGGATCAGCAGGATGATGGAACGTATATTGACACGATCCCAGAAAAGACAGCGTTTGTGGAAGCGGAAATCGTGGGCATTTTCCAAGCCGATGGGGCCGACGATGGTATGGACGCCCCCACCGCCGGGAAAGCGGTCAACCATATTTATTCCGACAGCCATCTGCTAGTGAATTTGCAGGAGCAGCAGGCAGGCGTTTTCGAGGGGGAAATCGCCTTTTACATTGCTGACCCTCTGGAGCTGGATACCCTGCTGGATCGTGTGGAAGCCATCCAATCCATTGATTGGGACAACCACATCTTAAAAGAAAATGATTTCCAATACGAGCAGATCGCCGGGCAGCTTCAAAATCTTCAAAACCTAGCGGTGGCGTTGATTGCCCTTGCTGTCGCTTTGGGGATTGTCATTCTCATGCTGATCCTCATGGTGCAGATACGGGGGCGCATCCGAGAAGCCGGGATTTACCTATCCGTGGGCAAGCCTAAAATGGAAATTATCGGGCAGTTTGCATGGGAGGCTTGGGGGCTTCTGATCGCTGGATTTCTCAGTGCTTTTCTACTTTGGCTGTTTTGCTCTGATCAGGTGAATGGTCTGCTGTTTGGCACGCTGGCCCAGGGAACAGGAACCGCGGCTTTGCAGACAGGTGGCGGCGGAGTAAATTATTTGCAGCCGGATCTGCTTCATTCCGGTGCGCTGCTTGCCGGAGAACTGGCGGCTGTCCTGCTGACAGTGCTGGTGGCCAGTGGAGCCATTCTCCGCTTAAAACCAAAAGAAATTTTAACAAAAATGAGTTAAGGGGGTGTTTCGCATGAATTTTTTGAAACGGGCAGTCCGTTACTGTTGGCGGCAAAAAATAAGGAGTATCATCCTGCTGCTGGTCTTTACGCTGTTGGCTTCTGCTGCGCTGATTGCCTTATCCGTAGGGCACGCTACTGCGGAGGGAACAGACGAAGTAAAACAGACAGTCGGAGCATCGATCCGTGTGGAATGCGACGATGACAACCAGGAAAACTATGATTCTGGAACACGAGATGAATATGGAATTTCATATGAGTATAATGGCGATTTTATCACGCAGGAAGTGGTCGATGCGGTTAGCAAAGTAGACGGTGTAGTCGCATACAGCGCAGAGAGAGGTGATTATTGGGGAAATGCGATCGATTTTGAATACTTTCCAGGCGCGTTTAACTTCGGAGATAGCAACAGTGGTTATGGCGATCCGTCCTCCTATACCGCTACATTTAATTCGGCCTTAAACAGAAAATTTATGGATGGTACTTATACGCTGATAGAAGGGCGTCACATTCAAGAGGATGATTCTTTTGCTGTAATGATTTCTAAAGAACTTGCGGATAAAAATGACCTCTCCGTGGGAGATCATATATCCATGTACAATCTGGACAATGATTCTGAAAATACCTTTGAAATTGTGGGGATCTTCAGCGGTACCGAGGGAATGTCCAAAGATGCAATGATGCCATATGAAATTCCTGCCAATCAAGGATATATTGACATGAACAGCTATCAAAAGATATGGAATAGACCCACTTTAGAACTTGGCTCTTTGGAGATATATGTGGATTCGGCTGAAAATGTAGAGAATATCCTCAAGACCATCCAAAATCTGCCGGAGATCAAAGGCAAAACTTTCACCTTTTCTACGGATACAGAGGATTTTGACCTGATTTCTAATCCCCTTTCTTCTATCAAAAAAACGGTGAATACGGCGGTCACGGTGATTGCCATTACAGGAGCGGCAATCATCACCCTTTTGCTGATTCTTTGGATACGAGGCCGGAAGAAAGAGGCTGGTATCTTGATGGCAGTAGGCAGAAGCAAGGTGGAAGTCGTGCTGCAATTCCTAACAGAAAATATTTTTATCGCCATTCCTGCGGCGGCAGCTTCCTTCGGTTTGTCTGCTCTGCTGGCGGATCAGGTTGGCGCTTTCCTTGTCAGCCAAACTGCCAGCGATGTTGAGGGATTAAGCGTGGTTCTTCATCCTGCGGATATGGCGGCAGTCTATGGGATAGGCATACTGCTCCTGATTCTGGCGGTACTGATAGCGTCGGTTACGGTAATCCGTCTGAAACCAAAAGAGATTTTAACAAAAATGAGTTAGGAGGAGTTTAACATGAATTTTTTGAAACGG
>DVIQ01000027.1 GCA_018711185.1 Candidatus Limivivens intestinipullorum | reverse complement strand
GAAATTCATCATTTTATTATTGCTTCCTCCGGACGCCTGCCTGTTCATGAAAGCAAACATAGCCACAAACAGAAGTCCCATAAGCAGCATGGGCACAACGGTAGTCAAAAAGACGCTCTCCCGCTCAATGTCATAGGTATAGTAGGGAATATCCTGCTCTTCCAGCCAGTCCTGCTCCTCCTTGACATCGGAGACGTTTACCGTTTTCACGCTTCCGTCCTTCATATAGACCAGAAGCCGTCCTGTGGGAACCTGGGCGTTCTGGTGCACGTCCACGCGCGTCACCATCTCAGCCTCCACGGCCTTTACATATTCGCTGTAGCTGTAAGCTTCCCTGGGTGTGAAGCCATTTCGGAATACCAGAAAAATAAGCACAACCACAGCGGCAATCATCAGATAGGTACCCAGGTTTCTTGAGTTTCTGTTCAATGATAAGCCCCTTTCTAAACCTCTACGACACCAATGTATGGGAGATTTCTGTATTTCTGCGCGTAATCCAGTCCGTATCCCACCACAAACTCATCCGGAATGCGGAAACCCACGTAATCCACTTTCACATCTGCCACGCGTCTCTCCGGTTTGTCCAGCAGCGTACACAGAGAAATGCTGGCCGGATGGCGCTTGTGCAGGATCTCGATCAGGTAACTTAAAGTCCTTCCCGAATCGATAATGTCCTCCACAATCAGGACATCCTTTCCCTCCAGGGGCTCGTCCAGATCTTTCACAATCTTCACCACGCCGCTGGACTTGGTATCCGCGCCGTAGCTGCTCACCGACATAAAGTCCAAAGATACAGGAACCGTGATTCTCTTTGCCAGCTCACAGGTAAAAAAAACGCCGCCCTTCAGCACGCAGATCAGATGAACGCTGCGTCCCTCATAGTCCCGGCTGATCTGGCGTCCAAGCTCCTCGATCCTCTTATCCACTTCTTCCTCCGATAATAAAACACGGATCTTATCTTCCATCTTCTTTCTCCTCCCATACCTGTATTTTTAAAATCCTTTTCGTTCCGGCCCTTACTTTGCAGCCTTCGCTGAGCCGGTATCCGACCACCCACAGGATATGGCTTCCGTCCGCCAAAAGCCAAATCCTGTCGCGGTCCGCCCGGGGAATTTTTTCATCGATAAAATACTGTTTCAGTTTTTTCCTTCTGCATCCGGGATTGATCAGGAGATAGTCCCCGGGCAGACGCCTCCGCAGTTTAATCGTATCATTTATTGTATCATAATCCAGCCATTTCGTATACTTCTTTTCCGGAATTCTTTCATTTTTCACTCTTTCCGGACCGGCGTCCAGAAGCTCTGTCCGGACCGCCAGCCCTTCTTCCCGCAGAAAGCCGGGTATGGAAAGCGCTCTTTGGGGAAAATTCCCGGAAGCATTGGCCATCTCCGGAACCGTTTTTCGCAGCACATAGCGTTCCCCCCAAATACCGGCGTAAAGCCCGCCCGGCAGATTCCGGAGCTCCCGGCCGGACTGGCTCCCCGCCAGGCGGCGCAGGCTCTCCAGATGCTCCGCTCCCAGATCACGCCTGCCGGCACAAAGCCGTTCCAAGGCTGCGCCCAGGACAAAATCCTGGAGGACCGTATCCAGCCCGCCAAAGACTGTCCGGTCAAAGGAAATCCCTTCCCCGGAAACTGTCCCGTTTTCCGAAAGCCAGCGCTCCCCCTCTCCTTCCAGATAACGCCGGATTTCCCAGAGCCGGTCCGCGGCCTGCGCGATATGCTCCGAAGCCCTTTGGTTTACCCTGGACAGGGCCGGCAGAACCTCATGCCGAATGCGGTTTCTCGTATATTCCAGGGTAAGATTCGTGGAGTCCGTCCTCCAGGAAACTCCCTGCTCCCGAAGCCATTCCTCAATGCGCGCCCTGGGAATGTTCAAAAGAGGACGAATCATCTCGTCCCGCGCCATACGCATGCCGCACAGGCCGGAAAGCCCGCTGCCCCTGGACAGATTCCAGAGGATCGTCTCCGCCTGGTCTCCCTGGTTATGAGCCACCGCAATGCGGATCCGGCCTCCGTCCGCCGCCAGCTCCCGGGCGGCCCGGCGAAAGGAGTCGTAGCGCACCCGTCTCCCCATTTCCTCTGCGGACAATCCCTCCGCCTTCGCCAGCGCCGGCACGTCATAAAAAAACAGCCGAAAGGCCACTCCCAGCTCTTCGCAGAAATGCCGGGCATACTCCGCGTCCTCCTGCGCCTCCTGTCCCCGGATTCCATGCTCCACATGAACCGCCAGAAGCTTTACATTCTCCGGCTTTTCTCTCTCAATATATCCTTTCAGTACCAAAAGCAGGCAGACGGAATCCGCCCCTCCCGAGAGGCCGGCCACAATCCGATCCCCGTCCTCGATCATCCGGTACTTTTTTATATTCTCATAAGCTTTTTCCATACGGCATTCCTCCCGCAGTGGACTCATTATAAGGAATCTTCCGCAAAAAAGCAAGGCTCTTTCCCTATCTTTCCCAGAAACCACCCACAAGAATCGTCATATCATCCTCCGGCGGGTTCTCCCTCAGACTCAGCACCGCTTCCAGAAGATTTCCTGCAATCTCTCCGGCACCGGCGCTTTCCTGTTCGAGGATCAGCTCTTTCATCCGCTCTTCTCCGCCCGGTTCCGGCATGGCGTCCAGAACGCCGTCCGATACCATTATCACATAATCCCCCGGCGAAAGCTGCCTTCGGACACAATCGAAATCCACCTCTTCCATGATTCCGATGGGCGCGCTGGTGGATACAATGGCCTCCACCCAGTCCGCCTTTTTCAGAAAGGTGGTGGACGCCCCGATTTTCAGAAATTCACAGCTGCCGTCAAACAAATTTACCGTACAGAGATCCACCGAGGAAAAGCTGCCGTTATTTTGAAGCATCAGAGCGGCGTGAATCATCCGGACGGCGGTCTCTTTTCCAAAACCCGCTTCCAGGAACTGCTCCAAAAGCTCAATCACCTGTTCGCTCTCCCGGCAAGCACCGGGACCGGAGCCCATTCCGTCTGAAATGCTGAGAATCATCTGGCCGTTATCTCTGCGGAACATAGAAAAGCTGTCCCCGGAAATCACTTCTCCCTCTCTGGTAGCCCTGGCCACGCCGCAGAGCATCACATATTCCGGTTCCGGGGTAAAGCATACGGTGCAGAACTCCCGATTGATAATCATCCGGCTGTCGTAGGCAGGCGCCAGATCCTGGCCGAAATATCCGGACAGCCACCAGGCGGCCTCCTTCACCGGAATGCACCGGCTCCACCTTCCCGTCCGCAAAGTCAGATAAAGTTCAAACCACTCGTCGTCCCTGGTATAAATCCAGGCGTCCCGCATCTGGAGGCCATGGGTGCGCAGCCCAGTCTCCACCTGATACCGTTTCACTCCGTCCAGACGGCGGATATCGTAAATTGAGCGCGCGGCGTTCCGCATAATGTCCGCGGTCTGGGCGAGCTGCTCCATCATGGCGGCCCTGGTTTCCAAAAGCCGGTTGCTCCACAGCAGATTCAGCCTGGCTCTGCCAAAACCGTCCTCCACAGTCGTTTTTACCCGCTCCGGATTTCTGCAGGTCTCCCAGAACTCCCGCTCCTCCTGATTCTCCTCCTGCGTCTCCGCGGCGTGGAGCAGGCCATAAAGCCCCCGGTAAGTCCGGTAATAATTCCGGCCCCAGCAGAGTTCCCTCCGGCTGCAGCCGCTGCATACGCTCTCACAGGCGTCCCGGAATATTTCCTCCACATCCTCCTTGGAGAGTTGTTCCTTTTTTACCGGCATCTTCCGGAAGGTATCCGCCAGACTCTGGAAAGCCCTGGCATAGCCGTGAAGCCGCTCGCAGCCCGGTTCCAGCGCGGCGGTATCCAAAAAATCCCCCATCCTAAAATCCCCCTGTCCCAAAATCCTCTGGCATTTCCCTGATAGATTATTATAGGACAGAGCCTTTGAAAAACCTGTCAAATCCTTGTTCGCTTCCGCTTTTTTTCAAGACAAAAAGGGAAAGAAAAAGACACTGGAGTCCAATGTCCTTTCCTTTCCCGCGGCAAATCTACTCCGCCGGTTTAAAGATCGTATCGCCCTCATACACAAGCCCCAGCCTGTCCCGGGCAACGCTTTCCACAAACTCATCCGTCGTCATATATTCCTGCATGGCATCGATCTCCTCGGAACGCTGGTTCTCCGATTCGATCTGGGCGTCCAGCGCTGCGATTTGCTGGGCGTATGCCTCGTTTTTCTCTTTCATCTGCTGGCTTTGAATCGTAAGCCCCACAAGCAGAACGATGACTACTATGGAGATCAGCATTCTGCTCAATCTATCATGGCCTCTGCGGCGCCTTCTTCTTCTCATGCTTACCCTTTCCTGCTTACCCTTGAATCACTTTCTTGCGGCCTCATCAGCAAGTGATTCGGTCTGACCTGAACAGTTATGTCGCTTTTTATGAAACGTCAATGTCATTTTACCCTTCTTAAGAAAATATTTCAACATTTTTCGAAGAATATTTCCAATTTTCTTCAGAAAAAACCGAAAGGGCGCCGTAACAGCTAGGACAAACCACGCCGTCAGGCCGACCACCGCCCGATCCAGCGTCTTATAATATAAAATCATTCCCAGTACGGTTCCCATAAGCGCGAAGCCGCGTATTATGCCGTCATTTTCCCAGAAGGCAACCAAAAACACAGCGATTCCGGCGCAGGTCCAGTAAAGAAAATCCTCCGCTCCCATCCGGAAGGGGCCTGGGGGAAATGCCTTTCGCAGTCCTCTGAGAATACCGTATCCAAGCAGGATGGCCCCTCCCGTGAAAACAGAGATCAGAAAAAAACGGGCCTGGGAGCTGATAAACCCGGTCATAGCTATTTAAAGAGCCTTCCCAGCAGAGATTCTCCCTTGCCCTTGGAGCCGACATTTCCGGAGTAGACCATGCTGTCGATCTTGCCGTCAATGTCTACCTCCCCTTGTTCCAGAGTCAGCCTGCTCACATGGAGCTCCTGTCCCTTAATGGTCAAAAGGCCCAGCTCGGTCTCCAGGACGATTTCCCCCACATCAAAAGAGAGCACATCAGATACCCCCGTGATTGCGCCGTTTCGCCTTCCCGTGACGGTTACCCTGTGTGCTCCCGCTGTCTGCTTTTCTTCCATAATGCTCTCCGCATCCCCGCTTTCTAAAATCTATGACGGGAATGCCTGTTTTATGCAGACCTCTATGAAATTTTGAAATCCCATCGCCCAAGGCGATTTCAACAGCATCCGCCGCAGGTCTCCTACAGATAGCGGTACATCTGCTCCGCCTCTTCCTTTCTGACCGTTTCCTTTACACTCAGAACCTCTGCCCGGACAGCCTTTGTCCCAAATCCGATCTCAATAATATCCCCCGGTTTTACCTCCGCCGATGCCTTCGCCGGACGGTCGTTGAGCGTAACGCGCCCCGCGTCGCAGGCTTCGTTGGCCACCGTGCGCCGCTTAATCAGCCGGGATACCTTCAGAAACTTGTCTAACCGCATGAGACTCCTTCTTATTCGTTAATCATGTCCTTTAATGCCTTGCCGGCCTTGAATCTCGGAGACTTTGAAGCCGGGATCTGCATGGGCTCTCCGCTCTGGGGATTTCTTCCCTCTCTGGCAGCTCTCTCGGAAACCTCAAAGGTACCAAATCCCACAAGCTGAATCTTCTCTCCTTTTTTCAGCTCCTCTGTCACTACGTCTGTAAAAGCCTTCAGAGCCTTCTCTGCATCCTTCTTTGATAATTCTGTTTTGGTCGCAATAGCAGCGATTAATTCCGTTCTGTTCATGGAATGTTCCTCCTCTGATGATTTAAACTCGTCTAAACTCACAAGCAAAGCGGACTGCCCGCACATGCCTCCCCAGTCTCTCAGTGAGTCCTACGTCTATTTATAATCTCTCCTATCTTATTTGTCAAGGAATTTACTTCATTTTCTCAAGATAAGAACAAATTTCTCCGGCCGCTTTTTTCTCTTCTTCTTTAATCAGAGCAAGGATTTCGGGATCTTTTCCTTCTTTTTCCTTTTTCTTGATCCCCTTCCAGTCCGCAGGCCGTTTTACGCCGTTTTCGTCGGGAAACACATGGGGATGCCTGCGCACAATCTTCTCTGCCGCGTTCTGAATCACGTCGTCGATGGTGAAAAGTCCTTCCTCCCTGGCAATCTGGCTTTGCAGCAGCACCAGAAAGAGAAGGTCTCCAAGCTCTTCACAGAGATTGTCGGCGTCGCCGGCGGTTTTCAGAACATTCACAGCCGCTATGGCCTCTGTCAGCTCGTCGATCATGCAGCCTTTCAGGCTCTCATGGGTCTGGGCGCGGTCCCAGGGGCAGCCATCGGCCGCCCTGAGCTTTTCCGCGATCTTTTGAAAATCCTCAAATGTATAGCGCATCTTACAGCATCCTGTTGATCATTTCCAGAACCTTTTCTCCCAGCGCGGCGGACTTGGCTTCGGCATCCTCCATGGAGCTGCCCTTTACGCCGTAGTAGAATTTCACCTTGGGCTCTGTACCGGAGGGGCGCACGCAAAGCCACGCGTCATCCGTCAGGTCATAGTAGAGCACGTTGGAGCTGGGAAGTCCGGTAGTGGTCACTTCTCCGGTCTTCATGTTCTTAATGGTATCCTTCTTATAATCTCTGGCAGATACCACCTCATAGCCTCCGATCTCCACAGGCGGATCGTTCCGGAGGGTTTCCAGAATCGACTGAATTTTTTCCAGGCCTTCGATGCCCTTGAGGGTAATGGATTTAATGTCGTCCTTGTAGTAGCCGTACTTTTCGTACATATCGATCATGGCATCCCAGAGGGTTTTGCCCTGGGTCTTGTAGTACGCAGCCGCCTCGCACAGCGCCATAGTGGCGACGATGGCGTCCTTGTCTCTGGCGTGGGTGCCGATCAGACAGCCGTAGCTCTCCTCAAAGCCGAACTCATAGGTTCCCTTTCCGCTCTTCTCAAAGCCCAGAATCTGCTGGCCGATGAACTTGAAGCCTGTCAGAACCTCGATAAACCGCATGTTGTAGCTCTTAGCGATGGCTGCCGCCATATTCGTGGTCACAATCGTGCTGATTACAGCGCCGTCCTCGGGCAGGCCCTTCGTAGCCTTTCTCTGGCTCAGCTCATACTCCTCCAGCAGACAGCCGGACATATTTCCGGTCAGGGTATGGTACACACCGTCCTTGTCCTTTACACGCACGCCAAGACGGTCCGCGTCGGGATCCGTAGCCAGCACCAGGTCCGCGTCGATCTCTTTCGCGAGGGCAAGTCCGAGGGTGAACGCCTCCTCCGCCTCCGGGTTCGGATAGCTGACCGTAGGGAACTCGCCGTCCGGCAGCTCCTGCTCTTTCACCACGTAAACGTGCTCAAATCCGATCTCCTTTAATACTCTTCTGGCAGGAATGTTTCCTGTGCCGTGCAGGGGCGTATATACGATCTTCAGGTCGCCGGCCGCTTCTTTGATGGCGTCCCAGTGGATTACCTGGCTCTTCAGAGCCTCGATGTAGGTGTCGTCGATCTCTTTGCCGATTACCTGGTAAAGTCCGGCCTTCACGGCCTCCTCCTTGTCCATGGTCAGAACGGTATTAAAGTCCGTTACCTTCTTTACTTCTGCCATAATGCCTGTGTCATGGGGCGGTGTAATCTGGGCTCCGTCCTCCCAGTATACCTTATATCCGTTGTATTCCGGCGGGTTGTGGCTGGCGGTGATATTGATGCCGGCAATGCAGTGCAGGGTGCGCACCGCGTAGGAAAGCTCCGGAGTTGGCCGCAGAGACTCAAAAACATAGGCCTTAATGCCGTTTGCCGCAAGGCACAAAGCCGCCACATCAGCGAACTCCGGGGACATTCTTCTGGAATCATAGGCGATGGCAACGCCTCTGTCCTTGGCGTTCACAGACGCGATATAGTTCGCCAAGCCCTGGGTAGCTCTGCGCACGGTGTAGACATTCATGCGGTTCGTACCGGCTCCGATGACGCCGCGCAGACCGGCTGTGCCAAACTCCAGATCCATATAGAATCTCTCTTTGATCTCGTTTTCATTATCGGCAATACCGCGAAGTTCCTCTTTTGTGGCCTCGTCGAAATAAGGATTGCTCAGCCATTCCTCATAATTTTTTCTGTAATCCATTACAATACCTCCCATGAACTTTTCATAAACCGCCGGCTTCCCGCTGCGTTCCGCTTCCTGCTGACGGCGCAGCGGACAGGCCTGCTGGATAGTTGCAACCGTCTGACCATGCCAGACCGTTACGAATCGTTACTATTATACAATATGTCATGGGAAAATGGAATCCTTATTCTACGATTTTAATAAATTTTTGCCGTCTTTCCTCCTGATTTTCCAGCGTTATCAACTTCTCCATCCCCTTTTCCGGCATCCGGGATTTGCGGCTGTTGTAGTAATGGTTGGCCAGCTTCCAGAACTTTTCCGGGAAGGACAGCCGCAGACGCAGATCCGTCATCTCCCTTTGGGAAAGCGGCCGTATTTTTCCATATTCCCTCAGCATTTTCGTGCCAAGCCTTCCGTCCCAGTTCTGCTTTTCCATGATTTTCCGGAGAAACTGATACAAATCCGTCACCTGTACGTCATAGCGGCTCCTGGAATAATCCACCACCGCCGCCTCTTTTCCGGACAGATAAATATGGTGCTGGTTGTAATCCCCATGGCAGACACAGCCGTTTTGAAGGCATTCCTCATAGAGTTCCCTGTCGCCCCCAGCGGCCAGTTTTTCTTCCGTCCCCACAGCCTGTTCGATAAAAACGTCAAAGGTTTGCAGAAATTTCAGCTCAAAGGGCGTTTTGGCATTCTTTCCCCGCATAAAAGCCCGGGCCTTTTTCATTTCCCGGATACGCTTTTGAAACTCCTGTTCCAGAGGAATCCCGCGAAACCGCTCCAGATCCGTATACCCTTCCTCATTTTCCTTTTCAGGAGGGATACGCATCTCCCGGTGAAGCTGGGCCAAAATCCGCACAGCCCTCAGAATATCCTCCTCGCTCCTGGTACTGCACTCCCTCCCTTCAAACCAGTCCTTTAAAATAAAGCCCCGTTCCTCCCTGTCCCTGGATATGAGATTTCCCTCCCTGTTTGGCAGCACCCGGTCCGCCCGGACGATCCCCCGGCGGCCAACCGCCTCGCAAATCCGGTTCTGAAACTGAAGTCTTTTCTCTGTGCCGGAAAATTCCGCGAACAGCTTCAGCCCCTGATCCGTCTCTACCAGAAAAGATCCCCTTCCGCGCCGAAAGCCCTGTACCTGAACCTCATACTGCTCCAGAACGCTCAAATCTTTTTCATTCAATCCAACCCCTCCGTTTCATGTTCCCTGATTCCGGTTTCCTGTGTGTCGCGCCGTTCCCTCTATAATTATGCGTACCGGCCGGGTAATATGTTGCGTAAGGGGTTTCCCCGCGAAGCAAAGCGCAAACCAAGCAAAAGGAGCCTTCTAACGAAGGCTCCTGCTTTGTTCCAGCAGATATTCTTTTGTATTATGGGAGGGTTCGTCCAGAACGTCGGCTAAAAGGGCATTCAGCACCTCTCCCAGCTTCTTTCCGGGCCGCATTCCGTCCGCGATCAAATCCTGTCCGTTTACCGCCAGCTTTTTCAGACTGAGGCAGTCGCCCCGCTCCTGTATGGACCGGTAAAGGGCTTCCAGCTCATCCACAGATTCCAGAGCTTCTTTTCTTCGCTCGGGCGCCTTTGCGGCTTCATCCGCCCGCTTTACCTCCAGCAGCAGCAAAAACAGCTCTTCTCCGATCCGCCCCGCCATTCTCCGCACCGCCCGCTCTGTGGGCAACGGCCGCCAGTCATGGAAACGAATCAGAGTCCGGACTTTGCGGATCGTATCGTTGTCAAACCGCAGTCTTTTCAGGATCTCCAAGGCCATCTGGGCGCTCACATCCCCATGACCGTAAAAATGATCTCTTCCATCCTCGTCCGTGGAGCGGACCATGGGCTTTCCGCAGTCATGAAGCAGCACCGTCAGCCGCAGAATCCGCTCCGGGCGCACCACCTCCAGGGCTTTCAGAGTATGTTCTCCCACGTTATAGTTGTGATAACCGCCGTTTTGCGGCGTCTCCATCATAGCGTCAAACTCCGGCAGAACCGCCCTGGTGATTCCCAGTTCCCAGGCAGTTTTCAAATATTCCGGATGATCTGATACCAAAAGCTTTACAAGCTCTGTCTGAATCCGTTCCTGGCTGATCCGCTCCAGGGACGGCGCCAGGGCGGCCGCCGCTTTTTTTGTCTCTTCCTCAATGGAAAAACCAAGCTGGGCGGAAAACCGCACTGCTCTTAAAATGCGCAGGGCGTCTTCTTCAAAACGCTCTCCGGCGCTGCCGACGCAGCGGATCATTCCGCTTTTTAGGTCCTCTTCTCCGCCAAACCGGTCCACCAGGCCCGCCCGGTCATTGTATGCCATGGCGTTGATCGTGAAATCCCGCCGTTTCAGATCCTCCTCCAGATTTCGGGTAAAATAGACCTCCGAAGGATGGCGTCCGTCCCGATAGTCCCCGTCGATACGGTATGTGGTCACTTCATATCCCGCGCCGTCCAGCAGAACCGTCACCGTACCGTGCCGGATGCCCGTATCCACCGTTTTTCGAAACAGCGCTTTGACCTGTTCCGGAAGCGCCGAGGTGGTCACATCCCAGTCGCTGGGCTGCCGTCCCAGAATACTGTCCCGGACGCAGCCCCCCACAGCGAAGGCTTCGAAGCCGTTTTCCTCCAGAACCCGGATAATCTGCTCCACCTGTTTTGGAAGCGCAATCCTCATATCTGCCTCCTAAAATATGGTAAAGAACAGAATTACCAGAATGCCCAGGATAATCCTGTACCAGCCAAAGACTTTAAAGTCATTTTTCCGGATATAATTCAGCAGGAATTTAATCACAAACACCGATACCACAAAGGATACCGCCATACCCACCAGCAAGATGGAAAGCTCCTCAGCGGTATAATTCATGCCGAACCGCACCAGCTTCAGCAGGCTGGCCCCGGCCATCACCGGCACCGCCAGGAAAAACGTAAATTCCGCGGCAACGGTTCTGGACAATCCCAGGGCAATTCCTCCCAGGATCGTGGCTCCGGAGCGCGAGGTTCCCGGGAATACCGCGGCAATCAGCTGAAACATGCCGATCAGAAAGGCCGTATTCCAGCCGATTTCCGCGATGGAATTAATCCGCGGTCTTCTTCCCTTGTTCCAGTTCTCCACTACAATGAAAAGAATACCAAAGATAATCAGGGCCGCTGAGACCGTCTGATAGTTATAAAACAAGTCGTTAATCTGCTCGTCAAAAAACAGCCCCACCACCGCGGCCGGGATACAAGCCACAATGATTTTAAACCACATGGTAAAAATATCCTTCTGAATCACCGGCTTTTCCCGGAAACGGAACGGAAACAGCCGGTTCCAGTAGAGAACCACCACCGCTAAAATGGCGCCAAGCTGGATCACCACCAGAAACATATCCATAAATTCCTGCGTTACCTGCATCTTTACCAGTTCATCCAGGATAATCATATGTCCTGTGCTGCTGATGGGCAGCCATTCCGTGATGCCCTCCACAATGCCGAACAGTACGGCTTTCACAAATTCTGCAATACTCATCCTGCTTCTCCTATTCTAAGAATTTTTTCAATTCATCCATAAAGGTATTGACATCCTTAAACTCCCGATACACCGAAGCGAAACGGACATAGGCCACAGCCTCCAAATCTTTCAGGCGGTCCATAACCATCTCGCCGATTTCTTTGCTCTCGATTTCCCGCTCTTCCCGGTTAAAGATCTCCGTCTCCACCGAGTCGATCAAATCGTTGATTTTCTGGACCGGTATCGGTCTTTTATAGCAGGCACGCAGAACGCCCGCCTCGATCTTGGACCGGTCGTACTCCTCCCTTGTCCTGTCCTTCTTAATCACAATCAGCGGAAGCGTCTCCACTTTTTCATAGGTGGTAAAACGCTTTCCGCACTCATCGCAAAGTCTTCGCCGCCGGATAGAATAATTGTCATCTGCAGGTCTGGAATCCACCACTCTGGTGCTGTCCTGGTTACAAAATGGACACTTCATAGGCTTTCCCCCTCTCCGGAATCTTGCGTCCCGGCAAAAAAAATCCGGGCCTGAATTCCCGTTTTCTGCCTTGAGTATAGCGGATTCCACCAGGCCTGTCAACGCATACGACTTCTTTTTTCACATATTTATATATTGTAAGCCCGCAACAGGTCTGCCCAGATCTGCGGATATGCAGGCATATCCGCTTGGCTCGTTGCTCGCGGGAATAAATCACTTCACACGGAGGTACCTTATGCGTCTGTTGGATCTGCGCCAAAAAGATGTGATCAATATCTGCACCTGCCGGAGTCTGGGCTGCGTGGCGGATGTAGAATTTGACGAAAGAACCGGCTGTATCCGCTTCCTGATTATTCCGGGGCCCGGAAAATTCTGCGGTGTCTTTGGCCGGGACATCGAATACTTTATCCCCTGGAAATGTATATGCCAGATAGGCAAGGATATTGTTCTTGTGGAGGTAAACGAAGAAGAATGCCGAAGGAAATGCGTTTAAATTTTGGACTCGTTCCGCCTGGAAGCGTGTCCGCTTGGCTCGTTGTTCGCGGAAATAAAAAGGATGCTGCAATCGCTGTGCAGCATCCGTTAAAGGAGAAAGTTATGAAAAAGTGTATAAGTGTTTTCCCTGTTACGCTTATTATTCTATCCATAAATTATGTCTGCCCTATGAAAAAAACTTGAACACTTTATGTTCAATATGTAAATATTTGTCAATATTTTGACGTCTTCCGTCGTTTTCGCCGTAACAGTTCAGCCCAGGTCCGCGCGATTATTCCGCGCACTCCTCATTAATTTCCGCCTCGCAGGAACGCATGGCTTCAATCGTTTTCTCAAAGAGTACGGGAAGCTCCCAGCCAAGCATTTCCGCTCCCTGTACAATCACGTCCCGGGAACAGCCGGCCGCGAAGCGTTTATCCTTGAACTTTTTCTTCAGACTGGAGACCTCCATG
Organism: Candidatus Limivivens intestinipullorum; assembly: GCA_018711185.1. Taxonomy (GTDB): domain Bacteria; phylum Bacillota; class Clostridia; order Lachnospirales; family Lachnospiraceae; genus Limivivens; species Limivivens intestinipullorum. The sequence continues at coordinate 77,205 of DVIQ01000027.1, read as the reverse complement.
TCCATAACGCTCTTGGATGGACGCATTTTTGCCGCGGCCCAGATCAGGCCGGTGAGCTCGTCCGAAGCGAACAGAATCTTCTCCATCTGGTGTTCCGGACAGACATCGGAGACCAGCCCGTATCCGTGGCTGACCACTGCGTGAACCAGCTCCGGTTCCGCTCCGATCTCGGCCAAAAGCTCCGGCGCTTTCTTGCAGTGCTCCTCCGGATACTTTTCAAAATCCACATCGTGAAGCAGCCCCGCAAGCCCCCAGAAGTCCGTTTCCTCCGCAAACCCCTGATCCTTGGCATACCAGCGCATAACACCTTCCACTGTCAGCGCGTGGCGAATATGAAACGGCTCCTGATTATACTTTTTGAGCAGGGAAAGCGCCTGTTCTCTTGTCACTTTTGTCTGCATGAAAATACCTTCTTTCTAATCTATTGCTGCAGCAGAAAGCGCCGCCCTTTTGGGCAGCGCCTCCGCCTATGAATGGAGATTATTTCTCTTTGGCAATAAAATGATACGGCAAAGCTACAACCAGGACTCCACCGATCATATTACCAACGGTAACAAAGAACAGATTATAGATATATCCGCCGACGTTTACCGCCGCGTCCCCGGCGTTCATCAGCCCGACGGCCATTGTCGTCATATTCGCCACGCTGTGCTCAAAACCGCAGATCATGAAGGTAAAGATACACCAGAATACCATAATCAGTTTTCCGGAATCGGACTTCAGCTTAATGCTGCACCATACGGCCATGCAGACAAGGGTATTGCACAAAATGCCCTTGAGCAGCAGCGCTACCGGCGACGCGGTCATCTTCGACTCTGCTGCTGAAGCAAACAGCTCCGCCACAGCTCCTGTGGGAACACCGGAAAGCTGGTAAACAACCGCGCCGATCAGACTTCCTACCAGATTTCCGATATAGCAGATAATCCAGATTTTTACGATTTCACCCCATTTGAGTTCTTTGCGGAATCCTGCCGCAGCCAGTACAAAATTGTTTCCTGTGAACAGCTCCGCTCCGCAGCAGATTACAAAGCTGAGCGCAGCCGCAAAGGTTGCAGAACTCATGATCCTCTGCATAGGATCTCCCGCTTCATAAAACGGCGCAGCCGCTCCATTGCTGATAAATGTTCCGAACGCAATGAACAGTCCGGCCAGCATAGATGCCAGAAAATATCCCAGCGGATTCTTTTTCAGCAGAGCCGCCTTCCCCTTTGCTGCGTTCACTACAGCCTGAAACTCATCTTTAAACATACCTTCATCCTCCTGTCCTGCCCTTTTAAGGCAGAAAATGCATGAGGGGTAATGTGACGACAACCCTCATGCATTCCCTTACGTGTTTTCCTATTCTGTCTTTTTATCTGTATGACGTCAGCCGGACACTTATGCCCTGCCCGTCAAAGTCCCGCAGCGGCCTGGTACAGCCGAACGGTCATCATGTCTGTCTTAGAACAGGCCGGAAATCTTGCCGGTCTCGTCCACATCGATTCTCTCTGCGGCCGGTACCTTAGGCAGACCAGGCATGGTCATGATCTCTCCTGTCAGGGCTACAATAAAGCCGGCGCCTGCGGAGATCTTCAGATTCCGAACCGTTACCTCGAAGTCCTTGGGAGCTCCCAGCTTGTTCGGATCGTCCGTCAGGCTGTACTGGGTCTTTGCAACACAGATCGGGCAGTTTCCATAGCCCAGCGCCTCAAGCTGTGCAGCCTGCTTCTGAGCCTGCGCGGTCAGAACAACGCCTTTGCCGCCGTATACTCTCTTAACGATGGTATCCAGCTTCTCCTCGATGGTTCCGTTCAGCTCATAAGCGAAGGAGAAATCATTGGGCTCTTCCACAAGACGGATAACCTCCTGTGCCAGAGCGACACCGCCTTCGCCGCCCTTTGCCCATACTTCGGACAGAGCAACATTTACGCCCAGCTCCTTGCACTTCTCCTCAACCAGATCCAGCTCGGCCTTTGTATCCGTGGGGAACGCGTTAATGGCAACCACGCAGGGCAGCTTATAAACGTTCTTAATATTATCCACATGCTTCAGCAGGTTCGGAAGTCCCTTTTCCAGAGCCTCAAGGTTCTCATTGTTCAGGTCTGCCTTGGGAACGCCGCCGTTGTACTTCAGGGCACGAACCGTAGCGACGATAACAACCGCGGAGGGCTTCAGGCCTGCCATACGGCACTTGATATCCAGGAACTTCTCAGCGCCCAGATCCGCGCCGAATCCTGCCTCGGTAATGGCGTAATCGCCAAGCTTCATAGCCATCTTTGTAGCGATTACAGAGTTGCAGCCATGCGCGATGTTCGCGAAGGGGCCGCCGTGTACGATAGCCGGTACATGCTCAAGAGTCTGTACCAGGTTCGGCTTCAGGGCGTCTTTCAGAAGCGCTGCCATAGCGCCCTCTGCGTGCAGGTCACCTGCGGTAACCGGCTTCTGCTCTGAAGGCTTTCCATATGTATAGCCGACAATAATGCTTGCCAGTCTCTTTTTCAGATCTGTAATATCACTTGCCAGACACAGAACCGCCATGATCTCGGAAGCAACCGTAATGTCATATCCATCCTCTCTGGGAACGCCGTTTGTTCTTCCGCCCAGGCCGTCAACCACGAAACGAAGCTGGCGATCATTCATATCCACGCATCTTCTCCATGTGATCTTGCGGGGGTCGATATTCAGCGCGTTGCCCTGGAAGATATGATTGTCCAGCATCGCTGCCAGCAGGTTGTTTGCCGCGCCGATTGCGTGGAAATCACCGGTAAAGTGAAGGTTGATGTCCTCCATGGGAACTACCTGCGCGTATCCGCCGCCGGCCGCTCCTCCCTTAACACCGAATACCGGGCCCAGGGACGGCTCTCTCAGCGCTACCATAACCTTCTTGCCAAGCTTCTGCAGACCGTCAGCCAGACCTACGGTTGTGGTGGTCTTGCCTTCTCCTGCGGGCGTCGGGTTGATAGCGGTTACCAGAACCAGCTTTCCATCGGGAGCGTCGGTCTCTCTGAGCAGATTGTAATCAATCTTTGCTTTGTACTTTCCGTACTGCTCAAGATACTTCTCGTCGATACCGGCCTTCTTGGCAATCTCGGTAATCGGCTCCATTGTCGTTTCCTGTGCAATTTCGATGTCTGACTTGTAACCCATGTTTCATAATCTCCTTTCATAGTGGAACATTTTTAAATGAAGTGCAAAGGCACTTACTCCCATTTTTACTGCGCACAGCATTCTTTTTACATCTCTTTTTATCTGTATTTCCTAAAAAAGGGTAAAAAAATGCTGCGCAACAATCTTGGACAGCAAATGAAACGGTCAAAAAGCATAAAGCCTCTGTTTCACACTGTACCCACAAAAGTCTACGCAGTAGCGGAAGCGATCTCGTGACGCGGCACTGCCTTCGTTCACAGGAAGTCTTCCCATCCTATGACACTTTACGCACGACATCTACTCTACATGAAAGCTTTTTGTAACTGTCAAAAACTTTTCAGTTACACTTTTCTTCAGTATTTATTTGAAAAAAAAGACAACATCCGTCAAAGCTGAATGCTGTCCAGACGGCCGACCTCACATATTATCCTGACCGCACCGTGGTGCTCCACGAAAACTCCGTCAGCAGCCAGAACCTTTTTCATATGTTGGTATAACTATACCGCACTTTTTTTGTTTTGTCAAGACTTTAACAAATCTTTCTTGCCTGAATTTATGTACTTTTTTTCGAACAAAAAATGATTGTGATTCTGCCGCGGCATCCAGGAATTCCCGCGCCCGATCAGCGGCAAACTTCCGCAAAAAAGCAGTGAACCGAACACCTATTTGTGATAAAATGAATATACGTCAAATTACAAAGGAGAATCACTATGAAACTGCGAAAATCTTTGGCTTCCCTGTGTTTTCTGCTATTTGCCTTCCTATTTTCCATGGCTGCCTCCGCGGCAGGAAATCTGGAAGTTTGTTTTCTGGACGTGGGCCAGGGCCTTTCAGTCCTTCTATCCTGCGATGGGCACTACGCCCTTTACGACGGCGGGGATCGGGATTACTCGTCCAGGGTGGTGTCCCATCTCCAGGAACAAGGTGTAGACTCCCTGGACTACGTGATTGCCTCCCACTATGACGCGGACCACTTAAACGGCGTCGTGGGCGCTTTGAACGTCTTTCCCGCCGGCCAGATCTGGGGCCCCAAAGACGACAGCAAGGATACCCGTGTTTACGAAGCCTTTGTGGAGGCCGCGAATGCCCAGGGCAAAGAAATCATCCAGCCCCAGATAGGCAGCACCTTCCCTCTTGGAGGCGCGCAGCTTACTGTCCTCGGTCCCTGTTCCGAAAACTACGCCGACAGCAACAGCTATTCCATCGTAGTCAAGGTGGAAAACGGCGAGGATTCTTTCCTTCTGACAGGTGACGCGCCCATGGAATGCGAGGAGGAAATGCTCTCCGCAGGCGAAGACCTTTCCTGCGACGTTCTCTGCGCCGGCCACCACGGAAGCGCCACCTCCACCTCCTGGGATCTGTTGGAAGCCGCCTTGCCCTCCTGGTGCGTAATCTCCTGCGGAACAGGAAATGACTACGGCCATCCCCACGAAGAGACCATGGAAAAGCTTGCCTCCATGGAAATCCCCGTGTTTCGCACCGACATCCAGGGAGATCTCGTCGCCTTCTCCGCAGGGAGCGGCATAACCTGGAATATTGATCCATGCAACGATTATTCCTCCGGAGACGAAAGCCCAAAGGCTGCTTTGGACGCTTCCGAATCCGTCTCCGCCACAGAATCTCCTGCCCCATCAGAAGATGCCGTTTCCTACGTTGTAAATACGAACTCCGGGAAATTCCATCTTCCCTCCTGCAGCTCCGTTGACCAGATGAGCAGCAAAAACCGCCTGGACTTTACCGGGACTAGAGAGGAGCTGATCGCCCAGGGGTATGAACCCTGCAAGCGGTGCAGTCCGTAAAGTCTGCGGACTCTTTCTCGTTTTCCCTATGCGGCAAGAGGGCGCCTTCCCGGTGCCCTCTCCCGTTCTCTTAAATTCCGTTTTCACTCAGCATCGCTTCGCGAAAATCAATGTCTTCCCTTTTCAGCTCCCACTCTATAAAATCAAAAAGCTGGCGAAGCATCTCCGGGTCATCCGAATAGTTTTCCAGCGCCTCGATCTGCCTGTACTCAACGCAGGAAATATATTTAAACAAATACGGCGCGGCCCTCACTTCCGCCTCGCTGAATGTATAGTACTTCCTCAGTTTTCTCAGCGAATTCAGCAAAATCTCAATAACCGACTCCTGCGTTTCCAGATTTAATCCCGGCAGCAGCTTCGGATTCTCCGTCTCTTTCCGGTGGTAGCTGTATCCAAACAAAATTTCGGAAAAGAAACGGTTGATAACCACATCCTTACCCGCAAGGTTATAGTCGATTACCCCAAGAAAATGGCCGCTTTCATTCAAAACCAGATTATTTCCGTCCTCATCCGCCTGGAAAACAGAGGTCGGCAGATTTCCATAAATCTCCGCCAGCTTCCGTTTGTTCTCCTCGAACAGGGAACGGACGCGTTCCCACCGCGGAAGAAAATCCGGAGTTTTTTCTTTTACCAGCTCCCCGAAAGTCTCAACGCACTGGGATACCTCGTCCGTCGTCTCGTCCGAACCAAAAGGCTCCAGGCGAACCCAGCCGGAAGGATAAGGAACGTTTGAAAAATGCTTTTCCCCGATTCTCCCAAGGAATTCCAGGACCTCGTCATGATACACATACATCCCGTTTTCCCCTGTGTAAACCGTTTTGTCAAGGGCATCCCTGAGCGGATATTTCGCGTATTCCTCCTCCCAGATCACGCAGTCTTTTCCATTAAACCGTCCTTCCTCCGCATAGCGTCCAGACAGGCTCGCCAATATAGCCGGGCTGTAATATCCCATTTTTTTATATTCCCCAATGATATTCACCCATCCGTTTACCCTCTGGGATGTGGTGAACCCATTTGACGCGATTTTAATTACATATCTTTCCTTTCCAAAACAGACAGATAGAATCCATCTGCTGTCCTCGTCCTCAAGACGAATGCTCTTGAGCGTATATTCGGAAGGTTTTTCTTTGTGAAAAAGAGCAATCAGCTGTTCTTCCGACATCCGTATCTCCCCCTTGTAAGATTTTGATTATCCCAAACGTCCTCCGCCGGCGAACTTTTACAGCAAACAAAAGGACGCCGATCATGATTACTCACCAATCAAAATCAGCGCCCTGCTATTCTGCGGACAGTGGGACTCGAACCCACACGGTTGCCCACTGGCACCTAAAACCAGCGCGTCTGCCAATTCCGCCATGTCCGCCAGGCACAGGCACGGTCTCCGCTTTGCGTAACCCGTTCTGTCTCTCTTCGCAACTGTTCAGTACCTTCCCAGTCACGATTCGCAAACCCATGAAAATCAGCTTTGCTGATAAGGTTTGCCGCACTGTCTTTCGCAGCGTCTATGATTATAGCGGATTTGCTTTTCTTTTGTCAAGTACCCCGCCGGATTTTTCACGGCCGCGGAACACGGGCAAAGTTTTCATTTTATTTTCTGATAGAATGTAGTAATATTTCATTAGATAGTTTATGCTTTTTATAAATGGAGCACCAACATAAAAAGATAGGAGGATGCCTATGTCAAGAAGAAAAGAATTGAGCTTTGAGAACAAAGACTACTACTATCAAATTGCTCTCAACATCACCTATTATCGCAGAAAAGCCGGCTTAACGCAGGAGCAGCTTGCAGAAAAATCCGACATCAGCCGTTCCTTTTTAAGCGCGATCGAAGCTCCAAATATGATAAAGGTTTTTTCGCTGGAGGTATTGTTCAGACTGGCAAAGGCTTTGGAGGTAGAGCCGGCGAGGTTGTTAGAACGCAATCAATAGGATACGGGAGTCGCTGACTCCCGTATTTTTATGCCATATACTCTGTTAAAAAGTACGTTCCCCCGAAACACTGCGTTATCGCAGGGCAGCCGTGAAGAAGAGAAAAACCGCAGAAATCCTGTTAAACACTGGATTTCTGCGGTTCCGATAAATGAGGCATCGGGGATTCGAACCCCGGACAACTTGATTAAAAGTCAAGTGCTCTACCGACTGAGCTAATACCCCATATAATAGAATATAATTTCTGCGGCACGCTGGCGTCAGATGATCCACTGTAACCAGCTCATGCCAAGCTGGACTAGCTGGATTCGAACCAGCGAATGCAGGAGTCAAAGTCCTGTGCCTTACCGCTTGGCGATAGCCCAGGAAAGGGTGGATATAGGGATTCGAACCCTAGGCCTCCAGAGCCACAATCTGGCGCGCTAACCAACTGCGCTATACCCACCATATCTTTACATGGTTGCATGTAAAACGAGCCTGAAGGGATTCGAACCCCCGACCCACGGCTTAGAAGGCCGTTGCTCTATCCAGCTGAGCTACAGACTCAAAAAGCGGGTGATGGGAATCGAACCCACGTATCCAGCTTGGAAGGCTGGTGTTCTACCATTGAACTACACCCGCATAACATGATATAAAATTTGGCATCGGGGTGACAGGATTCGAACCTGCGACCTCCTGGTCCCAAACCAGGCGCTCTAGCCAAGCTGAGCCACACCCCGGTTTTACTCACGTTCTGCTCTGTTCTCGCCCTGACGCAAGACATATTATATTACAGTCAAATCCAAATGTCAACAACTTTTTTATTTTTTTTTGCAAAAAATCACGTTTAAAAAATTTGCAGATAAAACGCTCAATGCCGAACCATTAGAGACCGTTTCAAGATCACGTTCCTGCAGTCTATGCGGCATATGCGCAGACGGGGCTGCAACCCGAAAGCTGCAGCCCCTCACAGATCTGCTCCGCCATTTCTAAAGATAATTGATCGTATAATGCGCTTCCCCCTGGGAATCCAGCTCCATGATAATAAAGCTTGGTCTGCGTCCTTCCTGTCTCGGATACGAAAGACTGCCCGGATTCAGCAGGGTCACATCCCGGCCAATCTCCAGCAGAGGACGGTGCGTGTGGCCGAACATCACGATGTCCGCCCCTCTTGTAAGAGCCTGCCTGCGGATTTCCTGGGTATCCAGGGACACATAGTAGTAATGTCCGTGGGTAATCAGCACATGATACCGCCCCAGGGTAAACTCCTCCTCCCTTGGCAGGTCACAGAAAAAATCATTGTTCCCGCTCACAATGTGACAGGGACACCCGGCAATCTCCCGTATGTAATCCTCGCTTCCCTCCACATCTCCCAGATGAATCAGGCAGTCTATGGGACTCACCTTCTTCAGAACCGTCTCCAGATTCTTATTGTGACGATGGGTATCGCTGACAATCAATATCTTCATAACTCAATCCTCCTGTAAATATGCGCGCAGAGGCTCCTTCACAGCCCGCAGGGCTTTTCCCCTGTGGCTCAGCTCATTTTTCAGCTCCGGGGAAAGCTCCGCGGTGCTGCACTGGTATTCGGGAAGCCAGAAAATCGGGTCATAGCCAAAACCGTTTTCCCCCCTGCTCTCATAGCCGATGATTCCTTCGATGGTCCCTCTGGTTATCAGCTTCCGTCCGTCCGGAAACGCCGCGCAGATGGCGCAGACGAATCTGGCGGTCCGCTTTTCTTCCGGAACGCCCTCCAGGCGGCTGATAATATTGGCATTCTTAATATCATAGGAGGTATCCTCTCCCATGTAGCGTGCCGAATAGATTCCCGGCTCCTTGTTCAGGTAATCCACTTCCAGTCCGGAGTCATCCGCCAGCGCCACAGCCCCTGTCATTTTACAGATCGTCTCAGCCTTGATCGCCGCGTTTTCCTCAAAAGAAGTCCCGGTTTCCTGAATATCCGCATGGATACCAGCCTCCTTCAGAGAAAGCACCGGAACGCCCAGATCCGCGAGAATCATGCGGACCTCCTTCATTTTTCCTTCGTTTCCTGTCGCGAAAATGATTTTCTTTTCCATTTGTACCCTTTCCTTATTCCTGTCCGCGGCGTTCGCCGTGAATCGTAACCTGCCGTACCATTATGAGGTATACGCCTTGAGACAGATATTGCATCCATACTGCTGCTCTGTCCGCGTCCAGAGATATCCGTTATTGCTGATATAGCCCTGGCCGTCATCGATGGTGACATTCTGGGTCATTTCATCCGCCTGATATTCTGCCGCCACCGGGTAGGGACTGTCCGGCGTCGTGATCTTCACCAGAACCGCGAAGGGCTCCCCGGCCGCCAGACTTACCGTTTCCTCCAAGGGGACCGTATAATATCCCGCCGTTTCAAAGCTTCCGGCCACATCCGGTTCCCAGACCACCAGAGACGAGGTGTCCGCGAAGCGCTCCACCACATACACTTCATAAGAAGTATTCCTGTCCGTGGCGTAAAATCCCACTGCCTCCAATGTCTCGTTTCCCGTGGGCGTATATACATTGGCGAAATAGCAGGTATCGGAGCCGTAGCCGATCTGACCCACCCAGCCGCACAGGTCAGACTGATAAATCTGCCCGTAATTGTCCGTATTTTCAATAACCGCGTAGGAGACACAGGTCTCCCAGATACGCGCGTCCTCATAGGAGACATAAAAAATGCCGTTCTCTCCAAACTGATTTCCCCAGCTGTTCTGACAGATGAAGGCCCCGTTTCCGGAGGGCGGATTCGTGAAATTCGCCGCCTGGTAGCTGTCATCCCAGCCGATAATTAAAATATCGTGGTTTGCGCTCTCCTCGCCGGTGTAGCGGTAAGAATCGTTCGCGCTGCTGTAATACGGCGAGGCGTCCAGACTTCCGTCAGCCACGTAGATCGAGGCCTGAACCGCTCCGTAGAGATAGACTTCCTTTTTTATCTCTTCCACAGAGGCATCCCGGATCATATGCATTTCCTGCACATGTTTCACCGGAGAAAGCCCGTCGGGCGAGTATCCGTCTCCGTAGGGATCCGCCTCCTCCGTCACCGGTCCGATCCAGGCCGCCAGGTAAGCCATCGCCATGGTGTAGGCCCCGCCATCGTTCTGATTATTTCCGTAGCCGTTCTGCATAGACATATGATCCGCGGAAAAGGACCACGTCTCTGCCGGACACAGATTCGCCTCTAAGGCCGAAGTCGCTGCCAGCGCCCAGCAGGTTCCCAGATTTCCCTGGTTCTTTACCTGGGGAGCGCGCCCGGTTTCCCTTCCGTCATAATACGCCGGCAGACCCTCCTCCGGGATCTCCTCCGCCAGAGCAGTTCCCGTCTGTGCCGTCCCGCCGCTCTCCTGTCCGACTACAGCCTGCGTAATCTGCCCCGCCATCCGGTGTACATAAGGCCGGTAGATCTGATACCCCAGACAAAGGGTCAGGATAAAAATCAGAGCGGACAGCAGTTTTTCCAGTTTTCGAATTACGCATCCTCCTCTGCACGATGCTTTCCGGGCGGTTTGGGTCCGGGAAACATATAAAAATAGGTCTTCATCATGCCATTGTAGATTTTCCGGTTCTTCGCGGCTTTTTTCCCGATATAGCGCTGGGCGTCCTCATATGCCGTGATCACGTATTTCGACCAGGTATCCAGCCGGTCGAAGGCCTCGCCTATCTGCCTGTACAAGGCGGGAAGCGCCTCTTTTTCCTCCAGACGCTCCCCGTAGGGTGGGTTTGTGATCACAAATCCGTATTTTCCGGAATGACGCAGCTCGCTTACGGGCCTCTGCTGAAAATGAATCAGCTTATCCACCCCGGCCATGGCCGCGTTCGCCCTGGCTGCTTTCACAATTTCTCCATCTATATCATAACCCTGGATATCCGTATGAATCTCTGTATTTACCCGCTGGGCCGCTTCGTCCATGGCCTGATACCAATGTTTTCTGGGAACCAGATGCTTCCATTCTTCCGCCAGAAAGGACCGGTTCATCCCCGGAGCCATATCTGCCGCGATCATGGCCGCCTCGATGGGGAAGGTTCCGCTTCCGCAGAAAGGATCCACAAGGATCCGGTCACCCTTCCAGGGCGTCAGAAGGATCAGAGCCGCGGCAAGGGTCTCCGTGATGGGTGCCTTCGCCGTCATCTGCCGGTATCCCCGCTTATGCAGGGAAACGCCAGAGGTATCCAGTCCGATCAGGGCCTCATTCTTCAAAAATGCCACCCGCAGCGGAAAGGAGGCCCCGGTTTCCGGAAACCACTCCTGATGGTATACGGATTTCAGCCGCTCCACCATGGCTTTTTTCATGATGGACTGAATATCAGAAGGGCTGAAAAGCTTGCTTTTAATGGAATTAGCCTTTGCCACCCAGAATTTCCCGTCTCTGGGAATGTATTCTTCCCAGGGCAGCTCCTTTGTCCGCTCAAACAGCTCGTCAAAGGTTTCCGCATGAATTTTCGCCACTTTAATGAGGATCCGCTCCGTGGTCCTCAGAAAAACGTTCGCGTAGGCCACCGCCTCCGGATCCCCCAGAAACGTCACTCTTCCGTCTTCCACCTGGCTGATCTCATAGCCCAGATCCAGGATTTCCCGTTTCAGTACCGCTTCCATGCCAAAATGGCAGGGAGCGATTAATTCCATCGTCTTCATGGGCACGCCCCTAAATGGAAATGGACCTTACGGTATTCCCCGCAAAATCCCGGATTTCAAAGAGACCGTTTTCCATAACCGCGTAAGTGTTTGGATTCCCTTCTTTGGGAATTGAGACGCTGCCGGGATTTAAAAGGGTGTAGCCCTCCCGTCTTTCCGCTTTCAGCACATGGGTATGCCCGTGCAGAAGGACATCGCCTTCTTTCATGGGCGGCAGGTGATCCGCGTTGTAAATGTGTCCGTGGGTAGCATATACGGCCTTTCCATTTTCAATAAAAATAAAATAATCCGCCATTACCGGGAACTCCAGAACCATCTGGTCCACTTCTGCCTCGCAGTTTCCCCGGACGGCGTAGATCTCGTTCTTCAGCGGATTCAGCATGGCAATCACTTCCTTGGGCGCGTAATCCCTGGGAAGGTCGTTTCTGGGGCCATGGTAGAGAATATCTCCCAAAAGCAGCAGCCTGTCCGCCTGCTCCTTCCGATACGCCTCCAGCAGACGCCTGCAATAATAGGCGGAGCCATGTATATCAGAAGCTATCATCCATTTCATCGTTTTTCTCCTGTTCACAATTATGTTGCTTTCTGCCGCGGCAGTTATCATTATATTACTGCCCCATCCGATTCCTGTCAACGTTTTTTCCGGCCAGGGCCGGACCCCAGGCAGCGGGCAACGGTTTCAGCTATACTGAACCGTTACCCGCACAGACTGACAGACACACTTTTATTGTCTCTCAGCGGAAGGACTCCAGATTTTTTCCTCTGTAAGCCGCGATTCCGCCGATAACGGTCTTTACCCGGTATCCCTTTCCCGCCAGTTCCCTGGCAGCCGCCATACTCACGGCGCCCCGGTCGCAGTACAGGACAAGGGTCATGCTTTTGGGAAACATGCAGCAATTTTTCAGTCTGTCGTAAGGGATATTCACAGCTCCCTTCAAATGACCGTTTACATATTCCTTTGGCGCACGCAGATCGATCAGGAAGGTATCCCGACTATCCATGCATGCGTCCAGATCCTTGGCAGGCATCATTTCAAATGTCACAGGAAACACTCCTTCCCCTGTTGGCAGCGTTTTTGGAAACTGCTGCCAATATTATCCTATGCGCCTTTACGAAAGAAGTTCATATGTATCCGCGGGCTCCCGGAAAATTTCCGGTGCCCGCGGCGCCGGGCATTTCGTCCGGCCCGCGGTATTTCTACAGCCCGCAAAAGCCAGCTTAATACCCGTTGGTTGTGTACTCGTCTCTGCCGCAGTTCGTGCTGTCCGCACTGTTATGGCAGTTCTGGGCCTTATTCTGCGCTTTGTTCTGAGTCTTGTTCTGGCTCTGGTTCTTACTCTGGGTCTGTTCTCTGTTCTGAGACTGATTTTTGGATGCCTGATTCATAGAATTTCTTGCCATTTTTCAAATACCTCCTGAAAAAATGCCATTATCCCAACGGGATAAGGCAAAATGCTTGTTGCAGTGGATAGTATGCGCCGCAGCAGCGGTTTTTATTCTCAGGAAATTTTTTAAACGGGTATTTTCCGCGTTTATCCGGCCTGTCATAGAAATATATGAAAAACCCGGTAGGGGAGCTACCGGGTTTTTCGAGGGGAGTATAAATAATTAATAAGGGGTTGTAAAAAAAATTTTTGAAGGGTAAATTCTTTTTACAAAATGAATTATAATATAATTTGGAAAAAAATGCAATCCTTTTTTTCGATTTTCCCAGAATTATCCGTAATTTTCTTTTTCCGGCCCGTACTATGGGCTTTTATAGCCTTTCCCGGCGTTTTTGGTAGATGGAAAACAGGGAATCGGTAATAAAAACCGCCAAAGCGATCATTCCCGCGATCTGAATGGTGCCGGTGAGATTGCTTCCGGCCAGCTTCTGATCTCCGGCAATGAAATTGTATACAGCGCGGTAGAGGTAGGAACCGGGTACCAGAATCAGAATACCAGGGATCAGGAATACCGTCACCGGCGCTTTGAAGATCCGGGCAAAAATGTGAGCAGTCAGGGATATGACCACTGCTCCCCAGAAGTTCGCCATAACCGTTCCCTGTCCTGGCAGCGTTGCCAGATACACGAACCAGCCAATAGCCCCCGTAAGTCCGCAGTAGACCAGATATTTTCTTGGCGCGCCGATGACCACCGAAAACGCCAGAATCGCGAAAAAGGCACCGATTACCTGAATCAGCCCATCCATAAACGTCCACCTCCTGTCAGAACAATTCCAAAGCCCACGCCAATGGCAATGGCCGCCGCTTTCACAAAAGCCTCCAGAGCCTTTGCGCCTCCGGAAACGTAGTCTCCCTGAAGCGTATCCCGAAGAGCTGTGGTGATGGCCGCTCCCGGAACAATGGGCATAATGGCCGATACGATCACCATGTCCATGCTGATGGAGAGGGACGGAATCCCCGCAAGCCCCGCTGCGGCCGCGGCCATGGCCGCTGAGGAAAGCATGGTCTGCATGAAGCCGTTCAGAAGAAGATGATTGCTCAGGCGGCCAATCAACACCAGCAGCACGCCTGCCACAGCAGCTCCGAAAACATCCTGGATGGCGCCGCCAAATACCACCGCGAACATAGCGGATACCCCCACCGCCGCCAGATCCTTCTGCCAGGAGGTATACTGGCCGGTCTCCATATGCTTCAGCCGGTGAAACGCCGTTTTCAGGTCAATCTGGCCGCTGCAGAACTCTCTGGACACGGTATTTACCATAGAAATAACGTATAAATTTGTGTCCCGGTCATAAACCCGGCGAACCACCGTCATGGAATCAAACTTAGGATCGTCGAGCGTCACCATAAAGCCCGTGGACATCACAAATGCCTCTCTGGTCTTAAAACCGGACTTATCCAGAATCCGGCAGATCGTATCCTCGACGCGGTAAATCTCCGCCCCGCTGGACAGCATAAGCTTTCCGGCCAGAACTGCCGTGTCCAGCAGAAGCTTGTAATCCATCTCCTCTTTCATCTCACTTATCTCCGTCTTTTAAAATGATATATAAGAACGAGAATTACGGCTATAGGCACGGCCAAAGGAATCAAAATACGAAGAACGGTCACGATCAAAAGAATAATCAGGAGCAGCGCCCCTATGAGCACCGCCTTTGCCTTCCAGCCCTCCAAGTCTACATGGTATCCCCGAATGTCCTCTCTCTGCCGGGGTTCCTCCGTCTCATACAGTTCTCCCTCACGGAAATACGCCTGCTCTTCTCCGGTCCCTCCTCTGGATGTATCAATAATCGTCTTGGCTATCAAAAGAGGGCTCCCGAGCTCCTGCGCAATCTCCTCTTCGCTTTGGCCATTTCGCTTGGCCTCCTCGAAATATTTGTCGTAGTATCGGACTGAACTCTCAATCTCCCTGTCCGATACTTCTCCTTCCAGGCGTTTTTCCAGGGTTTCGATAAATTCCGCTTTTCTCATAATGCATTTCCTTTCTACAGCCTCAGGTATCTGCGCCGCCGTTTGCCTTATTATAACACAGCCGCCTTGGCAATCCAAGGCAATAATTCGCAGCGTGTGCGCGGACTTGGCTGAACCATTGCAATAATTCTCATCGCCAACCGCCCTGCGGTATGATATACTACCACCGTAAGGCCCTTCTCACAGAATCTGATGAAACGCGTTCCCCGCGCTCATCGTGTCTGCTGAACCGCCTTCTAAAATGCAGCGCCCTTCAGGGCAGAAAGGATATTTCATCCATGAACCGAAAAGTATTATTGATCCTGGCCGACGGCTTCCGGCCTGACGCCCTTGCCGCCTGCGGACACCCTTACGCGGACGAGCTTTTAAAGCTTGGCAGTTATTCTCTGAGCACGCGGACCGTTTACCCCTCCGTGACCCTTCCCTGCCATATGTCCCTATTCCACAGCGTATCGCCCAACCGGCACGGAATTTTGACCAATACCTACGTCCCCCAGGTACGTCCCATAAACGGCCTGTGCGAGCAGCTCTCTGCCGCCGGCCGCCGCTGCGCCTGTTTCTATAACTGGGAAGAGCTCCGGGATTTAAGCCGTCCCGCTTCCCTTGCCTTCAGCTACTATGTTTCCGGCAGCATTATGGGCTACGAAAAGGCCAATGACATGGTAACTCAAAGCGCTCTTTCCTTTTTAAAAGAGGAAGCTCCCGATTTTGCCTTTGTCTATCTGGGCCTGACAGACGAAAGCGGCCATGGTCATGGATGGATGGGCAAAGAGTATCTTCAGGCATGCCGCCAGACTCTGGACGAGACCAAAGCCCTTGTGGATGCCCTGTCCGACGAGTACACCATCTTTTTTACGGCGGATCACGGCGGTCACGATCGTACCCACGGTTCTATGGAGGACTGCGATATGCTCATCCCTCTGATCTGCATCGGTCCGGATTTTACTCCCGGACCCATAGAGGGAGCGACCAGCATCATTGATATCGCTCCGACCATCGTCCAGCTTACCGGAGCACAGCCCGCGCCGGAGTGGGAAGGAAAAAGCCTGCTGCCGTAAGCGCAGGCACAGGCATCCGCAGAAGGCCCGCGATCTTTTCCGGATGCCTTCTTTTTGTATGCGCCGCCGGTTTTAGAGAAAAGAAAAACAGCCTTTCTCTCGAAAGACTGTTTCAAAGACGTGCGCGAGAAGATTCGAACTCCCGACCTTCTGATCCGTAGTCAGACGCTCTATCCAGCTGAGCTACGCGCACACTACAACGGATTTGTTTACCGCTGCAACAAGATGTATTCTACACCAGTACGCCAGATTTGTCAACCTATTTTTTTCAAATTTTTATTATCGGTTCACCTGATGCCTCCGAAAAACCGCATAGGCCAGGCCAGAGAGGAGCAAAGCTCCCGCCCCGTTGAGCGCCATAGCCGCCGTGGGCCAGGTGACGATCAGACCGCCCACCCGAAACACCAGGTACGAAGTAAAGCTAAAGTCCGTGATTTTCGCCGGAAGCAGGGCCAGGACATGCTTCCACAGATAACCTCCGGAACTCATACTGAGAAAGGTCGGGACAATCAGCAGAAGAAAGGCCGCGATGATCACGCTGTAGGCATTTTTCAGCAGGGAGGACAAAAACAGGGTAATCCCCGTCATTCCAAGGGTATACAGCCAGCCAAGCAGCAGAACCAGGCCGCTGGCCTGGGCCATATTCAGATTATAGCTCACAGCATTGGTACTGGAAATCTGAATCGGAAGATCCCAGCCGCCGGTTCCCAGAAGAAGCAGATATATGGCACAATAGACCAGGGCAATCCCCCAGTATACGGTGCTGACGTACAGCCAGGAAGCCAGCAGCTTTGCCGCGATCAGCCGGCTTTTTCCATAACGCATGCAAAGAAGCAGGGAATCGCACTTTGTCTGGTACTCCCCGGCAAAAACCGGAGCAATGCCGATGCAGGCAACCATCATAATCAGAATGGTCCAGGTGGAGGCGGCGGCCAGAATCAGATCCCAGCCTTTATAATAGCCGTATTGATACGTTCCCACCGCCGCATCCTTTTTTACCCACCAGTCCGCCTCCGCCGGGGTAATCACCTGATTTCCCTGGTATACGGAAAGCCATTCCTGCACTCTCCGGGTTCTGGCCTCATAAAAATCCTCTCCATAATGATCCCACAGAACTCCGGCCATGGTATCCCGCCTGCCGTCCTCCCAGTACACGTTTCGGATGATGGAGTAAAGCTCTCTCCTTGGCAGATACCAAGTGCGATAGACCTCCTCCGAGAGAAATTCCAGATTGGAATCCTCTGACGCGGTTTCCGGATTTTCCGTGCGTTCCAGATACTCCTTCACAATCCCGTCCACCGTCTCCTGATCAAGGGTCTGCTTTTCTCCAAACTCGCGCAGGGTCTTTGCAGCATCCATGCCAAAAACCGTATTTCCCTCCGAATCCACCGCCATGATCTGCTGAATGCTGGACCACACGCAGAAAATCAGGAACAAGGCGCAGCCTGCCGCCGCAAACTGAGTAAGACGGCTCTGCCAGATTCGCTTCCACTCAAACCAAATCATTCTTCTCATATCTGTTTCCTCCTGAATCAATTTCCCTACTTTTTTCCTTCTTCGTCAGCAAAATAATAAAGGTAAAGATCCTCCAGAACCGGCACGCACGGCTCTGCCTGGGAGCACGGCCGGACCGGACTGATCACTCTGGCCTCCACCGCTTCTCCCGTGTTATGAGAATTGACCACATTGTGCCCCCGCTCAAAGACAGGCCATTCTCTGACCGGAATCCTGCAGGACCATACCATGCCCTCCACCTCCGGAAGAAGACTCTCCGCAGGCCCCTGCCTGAGCAGTCGTCCCTTTTTCATGATCAGCACCTGGTCCGAAATGTATTCGATGTCCGATACAATATGCGTGGAGATCAGAATAATTTTATTCTTTGCCATCTCCGACAGAATGTTCCGGAAATACGCCCGCTCTTTCGGGTCAAGGCCGGCCGTTGGCTCATCCAGGATCAGTATTTTCGGATCGTTCAGCAGCGCCTGGGCAATTCCAAGCCGCCGCTTCATTCCCCCTGACAGTGTCCGGATTTTCCGGCCCGCTTCTTCCTCCAGGTTGACCAGCGCGAAAAGCTCCCTGGTTTTCTGTCTGGCAAAAGCGGGCTTCAGTCCTTTTACAGAAGCGATATACTCCATAAACTCCTGGGCGGTAAAACCGGGCGTATAGCCGAACTCCTGGGGCAGATACCCCAAAAGATCCCGGAATTCCTCTCCCATGGCCACATTGTTTTTTCCATCTACCTTCACTTCCCCGGCAGTGGGCGCCAGAATCCCGCAGACCATCTGCATCAGCGTCGTCTTTCCCGCCCCGTTGGCCCCCAAAAATCCGTATATCCCTTCCGTTAATTCCGCGTTTACCCGGTCTACGGCAATCTTGTGTTTAAATCTCTTAGACAGATGCTCCAATGTTAATCTCATTTCGATTTCCTCCTGCTTTTTTCAATAATTCCGCGGACTTCCAAACCGTCGCGGCAACCCCTGCAAGCCCAGCCCCCAGCCAAACAGGCCCCGCGCTTTCTGCGTAAAGTTTCCATCCTGATATGGTCAGGCAGTACAGCGCCCCGCACAGGAAACAGCTCCATGCCGCGCATCCCAGGAAGGCATTTTCCTCCCTGCCGCGGTTCAGAATCGTAAGAAAGCCCCCCGCTGCCGCCAGATACGGAGCCGCACTGTACAAGAGAAGCTGCCAGCTTTTTCCGCAGCCAAAGGCCGATCCCGCCAGGGCGATTCCCACAAGAACCATCCCGTCAAACACGCCGAATAACACAAGGCGCGCCAGCAAAATTCTGTCCAGAGAATTTCTTGCCGTCATCTGGAGCTCCAAAAGCCCCGGTCGAAGAAGTCCGCCAAGCTCCCACGCGCCGGACAGGCACAGGAAAATCGCCGTCATAGAAAACAGTGTCAGGGCAGTGCCCTCTGTCCGCGTTCTTCCAAAGAACAAACACCAGATCATCAAAAACGCGACGCCTGCCTTTCTCGCCCAGGTTCCCATTCGGATAAAACGCAGCTGGTCCAGAAAAAACTGTCCCTTTGCCATCCGCTCCCGCTCCGGATGCAGGACGTTTTGCACCGCTTCCAGGGTATTTTCCAGCCCTTCCGGACCAAAATCCGGCACCGTGTAACCCGCCAGTTCTTTTTTCAGTTTTCTTTGTCTCATTGTCCGTCTCCTTTCCTGCGCATGGTCCGTCTCTCATTGACCGTCCGGCATTTCTTTGATCAGTCCGCCGTTTCTTGACTGCCCGGCTTTTCTTTTGTCGATCTGCCTCTCATTTAACAGCCCAGCTTTCTTTTCGCCGGCCCGCCGTTTCTTGACCATCCGGCTTTCCTTCCGTCGGTCCGCGCGATTTTGCGGAAATCACGCAAGCTGTTCTCTCAGCTTGCTTTCCGCCTTCTTCAGCCGCAGGCGCACCGTGGAGGGCGGCATGTCCATAATCCGCCCAATATCACGGATACGCAGTTCCTGATAATACCGCAGGATAATCATCTCCCTCTCCTGCTCCTCCAAAGCGTCCAGGGCAGCGCGGACCCGAACTCGCTCTAATACTTCATCCATATCCCCGCTTTTTTCATCCTCTTCTTCCGCCCTGCCCGGCTGCTCTCTGTGCTTTTTCCAGTAATCCTTTACCGCGTTGCCGGCGATGACGTACAGATAATTTTTGATTTTCCCGTATTCCCGGTACTGCTCCCTATGCGTCAGAAACCGCAGAAATACTTCCTGGGTCATATCCTCCGCCTCCCCTTTCCGGTTCAGATGCCGGAAGCAGTATTTATAAATATCACCATAGTTTTCACGGATGATCTCTTCCATCTCTTTTTTCATGCGCAAGTCTCCGCTCTGTAGGCAAACGGCCTTGACCGTTTTCTATAAAGTATAACGATCCAGGCCGGAAAAAAAGCAGGTTTTTTCAAAAAAATATGGAGATCCGAAAACTTTTCAAGCTTTCGAATCTCCATGTCCAGCGGATATTCTCGGTCCGCCTCACCGCTTATACTTCCTTGTCCACAGTCTCCTTAATAATCCGGAGGACCCTCTCATCGCAGACCGCGTTAGGCGCAAGGCTGGTATGAGGTACATAGGTATTTTCACAAATCTTTCTTCCGGTCAAATTTTTATACCATACGGCGGCCAGCAGATACCTGCCGTAAATCACATTCATGTGAAATCCATCCCGGCAGATGGACATCCCGCCGTGTCCGTACAGGAAAGGCTCTCTTTTCCGCAGATTTTGAATCACATCTCCGCAGGGAATCAGCCGTACCCCGATGGTCTTCGCCGCTTCCCGATAGGCCTGAGCCAGCTTCTCATACATTTCCTGCTGGTCCTGGTGATAGCGGACAAATTCCGGGTGCAGACTGTCCGTCTCGTAAGCCCAGGTCTCCTGCAGAAGAAGCTCCGCCTGGGGAGCTTTTTTCCGAATATAATCCGCCAGTTTCTCAAGATAGGGATGATACGTCTCCATAAGTCCGCTGTCGTGGCTTGCCTGCTGAGTCACGATGTAATCCCAGTCGTCCATATCCAGCGCCTTCTGAATCGACACATACGTTTCCGTTGAAGTTCCGTTCTCTTCATATAAATACTCTTCCGCCTCGTTCTGGATATTCTCCCAGTGGCGCTCCAGGCTGCAGCCCCCGATATAGAGGTTTCCTACTTTTAAGTCCATCTGATCCGCCGCGGCGATCTGATGAAGGTAGTGTGTGGCGTCCTGGGAAAAACTGTTGCCGATTGCCAGCAGCTTTTTCGCGTTCATATTCTGCCTCCGATCCTGTTTGTTTTTCTTCCTTTTACCACCATTGTACACTTTTTGTTACGATTCAGCCTTGCTGAACCGTAACTGCGAAAATCCATTTGAAATCGCCTTCGGCGATGGGACTTTCGCACTCCTGAATCACGTTCTTACGATCTGCGCAGCATGTGCGCAGACCTGGGCTGAACGGTTGCCACTTTTTCCCGAAACATGCGGGTCCTTTACTGTTCGTTTAAAAGGATTTGATATTTCTGCCTTTCCGTCCCGGCCAGAATAAAGAGACACACGCCAACTCCCACCATAAACAGCATAAGCCCCGCGCCAATGTCGTTTCCGAACAGGCTTTCTGAGGCCACGGACGGGATGCAGCTTAAAATGCACAGCGCCACGCCGGCCGCGATCTGCATAGGCATGACAGACTTATTCTGTTCCAGGCCCTGACGAACGTAAACTTCCGTATCTACATCCAGGTAAATGCGCGCGTTCTGAAGCTCCGTAAGCTCCGGCCGCTTTGTCCCGGCCAGAATACATAAAACCACACCGGCCGCCACGAACAGCAACAGCACAGTCAGTCCCGGAAATTCCAGAAAAGGAAAACCCTCCACCATGATCGAAAAAGCTGGAGACCAGATCAAAAGCATAACGCCAATCGCAATCAAGCGGTTATTAGAGGAAAAGGCCATCAGATAATCCCGCACATCCTCCATGGACAGCCAGAGTCCATTCTCCGCCTCCCGGTCGGGTTCCCGTGTTTCCGTCTGACTGAATCCGCGGCTTTCGTTTTGCGCTCCCGGCCCGTCATAAGCGCCGCTTTCATTCTCTGCTCCCGACCCATCGTAATCACGGCTTTCATTCCGCGCTCCCGGCCCGTCGTAATCACGGCTTTCATTCCGCGCTCCCGGCCCGTCGTAGCCGCGGCTTTCACTCCGCGCGTCCGCTCTGCCGGAAGCCTGGCTGTCCAGTTCCAGCTCCCGGATCAATTCCTCCGCGTTCCCAAACTCGGCAATCACCTGGCCGATGGCCTCATTTTCACTTTTTCCTTCGGAGCGCAGCTCCGTGTACTTATCCTCCATCATGGCAAGGAGCTCTTCTTTTGCCCTGCGCACCTCGGAAGTATCCGGCAGACTCCGGAACATCGTGTCAAGATACACTCGAATCGTTTCCATAACAGCCCTCCTATTTACGGATAAATTTTTCAATCACCGATTTCGTAAGCTCCCATTCCCTGCACTTCTCCGCGTAATAGGCCCGGCCTGCCGGGGTGATATTATAATAAGTGCGCCGTTTTCCGTTTGTCTCTTCTCCGTAAAAGGATTCCACATAGCCGTTTTTTTCCAGGCGGTTAAAGGCAGAATACAGGGTTGTCTCTTTAATAATATACTTTTCTGACGACAGCTCTCGAATCTTTCTGGAAATCTCATATCCATAGGACGGCATATCCAACAGCAGACACAGGATCATTGTGTCGTGATAACCGCGGATTACATCACTGCTGATCAATATGCTCTCCTCCTTTCACCGTCCCGGCGGCGCGCTCTGTGCGGCCCTTCCCTGTCCACACGCGCTCCGGCAGCGGCGAACACACCAACTTACTTCATCTGTCGTAGTAATTTCACTCTACCATAATTACTACGACAGGTCAAGTAATTTCTCGAAAAAGTTTTTCCGTTTTTTCCGCGTCCGCCAAAAACTCCGAAAACGCGCAGGCGCTTCCCGCCGCAACGCCCATTTTAAAGGCAGTGTCATAGTCGCGCGTCTCCATCCAGCCCTTCAGGAAGCCCGCCACCATGGAATCTCCCGCGCCCACTCCGTTCACCAGCGTACCTTTCGGCGCGTCCAGCTCACAGACCGTTCCATTTTCAGCGGCAAAAACCGCCCCCTGCCCGGCCATAGATACCAGCACATTTTTCGCGCCCATTTCCACGAGCCGTCCGGCCCGGGACGCGGCCTGCGCCTTCCCTTGAATCTCCGCGCCAAACAGTTCTCCCAGCTCCTGGCAATTTGGCTTGATAAGAAACGGACGGTAAGGCAGAACCTGCTTTAGCAGCTCTCCCGCGGCATCCACAACAAGCTCCACGCCTTTGGGGGCCATTCTGCCGCAGATCTCTCCGTAAATGGTATCCGGCAGTCCGGCCGGAACGCTTCCGGCCAGCACCAGAAAGTCTCCTTTCTGAAGCCGATCCAGACGCTCGAAAAGCATCCGCGTCTCTTCCCTGGAAATCCGGGGACCGATTCCATTCAGCTCCGTCCCCTCAATAGACTTCAGCTTTACATTGATTCTGGACATTCCCTCCCTTACCGGAAGGAAATCCGTCCGCAGGCCCATCGCCTTCAGGCGTCTCTGAATCTCTTCCCCTGTAAATCCGGCTGTAAACCCGATTGCCGTGCTCTCCACTCCCAGGTTTTTCAGGACAATAGAAACATTGATTCCCTTCCCGCCCGGAAATATCTGCTCATTCTTTGCCCGGTTTGTCTTTCCCAGCGCGAAATCTTCTGTTGTTATCACATAATCCAGCGACGGATTAAAAGTTACCGTATAAATCATTTCACCACCCCCGCCTGTTTCATTTTGGGATAAATTTCCTGCAGCCGCTCATCGGGAAAATAAGTATCCAGAAACTCCTCGTACCGGTTTTTTACGGTCATCTCTTCCCCATAGTTCCGGCGCTGCACGGAGCGAAGCAGCGCCGCCGCGGACAACGCCATATTCAGGAGCATAAAGACCGCCAGAACACCGCCCAGAACTCTTCCGCCCCTCAGCGGAAAACGGTCAATGAGCCCGGATAATACCGGATACAGCTTTCCTACCCAGATCACGGCTACAAGCCCCCACAGCATACAGTAGGGCAGATTGATCCGTCCCTGGATATTCAAAGGCAGCGCGCTGTAATCCCAGAAAGTCACTCCCAAAATCAGCTCCGCCATAAGGCTGCACATGTACTCATAAAATCCCCCCAGGAGAACCCCTCCCAGGAACAGGGCAAACCGCCCTCTGGACCGCAGTCTGTACAGACTGGCCGTCAGGATAACCGCCCCGATGCCCCACACAACGCTGAAGCGGCCCAGCACCAGACTGCTCCGGCTCATCCAGACTCCCATGGTGATCCGGCAGAAAACAGTTTCCACAAAATCACCCACAATACTCCATAAAAGAAAAATCCAAAATAGTTTATAAATGCCGCATGCCTTCCGGGCCTTTGCCTTCGTTCCTTCCGCCATGTTTCTCCCAAGTCCCTTTCTCGCTTTTTCTTTCCTTCCCACATCTGTTTCGCGGATTCACGGCCAAATTGTTTTGTGAATAGAATCCGCCTTTCATTCTACCGTGAGCTTTATAATACAGTTCGTCTCTTTTCCGTCATACCAGACAGGAATTTCATATTCGCCCGGCGTCTGCGTGTCGCAGTTCGTCACATCAAAAGAGAATTTTGTCAGGTCATACTCCTCCTCTGAAAAGTAATCCGCCGCGTCCAGCTCCGGTTCTTCCCCTGCGGAAATCGTTTCGTAATAGGTGGTCTGTATATTTTTGCGAAACAATTCCCCCGGCTGCAGCCGGCTCCACAGAAGCAGTACAGCCATGGCTGCCAGAGCCGTCAGCGTAAACACAGGGATTTGAAGTTTTCTGTGCTTTTTCATCCTTCCTCTGTTCCTTTCCTTTTCCGTCTCCAAGGCCCGCGCCTTTCCGGCCTGTTTTGTCATATCACTGCAGAAAATCGTAACAGTTCAGCCCAGGTCTGCGCACATGCTGCGCAGACCGTAAGAACATGATTCAGGAGTGCGAAAATCCCATCGCCGAAGGCGATTTCAAATGGATTTTTGCAGTTACGGTTCGGCAGGGCTGAACTGTAACAGAAAATCGAACAGCTCCATCTGGTGAAATTGTGCCGGTGTCCGCTGGGCAGCTTCCCGGCTCAGCGTTTCCCCGGGAATGTCTCCGATAAATGGAGAAGGTTCACCGGCGCAAAGCAGGATCAGCTCATCCCTGGCCCTTGTCATGCCCACATAGAAAAGCCTCCTCTCTTCCTCCGCCGAAGCAGGCTCCTTCTGAGATTCCAGGGGAATCATGCCCTTATCCGCTCCAAAGAGAATTACCGCGGGAAATTCCAGTCCCTTGGAACCGTGAAGCGTGGTGAGGGTCACCGCGTCCGCCCGGTATGTTTTCGTGCCGGCGCGCCTGAGATCTCCTTCCGCGCCCAGGACAATGGTATCCAAAAGCTCCTGCATCCGGTCATGGAGAAGCGCCATGTTTTCCAGCTTGCGGATTCCCTCGTCTTTATCCAGTCCAAACTCCGCCGCCCAGGCCTCCAAAACCTTCGCGGGCCTGGTACGAGCCGCCATCGCCCCGTATTTTTCCAGCTTCTGGTCAAAAATCATAGCCGCCATGGGCGAATCGCCGTCTTTTTCCAAAAGCTGCCTTGCCAGTACGCCGTAGGGCACTTCCGCTTTTCCCAGCGCGCGGTTAAAAAAGCTGACAGCGCCTCTGACCGAGGGCATATCCAGATAATCCTCTCTCCCCGCCACAACGCAGGGAATCCCCTCCTGAGCAAACACTTTTTCCAAAAGCTCCCCTTGGCGGCGTGTCCGGTATAGAACCGCCAGATCGCCGAAACTTCTGGCTTCGCGATCTTCCAGACGATTTCCTTTTTCGTGGGATGCCAGCATATCCAGGCCGCCCACCTGCCGGCTGATTTCCTTTGCGGCATACATCGCCGCGGCTGTTTCTCCCGTGGACAGAACCAGCCTTATGGGAGACTCGCCCTGCCGATTCGCCCGCAGCGTCCGGCTGCCTCCGGGATTTTTCTCGATCACCGCCCCGGCGCCCTTTAAAATCTTTGGCATGCACCGGTAATTTTCCGTCAGGCGGATGACCGTAAGATCCGGCCATTCCCTGGACAGACGGCCAAAGCAGTCTGCGTCCGCTCCCCGGAAACTGTAAATCGCCTGGTCCGGGTCTCCGATGACAAAAAGCTCTCTCCCACCCCGGTTCCAGTTACGGATCAGACGGTACTGGGCTGGATTTATGTCCTGAAACTCGTCCACCAGCAGGTAGGTAAAGGGCGCAAGCAATTCTTCTGATATTTCCCCGGACTCAATCAGACGGCTGGTCTCAAGAATCAGATCGTCATAGTCCCAAAAGCCTCTTTCCTCCAGCCTCTTTTGATAGAAATCCGCTGCCTTCCGAAAGTTCCCTTCCAAAGCGTCCTCGGAACCTTTGGCCTTATACCGAGTCAGCCTTAAAAGGAAGTCTCCGGCGCTCATGGACAATCCGGCGGTCTTTACAGCCTCCCTGGCCGTCTCCCGCATCACGCCGTCGTCTGCCAGGGCCGGTTTTCTGCCGGTCTTTTCCAGAAGTTCCAGACAGATGGAGTGGAAGGTTCCCGCAGTCAGGCCGCGGCCTCTCCGTTTTCCCAGCTCCCGCTCCAGCCGTTCCCGTACTTCCGCCGCGGCCTTTCGGGTAAACGTCACAACGGTAACACTTGCGGGGCTGATCCTTCGTCCCTCCAGAAGCCAATGTACTCTGGCGATCAGTGAAGCGGTTTTTCCGGTTCCCGGACCCGCCTGCACCGCGATGACTCTTCCGGGGGTCCGGGCCGCCTGAAGCTGCGCCGCATTCCATGCGGGCTTTGAGGGCACGGGCTCCGATGCCTCGCTGCCCGCTACGCCTCCCTTTGACTTGGCTTCCGTCGTACCGGAAGCATCTTCTGCTCCAACCGCTCCGGAGCCGCTTTCCGGATGCGAGACACTTCCGGATACGGCTCCTTTTCGCCGCGGAATGCTTCCTGGCTGCGGCGCCCTTTCAGCCTCCGACGCGGCGGCTGTTTCTCGATCCGGGGCAGCCTGCTCCATCCAGCCATCGAAAAGGCTGAGCTGCCCTTCCGTGTTCCGGATCTCATCGCTGGTAAACAGACGGATGCGCCCATATTCCCCGTCAAAGCCGGGAATCCGCTTTACCTGACGGTTCCGAAGCCTCCGGATTCCCTCCGCGGCAAGGTACCCTGCTTTTCTCTGAATCTCCTCCACAGGAACCTCCCGAAGGATTTCGAACTCCGAACCCAGGCCAGCAAGCATCTCCTCGTATAGCTGCTCCACCCGGCGGCTTCCCGTGCCAAGACCCATGGAAGCTGCCAGAACCTCAGGCAAAGGCACCAGGCTCTCGTAGGGTTTGGCCCGCGCCGGCAGAAATCCCTCCTTCCGGTCCGCAAGCTGCTCTACCCGGTGGGAAACCCCCATGGTCAGCCGTCTTTGGCAGACAGGGCAAATTCCCTGTCTGGCCTCCGCCTCCAGAGGGCTGAGACAGATTCCGCATTTTCGATGGCCGTCGAAATGGTACTTTCCCTCCTCCGGAAAAAACTCAATGGTTCCTTCCAGGCCCTCTCCTGTCTGCACTGCCCGGTACAGGCCCTCATAAGAGAACTCGCCCGTCAAAAGATTCGCTTCCCGTCCAAGCTTCGCGGGAGAGTGGGCATCCGAATTGGAGACAAGCTGGTACTTATCCAGCATCGAGAGCCGCCAGTTCATGGGCGGATCCGAGGAAAGCCCTGTCTCCACCGCGTGAATATATCCTGCCATATCCCCAAAACATTCCTCCGGAGAATCAAAGCCAGAAAGAGCGCCCAGCATGGAAAAATGCGGCGTCCAGATATGGGCAGGGATAAAAACAGCCTTGGGGCATACCTCCATGGTAATCTCCAGAAGGTCACGGCAGTCCAGTCCCAGAATCGGCCTCCCGTCCGAGCGCAGATTTCCAATCTCCTCCAGACGGCCTGAGAGAAGCTTCGCGTCCCGCAGGCTTGGAAGGAGAATCAGGTTGTGGACCTTCCTTACCTTCCCGTCCTTCTTATAGATGGAACTGATTTCGCCGGACACCACGAACCTGGGCTCCATTCTCTGCCAGGAAGCCGAGCCTGTCCGGGAAAGCTTCTCCTTCAGACAGTAGAAGCCGTTCTCCGCCGGTTCCAGCTTCTCCTCCAGCTCCTCCCGCCAGGCCGGATGGGTAAAATCTCCGGTTCCAATCAGGCGGATTCCCTTTTTCGCCGTCCAAAGTCCCAGGACCTCCGGACAGCCGTCCTTGCTGGTGGCCCTGGAATACCTGGAATGAATATGTAAATCCGCTATGTACATTCTTGTTCTCCTTTGTGTCATCGTCCGGCATACCCGCGCCATCTCAGCCTTTCAGCGGCTTTATCTCTCCCGCCTTTAAAATTTCTTTGTAATCCTTATAATTTTTTTCCAGAAGCGCCGGAGTGTCCAGCCCATAGGGGCATTTAGAACGGCATTTGTTGCAGTGGAGACATCCCTCGATTTTCCGCATTTTCTCCTGCATCTCGGGCGTAAGCTGCGCCTGGGCAGGGGCACGCCGGATCAGAAGGGACATCCGGGCGCAGGTATTGATCTCAATTCCCGCGGGGCAGGGCATACAGTATCCGCATCCCCGGCAGAAATCCCCCTGGAGCTCCGCACGGTCTTTTTCGATCACCTGACGAAGCTCCTCTGTCATTACCGGCGGATTCTCCACATAGGAAAGAAACTCTTCCAACTCATTTGCTCGCTGTACACCCCAGATCGGCAGGACATTGTCAAACTGAGCCGCAAAAGCATAGGCCGCCCTGGAGTTTGTAATCAGTCCGCCGGAAAGAGATTTCATAGCAATAAAGCCCATACCGGCTTTTTTGCATTTTTCCACCAGCTCCATGTCCTTCTCCGTAGCCAGATAGCAGAAAGGAAACTGCAGCGTTTCATAAAGGCCGCTTTCCACAATCTCATGAGCCACCATCAAACGATGATTCGTAATCCCAATATGGCGGATTTTCCCCTGCTTCTTTGCCTCCGTCATGGCCTCATAAAGACCCGAACCGTCTCCTGGTTTCGGACAGACCGCCGGATTATGAAACTGATAGAGATCCAGATAATCTGTTTTCAGATTTTTCAGCGTTGTTTCGAGATCTCTCCAAAAACTTTCCGCATCAGCGGCAGCCGTCTTTGAAGCCACGAATACCTTCTCGCGGATACCATCCAGGGCCGCACCGAGCTTGCATTCGCTGTCGGTATATACCCTGGCGGTGTCAAAGAACGTGATTCCTCCCTCATACGCTCTCCGAATCAGCTTAACCGCCTCTTCCTGGCTGATTCGCTGAATCGGAAGCGCTCCAAATCCATTCTTGTTTACGGTAATGCCTGTATTTCCCAATGTCACTCTGTCCATAGCCTTTCTCCTTTCTTTTCTCCTCGCGTGTTTACCCGAAATCCTCTTTTTCTTCCGAAATCCGACAGGGCAAGTTTTCTTCCATTTTACTCCGCCCCTGTTTCCCCGTCAAGCCAGAGCGTTACAGCCATTTGGCTTTCGCAGCTTGCTTTTCTATCAAATTGTATATATAATAGGTAAGAAGCTTTTCTCTGAAGCTGAAAAAGGAGGCCGCTGTTATATGGAAAAAGGAAAACGAATTCTGGCCTGGGCAGGCATCCTCCTGCTGGCCGGAATGTATCTTCTGACTCTGGTATTCGCTCTGATTGACAGTGAATGGGCCGGAATGCTCTTCCGCGGCTGCGTAGCCTGCACCATTCTTGTTCCTGTAATTCTCTATGCGTACATTCTCGTATACCGGATGCTGAAAAAGAAAAAGAACGAGCCCCCGCAGGACTCGAAAAGCTGAAGAAAGCGGGAAACCTTTGCAGGTTTTCCCGCTTTTAACCATTGTTACTGCTGTGAATCGTAGCGAACTGTCTCTTTCTGACTTCAGAAAGCAAATGCCAGCTCGCCTTCTTTGTCCTTCTGAATCTGCATGATCGTCACCAGCACTGCCGGCAGAATTGCTTCTTTCTTATAGGTAACCAGTACCTTTCCTTCATCCAGGCAGGAAAGCGTAAACTCCGGCACTTCGAAAAGATCCCTCGTCCTGCCCACCGCTCTTTCGATCTTTTTGCTGAAGGTGACGTAGCTCTCTTTTTTCCCTTTGAGCATCTCCCGTTCATAATCGGTTACCCGTCCGGGACTCAAATGATTCAGAGATACCTGGCGGTAAAAATCACTGAACAGACCCTTCTTATGATCTTTCATCCAGTCTATATCGCCTCGTAAAATCCGGTCGCACTCTTCTTTCGTCAGCTTTGCGCACTTTTTGAAATGGATATCTCCCTGGATAAATTTCTTTTCAAGGTAGATCTCGTTTTCGTCCTGATTTTTCACGCAAAGGAAAAAATTCGGAACCGCCTTCTGGTCATTCGTACCTATAAACTCAAGTTTTCTAAGATGAAATGCCTGAAACTTCTTTTTTTTGTCCTGTGCCTCAAGCATGCTTTTCAACTCTCCGTAGCGTTCTTCTGTTATCGTATCATACTCTTCATAGTAAGTTGTATAATCCATGTGAATCCCCCCGTTGTGACGGTTCGAAACCGTCTGCCTGTTGTTTTCCACAGTTTGCTGTTCACTGGGCAGCCGCTCTCGCGCCTGGCTGCTGTGAACAACAACTGCTGTTTACTCGTAACGGATCAGTATGGCTGAACGGTTACGTTTACTCTTACAGGATAACAGAGAAATGTGAAATTCACATGTCAAAGTTCTGAAGACTTTCTAAAAATTCTTAATGGTATGCGAAAGCCCTCTTAGCGATAAATAATATCGTTTCTTCCGGGTCCGTTGGAAACCATGGTAATGGGGAAGCCAATGCGCTTTTCCACAAACTCCACGTATTTTCTGCAGTTTTCCGGAAGCTCCTCATATTTGCGGATGCCCCGGATGTCGCACTTCCAGCCCGGAAGCTTTTCGATAATCGGGCGGCAGCGTTCCAGCTGTGAGGTGGTGGGGAAGTCTGTGATTTCCTTTCCGTCCAGCTCATAACCAACGCATACAGGGATTTCATCCAGATATCCCAGCACGTCCAGAACGGTGAAAGCCACATCTGTAGTGCCCTGAATCCGGCAGCCGTATCTGGTGGCTACGCAGTCGAACCAGCCCATTCTTCTGGGTCGGCCTGTGGTCGCGCCGAACTCGCCGCCATCGCCACCGCGTCTGCGCAGTTCGTCCGCTTCCTCTCCAAAAATTTCACTTACAAACGCGCCGGCTCCCACCGCGCTGGAATACGCCTTTACCACAGTGACGATCTTTTTGATCTCATAGGGGGGCAGCCCTGCTCCAATGGCTCCGTAGCCTGCCAGCGTAGAAGAGGAGGTCACCATCGGGTAGATTCCATGATCCGGATCCTTTAAAGAACCAAGCTGTCCCTCCAGCAGAATATTTTTTCCTTCCTGGATCGCGTTCCAGAGAAACGCGGACGTATCGCACACATAAGGAGCCACCATATCCCGGTATCCGTGAAGCTCCTCCAGAAGCTCCTCCGGTTTCAGCAGCGGCTTATGATATAAATGCTCCAAAAGCACGTTCTTCTGTTCGCAGATCCGCACTGTCTTTTCCTTTAAGAGTTCCTCATCAAAGAGCTCGCTTACCTGGAAGCCGATCTTCGCGTATTTATCAGAATAGAAGGGCGCAATTCCGGATTTTGTAGAGCCAAAGGACTTTCCGGCCAAACGCGCTTCCTCATAAGTATCAAAGAGTACGTGATAAGACATCACAATCTGGGCACGGTCGGACACCAAAATCTTAGGCGTGGGGACACCCTGGTCCGTAATGCTCTTAATCTCTTTAAAAAGCAGCGGTATGTTCAAGGCAACTCCATTCCCGATAATGCTGGTGGTATGTGTATAGAACACGCCCGATGGAAGCGTATGCAGCGCGAATTTGCCGTAATCATTTACAATCGTGTGACCTGCGTTGGCTCCTCCCTGAAAGCGCACAATAATATCCGCCTTTTCGGCCAGCATATCCGTGATTTTCCCTTTTCCCTCATCTCCCCAGTTTGCTCCTACTACTGCCGTAACCATACTGATTCCTCCTGACCATGTCGTAAATCTGCGCAGTTTTGCCGGCCGTCATTCCGTTTTACCGGCCTTTGGACAGTTCTTCCCTCTAACCGCGGCCAAACTGCTGTATAAAATTTCCTGCGTTTTCGCAGAATGTCAAACAATCCTTATTATACTATATTTCCCGCGATAAGTAAAACCAATCTTTCCGATAACCATAGCAATTGTTACCGTTCAGCCCTGCTGAACCGTAACTGCAAAAATCCATTTGAAATCGCCTGCGGCGATGGGATTTTGCACTCCTGAATCACGTTCTTACGGTCTGCGCAGTATGTGCGCGGACCTGGGCTGAACTGTTACCAGCAATTCCGTAACCGTTCAGGAGCGCCAGAACCGCTTAATCTTCTCCCCGACATTCTTCAGACTGCAGGGACTGCTTTCGGCCCACTCCCTTGGAAACAGCGATCTGTACGCAGTCTGCCCGAACCGTTCGTCCAAAAGAAGGATCACGCCCCGATCAGCCGCCGTGCGGATTACCCGGCCCGCCGACTGCAAAACCTTATTCATACCCGGATAAATGTACGCGTAAGAAAATCCATCCGCTCCCGCGGCATTGTAAAAATCCTTGAGAATTTCCCGCTCGCTGCACACCTGAGGCAGTCCGGCACCCACAATCGCCGCCCCGATCAGCCGTTCTCCCGTCAAATCGATTCCCTCTCCAAACACGCCTCCCATGACGCCAAAGCCCACCAGCGTATGCGGCGTCTCCCGGGAAAATTTCGCCAGAAATTCTTCTCTGTCCGTCTCTGACATACCGGGTTTCTGACAGATGATTTCCGTCCGGGGTTCGCATATTTCCATGTATGCCTGGGAGATCTCCTGGAGCATGCGATAGGAAGGACAGAAAACCATATAGTTTCCCTCTCGACCGGAAACCATCGCCTGTATATAAGCCGCGATCTTCGCGTATTCCCTGGGGCCTCGGCGGCTGTAGCGGCTGCTCACATCCAGACCCATGAGAACCAGGCGGTTTTCCGGTCGGAAGGAAGACTCCGCGTAAATGGCGTAGCAGTCCGTGTCCTTGCAGAGCAACCCCATATAGTACCGCACAGGAAGCAGTGTGGCGGAAAAGAAAACGGTGCTGCTGCCCTTGTCCAGGCACTCCTGCAGATTCACGGCGGTGTTGATGCAGTAAAGGCGGATAAAGAAGCGGCTGTCCTCCGAAAAATCCGTATAAATCCGATAATTTTCATCTACCCGCTCATAAATATCCAGAAACTTGCTGACCTGATAGTAAAAGTCCAGAACCTTCTTTCCCAGATCCCGGTCCGTCAGTTCTTCCATGAAATCCTCCAGCATGCCCGTCAGATTCATAAGCGCCGCTGGAAAGGCCCCTGTGCTGTCCAGCAGCCGCCAGGAATCGCTCTCCCGCTTCCACTCCAGCATCATCCGATTGCACGTCTCGAGCTGGCGCGACAGCTTCCGGTTATAGGGCTGCACTTCCCTTTTCAATTCAAGAAAATCTTCTTTATATAAAGAAGCGCTGAACATTTCTCTGCCGCGCTCCACCAGGTTGTGGGCCTCGTCGATGAGAAACAGATAGTCTCCCCGGACGCCCTCTCCGAAGAACCGCTTGAGTCTGGCTCTTGGGTCAAACACGTAGTTATAGTCACAGATCACAGCGTCCATCCACGCAGCCAGATCAAGGCTCATCTCAAAGGGACAGACATTCCGCTTCTCGGCGTAAGCCTCCACCGCTTCCCTGGTAAAATCGCATTCCTCATTCAGCATCTCAAAAACGGCGTCGTTAATCCGGTCAAAATGGCCTCTCGCCCTTGGACAGTGGAGCGGATTGCAGTCCGTCTCCTCCAGCGGACAGATTTTCTCTTTGGCTGTCAAAGTAATCACCTTATATTTCAGGCCTTTTTCCTTCAGGAGCGCAAAGGCATCCTGGGCCACCGTCCTTGTAATGGTCTTTGCCGTAAGATAAAAAATTTTGTCTCCGATTCCCTGCCCCACCGCCTTGACTGCCGGAAAAACAGTGGATATGGTTTTCCCCACACCCGTGGAGGCCTGAATAAAAATCTTTTTCTTTCTGGCAATGGTACGGTAAACCGCCGCCGCCATGTCCTTCTGTCCCTCCCTATAGGGAAATGGAAACGGCACCTCCGGAATCGATGCCTGCCTCACCTTTTTCCAGCTCTGCTGGAAATCGCACCACTTCTGGTATTCTTCCATAACAGCGGAAAACCAGGCTGTCAGCTCATCCACGGAAAATATCTGATGAAACCTCCGGGTTTCCTTTGTCTCCAGATTACAGTAGGTCATCTGCACTCCCATGTTTTTCAGGCCATGACTGACACCGTAGATGTAGGCGTAGCATTTTGCTTGCGCCAGATGTACTGGAACCGGCTCCTCCATGCGCGCCGGACTCCGGTAGCTTCCTTTTATCTCATCCACAAACA
The DNA here is from genome assembly GCA_018711185.1 of Candidatus Limivivens intestinipullorum. GTDB lineage: Bacteria > Bacillota > Clostridia > Lachnospirales > Lachnospiraceae > Limivivens > Limivivens intestinipullorum. The sequence continues at coordinate 43,190 of DVIQ01000027.1, read as the reverse complement.
TCAGCCCGTCCGCCTCCGCCACAGCCTGGAAAATCTCCTCCGGAAGATCCGGCGCGTTCCCGACTGTCATAGGAAAAATCCCGTCCGCGCGTCCTTCCACTGAAATGGCGTAGTCCTCGCAGTGCCACAGCGTTTTCAGCGGTACCTCGGCCTGGTAGGCCTTTCCCATCTGCCCCTGGATTTCTCTGTGAAGACGGCTGCCCAGCTGCATCGCCTCCTTATCGGCCGGCATCCCATGCCGGTTGTCTATATCGCCGCTGCGCAGAATAAATTCCACAAGACTGCGCACGGATATTCGAATTTCTTCCACCTGTTTTCTTACCCCTTTGCGGATCCAGACTTCATTTTGCTTTCCCCATTATACACCCGGACATCTGATTCAGTCAAAAAAAGAAACGCGGCCTGCCCCTAGAAACCGTTTTGTCTCACAAGGGGTATGCAGCGTTCCCTTTTTTCTCTATAGTTTGCAAAAACCATCTCAGGATCGCCGGTCAGCCTATTCGGCTGGGGCAGTTTCCCGCTTCTCAGGCTGTTGCGTATTTACTGAGAATATCCTCAAACTCCATATTCTGTCCACCATACTTTACAGTCAGCTCACGGCTCAAGTCCAGACTGAGAACACCCAAAATGGATTTTGCATCAATGATGATACGATTGTAAAACACATCAATATCAAAATCACACTGCTCGGCTGCGTGGACAAACTCTTTCACATCCTTCAGATCTGTAAGCTTGATTTTTCTTTCAGACATCTTCAATCTTCCTTTCTTCATTCATGCGCTGTACGCCTTTCGCCTTCTCTCCGGCACCGCGGCGGTCTACAAAACGGAGACTGCTCCCTTAGAGAGCTGTTTCATGCTTCAGGCGTGTCCGTTTACTGGTTACCCCGCATTATGCCATCCGGTTATTTTTTTGTCAATCAATTTTTTCCCAAGCCTTCTGTAAAGACGCGGCAGCCTCAAGAAATTATATACAATTTTTTCAGACCCTATACACGAAAACTGTGCGATTTATCCGCAACCATTTTGGGGAAATCTTCCGGACTGCATTTGTTTTTTCGTTTCTTCTGCAAAACGCTGCATTTTTATGGCATGAATCAACGAAAATTTAGTAACGGTTCAGCCCTGCTGAACCGTTACATGCAAAATCCATTTAAAATCGCCTGCGGCGATGGGATTTTGTACTCCTGAATCACGTTCTTACGGTCCGCGCAGCTTGTGCGCAGACCTGGGCTGAACTGTTACAAAATTTACAGTTTCTCCACCAGATCCGGGCGATAGCGAAGGGGAAGAAGCTGACGCTGAAGGCCGGAATTGGCTCGTTCTTCTATGCCAATGGTGTCCACGAAGCCCTGCCACAGACAGCGAAACTCCTGCTCTGTCTCTGAAAACTGTGCCGTCCGCTCCGGATTCAAAGCCTGTCCCTGAGTAAGAATCCAGGGATGCCCGGCCCTGTGAAGAAGGGTCTCCTCATGCGCCGCATCGCAAATAAGGAAATGCTCCATCGGAAAACGCTGGGAAAAGTGATCGCCGATCAGGGACAAAATCCTTGCCTTTGGATGGATTTTCGAAAAAAGAATCCCTCCCCCCAGCTCGGAAAAGCGCAGAAATCCCAGGTAATGATGTGCTTCATTTCCCACTCTTCTGGAAAGCTCAAAAACTCGGCGAATATCCTTGTTCTGAAGCCGGTCCATGATCTGTTCTCTTTTGTTTGAAGCCAAAAGTCCTTCCACCACCGTTCGATAGATACTATCGGCCCGTTCCGGGGCTTCTGAGAGGGCCGCCTGGAAAATACACTGCCAGGCGTACGCCCCAAGCTCCCTTTTTATAGTGCGGGCCACCTTTTCCGCCTTTTCCCGATCCGGACGCGTCCTGGTATACTCCGCGAAAAGCTCCATATCTCCTGGCTCCCCGGACTGCAGCCTGACCTGGCTGTGCCCCAGGCGGCTGGCCCAGGCGTCATAGACGCCGGTCAGGATTCCTTCCGGTATCCCGTCACAGAGAAAAATCCGCATACAGCTCCTCCCTCTTTAATCCAAAATCCGTAAACAGGTTCATCTGGCGGCATGTCTGAGCCTCAAAGGGAAGTTTTTCCCGGACATTTAAAAGGTTTCTGGTGACCTCCTCCTCCTCAAGCTTCACCGGATACAGCATCCTGCCTTTGCAGGTAATAAAATACTGGGCACGCTTCAATACAACTCCCATCTTTTTCAAATCCTCAAAGCGCAGCTCCCCGTAGCGTCTGGCCCGGATAATCCGCCTGGCCGACCGTACACCGATACCTGGTACCCGCAGAAGCGTGTGATAATCGCTGCGGTTAATCTCCACAGGGAAACAATCCAGGTTCTGCACGGCCCAATTACACTTGGGATCAAGAAACGCGTTAAAAAACGGTCTCTTTTCTGAGAGGATCTCATCCGCCTGAAATTCATAATACCGCAGAAGCCAGTCCGCCTGATACAGACGGTGCTCCCGGAGCAACGGCGGGCCACCGGGCAGAACCGGCAGGCTGCTGTCGTCATTTACCCGTACAAAGGCCGAGTAAAATACTCGCTTCAGAGCAAAGTTCCGGTAAAGGGCCTCCGCGGTCTTTACAATCTGGTAATCGCTCTCCGGCGTGGCTCCGATAATCATCTGGGTACTCTGTCCCGCGGGCACAAAAGCCGGTGCCTTTTTATACACCGTAAGCTCGCGGCAGTTTTCCTCGCGGCGGCTTTGGATCAGACGCATGGGCCCGAGTATGGTCTTTCTGCTTTTGTGGGGCGCTAAAAGCTTCAGCCCCGCGGCTGTGGGCAGTTCAAGATTCACGCTCATGCGGTCCGCCAGGAAACCGGTCTTTTCGATGAGCTCTCCCGAAGCGCCCGGAATAGCTTTAACATGGATATATCCCTGAAAATGGTACTTTGTCCTCAGCAAATATAAGGTCTGGTAAAGAAGTTCCATGGTATAGGAAGGGGAGTGAAGGACTCCGGAGCTCAGAAAGAGGCCCTCAATATAATTTCTCCGGTAAAATTCTATGGTCAGACGGCAGACCTCCTCCGGCGTAAAAGAGGCCCGCGGTACGTCATTGGAACAGCGGTTAATACAGTAGCGGCAATCAAACACGCATTCATTTGTAAAGAGTATTTTCAGAAGTGAGATACATCTGCCGTCTGCGGAAAAGCTGTGACAGATCCCGGCAGATATACAGTTCCCGATACCGGCACCGTCATTCCCCCTCTGCGTGCCGCTGGATGTACATGCCACATCGTACTTTGCCGCATCCGTCAGGATCGTAAGCTTTTCCATAAGAGTCATTTCCTTTTCAATCCTCATAACAATCTCCATTCCGCCGCTTTTCGGTTAACGGCGTCGATCGTAACAGTATTGCTAAATCGAACATCTGTTCTTTTCCGTTATTATAGTACATATGTTCGATTTTGTAAAGGAAATTTTATAGCTGAAGTTACTGAAAACACAAACGGGGCAGAAAACGTCAATTGCTCCGTTTTCTGCCCCGCTCCGGCGAGCGCCGCCCGCCAGTTCTTCTCCGTGTTATAACGCGATCCTCTGCCGCTGTGCTTCCATGTTACGCCTCTGCCGTCTCTCCTGACTCTTTTTTCTGCCGTTCTCTTTCCAGCTCATAAAGAGCTTCCCAGGCTCCGTCCAGATAGGGGTTGGACACCTTGTCAAACTCGCCCTGATCCGCAAACTCCGCGTAAGCGGGCTCGATAGGTACCTTGCCCAGCAGCTTCAGCTCCATTTCCTCCGCCACCTGATCGATATGGCTCTCCCCGAATACAGAAATCTCTTTTCCGCAGTCCGGGCATTTCAGATAGCTGTAGTTCTCCACAATGCCAAGAACCGGGATATTCATGGTTTTCGCCATATTCCAGGCTTTCTTTACAATCATTTTTACAAGTTCCTGAGGAGAGGTCACCACGATGATCCCTTCCACTGGCAAAGACTGGAACACGGTCAGCGGCACGTCGCCGGTTCCCGGCGGCATATCCACAAACAGATAATCCAGCTCCCCCCAGATTACCTCGCTCCAAAACTGCTTCACCATATTCGCAATCACCGGTCCACGCCAGATTACCGGCGCTTCCTCATCCGGCATCAGAAGGTTAATGGAAATCACCTTGATGTCATTCTTTGTCAGGACCGGATAGATTCCCTGGTCGTCCGCCTGGGCCGGTCCATGAATTCCATACATCTTAGGAATGGACGGACCCGTGATATCCGCGTCCAGAATGCCCACCCGGAAGCCTTTCTCCGCCATCCGGTTGGCCATGGCGGCGGTGACCATGGATTTCCCCACTCCTCCTTTGCCGCTCACCACACCGATCACGTGTTTTACTTCCGTAAACGCGTTTGGCTCTACCTGAAAGCTCGCCGGCTTTTTGGACGGACATCCCTCGCAGCTTTCTTTTGTGCAGCTGCTGCTGCTGCATCCTTTTTCTGCCATATTCTGCACCTGTTGTCTGGTAACAATTCAACTGGCTGAACTGTTACGCTGGCTGTTCCTTTCTTTGTTTCATCAGCGCGGCGGCCACGCAAGGCCGCGCAGACCACCGCCTTCCTCACTATACACCATTTGGGCCGGGTTTACAAGCCTGCAGCCCTTCCGTCCATATTCCTAAGCTTCAGCCGTTTTCCCACATTTTCACGAATCAGGCAGTAGGCCACGGACGCCAGGGGAACAAAGACAAGCATCCCGAACACGCCCAGAAGACTTCCACCTACCGTGACGGCCATCATTACCCAGATTCCCGGAAGCCCCACACTGTTTCCCACAATCCTGGGATAAATCAGATTTCCGTCAATCTGCTGGAACACCAGAATCATAATGACAAAGATAACCGCTTTGATCGGCGATGCAACCATAATCAGCAGCGCCCCGACCACCGTTCCGATAATCGCTCCGAAAATCGGGATCAGCGTCGTAAAGCCGATCAGTACGGAAATCGTCAGGGCATATGGGAGGCGGAAAATTGTCATTCCAAGGAAACAGAAGCATCCGAAAACCACCGCTTCCGTACACTGCCCGGCAATAAATCCGGAGAAAATCCGGCTGGAAAGCCGCAGGATCTCCAATATCCGGTCCACCCTCTTTTGCGGCAGATAAGCGTACATCACCCGCTTTCCCTGGCTGGCCAGCTTTTCCTTCTGCGCGAGAATATACATCGCAAATATAACCGCGATGACAAGGGTCACAATGGCATCGATCATGGAAGTAGCGACTCCTACCGTGGACACCAGCACATTCGTAACGGTATTCTGCAGAACATCCAGAAGATTTTTGTTCAAATTGGACCAATCATTCTGCAGCGATGTAAGATAATCCCCCAGTTCCGGCACATTGTCGGTCAATCCCTCAATCCACTGTCCCACTTCTCTGATAAATCCAGGGATTCCCCGGTTAATCTGCGCGATCGTCTCTATAATCTCCGGAATTACCATCATAAAGACAAAGGCAAGAATCAGCGCTACAATGACCAGAGACAGCACCATACTCAGTGCCCTGGCAAATTTTTTCCGTTTTACTCTCTTCAGGAGCAGACGCTCCATTGCCCGCATAGGCACATTCAGGATAAACGCGAAAGCCGCTCCGATCAGAAAAGGCCCCAGCATTTCCATCAGGCTAAATAAACCGCTCTTCAGCAGTCCGAGATTATTCAGCGCCCACGCGAAAAAAATCAGAATGGCACCGCCAAGGAAAAGCGGCTTCAGGTTTTTCATCTTAAACTCCAACGCGACTCTCCTTTTCTGTTTTCACCAAACTTCCGTTTTCACACGCTTCATAAAATTCAAGCACCCGCCTCCGGTACTCCCGCGGATATTTGTAAAACACCTCCAGGTGGCCGGCCTTTTTCGCGATCCACAATTTTTTAGGGGAAACGCAGGCATGGTATATCCTTTCGGACATCTCCGGCGGCACCATCCGATCCCGTTCTCCGTGAATCAGAAAAATCGGGATTCTGGTTTTCGTCACCGCCTCCTCAGCGGAGCAGTCCAGAAATCCATAGCCGGCCTTTATCCGGCAGAGAATGTCTCCGCACGTAAGAACCGCCTTTGCCGCCAGCTTTCCGCCTTTTCTTCCGGATGCAACCGCCTCAAAGACTTCCATCGGGGAAGTATAGGGACTGTCAGCCACAATTCCCTTTACCGCCGGCGGCAGATTCAGCTCCGAGGTCATCAGCACCGTGGCCGCGCCCATGGATACGCCGTGAAGAAAGATATCGCATTTTCCTTTAAAGCGGCGGTTCAGATGCTGAATCCACCGGTAGCAGTCCTCCTTGTCCAGGCATCCGAAACCCACGTACTTTCCTTCGCTGGCGCCGTGAGCCCGGTTATCCACCAGTAGAACATGGTACCCCGCCTCATGGAACATACGTGCCATCACCGCATAGTCCTTCTCCCCGCTTCCTTTGTATCCGTGTACAGCCAGAACCACCCTGCCGCAATCTTTGTCCGCGGGAATCATTCTCGCTGTCAAAGTAAGTCCGTCAAAGGATTGAAGCATAAAATACTCGCTTTGCGGTTCCATCTTTTTCAGCCATTTTTTCCCCTCCTCCAAAACATCCTGATACGGGGAAACGTGTTCTTTTCTGTCTTTCCTTACTCTGAAAGTCCGCCGCCAAATAGGCGGCATGCATTTTTCTCTGCAGACTACATCGTTGAAAAACTTTCCCGTAGCCGCCGCGGTGCCTGCCGCAGCCGCCAGCATGGCGCCCTCAATAATTTTCGATGCTTTCATGACGTCTCCTTTCCTGCCCTCTTCAGATCTCGGTAAATGTATATCTCTGGCGGATTCCGGATGCCTGAATGTCAAAAACCAGGGTTCCGTCCTCCAGGACTGTTTTTTCCCAGGATACCTCCTTACCCTTGAATTTCTGTCTCAGATATTCCTCCGGATCATCCAGGGACAGTTCCTCAAAGAATACATCCCTCATCTGATTATTCGGGCATTGATTAAAAATCTCCCATACCGCTTCGTATTCTTTCATTCCTTTCTCGACTCCTTCATAGACAGAATCTGATCCAAAATACGGTTCGCCGCCTCCTCTTTTGTCAGCAGAGGCAGAGAAACCTCCTCCCGTTCTGTCAGCATCGTAATCACATTCGTATCCGTTCCAAAGCCCGCGCCCCTTACCTTCAGATTGTTTGCGACGATCATGTCCAGATTCTTTTTTTTCAGTTTCTTCCGGGAGTTCTCCAGCATATCCTTTGTCTCCATGGAAAAACCGCAGAGAAACTGGCCTGCTTTTTTGTGATCGCCCAGATACTGCAGGATATCGTCCGTGCGCTCCAGTTCCAGCGCCATATGCTCTCCCTGTTTCTTGATCTTGTCCTGCGCTGTCTGCTTTGGACGGTAATCCGCCACGGCAGCGGCTTTTATGATAAGATCCTGCTCTTTAAATCTTTCCACAACCGCGTCAAACATTTCTTTGGCGCTGGTAATTGGTACCGTCTCCACAAACCGGGGCTTTGGTATAGCGGTGGGACCTGTAATCAGAGTTACCTGAGCGCCCCGGAGCATGCAGGCTCTGGCCAGGGCATAGCCCATTTTCCCAGTAGAGTGATTCGTGATATACCGCACCGGGTCCACCGCCTCCACAGTGGGTCCCGCCGTCACAAGAACCTTCATCCCCTTCATATCCTTTTCGCGGGCAATCTCCCGGAGTATATAGTCCAGCAGCAGATCCTCTGAGGGAAGCTTCCCCTCTCCCACATCCCGGCAGGCCAGCATCCCTACCTCCGGCTGAATTACCACATAACCGTGTTTCCCAAGCTTCGCGATATTTTCCTGAACAATCGGGTTTCGGAACATCCTGGTATTCATAGCCGGCGCGATAAGTTTCGGGCAGGTACAGGCCATAACCGTAGTGGTCAGCATGTCATCGGCGATTCCGCCGGCGATCTTTCCGATGACATTTGCCGTAGCCGGCGCAATAATAACCAAATCCGCCTGTTTCGCTAAAGAAACATGCTCCACGCTGAACTCGAAGTTCCGGTCAAAGGTATCAATCAGACATTTGTTCTGGGTCAATGTCTCAAAGGTAATCGGATGTATAAAATTCGTCGCGTTTTTTGTCATAATCACATGGACATTGCAGCCAAGCTTTTTCATCATGCTCGCAAGATTCGCCGCCTTATACGCGGCAATGCTGCCGGTCACTCCAAGGATTACCGTTTTTCCCTTCAGCATATGCTCTGTATATTCCTCCTTATCCCATCCCGCCCTCTTTGCGGGACTCCAAAACTGATGCAGCAGATGCTAATATTGTAAATCAATATCCATATAAAATCAACCGAAACTGCCGTAACTGAACAGCCCATGGTGACAGTTCAGCCCAAGTCCGCGCGCATACTGTGCGGACCGTGTCTGCCCCATCTTATAGGTTTTGGTAAAAGACGCTCTCCGTTGCGCCGCGGCCGATTCTGTGATATACTAGCACAAGGTCAAGGCGCCGCCGTCAGGTGCGCGGCGTGCCCGCGCCGGTCCGCAGGCCGCGTTTGCGGCCACATTGTATTGTATCCCGTCAGGGAATAATAACAAGGAGGATTACTATGAAAACCAAACACTCCACTCTGGGCCTGGTTCAGGTTGCACTGTTCGCAGCACTGATTATTCTCATGGCCTTCACCCCATTTCTCGGGTATATTCCTCTGGGATTTACCCGCGCTACTATCATCCACATTCCCGTCATTCTGGGCTCTGTGCTTTTAGGGCCCAAAAAAGGAGCCGTTCTGGGATTTGTCTTTGGGCTTACCAGCTTGGTAAACAATACCATGAATCCTACGGCGACATCCTTTGTGTTTTCCCCGTTTTATGAGCTGGGAGAAATCCACGGCGGCATTCCAAGCCTTATTATCTGCTTCATTCCGCGCATTCTCACCGGCGTAATTCCATACTATGTATACCGCTTTTTTCACAGGATTTTCCGGGAAAAGAAATGGGGAACGACCACATCTCTGGGGGCAGCCGGCATCGCTGGAGCGCTGACGAACACGCTTCTGGTCATGAATATGATTTTTCTTTTTTTCCGGGATGCCTACGCCGCGGCCAATAATACGGCCTCCGAAACCGTCTACCTTTTTATTCTGACCATCATCGGAATCAACGGTGTGCCGGAGGCCATCGTAGCCGCGCTGCTTACCGCCTTGGTCGGCCGCATCATTCTTAAAGCAAAAATAATATAAAAAGTAACGGTTCAGCGGCCTGAACTGTTGCAAAAGGAAGGTGTTTTTCATATATGATTCTTGCCATTGATATTGGAAATACAAATATTGTCATCGGCTGTATTGAGGATGGGGACATTCTTTTTGTGGAACGGCTGTCAACCAATTCCACCCAGACCGTTCTGGAATACGCGATCAGCTTCAAAAACGTCCTTGAGATGTACGAAATCTCCCCTTCCGCCATCACAGGCTCCATCATCGCTTCCGTGGTTCCCCCTGTGACGAACATTGTAAAAGACGCAGTCTTTAAAATCACCCATCACAAGGTGCTGATCGTAGGGCCGGGTCTGAAAACCGGGCTGAACATCCTTATGGACAACCCGGCCCAGCTGGGCAGCGATCTGGTGGTGAACGCGGTGGCTGCCATCGCCGAATATCCTGCCCCGCTTATTATCTTCGATCTTGGGACTGCCACCACCATATCCGTCATTGACAAAAAGAAAAACTACATCGGCGGTATGATTCTGCCCGGCGTCCGGATCTCTCTGGATACTCTAACCAGCCGCACCTCCCAGCTTCCGCGGATCAGCCTGGATCCGCCCAAAAAGGTGATCGGCACAAACACCATCGACTGCATGAAAAGCGGCGTTCTTTTGGGAAACGCCGCGTGCATGGACGGCATGATCCAGCGTATCGAAAAAGAGCTTGGCGAAAAGGCTACCGTACTCGCCACCGGAGGCATTGCCCGTGTGATTGTTCCGAATTGTCTGGAAGAAATCATTTTGGATGATAAACTCCTTTTAAAGGGCCTCTGGCTGATTTATAAGAAAAATCAACCGTAACGGTTCAGCAAAGCTGAACTGTTACGAATAGTCTCCTGCGCTCGAAGCGGACTGATCGCATCCGCTTCACAGAAATTTCAGGCCGGCATGCGCACCCTCCCGTTTCCGGGAGCTGCCGGCCTTTTTGCAGCTTCCTTCTGCAAACCTACCCGCCCTGCGCCCTCAGCCGCCGCTTTCGGCGGCTTTCTTTATCCCTGTAGAGTCCTCATTTTCTTTATCCACGGATGACTTCCGGCAAAATCGGCAGCTTTTATCTCCCTCCGTCCTCTCTTCCCGGGCACTGCTGCTCTGCCGTACCGTTTCCGCTGTCACGGCGCTGGTTTCTGTCCAAGCCTGCGCGTAAGCGATAGAGTAGATATTCTCTGTCCGGGATCCGGACAAAGCGTTCTGCTCCTGTTTCCGTATCCCGTCCATTTTTGAAAAAATTCCCGCAAAAACCTGAAGCGCGATTATCAGCGCAAGAAGCCACCTTCTCATACTTTATCCTTTCCGTCCCTGCGGATCTTCCATGTCCGGTAAAGCAGCATGCCTGCCAGCAAAGCCGCCGCCAGCAGCGCAGCGCCGTAGACTGCTGTCTGGGAAGGATCTCCCGTTTCGGGGGCCGGGCCGGAGGGACCCTCCGTCTCGTGCGTTTCCGGATACTTTTTATTGTAAAGCGTCACCGTCTGGATTTCTCCGGTGTCCTTTACTGTAAAAGCCAGCTCCGCGGCCTTTTCGTAGCCCTCGGGCGCTTCCGTTTCCACCAGAGTGTAGTCTCCCGCCGGCAGTCCTTCAATAACATACATCTTTTCCTGGGAAGTCCAGCTCTCCACGGTCTTTCCGTCGATTCCCCGGATCTCCAGCTTTGCCCCGGCCAGAAATTCCGCTGTCTTGGCGTCCCTCTTCGCAACTTCTACCTGAATAAGCTCGTCCTTCATCTCTACTTTCTGGATTTCGCGCGTATCCGTCACTGTGAATTTTACGCTTTCCGCCGTGGCGTACCCTTCCGGCGCGATAGTCTCCGTCAGGGTGTACTCTCCCACCGGAAGCCCGCTGATTTTGTGCGGCTTCTCCGTGGATACCCACCTCTCAATCTCCTTCCCTTCCGCGTCGGTGATCACCAGCTCCGCTCCGGGCAATTCCTCGCCCGTCGCAATGTCCGTCTTACTGATTTCCACCTCCAAGGGCTGATCCTTCATCTCCACTTTCTGGATTTCGCCCGTATCCGTCACTGTGAACTTTACGCTCTCTGCCGTGGCGTACCCTTCCGGCGCGATAGTCTCCGTCAGGGTGTACTCTCCCACCGGAAGCCCGCTGATTTTGTGCGGCTCCTCTGTGGACACCCATCTCTCGATCTCATTCCCTTCCGTGTCGGTAATTACCAGCTCTGCCCCGGGCAGTTCCTCGCCGGTGGCAAAATCGGTTTTGGTAATCTCCGTCTGTGTTTTGGTGTTTTTCATCGTCACATACTGGGGCTTTGCCGTATCTTCCAGGATGAAGGTAAGATCCGCCGCCAGACTGTAGCCCTCCGGCGCGGCCAGCTCCCGCAGGGTATAACTCCCTTTCGGAAGATATTTTATGGTATGGGGCTGCTCTGCAGTCGTCCAGGCAGCGATTTCCACTCCCCGGGCGTCCAGAAGCTGAAGCCGCGCGCCGGGAAGCTCCGCGTCCGGCTCCTCTCCCTGTTTGGAAATGACCAGAGACAGCGGCGCATCTTCCAGTTCTATGGTCTGCACGCCTCTTTCGTCTGTTACAGTAAACGCTTTTGGTTCTGCCGCGGCATAGCCCTCCGGCGCCTGGGTTTCGGACAATACATAGTCTCCGGCTGCCAGAAACATCCGATGCGGCGTTTCGTCTGTAACCCATTCCTCCACGATGCCGCCGCTGCTGTCACTGACCATCAGCTTTGCCCCGGACACCGGCTGTCCGGTCTCGGCGTCCAGCTTTACAACCTCCACCGTGATCCGCTCGTCCTTCATCGTCACGGACTGCACCTCCAGCTTATCCGTCACCGTAAAGGAAACGCTCTCGGCCCTGGCATATCCTTCCGGGGCCTGGGTCTCTGTCAGCGTATAATCTCCCGCTTTCATACCCAGAATCACATGGGGCGTTCCGTCTGAAATCCATTCGTCCACAATATTCCCATCAGCATCCGTAATTTCCAGGCGCGCGCCTTCCAGTTCCGTCTCGCCGGTGATATCCGTCTTCGTGATCTCCACCACATTCGGCGTGTTGGCAATCGTCATAACATGCGTCTTTTCTCCGCCGATGAGACCTTTCTCATCCACATAAATCCGGTAAACCGTGGGATCCAGGTTATAGCCGTCCAATGTATGTGTCTCCACGATGCAGTAAGTGGTATCGTGGTTCAGATCCTCGATCCGGACACGCCCCCGGGCATCTGTCGTGTACTCACGGCCTGCTGCCGGCAGGTCCAGGCGTCCCGCCGTGATCTCTTCCAAAAGCGTTTCCGGAAATACCCGGAACGTAATGCCGGGCAGGGCTTTCATGCCATTATAGGCGTCCACTTTCGTAAGCTCAATGCGGGTTTTCACATCCGCCTCTTTCACCTTAGTCCATACGATTTCCGCAGAGGCATCCGCGGCCAGAACAACCGTCTGTTCCGTTTCGTTCACCGTATAAAAATCCGGCGCAGCGATTTCCCGTACCAGGTAACTGCCTAAATACAGCTCTTTTGAGGCTGCCCGTCCCTCTTTATCGGTAATAATCGAATCCACCACCGTGCCTTTTGTCAGTTCAACCGTCTCTCCCAGGGCATTTTCACCGGTCCGCGGATTTCCGGCCGCGTCCAGTATGTCCTCTGCCGCGACGATCTCAAACGCGAAGCCTTCCCCCGCGTTTTCATCCGTATCCTGATCTACCTTGGTCACTTCAATTTTCCCTGTCTGGGGCTGGTCGAAGCACTCCACAATCAGGGGTTCCAGGGGATTTCTGTGCGCTTCCTCCACGGAAAAGGACACAGGCTCAGAGAGCAGGTATCCATCCGGCGCCGCAATCTCCTCCAGGGTATAGCTCCCGTAGAATAAGGTATTTGGCAGCCGCACAGTTCCTTTGTCATCCGTTCGGAACACATCCGTATACGCGCCCAGCGCCGGATCCCACATTTCAATGAGATCTCCCTTTTCGTCACGGATCCGGAACGAGACATCGGAAAGCGGAATCAATTCTCCGGTGTTCGCATCCCGTTTCTGAATCTCCACCCTGGCCTGAACCGTGTCGTTGTTTGCTACGTAAGGATAAATTCCGCCCTCTTCCGTTACCTGAATCTCAAAGTCCCGGATGGGCTCCAGAAGTCCGGAATTAGGAATCTCGGATATTCGCCACGTTCCGTAAATCAGCGTGCCTCTGGGATACTTTTCCCGGTCTTCCGTGACCGCAACGCCGTTTTCGTCCGTAATAATCGTATTTTTCTCTCCGCACACGTCAAACGTGACGCTTTCATCTTCAACATAAGTAAAAGTAAAGCGGATACCGGACAAATCCCGGTCCTGGGGCCGCTGAATGGTGCTTCCGTCATCATCATTAATGTATTTCATCAGAAGCACATTTGCCCGGATGATTTCCTGTTCCACATCCGTGATCACAACCGCCTGGGCCTCGTCCTTATCCAGCGCTTCCTTCATCTGTTCCGGAGCAACGGCAAAGATCTTTGGATTCCGGTTATAGCCTTCGGGCGCCGTGATCTCCCGGATATAATACGTATCGATCAAAAGTTCCTCCGATACGGCATATCCGCTTTCGTCCGTAACCAGGCTCTGAATCAGCTCCGTGCAGTCCTTATCCCGGTAAATGCCAAATTCAGCCCCCGCAAAAGACAGTGCCTCCGTATAAGGAGATGTCTCCCCCGTCTCGGCGTCCCGCTTCTGCACCGCCAGCCTGGCGCGTTTCGGCGTATCCGCGGACAGAACCAGGGTTCCGTTTTCCAGCGAAACCGTTTCACAATTCTCGCTGTCTATGGTCACCTTATAAACTCCGGCATCTGCCTCATAATAAGCAGGCGGAGTGGTTTCCTTTATCCAGTAGTCTCCAAAGAGAAGTTCCTTTCCGGTTTGGGCACGGCCGTTCTCTATGGTCAGCCGTGTCACCTCCGCCGTACAGCCCTCGTCCGAATAAATGGTATAGACCGCCCCGTCCATCGTATAGTTTGCGTTTGCCTCTTTTACCGTGCCGGTTTCCGTATCGTGCTTTTCAATTCCCACCGCTCCCCGCTTCGGGGCTTCCGCAGAGATTACAAGGGTTCCATTTTCCACGGAAATTTTCTCGCAGGCTTCGCTGTCAATGACAACACGGTAAACCGCCGTATCCAGCTCATAATCTTTAGGCGCGGCTGTCTCCTTCACCCAATACTCCCCAAAGGGCAGGTTCCTTTCCGTCCGGGCGCGGCCGTCTTTTATGGTCAGCTCCTGCAGTTTCTCCGTGCAGTCCGCATCGCCGAAAATCGTATATACAGCGCCGTCCAGAACGTACCGGTCGTTTACCGGCTTGGAGGTACCCGTCCGCGCGTCGCGCTTTTCAATTCCGATGGCCCCGTACTTCGGCTGTTCGCTGGAAACAATCAAAGTCCCGGCGGCAGCGGAAATTTCCTGACACGTCTCGCTGTCAATGGTTACTTTATAAATCTTCGCGTCCAGTTCATAACCATCCGGCGCTTTTATCTCCTTCACCCAGTAGTCTCCGAACAAAAACTCTTTCTCTGTCCGGGCACGGCCGTTCTCGATGGTCAGTTCCCGTAGTTTCTCCGTACAGTCCGCATCCGCAAAGACCCCGTAAACGGCTCCGTCCAGGCTGTAATTCTCATTCAGGGGCTGCCCTGTTCCGGTGGCCGAATCCCGTTTTTCAATCCCGATGGCGCCGCGCCTGGGCTGTTCGCTGGAAACAATCAGGGTTCCGGCGGCAGCGGAAATTTCCTGGCATGTCTCGCTGTCAATGGTTACTTTATAAATCTTCGCGTCCAGCTCATAACCATCCGGCGCTTTCGTCTCCTTCACCCAATAGTCTCCAAACAAAAGCGTCTTTTCCGTCTGGGCACTTCCGTTCTTTATGGTCAGCTCCTGCAGACGTTTCGTACAGGCCTCGTCCGTGTAAATCGCATAGACCGCTCCGTCCAGAGAATACTTTTGGTTTGCCGACGTACCGGTACCTGTAACCGCATCCCTCTTTTCAATTCGAATCTGTCCCTTCTTTACCGGATCCTCTGACAGGATTTTCACCGGATCCTTGCTGTCCACCTTCGCGGTATAAACCCTTGTATCCAGATGATAGTCTGCCGGAGCCTGGGTCTCTTTCACGTAATAGATTCCATAGGGCAGACCGCCTAAGGTTCCCGTTCCGTTCAGTATTCGAATGGTTCCCGCGGTCTGGGAAAGCTGCGCGTCCCGGTAAACCGTATAAACGGCTCCGTCCAGAGAATACTTTTCATTTGCCGGCACAGAAGTTTTTGTCTCGCTGTCATGCTTTTCAATCACAATGCTTCCCGTAGTAGACGGTTCCTGAGAGCTGACGGCAATGGGATCGGAATAATTCTGCAGCGTAATCTGTACAGGATAGACCTTTGTGTCCAGTTCATAGCCGCCTGACACAGGCGTTTTTGTCTCCTTTACCCAGTATCTTCCAAGGGGCAGTTCTCCGGAAACAGCCCGTCCTTTGGCGTCCGTGGTCATTGTCCCTGCCGCAGTTTTTAATTCCGCGTCCGAATAAATCGTATAAACCGCTCCCGTAAGGGGATACATTTTTATATAATTTTCATCGGAAACGGTCTTCTGCACCTGAATCTTTCCTTTGGGATTGGTATTCTCAAAGGTCAGAGAGGGAACCTTTACGGCGTCGGTGGCTTTTACGGCTTTTACGCCGGTATCCATCAGCCAGCCCGCGGGGGCAGACAATTCTTTCACATAATATGTCTTTCCCAGATAATAATAATCCCCGGTGGTGCCGATTCCATCCGCTCCCACCGTCACGGTCTCCAGCTTGTCTGTACAGGCCCGGTCAGAAAATACACCGAAGGTCGTTCCTTTCAGCCCTGGATCGGCCTTCCCCGTTTTCTCATCTACTTTTTGGATCGTAAAATGCGTCAGAACCTCGTCCTCCCGGATTTTCACTCGGACAAGCATGGTTCCTCCCACTTCCACAGGATAAACGGTATCATTTATCTCATAATTTCCGCTCAAAGGCGCCCGGGTCTCTTTTACATAGTAAGTTCCCACTTCAAGGCCGGTCTTCTTGCCATAGCCATTTTCATCTGTGGTGATGCTCCCGACCCGGTCTGTGCAGTCCTTATCCCGGTATATGGTAAACATAGCGCCTTTAAAGCTGTATTCCTCATTCAGAGGCTTCGATTTTCCGTTTCTGCCGGATACTTTCTGTACGGCGATTCCGCCCTCCTGCTTTGAGTCCCGGAATTTTACTGTCACCGAGGGCTCGTCCGTGCCGTCGTCCACCGCCGTCACTTCTTTTGCCTCTTCGTCAATATTCCAGCCGGCAGGGGCAAAAATCTCTTTGACATAGTAGGCAACGCCCAAAAGATACTGATTTTTGGACTCTGCCTGTCCGGTTTCATCGATGATCAGGGTTTCCAGGACGTTTTTCCCTGCTTCGTCACTGGATATGGTAAACTTCGCCCCTTTCAGGGACGCGTCCGGCTTTCCGGTGTCCTCGTCCACCTTCTGAATCAATATCGTCCCGTATTTCTCGTCATCGGGAATCTCCGTGACGTTTGTAACGCCTGCCTGGGCCGTTACGGTATATACTTTGCTGTTCAGCAGAAATCCCTGCGGCGCCTTTGTCTCTTTTATATAGTAGGTTCCGGCTTCTGCGGTAATGGCGGAAGAAATGCTGGTTTTCCCGGAGGAACCGGTGGTCATAACTCCGATTTTTCCGGAAAGCTTTCCGCTGGCGGGATCATAGTTCCGGTAAAGGGTAAACTCTGCCCCTTTCAGGGTATATTCTGAGCTCACGGACACATCGAAGCCGTCCTTTGTCACCTTCGTGGCCTTGATTCTGGCCTCAAAGGAGTGGCTGTAGCTTCCGCTGCTGGAAAGGTCCTGATATCCGCTGGGCTCATTGTCGTTTGCCCAATAAATACTATAAGAAATCTTTCCCGCGCTCTTATCCACGGCAGTAATCGTCAGTGTGTATGAGCCCGTCTGTCCCCGCAGCGGAATCGCGTGGGTATGTCCGGAGGCACAGGCATACATCTGAAAACTGTCCCCCTCAAAGTCGCCGCTGGTACAGGTAATGACGCCTGTTCCGTTATACGTCTTTCCCGCCGGCGAATTGATGGAGGTCAGGGTCGCCCTTCCTGTGAAGGTATCCCCCACTGCCGGGCTGTCAATATTTCCGCTGGCGGCGGGCAGCGCTGCCCTGACTGCGAAGAGGGAGTGAACTCCCTGTTTTTCAAAGGATACCTTGAACACCTCATTTTTTGGTGTCTGGGTCAGGTAATGGGCACGGCTGTAGGTCTGCTCTCCGATACCGTACACCGAACCCGGGGATGTCACAGACATGCCGCTGTCTTCCGTCACAATCACATAATTTTTCACGGTATAACCATCCTCGGCAACCGCCTGAACGGTGATATCCTCCGCATTTTTCTCTCCATCCTCCGGGAAATGAAGCACAAAGTCCGCATCCCCGTAAGCCAGCTCTGCCAGAAGCCGCCGGCTGCTGCCGAGTACGCGCAGGACACCGCCCTTTGTGGTTACCCGAAACGTTTTCGTATAACTTTCTTCTCCTGTATCCGGCCTGTGAATCTTTTCCGCCGGCTGCTCCGGCACTGCTGTCTCCGCATCCTCTGCCGGCCGTTCAGTCACCTCTGTTTCCGCGTTCTCTGACAGCGATACGGATGCTTCCGTTTCCGCGCTCTCCGACATCTCTGTTTCTTCTCTCGCCAACGGCAACTCCGGCTGCTCTGTCTCTCCGCTCTCCGTCGGCTGCTCCGGCTGCACGGCAAGGACAGTCACCGGCTGCTCTACGGCGAAACTCCTGCCTGTCAGGAAATCCGTCAGAGAATAGATCGTTTTGTATTTGCCTGCTTTCTCCGGATTTACATCGGTTTCCTCCACCCGAATCGCGTAAAAATCCGCTGAAAATCCCAGGTTCTTTCCATCTTCGGGCTGATACGCCTCTCCCTGCAGAATCGCGGTTCCTTCCGCGGTGACCGTGAGCCTGCTGTCCGCGGTTCTGGACATCCGAAAACTTCCAGGGCCCTCCCGCAGCATCAAAAGTCCGTTTTCGTATACCACATCCATCTCGTACGCGCCTTTGATCCGGGACTGCATCGTCAGCCGCAGGCCGTCCGGCATTGCCTGCCAGCCCCCTCCGTCAACCTGTTTGCCGTCTTCGCTGAACAGTGCCGTGCCATCCTCATACAGGAAAAGCCGGGCTGCCCCTTCCAGGCTGCCGCTGTCCGCGTTCATCCATCCGCCCATATAAATCCCTGTATCAAACTCCAGCGCATCTGTTTGCTCTGCCGACGCATCCGTTTCTTCTGTCGAGGCACCCGTTTCCCCTGCCAATGCATCCGTTTCCTCTGCTATCGTTTCTTCGGTCTCTGCCGGCACGCCGGTCTCCGTAGCCGCTGATTTGCCGCCGCCCGGAGCGGTTGTTTCGCCAGCGTTTTCGGTTTCGGAAAAACCGACGGTCTTGTCCGTCTGCTCTTCTTCGGTTCCCCCGGCGTTCGCGGCTGACGTTTCGCCCGTGTCCTCGGCTTCCGAAGAAACGGCGGCCTTGTCTGCCTGCTCTTCTTCGGTTCCCCCGGCGTTCGCGGCTGACGTTTCGCCTATGTCCTCGGTTTCTGAGGACACAGCCGCCTTGTCCGTCTGCTCTTCTTCGGTTCCCCCGGCATTCGCGGCTGACGTTTCGCCAGCGCCCTCGGTTTCCGAAGAAACAGCGGCCTTGTCCGTCTGCTTTTCTTCGGACTCACCGGCATCCGCGGCTGACGTCCTGTCTGCTTCTGCGGTTCTGTCTGCCGCCGCGACCCTGTCTGTTTCTTTCTCACCTGTATCAGCGTTCTCCGCTTCGGAAGCGGACATTGTGCCCGTCTCCGCACCCGTAGCTTTTGTACCTTCGGTATTCTCCGTCTCTTTCCTCTGTACTTCCAATCCTGTATCTTCTGTTTCCGCCGTCAAAGCCTCCGGCTGATTTTCTTCCGTGAAAAGCGTGTCTGATTCAAAAGCCTCCTCGCTCTCCGAAACAGCGCCGATTTCCTGGGCGGAATCCGCCTGCCATCCGCCTAAAAAAGACGCAGAGAGTGCCAAAGCCAAAATCATGGACAAGATTCTGTCTTTCTTTTTTCGATACATTTTTTCCTTTCCCGGAACATGTCCGCAAAAACTGGTATTGAGAACCGTGAAAAGCCTTCCGGCATACGGACAAAAGGCGGGGCACGCATTGCCGCGGATTTTTTTAATTTTTGTTTCATAAGGGAATGATTAAGAAAATTTACACCCGCAGATACCGGGCATAAGCATGAAAAATAAAAAAAGAGTTGTGTTATAAGCCGCAAAGTGTTTCGTCACTTTTTAACAATATAACACACTCTTTGTGATTTTACAAGAAAAACATTTTTTCTTTTTTCGGCAAAGTTTGTTACTGCAGGATTTTCTGCCGGATACTCTTCTTTACGAAGGGAATGGCAAACAGCAGCGCCTTGCAGACATTGTCCGCGATCATGCAGTACCATACCGCCCGCAGTCCCAACCCCCACACGTGAACGCAGAGCCAGGTGGACAGAATACGGACGCCCCACATGCCTGCCGTCTCCACGAAAAAAGCATAGCGCGTACGCCCGAGTCCGTAAAAGATTCCTTCCAGGACAATCATCAGGCCGAAAAACGGTTCGGAGAGAGCTACCAGCCGAAGCATTTCCGCCCCAAGGCTCACCACCGGGTCGCTGGGGGAAAAGAGCCGCATCAGGGGACGGGCTCCCGCATAGAGCAGAACGCCGCTGACGCACATAATCGCTACTGTAAGCCCGACGCTCAGTTTTCCGACCTGCCTGAGCTTTTCGCTGTTTTTCTCTCCCCTTGCGCTGCCGATCAAAGTGGAGGCAGCGGAGCGAAGCCCATAGCCCGGCACATAGAAAATCGTCTCCGCGGTCACCGCAATAGAATGGGCGGCAAAGACGGTGGTTCCCATGCCGGAAACCAGGCTGGCAAACACCACATAGCCCAGACAGGACACAACACTGCTTCCAAGAACCGGCGTTCCCACAGCGGCACAGCTTTTTAACAGCCCAGGTTCCAGAGCAAACTCCTTCCATTTCCAGCTCAGGAGACGGTTTCTGCGGCAGGCAGCGAACATGAGAATACCGGACAGGGCGTAGGATACCGCCGACGCGGCCGCCGCTCCGGCCACACCGAAGCCCAGCGTATAAATCAGCAGATAATTCAGCACCACATTCAGTCCATTGGCCGCCAGGCTGATGAGCATCGGCGTTTTCGTATTCTGTACGGCCCGAAGAGCGGCCCCGAGTACCGTACTGACACAGCGGAACACCAGGGGCAGGCTGATAATGAAAAAGTAGCGGGAAGCCTCTTCCCGGATCGCCTCCTCGGCGCCCATCCAAACCGGGATAAACGGACAAAGGGCTATGGAAACCGCCCCCAGAAGGAGGCCGGAAACCACAGCCAGAAAAAGAGCCTGCTGGGACAGCCTGCGAACCTGTTTTTCATCCCCCGCCCCGTCCGCTTTGGAGATCAGCACCAGTATGGCCGTACCAATGGCGCCGGGTACGCTGTTCACCAGCCAGGTCACGTTTGTGGTAATGCTCACCGACGCCGTGGCGCGCTCGCCAAGCTGCCCCACCATGGCGGTGTCCACATACTGCAGAAGCGTCGCGAGAATCTCTTCCACAATCGTCGGCAGGGACAAAAACAGAAGGGTTCGCAGAAGCCGGCTCTGAAGCAATGATTTTTTCAGTCGATTTTTCTTCATAGATTCAGGCGCAGGCACAGCGCTTGGGCGCTTCTTTCTCCTGAATAATGACCTGTCCCTTTGCCTGCTCATCATCGAAAATCAACTCGCCCGCCGCCGGAACGTAAATATGGCCGGACGCGGGGTTTTTGATGCTGAGAACCGGCGTGGTAATCTCGGCCTCCACCTCGGACTTCTCAAAGGCAAGATCCGTGTCAATCATCTGACAGTTAATCAGCCTCAGGTTCTTGCAGTAACAGAAAGGCTGGGTTCCGATGATCTTGCAGTTGATCAGCGTCAGGCCGTCCGAATACCAGGCAAGATACTCTCCCTTTATCGTGCTGTCCTTTACTGTAACGTTTTTCCCATGCCAGAACGCGTCCTTTGTATCGAAGGTGCAGTTTTCAAACACCGCGTTCTCTATGTACTGGAACGAATATTTTCCCTGGAAGGTCACCTGGGAAAATCTCAGGTTCTCGGAACGCATCATAAAATATTCGCTCTGGGCAGTGCAGTTCTTCATCTCAATATTTTTAACAGACCAGCCAAATTCCGGAGAAATAATGTCACAATCTTCCAGAACCACATCGCTGCACTCCCGCAGAGCCTTGATCCCGTGAAGTTTCGTGTTTGTAATCTCGATGTGATCCGAATACCACAGAGCGGCCCGGCAAAGCTCCGTCATCTCGGAATCCCGGATTTTTAATCCATGATCATGCCAGAATGGATACCTGAGATTGCAGAAAACGTGCTCTGCTTCAATGTCGCTGCTCTCCTTAAATGCGCTTTCTCCATCCGCCGGTCCGTCAAAAGCGGAATTTCTAAGCAGAACGCCATGGCTCCCGTACAGAGCCCGCTCCTCGTCAAATGTCTGATTCTCTATTATCTTCATTTTTCATCCTCCTTTATGCCCCCGGACAGCACTCTCGCAAGAACACTGCTATCCAACCGTCGGAGGCGATACCGGGGCAGGCAATCCCCCGCCCCGGTTCCTTTACAGTTACAGTATACTATCGAATTTACAAAATGGCAAATACCTGTCTTTTATGGACCATCATAGCTAAAAGCTATCGTTTTCATGGAAAAGCAGAGGATCAGCCTGCCGTCCCGGCACCGGGCTGTCAGCGTTCCTCCCATTCCTTCCGTGAGCATTTTCGCGATGGTAAGCCCCAGACCGCTTCCCTGGGCCGTCTTTGTCCGTTCCGCCCGGTAAAAACGGTCAAACAAATGCTGGGCCTCATAGTCCGACATTTCCGGAGCCGGATTTTCAAAAAGGATTTGGATTGTGTCCCCGCAGGACTGCATGGCGATTCTGCAGCTTTTGCCGGAATACTTCATCAAATTTGTGATCAGATTATAGAAAATCCGGTTCAGGGCTTCCCGGTCTGCCGTCACCATAACCGGCTCCTTCAGCAATTCTACCTGAACCTGAATCTTTTTCTGCTGAAATTCGCTGTAAAAGCTCAAAAGATATTCGCAGAACAGGTGCCGTATATCCGTCTTTTCCATGTGAAAGCGGTATTCCTCGTTTTCCAGGCGGGCGTAGTCGTAAAGGCACTGGATCATATCCTCCAGATCCTGGCTTCGCCGGTTTATCACCCCAAAATACTCCTTCTTTTCCCGGTCTGTCAGGTTTTCCCCCTGAATCAGCCCCAGATATCCGGTAATGGAAGTAAGCGGCGTTCGCAAGTCGTGGGATATATTTGTAATCTCGCTGCGGATATTCTTTTCCCGGCAGCGGTGACGGTAGCGTTCCGTATAGCAGTCCTCGATATAGCGGTTCAGCTCCGCTGCCAGCTCCTCCAAAGCCTTATCCTGATAATCCAGCGTCAGGTGCCTGTCCGCGTCCTTCTGAGCGGTGACCTCACAAAAATCCCGCCGAAGTCTTTCTATGGCTCGCCGAAGCAGGAAAAGGCGCGCGGCAAACACCGCTGCGCCAATCGCGAAAAGAAACAGCAAAATCAGTTCCATATGTCCTCCTTTTACGCATCCCGGCGCCTGCCGGGTTTCCTGCGCAAATCCGGCGCGGAAAGCGCCTTGTTTAACGGTTCAGCCCTGCTGAACCGTTGCCCTTGTTCAGCGTTTTTCTAGCGAATTTCCTGTTTTTTATACAGAAGGATTCCCACCGCGCTGGAAGCGGCGATCCAAAAGATTCCCACGCCCCAGCATTTCTCCACCATGCCGGCCTCCTCCAGGATCCGGCTGTAATTCGCCAGAGAGGAGGGCAGCCATCTGGCGACCTCTGTCATGATTTCAAACCGCATTCCGATGATCTGCAAAGCCCAGGGCAGCACCGAAAGGATCAGCGCCAGGGGAACGATTGACAGATTCGTATTTTCCATGTTCATAGAAATGGCGTGAAGCAGGGCCAGGGTGCCGATACACAGCGGATAAAGGGTCACGATAGTCTTCCAGAACAGATTTACACTTTCCGCGTCCGTGCCCGGCAAAAGCAGCGCGCTGAGCAGCCAGAGGAGTCCGGCGGTCAGAAAATAAACGGCCGTTCCCCAGACAGCCTGATTCGCGAACCGGAGAAGATACAGCTTTTCCCGCGCGATGCCATAAGCCACCGTATGCTTCACTGTATGCTCTTTCTTTTCTCCGTTGTCAATCAGATAACCGATCATGGCCGCGAAATAGAGAAAGCTGCCGGAAATCATAATCACCAGGCCCAGGATGGCAGAGCCTGTCACCTTGACCGTATAGTTCTGGTTCATAACCGCGCAGAGAATAATTACCGCGGCGCACAGAGCGAAAATCACGCCCGAAGCAATAACAAAACCTCTGCATCGAATTGTCCGGTAAAACTCACTTTTGATATAGTTCATTACTGCGTACCTCCCATCAGATTCACGTAATAGCTTTCCAGATCCATGGCCTGCTTGTGGGCGGAAAACAGCCCGATATCCGCAAGCACCACCTCCCGGCAGATCTGGTCCACCTGGTCCAGCTTCTCAAAAACATGCAGGTATCCGTCCGGATACACCTGATAATTCCGGATTCCCAAGCGGGTCTCCAGAACCACGCTCGCTTTCTTCACATCGGAAACCTGAAGTTCCACATAAACGCTGCATTTTCGCAGCAGCTCCTGGGCGGAAAGCTCTTCAAGGAGCACGCCGTTTTTCAAAAATCCGTACCGTGTGGCAATGCTGGACAGCTCCGGCAGAATGTGGCTGGAAATCAGAATCGTCACATTCTTTTTGCTGTTGATTTTCTGGAGAAGGCTGCGGATTTCGATGATTCCCTCCGGGTCCAGGCCGTTAATGGGCTCATCCAGCACAAGGAACTCCGGCGAGTGCATGATCGCCAGGGCCAGGCCCAGTCTCTGCTTCATGCCCAGGGAAAAGTTCTTGTATTTTTTATTTCCGGCGTCCCCAAGGCCCACTTCCTCCAGGGTTCCCTCCACAATGTCCTTTCCCGGTATGCCAAACTGCAGCCGGAAATATTCCAGATTCTCCCTGGCCGTCAGGTAGGAGAAAAACCCCGGCGTCTCGATCAGCGTCCCCATTCTTCTGCGGTTCTTTCGAAGCTCCGCCTCGGTTCTCCCTCCAAAGAGCTGAATTTCCCCGCTCTCCATGGGAGACTGGCCGGCAATCAGGCGCATCAGGGTTGTTTTCCCAGCCCCGTTGTTTCCCACCAGGCCGTAGATTTCGCCCCGCTGGAGCGTAATGCTCACATCATCCAGGGCCTTTTGTTTTCCGTATGTTTTCGTCACATGCTCCGTGTGAAGCAAAATATCGTTCATCGTCTTCCCTCCGTGTCAAGTGAATATGGATTCTTCTTGTTTACGGAGTCTATCTTACGAAAATCCCTCAAAGAAGTCCTTAATAAACTTTAAAGAAATCATAAAGAATCGAAATCATAAAAAAGCAGGGTCTCAGGAAACGTCCCCTCCCAGCCGGTAGCCGATTCCCCATACGGTCTGTATGTATTCCCGGTCCGTGCAGGCCCCGATCTTTTTCCGAAGGTTGCTCACGTGGACGCTGACGGTGTTGTCCTCCCCATAGTAGCCGCTTTTCCAGACCGCCTCATAGAGGGCATCCTTGGAGAACACCTTTTTCGGATTTTCCAGAAGAACCTGGAGAATGTCAAATTCGTGGGATGTCAAAGTGATTTCCTTCCCGCATACCCGCACGGTTCTGCCCTCGGTATCCATGGAAAGCTCTCCTGCCGTCAGCAGCCGCTTTTCCTCCTTTGCGGGCTGGGGATTCTGTCCGCCTGCCCGGCGCAGAAGCGCTTCCACCCGCACAAGCACTTCTTCCTGCTGAAAGGGCTTTGTAACATAGTCGTCGGCACCCATCCGTATGGCGTTTACCTTGTCGTCCAGACCGCCTTTCGCAGAGAGAACGAGAATCGGAAGACTGCTTTTTCCCCGGATTTCACAGATCAGCTCCTCGCCGGACATTCCCGGAAGCATCAGGTCCAGCAGCATAAGATCCGGCTCCTCCATGGCCGCCAAAAGCCTGGCCTCTGTACCGGAGAACGCCTGGCTTACCCGGTAGCCTGCCTTTGTGAGAATCCGTTTCAGAAGCTGATTGATGTCATTGTCATCCTCGGCAATTAATATGTGATACATTCCTGCAATTCCTTTCTGCGCTGCCTTCGCGTGGATTTTGGGCAGTTACCTTCCGGTAACTATCTCACAATATAGTGCCTGCTTTACACGCAGTCCGCGCAGGGATATTATATATCTCAGAAGAAGGAAACTCAAGCGGTTCTGCGCAGACCGTAAGAATGTGATTCAGGAGTGCAAGGAGGAAGCCATGACCCAGGAAGAAAGGCTCGATTTTTTAATTTTTTATCTGATAAACGAAAACGCGGATTACAAAAATATCATTGTCCCCGAAAATCCGGCAGAAAAGCGGCGGCTGCTCCGCAGCCTTATGAACGTACGCATGCCCGCTCCGGTCAGCGAAGATTTTTTAAAAGCGCAGGACGCGTATCTGCAGCTGGAATCCGCGAAAAAAGGCGTAACAAAACCGAGGGATTTAACGCCGGTCGAGCCGGGAATCGCTCTCTGGCAGGGCGATATCACAACCCTGGCGGCGGACGCCATCGTCAACGCGGCAAACAGCCAGATGCTGGGCTGCTTCGTTCCCTGCCACGGGTGTATTGACAATGCCATTCATTCCGCCGTCGGCGTACAGCTTCGTCTAGAATGCGCCCGCGTCATGAGCGAACAGGGCACGGAAGAGCCCACAGGCAGGGCAAAAATTACGAAAGCCTATAATCTTCCCTGCCGCTATGTTCTGCACACGGTGGGCCCGATTATTTACCGGGAGGTCGCCCGGAAAGACTGTGAGCTGCTGGCCTCGTGCTATCGCTCCTGCCTGGAGCTGGCCGGCGCTTACGGCCTGAAAAGCGTGGCCTTCTGCTGCATTTCCACGGGAGAATTTCATTTTCCCAATGAGCTGGCCGCCAAAATCGCGGTTCAGACGGTCCGGTCTTATTTACAGGAAAACAAAAACGGTATGGAGGTAATTTTTAATGTTTTCAAGGACACAGACTATACAATCTACAAGAAGCTGCTGGGACAGCGTTAAAAAACTGGCCGCCGAACTGAAAGCCGCGGACGCGGTTCTCGTCGGCGCGGGCGCGGGGCTTTCCACCTCCGCCGGATTTACCTATACGGGAAAACGGTTTCAGGAAACGTTTTCGGATTTTATCGCGAAATACGGCTTCCGGGATATGTATTCTGGCGGCTTCTATCCCTTTGACTCCCTGGAGGAGCACTGGGCCTACTGGAGCCGGTACATCTATATTAACCGCTATCAGGACGCACCCAAAAGCGTCTACCGGGATTTGCTGGAGCTTGTGCGGGACAAGGATTATTTCGTTCTGACCACGAACGTAGACCACTGCTTTCAGAAGGCCGGGTTCGACAAGCACCGGCTGTTCTATACCCAGGGGGATTACGGCCTGTTCCAGTGCTCCAAGCCCTGCCATGACAAGACCTACGACAACGAGAGCCTTGTCCGCCAGATGATTGACCGGCAGAAAGACATGCGCATTCCTTCCGAACTTGTCCCCCGCTGCCCCGTCTGCGGCGCGCCCATGTCCATGAATCTGCGGGCGGACGATACCTTCGTGGAGGACGCGGGCTGGCACAAAGCGGCGGAACGCTATCAGGATTTCCTGCGCCGCCACCAGAGCATGCGCATTCTTTTTCTTGAACTGGGCGTTGGAAGCAATACGCCGGGAATTATTAAATATCCCTTCTGGCAGATGACGTATCAAAATCCGAAAGCTGTGTATGCCTGCGTGAATTACGGGGAAGCCTATGTGCCAAGGGAGATTGGGGAGCGGTCTGTCTGCATTGATGGGGATGCTGGAGAAGTATTAAAAGTATTAAAAGAATTAAAAGAAATTTAACAGGGCCAGATGGCCGAAAAGGTATGAACTGCTGCGAATACTATTCATCTGTCGCGGCAATAGATGCGGTTAGAACTATAAAGCCCGGAAAAACCGCGTAGGATGGGCATTTCCGGGCATCCTGAAAAATTTTAAAAAATTGATTTATTTGCGTTCACGCATTTTGAAAAGTTCAATAATGTCTTCTGAACGATATCCGCCATATAAGTCTTCTTTTCTTTTATACTCGTATTTTTTCACTCTCAATCGTTCCTCCAGTCCGGCACCAATAAATCCGGAACCCACCAGTCCGGCATTTCCTTATCTACAGCAAGATGAACTACCCCGCAGCAGAGCTGCGGGGTATCGAAGGTCGCTCCCTCTACATATAATCCCATATGCTATACTGCTTCTCTTCCTCTACTGCTTGATATAGTTTCTTATATTCTTTTTCTTGTCCTTGTTCTCTCACATACTTACTGATTACTTGTTCATTTCCATGTTCACCTACGGTTGCCACATAATATCCATCCGTCCAGAACTCCCCTCCCCACAGTTTTTTCTTCACCTGCGGACATTTTGCAAATACCGCTTTAGCTGTAATACTCTTTACTATTTGTATGATCTTTTGTGGGCTATACTTTGGCACGGACTGTATCAGGAAATGTACATGATCTCGATCTGTCCCTATTTCCAGAAATCTTATTTCATATCGTTTTTCTATTTCCTGACACGTCTCTTTTATTACTTCATCTACCTCATCATCTATTACTACTCTTCGATATTTTGCTGGACATACGAAGTGATACATAAGCACTGATACATTGTGCGATTTGTGTATATACTCACTCATCTCACAATTCCTTTCTTTTTTCCTTTAGTATATCACTTCTTCCACTTTTCTCAAAAGTTTGTTACGCAGCAGAGCTGCGGGGAATTAGACCCGGAGAGATTAAATATTTTTCAAGGGAGTTCTTCATGAAATCAAATATCTTCCAAGGGAGTTCTTCTTAAAATCAGGTATTTTTTCAAGCGACTTTTGTCAACAAGCATCAACTTTTTTCACTATGACGTCCCTCCGTTCCGCAAGCAGCCGCTGTTCTGTTCGCGGCTGCCGCGAACCGTAACCGGCTTTTCCGTCGTAGTACTATAGCAATTCAAATAAATACTGCACATACTTGACAACGGTATTATGATTAAGGTAGAGGTGATATTTATGTTACACAACGAAGCGCGACATCTTATTGTCCAAGCCCTTAATCATCAAATCCCTGTCAAGGAAATTGCAAAATGCTTTTCCGTAAATACAAGTACGATCTATCGATTGCGTGAACAGTTGAAAGCAACCGGCTCTGTGGAAACGCGTACCTCCCTGCGCGGCCGTAAGCGTTCTCTTTCCGCTGATGATCTTGCCCGTATCGACCGTCTTATCCAACAGCAGCCCCATATTACGATTCATGAGGTCACAGAGACTCTCCAACTCCATGTCAGTGACGAAACGGTCCGAAAAGCCATTGTGAAGCTGGGATATGTCTATAAAAAGAAGTCTCTTCATGCTTCAGAACAGGATCGTCCCCGATGTTCAGCAGAAGCGGACAGGCTGGCAGCAGTGCCTATCGGAGAAAGACACAGGCCATCTTGTGTTTCTCGATGAAAGCGGGGTTAATATCAACATGACAAGGCATTACGCACGGGCGCAGCGCAGCCAGCGTGCCGTTGACAGTGCTCCGCTGAACACGCCTGTCAATACAACGATCCTGTCGTCTATACGGCTTGATGGAACCTGTGTTTATACCATCTATCAGGGAGGTACCACAGCAGAACGGTTTCAGCAATATCTGGAAGTAAATTTGCTTCCAACACTCGGCCCGGATGACGTCGTTATCATGGATAATATGCGGTCACACCATGCCCGCGCAGTAAAAGATTTTCTGGACAAAAATCATATCAAGTATTTGTATTTGCCGCCATACAGCCCAGATTTAAACCCGATAGAAAATATGTGGTCAAAGATCAAGGCATATATGAGAAAACAAAAAGTCCGTACAGCAGCACTTTTATCAAAGGCCGTTGAAGCAGCATTTGCGGAGATCCGTGAGTCGGATTGTATGGGATATTTTCGTGCGTGTGGTTATGTGCGGTAATTTTTAGGACTGCTATAGAACTTATGCTTTGATATATCGAGTATTCCGCCCCTTCCCAAGCCGTTTGACACTGCCACTTTTCACCATTGCCCCCAGCACGGCTTCTACCGTGGTGGGGCTGATGTCAGGCAGAATCTGACAAATCTCCGCTTTCGAGATAGGGGTAAGGCTGTTCAGTACGGTTGCCTCTACCCGGGCTTTCTTGGTAATTCGCTTTCCATGGACAACTGCAAAGCGTTTATCCAGTTCCTTATAGCACATATACAACATGGAAAGGAAGTTTTCTATAAAGGGAAAGTAGCTGTTCTCGTTTTGCGCCCAGCCCTCGGAAGATTGCCGCAGTGCTTCATAATAGTAAGCTTTATAGTTGTTGATCTGTTCCTCGAAAGAAACATATTTTCCGGCGTCATAGCCGTTTTTATAGAGCAGAAGCAGCGAAAGCAGCCGTGACATTCTTCCGTTGCCATCCCGGAACGGATGGATACAGAGAAAGTCCAGGATCACACAGGGGATCAACAGAAGCTGGTTGATATTGGCATCACTTCTGGCAGCCATATACGCCAATTCAAGTTGTTCCATCGCCTGAAGCGTTTCTGCCGCCGGGGTAGGCTGGAAACGAACACGCCGCTGGCCGTGAGCGTCTACTTCCAGAATCACATTGTCGTCTGTCTTGTATTGCCCGCCATATTCGTATCCGGCAATGGACATCATCATCTCATGAAGCCTGAGAATGTCGCTCTGCCGGAAATCCAAATGCTCATACCCCAGATGGATTGTATTCAGCGCATCTCTATACCCGGCGATCTCCGCCTCATTGTGATTTAAGGGAGCGCTGTTCTGGTTCACGATCGCATGAATACGCTCATCGCTGGTTACAATGCCCTCAATGGCATTGGAGCTTTTGACCGACTGCACCTTAGCAATAGACTCCAGTTCGGTAAAAACCTGTGCATACTCATCTTTACGAACCCCCGCCATTGTTTTTAGCGAAACAATACTGGAAGTCAGATTGATTAAACTTGCTGGGAGCAGCCCATTATTCAAAAAAGAATAATCAAATACTTTCATTGTACATTCTCCATTCTTATCTGCATATGATATTACCACTTTATATGCAGATAATCAACCCATTTGGCAGATTTTCTGCACATCTTTTGCAGATACTGTGTAAAACAGGGCCGAAGACCGTTTAGCCGAAAGAACGCTTCGAAAAATCCTGCTAAGGGGATTTCTCGCCTTAAAATAGAACTTATGAAAAAGGAGACGAACCAGCAGAGAATTTCAGCTTTGATAAAGCCCGAATTCTGCGGGATTGTCTCCTTCTTTTTCCGTCATTCACCCGTAAATTCCAACACAACCACCGCTGCCGAGCGCCCCTCCACGCGCACCGTCCGCGTTCCCCGCGTCCAGACGCCCAGCTCTTCTCCGGTCCAGAAATCAACGGCCTTCGCCGTCTTTTTCACCTGTACCGGGAAATCCCGGCCGCTGTCTTCCGGGTTAAAAACACACAAAATTTCTTTTTTCTCAAGGGCAATCCGCCCAACCGCGTGGTCGTCCGTCTCAAACACGGCGGCCTGGCCAAGGGGCGGAAGCAGTTTATTCAGATCCGCCCGGTTCTGTTCCGTAAATTCAGCGAGGTTGTCGCCGGCAAGCACCATTCCGCCGGAGGCCAGCACGTAAGACGCGTTGTAGAGAAATTCGCTCCGGGAAAGTCCGGTGTTGATTTTCACCGGCTTCCCTTCCGGGTCCGGGACCACTTTGTCGCTGTTTCGAAGCAGAACCGTATCAGGGTCGTTGATCCACAGCCGGTTATTCTGCCAGTTCCGGAAGAAGCCTTCCCTGGCCACCTCTTTGATGGAGTCAAAATTTCTGGAAATGTCATTGGTAACCCGCATTCCATGAACCAGTCCCAAGGAGGGCCACATGGGAGCGTTGCACCCCAGCAGGAAACTGTCTTCTCCGGCTCCTTCCAGAATCGCCCGCATTCCCATGCGGTAGGCCTCCACGCTTGTCCGGTTCTTCTCAAAACGGACGCCAAAGGGCAGGGCGCCCCACATAATCGCGTCCATCTTATAATATTTCACCTGCCATTTTTCCCGCATGGTCCGGAAAACCTCCGAAAGATAATTCCGTGCTTCCGGGTGTGTGCCGTCCAGCATATACCACGGCCCGCAGCGCCAGCCTCCAAAGCTTACGCGATCCGACGCCAGAGGCTTTCCATCCGTATCCTTTACGAACCAGCCGGGATGCTTCTGAAACAGTTCCGATTTTTCTTCCGCGATAAACGGGGCTACCCAGATCGCCGGTTCAAAGCCCTGTTCCTTTATGGCAAGGCACATTTTCTCCATCCCGCCCTGAAACGCGTCGGTCGTCTGAAGCCAGTCTCCCATAAACGGCTGGTATCCGTCGTCGAGCTGAATGTATTTCAAATTCAGTCCCTGCTCTTTGATGGCGTTCAGATTGTCGTAAATATTCTGTTCCGTCACCTGGGGGCCGTACACCGGCCACGAACACCAGCCGGTGGGGATTTCGGGCGTCCGAAGCATCGGATGGTTTGTCTGTATCGCGTCCCCAAAAGCTTCCTCCACGGCTTCTTTCGGGCCCTTCCCCGCGAAAAGCGTTTCCAGGGCCACGGTCTCTCCCTCCCGGATTTCGATTCCTTCCAGGTTCAGCACCGCGTACAGCTTCTTCTCATTGAACCAGAATTCTCCGCTAAACCGCCGGCAGGAGGAAAAGCCCAGCAGGAGGCTCTCTCCGTTTTCCATGGTAAAACGGATCAGATTATACACCTGCTGAAAATCCTTTGGAGCCGAAAGCCGGTAGTGCCCGTGATCCCCGAAAAAGCCGATCAGGTCCACTTTCTTTACGGTTCCGCTGTACTGGCACAGCATATTGTAGGCCTCTCCATAAACCGGGGTATCCGGCCCAAAGGGCATATCCATCTCCAGAACGGGGATTTTCTCAAGCCGTACCGGATGGCCGCAGAGATTCTTCATGGCAAGGGAGCAGACGCCCTCTTTCCAGTCCGTCAAAATACGGTACTCCTCCGTTTCCACCGCTTTTAAGAGTTCTTCTCCTCTATTTCCTTTCCATTCCTTTTCCCATGTCGCCATACCGCGTTCCTCCATTCGTCACTTTCACGTATTACGCTGCAATCCTTCCCTGAGCCCTGCTACGAAAACAGCGCTCTCCTTAGGCCCAAGGGTCACCAAAACCTGATTCTCCTCCTGCGCAAGTCTGGTCTCCTCCGTGATTTTTCGGACCGCTCCGATCCCCTTTTTCCGTCCCCTCAGGACACAGCGCGCTTCCCGCTCCGACCAGTTTTCCAAAATAATAATCCGTTCCTCCCCGGCCCGCAGAACCCGGCTGGTTATACAGGCTTCTTCGGAAGGAAACTCCATTTCCCTGTCGGTCCGCTCCTCGGCAAAGGACACGATCTGTTTCCGGAACACTTCCAGACGCGTCTGAAAATACCCCAGACTGGCCGCTGAATTTACAAAGCAGGTATGTCCCTTACCGTAAGTATGCCGCAGCACGGCCGGGCTCCCGTCCCCGAAGCGGCTCTGTATCCGCGCGCTTACGCTTTCCAGATCCGCCTGGCACAGATAGGGCTTCGCCCCGTCTTCCCCGGCCTCACAGCCCTGAAATTCGATTACGTCCATGCCAAAGGCTTTGTAGAGGGCTTCGCTGTTTCTGAGGATTTCTCCCTCACTGTTCTTCTGGGCAAAGGGGGCGTCCGCCCAGACGCTTCCGCCGCCCTTGATATAAGAAAGAAGCTTCTCCTGGAGATCCGCGTCAAGGGCATACGAATACGGAAAATATACCGCCTTATAGTTTTCCAGCCTGCCCTGGCGTATGTTGTCCTCCGCAATAAAGTCCACCGGGATGTGGGCGCTCATCAGTGCCTTGTAAACACCGCATAGAGCCTGAATCGGCGCTTCCTGGGTACGGTAGAGAGGGCTTCCCTCGATCAGAGACAGCACCTCTGTTCCGTGATTATAAAACACCGCGGTCTGCGCCGGCTCCGGTTCCGCTTTGGCGAACAGCTCCCGGTTCTCCCGCAGGAGCCGGCTTACCCCGGCGGAAGCGGTCATGCGTCTGCTCACCTTATGGTTTGCCGTCACAAGGCCCCATTCTCCCGCCTCCTGGCCAAAGGTGCGGGGATGCCACATCCAGTAAATCACGGCCTTTGCGCCCGCCCCGACGGCGTCCCACAGCCACGCCGTGATCTCCTGAGGCGACGGGGTGCAGGGGCAAACCCCCGTCATAACCGTGGGACCGGCCTGCAGCTCCGTAACCCAGAAACTCCTGCCTCTGGCCGCGCTTCGGATCAGATCCACGCAAAATGAATACGCGAGACCGTATTCCGGGCGTGAAAACCATAAAAATTTCCATGCCGGATGAATGGAGGCCCCCAGAATATCCACCACCTTTGCCTCTTTGAAATAATCCTGTCCCACCCCGGCCAGATTTCCAAAAAAGCCCTTGGGATTCACATGGGTAGGAGAAACGGAATCGATTTTCCGGATCTCTCCTTGTATCCAGGCAAGCTGTCCGCACAGGTTGTCCTTCAAAAAGGCGTGCCAGTCTGTAAACGACGGAAAACACTGCCAGTATTCCGGTGTTTCCGGCAGGTTTACCGTAACCTCCTGAGAATCGGAAAAGGAATAATACCACTTTTGATTCAATGCTTCTATGGTTCCGTACTTCTTGGCAAGCCATGTCCGGAACTGGTCCATGGTCTCTTTGTTTTGATTGACCAGAAGCTCCGGCTCATTCATCAGAATCCAGGCGTAGTGAGCCGGATGCCGCCAGTAGCGGGAAACCACCTTTTCAATGTAGCGGGCTGCGGCCTCTTTCAGATCGTTGCGGTTTAAATCCGCGTAATGGTGATAAAAAATTTTTTCTTCCAGCCATCCCGGCGGGTCCTCCGCCGTCAGGGTGGATACGATTTGTATGCCCTGCCGGGCAGCCAGCTCATAAACGGCGTCATACCGCTCAAACTCCCATTGGCCCGGTCTCGGCTCCACATGATCCCACAGGATAAAAAGCCGCACCAGCCGGATTCCATATTCCTTCATCAGACGAAAATGCTTCTGAACGTCCTCCATGGTATCGTCCGGGTTTATAAAAAACTGCGCCCCCGTGCGCGGGCAAACGCCTTTTTCCACAGCGTGTTCCATAATCGCCTCCTTTTTTCCACATCCCGGCGGATGCAGGATACCCCACAGCAAGCTGCGGGGTATCCAGTATACATAAGCCCGCCGTCAACAGTTCAGCCCAGGTCTGCGCACATGCTGCGCGGACCGTAAGAACGTGATTCAGGAGTGCAAAATCCCATCGCCGCAGGCGATTTTAAATGGATTTTGCATGTAACGGTTCAGAAGGGCTGAACGGTTACCGCCGTCTCAGGCTTTCAGGCAGAAAACTCTGGCAATCGGGGCCTTCTCGTATTCTTTTTTCTCAAGAACGACTCTCAAGCCGCCCTCCTCCTTTGTGAAGGATTCCACTCTCTCGTCTCCCATGGCGGTCACTTCCGTCACCTGTCCGGTATACGGAATCCATACCACGTTTTCCACAGGGTCTGTCTCCTCCTTAAAGGGCTGCAACGCGTACACGGTATCCTCTCTTTTCGTAAAGCCGATGCCGTCCTTCTTATAAGGCGCGCAGGGACGGGTGCCGTAGATGGCGTCGCCGTATACGGAAAGCCATGCGCCCATTTCCTTTAAGGTCTGGATATTCTCCGCGGGAATCCTGCCGTCCGGCTGCGGTCCCACGTTCACCGCCAGGTTTCCTCCCTTGACAACCACGTCGATCAGAAGGTTCAGAATCTGTCTGGTGGTTTTAAAGGTATCGTTGAACTGATAGGAAAAATCGCTGCCCAGGGAAATGTTGCTCTCCCAGGGAATAAACAGCGGCTCCTCCGGCACGCACTGTTCCGGGGTCACATAATTCTCATACGGGCCGCCCACGGTCCGGTCCGCGCACAGCATTCCGGGCTGGAATTTCCGGATCTCCTCGATCACCTCGCCCAGGCGGATATCCTGGCCGTTTTCTTTGCATACCCATCCGGCGTCGAACCACATGCCCTCTAAGCGTCCGTAGTTGGTGGCCAGCTCCCGGATCTGATTATGGGTAAAGGTCACGAAGCGCTCCCACTCTTCCGGGTTCTCCGCCGGAACGTAGGACGGGCCTCTGGACTTGAACTTTCCTCTTTCGGTGTCATCCTTCCAGTAGCTGTCCACATGCCAGTCCGCCTTTGAGAAATACGGCATAATGCCGATTCCCTTTTTGCGGAAGGCCTCAAAGAGGTGCGCGCACACGTCCGCGTATTTGTGAGTGTGGAACGGGCAGTCCGGAGCCGTAATCTTATAATCCGAATATTTCGTGTCCCACATACAGAAGCCGTCGTGATGCTTCGTGGTAAAAATGAAATATTTCATTCCGGCTTCCTTTGCCAGCTCCGCCCATTTTTCCGGCTCAAAGCGCACGGGGTTGAAGGTTTTGTTCAGGTTGAAATACTGCTGCTTAAATTCCTCCCCGGTCACCTCCCAGTCGATGCCGGTTCTCGCCCAGTCGGCGTCCTGATCGCTTAACGCCCAGGAGGCCACCAGACCAAGCTCGCTGTAGATTCCCCAGTGCATCATCAGTCCCAGCTTCTGATCCTGAAACCATTCCAGCTTCTTGAGAACCTTGGGATCTGTCGGCTTCACATACGCTTCCTCTGTGCTGTAATTGTGCGTGCCGTTTACGATCTTCTTTTCTTCCGCGTCCGGGGCTTCCGTTTCCGCAGCTTCCGCCGTCAAAATTTCTTCTTCCATCGCTCTGCTTTCCTTTCTATTCATTAAAGGTAACAACCTCTCCGTGGCCGAGATTGTAGGTAATCTCTCCCTCAAGCTCTACCTTCAGCACGGTGGTCAGCGGATGCTCCTTCATCTGATCCGCCTTGATCCACAGGGTTCCCGGAATGCCGCTCCAGGGCAGGGAGCCTGTATAGTCAAAGCTCAGCTCTTCACCGGTATGCAGCACCGTCACCTTCTTTACCGGCGTCTTAACGCCCTTTACGCAGAGATATTCCGAGGGCTTGTCATACACAAACAGATAGATGGTCTTTTTGTCCCTGGACAGGGTGCTGCCGCCCAGGAACTGGCTGTAGCTGAGTCCCTTCTCCGTCTCATAGATGGCTTCCTCGTTGTCATGGATAAAGGTACCCAGGTCTTCCAGAACCTTTACCTGTCTCTCGTCCAGGGTTCCGTCTTCCTTGGGGCCAACATCCAGAAGCATCTTTCCGCCCAGGGTCAGGCAGTCGCAGAACATACGGATAATCTGTTTGCTGGTCTTGTAATGGTTGTCAGAGGGACGGTATCCCCAGGAATCGTTGATGGTTGTGCAGAACTCCCAGACGCCTTTGGGTCCATAAAGGGGAATGCCCTGCTCCGGCGTCTCATAATCGCCGTAGCCCTGCAGTCTGGAGTTTACGATTACATTCGGGTTTAAGGATTCCAGGTATGCCTTAAATTCCTTCGCCTTCCACTGGTTCGCGCTGCGCTCCCAGTCCCCGTCGAACCACAGAAGATCAACCGTGCCGTAATTGGTCATCAGCTCCCGCATCTGGTTATTGTTAAATTCCAGGAACTCCTGCCATTTTTCCGGATCCTCCGGGCCGCCAGCCGGAGTGGCAAACACATCCTGCAGATGATCCTTGGGATCCGATCCCTCCGGGTAAACCGAGCGGTAGCGGGGATCCGACCAGTCGATCAGGGAGAAATAAATTCCCACCTTCATGCCCGCCTCACGGACCGCCTCCGTGTATTCTTTTACAAGGTCACGTCCTGCCGGGGTCTTTTTTACCACGCTGAGATCCGAATATTTTGTATCAAACAGCGCGACGCCGTCGTGGTGCTTTGAAGTCATCACAACATACTGGGCTCCGGCGCGCTTAAAAAGATCCGCCCACTTTTTCGCGTCAAATTTGGACGCCGTAAAGCCCTCGCACTGCTTCATATAATCTTCATAAGAAATGTTTCCATTGTGGAAGCTCCAGGATTCCGAGACATCTCCCACCGCGTAAATGCCATAGTGAATAAAAATTCCAAGTTTTGCTTTACGAAACCAATCCTGCATCATTTCCGTATTCCTCCGCTTTTTATTAATGCTCACAGGTTTTTCGGAACCGGTGTCGCAGAAAGCTTACCGCATCCTTCCCCCGTTTTCCATAACAATTTGCGCACAGAACTTGACAAATCCCGCAAGCTGCGCAATAATCGTAACAGTTCAGACCAGGTCTGCGCACATGCTGCGCAGACCGTAAGAACGTGATTCAGGAGTGCGAAAATCCCATCGCCGAAGGCGATTTCAAATGGATTTTTGCAGTTACAGTTCAGCAAAGCTGAACTGTAACTAATAATCGATACGTCAGATTCTTTGGAGGTAGGTTTCATGATTTCCCTGAACAGCGAACTTTTTCTTCACCATTACACGGCGGGTTCTTACCAGATCGTGGCCGCAGAAATACGCCCCTGCGAATTCAGCCAGGCTTGTCCAAGAAACAGCCTGCACGCACATGACAGCTTTGAAGTCTGCTTCGTCCGGTCCGGTACCGGACGGTACATCGAAGAGCAAACGGAATATGCCCTCTCGGAAAACACCCTGTTCCTGGGACGTCCCTTCGTAAAACATGAGATTATTCTGACCTCAGAGGAACCCATGCTCCTGTACTATTGTAATTTTGTCGTCACCCGCACCGGCACAAAGGCGGACACCTCCAAGGAGGGCCAGATCATTGACCGCTTTCTGAAACAGCCCATGACCATTGTGCAGAACTGCCGGCATTTGAACGCCTTTCTTCCGTTTTTCTCCACCTATACGGCCAGCGGCGGCTGCCTGTCCCTGGAAACGGTCTCGAAAGCCTTCCTTCTGGAGGTCATGCAGGCCCTCTCCCCCAAAGGGACGCCGGTCCTTGACGCCGAAGATTCCTTCAAGGCCGGGGTATCCAGGTACCTCTCTGCCCATCTGAATGAAAAAATTACGTCAAATATGCTGGCAGAAGCCCTGAACGTTTCTCCCAGATCCCTGTTCTACTTATTTAAAAAGAATTTCGGCTCCACTCCGGTTCAGTATATAAACCAGACGCGGATTTCCTCCGCCATCCTCTATCTGCGCATGGGCTTTTCCATTACCCAGGTGGCGGCGCTTTTAGGCTTCAACGAGGTTTCCGCCTTCAGCCGCACCTTCAAAAAGTGCATGGGCGTAAGCCCCAGGGAATACCTGGCTCAACCAACCGATTGACAATCCGGTGAAATTTGTTATACTATACACGAATCCCGGGGAGTCAAATGACTGAGAGTGAGAAATCTGACCCGTTGAACCTGTCCGCTGCCGCTCATACGTTTGCGTCAGCGGTTCGCGGATTCATTGAAAATTCGCTCCGCGAATGGAATCCGCTCACGCCTGAATCACATTCATACGCCGCAAACAGCCGATGTTTGCGGCTGTTTTGAGTAACCGTCACCAGTTGATTCATACTGGCGGAGGGAGTGAGTCACTGCCGATGCTCTTACGGCGCTTGGAAGGCTGTTCTTTCCAGAACCGCCGGTCTGTGTCCGCGCGTCTTCGCGCGCAGCGTTTTCTCGTTTCAAAATACGACCTCCAGGATATCTGATCTTTGGAGGTTTTTATTATGGAAAAAAAGGAGTATGTAACCTATGGTCAAAAGGGCCAGTGCGGGTGTGGATGCGGCTGCGGAAGCGATCTGCCGGCCATCACCGGCTGCCGCTTTTCCCTGTCTCCCATGACCGACCGCTTCGCGGAGATTATTCTGGACGCGGTAAAGGCCACGAAAACCGATAAGGTATGGCAGGAGACCGGAAAGCTCTCCACCATTTACCGTGGCCGGCAGATCCATGTGGAGGACGCCGTGAAAGCCTGCTTCATCCACGCGTGGCGCAAAGACGTTCACATGACCATGGAGGCCACTTTTTCCAGAGGCTGTCCCGGAGACATCGCCGGGGACTCCTTCCTGGCCGAGGACGAGGTGCTCTTAAACGAGCCTGCAATCCGGAATATCCATTTCCCGGTGGCCTGCAAGATTGCCCTGTACCCCATGGGCATTCCCAACTACATGGAGTACATTGCCGAAGTGGTGAATCACGCCATCGACCTGGGGATTTACGAAAAATCCGCCCATTACTGCACCGTATTAAGCTGTGATGTGCAGGAGCTCTTTGACTACATCCACTATGTAAACACCTACTGCGCGGAGCATTTAAGTCACTACATCTTTGAGGTGACCATTTCCGTAAACAGCCCTACGAAAGAGGCATAAGCGGTACTAATACAAAAAAGAGGAGAGAAAAATTATGAAAGAAAGCTGGAAATTAAAGGATATCTTAATGATCGCCATAACCGGCGTCATCTTTGGCGTCATCTTTCTGGGCGCCACCTACAGCGGCGGCGCGCTGAGTGCGGTTCTGACCCCCGCAGGCATGTCCCAATTAGGCTATGAGCCCTTCTACGGCATTTATTTCATGGCCGGTGCCTTTGGCGGCTACGTTCTGCGCAAACCCGGCGCCGCGGTGATCTCTGAAATGCTGGCCGCCATCATCGAATGCCTTCTTGGCAACTACTTCGGGCCCATCATCATCCTCTCAGGCTTTGTGCAGGGCCTTGGAATCGAGCTGGTGCTGGCCATTTTCCGCTATAAAAAGTATGATCTGAAAACCATGATGCTGGCCAGCGTATGCTGCTCCGTGATCACCATGGGCTACAACCTGGTAATCAGCGGCTACAGCGCCATCGCCGTTCCCGTCCTGCTGCTGATGCTGGTTGTGCGGATTATCAGCGCTCTGCTGCTCACCGCCTGCTTTACCAAGTACCTGGCGGACCGTCTGGCAAAGGCCGGCGTTCTCAGAGGCTACGCCATCAGCGCCGGGCTGGCTGTTCCTACCGAG
Source organism: Candidatus Limivivens intestinipullorum (assembly GCA_018711185.1). Taxonomy (GTDB): domain Bacteria; phylum Bacillota; class Clostridia; order Lachnospirales; family Lachnospiraceae; genus Limivivens; species Limivivens intestinipullorum. The sequence continues at coordinate 2,829 of DVIQ01000027.1, read as the reverse complement.
GACGACTGACCCGTGACGGCAGCTATGCCCCTGGCCGTCTGCGCCAGCGATCTGGTATTCCGGTACTATGAGCAGGGCAAACGGAACATTCTGGATCACGCCGGCCTGAAGATTCCCCAGGGAAAAATCACCGTTCTCACCGGGAGCAGCGGCTGCGGCAAGAGCACCCTGGGCCTGGTGCTTGGGGGCCTCCTCCCGGAAAACGGCGGCGTCCTGGAAAGCGGAAGCGTTTCCCTTTTCGGGACGCCTCTGGAAAGTCTGTCTCCCGCCAGACGGGCCGGGCTCTTTGGCATGATGTTCCAGAATCCCGATCTTCAGTACTGTATGGACACCCTCCGCCGGGAAATGCTTTTCTGCCTGGAAAATCTCCAGATTCCGCCGGAAGAGATGGACGAGCGCGTCCGGCGCACCGCCGCCTTCTTCCACATGGAAAAGCTCCTGGACCGGAAGCTGCAGACCCTCTCCGGCGGCGAAAAGCAGAAGGGCATCCTGGCCTGCCTCTATGCCATGGAAAGCCGCTGCCTCTTCCTGGACGAGCCCTTCGCGAACCTGGACCCGGCCAGCGCCGGGGAAATCCTGGAAAGCCTCCAGGCGCTTCGCGACCAGGGAAGAACCGTCCTGGTCATCGACCACCGGCTGGATTACTGGCTGGACTGCGCGGACGAATTTCAGATCCTGGGAGAAGGCGGCCGGGTACTGGCCCAGGGCATCACCAGGGACAATCTGGCGGAATACCGGCCGCTGTTTCTGCAGGAAGGGATCTTTTATCCGGAAGAAAAAACGCCGGACACCGGCAGGCGGCGCGGCGTAAGCCCCGCGGCGAACGACCTCCGGGCAGACGCGGACGACTCACGCTGCGCGGCGAAGGCCTCCGGCACGGCTGCGGACGGCTCCCGCTGCGCGGTGAAGGCCTCCGGCATGGCTTCGCATGCCTCCGAACGCCCGTCAGACAGCTCCGGTGCGGCTGTCTCGTCCCTTGCAGTGGACATCCGCGCCCTTGCACGCCCCGGCTCCGTCAAAAAGCGGCTGTTCCGGAAGCCCGCTTTGGAAGACGGGGAGCTTCTCCTTGCAGACACCCGCGTCTCCTTCGCCCCCGGAACCATAACGGCCATCCTGGGCTCAAGCGGAAGCGGAAAAACCACCTTTTTTCTGGCCCTGCTGAAACAGTGTCCCTTTTCGGGAGAAATTCGCGTGGAGGGAAAATCCCTTGCGGAATACCGCCCCAAAGACCTGTACGCCAAAGTGGGAATCGTTTTCCAGAATCCCGCCAATCAGTTCATCACCCAGCAGGTGGAGGAGGAAATCCTTACCAGCATCCGGATCTGGAATCCCGGTCTTTCCCAGGAGGCCTTAAAGGAAAAAGCCGAAGCCATGCTGGACTTGTACGGCCTGAAGCGCTACCGGAACTACTCCCCCTATATGCTCAGCCAGGGCCAGCAGCGCCGCCTGGCGGTTCTGTCCGTGCTGGCAGGCCAGCAGCGCATCCTGCTTCTGGACGAGCCCACCTACGGCCAGGACTACCGCTCCTCCCAGGCCATGATGTCCCAGATCCGTGAAAAAGCAGAAAAAGAAAAACTGACAGTTCTCTTTACCACCCACGACGAGGCTCTGGCCGGCCAGTGGGCCCAGAGGCGGCTTTATCTCAGAAACCGGAGATTTCGAACCGAGGAGGAAGTCCATGGAAACCATTAACACAAAAAAAAGGCCTATGTCCCGCATAAACCCTTCCGTCAAAGCGCTGACCGTCCTGGTGCTGGTTCTGCTGCTGGCCTTCCAGTACAATACCCTTCTGAACCTGTCCGTACTGGCAGTCTGCCTGCTTTTGCTGTTCTTCTTCTCCGATACCCGGAAATCCAGCGTCGTTAAGATTCTGATTCCCGCGGCGGCAGCGGCGGCAGGCATGTTTTTCATGGGCCTGTATTACGCAAGAGGCCAGAGCGTCATGGACCAGCTCCAGACTTCCCAGGGCGCGGCCCTCTCCTACGCGGTTCAGACTGCCGCCGCCAGAAATCTCGGCAGCGCCCTTTCCCTGGCGACCCGGATTTTAGCCTTCGCCGGCCTTGGAAGTTTTTTCGTCCTCTCCACAGACCCGGAGGAATTTATCAGCAGCCTGATCCACCAGTGCCGCCTCCCGGTCAAATTCGCGTACGGAATCCTGGCTGCCTTTCATCTGGTTCCGGGCATCCGCCGGGAGTACGATAAAATCAAGCTCGCCTTCCGCACCCGGGGCATCCCGGTAAGAGGCCTCTCCGCCAAAGCCATCTTTGCCATGCTGGTCAACTGCATCCGCTGGTCCGACAGCGTGGCCATGGCCATGGAATCCCGCGGCTTCTCAGGCGCTGATCCCAGAACCTATTACCAGATTCCGCGGGTACGGTGGTATGACGCGCTCTTTTTCCTGGTCTGCGTCGGGAGCGTGCTGGGCGCGAGTCTCTTATTCTGAGGGAGCGCTGGTAAAATCAGCGCTTTCCCCGCAGGCTGCTGATCAGTCTGCGCTGCAGAAGTCCTGCAAAAGTGCTCCGTCTCCGGCAACTTCCTTTTTAAACAGCGCCATGATCTGTCGGATAAAAATCTCGCGGATTTCCATATTCGGAATCGCAAGCTCGTACCGATGCCCGCCGGCCTCTCCCCGCCAGGTCAGATACCCCGTCATAAGCAGCACGCTCCACAAATTCTCTATGGAATCGTAGAGCCTGTTATAAGTCAAATCTTCCTGAATCTCCTTCTCTACAGTTTTGCCGTCAATCAGCGCTTCCAGCTCGCCTTTCGTAACACCGTTCCCCATTTTTTCGATAAAATGCCGGGCAACGTCGTTTCCGCTGGTATTGG
>DVIQ01000026.1 GCA_018711185.1 Candidatus Limivivens intestinipullorum | reverse complement strand
TTTTCCAGGCAAGATCAACACTTGGCTAATCTATCCTGTTTACTGTTAGGTTTGTTTCACAAAATTTACTTCATGAATTTTCAAGGATATGTCACTGTTCAGTTATCAAGGTTCTTTTGGTTTTTGTAACCCCTGTCTTTGCGACAGCTTTTATACTTTATCACATTTTTCGATGTGTGTCAACCATTTTTTCATCTTTTTCAAAAGTTCTTTCGAAAGAAGAAGTTTGAATTGTTTTAATTGATCGAATTGTTTCTATCATTTAATCAACTCTCTTGGCGACAGGGGATACTATACACCTTTATGGGGAGAATGTCAACAAGTTTTTTTCATTTTTTTATTTTTCTTTTTTCCATCGACGTCCAAACGAAAAATCCCTTTTCTCCATGATAAATTCATAATTCCATGTTATACTCCCCCAAGGTGATTTTAAATGAAGAAAATTTTAATTGTTGAAGATGAACCGGATATTCAGGAGCTCCTCTGTGCCTACTTAAAAGACGCCGGATACGAAACCGCAGCAGCGGCGGATGGTGTCGCCGCGCTGTCGCTGTTTCAGGCCCAGGCCTTTGATCTCGTCCTTCTGGATATCCTGCTGCCGAAAATTGACGGTTTCGGTGTCTGTGAACTGATCCGGGCCCAGTCCCAGGTTCCCATTCTGATGCTGACGGCTCTGGACGGGGAGGAGGAACAGCTCCGGGGATTTGGACTGAACATTGATGACTACGTGACCAAGCCCTTTTCCATGCCTGTTTTATTGGAAAAGATTCGGGTGATTCTGCGCAGAAGCGCCGGCACAGAACCGGAAAAAGCCCTGCGCTACCGGGATCTCCTCATTCATCCGGATGCCAGAGAGGTTCTTTTGAACGGCCGCCCTCTGGATCTGACCGCCAGGGAATTTGACCTTCTGCACACCTTTCTGTCTGCTCCCGGCCGGGTGTTTACCAGAGAATTGCTGCTTGCGAAAATCTGGGGATACGATTTTTACGGGGATGAGCGTGTGGTGGACAGCCATATCAAAAATCTCCGTCATAAGCTGGACCGGGACTACATTGAAACCGTAAGGGGGGTTGGCTATCGTGCTGCGAAGGAAACTCGGTGAAAGCCTCACGGCTCGTATTTTTGTTATCACATTTCTGATTTTGCTTGGCGCAGGTGCCGGTATCTTTGGTCTGATGGCCTGGGCCACTCCCATGACCTATACCGCGGTGGTCAACGACGATCTGCAAAGGCGGGTGGATTCTCTGGTGGAAAAGCTCTCCAACACAGACCTCGACGACTGCGGTCCGGTACTGGACGCGTTTATCCGCTCCGCCGGGGCAGACGCATTCCTTGTTGGTCCCGATGAGGCCATCGCCAATGTAGGTTCCAAACTGGCGATCCAAACCGTATACGAATCGGACGCCTCCGAGGTCTCATTCAGCGGCCACTCTGCCTCAGACGCTTCCGTCAATGCCGATGAGATCTCCTCCGAAACCGCTTTCGACAGCGGCGCCAGCGCGTCCTCCTCCGAGATCTCTTCCGACAGCGCCGGCGAGGCTTCCTCCGGAACTGCTTCCGGCGAAACTTCCGCTGCCGATGATCTCGAACACAACCAGACCCTCTCCTGGGAGCCGGCCGGTACAGGAAACGAGGATGTACTGACCATCACCACCGCAAAGCAGAGTACGATTGCAGCCGACATTACCTTTGCCGATCAGGAGGAGTCCTACACACTCTATGTTACGCCGCATATCAAAGCGGAAAATCTGGCAGTCCGGGCCCTGAAAAAAATGGCTCCGTGGCTTTTGCTGGTACTGCTGGCTCTGTCCTGGCTCTGCGCCTGGGCCTATTCCCGTTACATTACGCGCCCCATTGTCCGTTTAAGCGAAATCGCCGGGAGGATGGCCGGACTGGACTTTGACTGGAAATGCGGCGAAAAACGGCGGGACGAGATCGGCGCCCTGGGCCGCAGTCTGGATCAGATGGCCCAGCGGCTCTCGGCCGCCCTGTCTGAGCTGGAAACCACGAACCGGGCGCTGCGCGGGGAAGTCGAGCAGGAACGGGAGCTGGACCGCCAGAGAATGGCCTTTTTCTCTGCCGCTTCCCATGAGCTGAAAACGCCGGTCACAATCCTGAAAGGTCAGTTGGCCGGAATGCTGGAAGGAATCGGCGTTTACCGGGACCGGGAAAAATATCTTCTCCGTTCCCTCAAGGTTACGGGACGGATGGAAAATCTGATCCGGGAAATGCTGGTCATCTCGCGGATAGAAGCCGGTCTGTCCTCTGTCAGTCAGGAGTCCGTAGACTTGTCCGGCCTGGTCGAGCGGCAGCTTTCGCTGGACGGGGAACTGTTCGCCCAGCGCGGCCAGCGTTTAGAGCCCCTGCTTACGCCTGGACTTTTTGTAACCGGAGACCCTTCCCTCCTTGGTAAAGCCATCGGAAATCTCCTCTCCAACGCCGCCCACTATTCTCCGGAAGCCGCCAAAATCCGCGTATGGTGCGGCATGGAACAGGGAAGTCCGGTTCTCCGGATTGAAAATACCGGCGCGCATATCCGAGACGACGCCCTTCCCCATCTCTTTGAGCCCTTCTACCGGGAGGATTCTTCCCGGAGCCGCGCCACCGGCGGCAGCGGCCTGGGCCTTTATCTGGTGCGTATGATTCTGGAACGCCATCATGCCATATGCGCCATTGAAAATACCGAAAACGGCGTGCGCGCCGAGATCCATTTTGCGGCCAGGTAGTACAGCCTGGCCGCAGTCTGTTTTCTTTTCGCCAAAAGCTTCACACAAATCACAAAAATTCTCCACTCCACCTCCACAGAGCCCCGGTATCCTGTATCCGAACAATCGACAAGCCCTCCCCGGATTCGCATTCGTTCCGCCAACGGAACCATTGTATGGAAAATCCGTTTCGCATTGCCATCGGCCATAAGAAACCCGCGAATCCCCGGAACGCTTTGGAAAGGATATCAATGCTATGGAAATGAACATTCAAAATGTAACCATGACTTACCAAAACGGCAAGCAGGCTCTGAAGAATTTAAACCTGGATTTGCGCTCTCCCAGCCTGGTGGGGCTTCTGGGCCCCAACGGCGCGGGAAAATCCACCCTGATGAAACTGCTTTCCGCTGCCCTGCTGCCAACTTCCGGCTCCATTCTGGTCAATGGAGAACCGCTCAGGAACGCAGAGCAGAAACTGAAAGGAACCCTTGGCTATCTGCCCCAGGATTTCGGTCTGTTTGACGAGCTTACGGTCTTCCAGTTTTTAGATTACATGGCCGCTCTGAAGGGGCTCACCGACGCGAAATCCGCGGTCCGGGCCGTGATCCGCCAGGTCAATCTGGAAGAAAAGGCCAAAGCCAGAATCCGCACCCTCTCAGGCGGCCAGCGTCAGCGGGTGGGAATCGCCCAAGCCCTTCTGGGAAATCCGTCGTTTCTGATCCTGGATGAGCCCACGGTTGGCCTGGACCCGGAGGAGCGCATCCATTTTCGGAATCTCTTCTCCCAGACAGCCCAGAACCGCCTGGTATTATTGTCCACTCACATTATCGAAGATGTGCAGTCTGTCTGCGACCAGATTGTGGTAATCAACCACGGCTCCATCCTCTTTGCCGGAACACCTGAACAGATGATCCAGGCCGCCCAGGGACATGTGGGGGTTTTTTGGGAAGAAGAGGCTTTCCGGGATGACAGCCTCCACATCACGGCCCGGATCAATACAAGCCAGGGCATCCGGTGCCGGGCCGTGGCAGAAGCCCTTCCGGCCTACGCGCAGCCGGAGGAGCCCTCTTTGGAGGATGCCTATCTCTATCTCATTTCCCAGGAGGTGCCCAAATGAAAACAATCCGACTCTTTCCCCTGGAGCTGCGGCGCCTTTTGTCCAGCCGGTTTACCTGGCTTGTCTCAGGTCTGACCGCGCTCTCCCCTTTGCTTGGCTTCACCCTGTACAAACCTGCGGACAGCACCACCATGCTGTCTCTCTTCCTGGCAAATCCGTCTTTGGCCGGAGGCGCCGCCGGCGGTATTTTATTTGGTCTGCTGACGGTTTATGAACTGGACAAAGCCGGCCGAAGCCGGGTGGAGGTTTTAACGGACGCCGCAGTCTCTCCCCTGACAACCGCTCTGACGCGGCTCCTGGCGCTGACCGCGGCCGCGCTGCTGACCCTTGCCGCTGTCATGGTAATCTGGCTTCCCATTTCTCAGTCCCGGATCGGCTCTGTTTTTGACGGAACGGATTACGTTTTTGCCTACCTTTTGTTTATGGGGCTTGCCCTCCCCTTAGCCATCCTGGCCGCGGCAGCCGCGTACCAGTTTACCCGGCGAATGGATCTGTCCCTGGTACTTTTTGCCGCCTTCGCGTTTTTGAGTCTGACCGTCTGGGCGGACGACTGGCAGCTTTGCTGGCTGAACCCCAGCGTCTGGGCCATGTCCGACGATTTTTCCAATTTCCGTCTTTTTCGCTCCGTGGCCTATATGCGCCTGACCTGGCTGGCCGCTCTGGCCGGAATCTGGACACTCTCCTACCTCTGTATCCGCCGGTTCGGGAAAGGACTTTTGGGCTCTCTGATGCTCGGCGTCCGGCGAATCTACCGCCCGGCGATTGCCCTGGCGCTCCTGGCCTGCTCCGTCACCGCCTGGGCCTTCCAGCCTTTTTACGATCAGAGCAATCCGGATCTCTCCGCCATGACGCTGGACACCCTGGAAACAGCGGACGGCGTAACCTGTTCGGGCCGCGCCGCCGACGTCCGTCCGGATCTTGCCCTTGGAACCGTACAGGGCACGGCCACGTATCAGTTTCAAAACACCTCCGGTCAGGAGCGGACCGTATCCTTTGGCATCGATCCGGGCTATTCCATCACATCCGCCCAGGCAAACGGCAAGGATGTTTCCGCGGTCCTGACCGGATATCAGGAAAGCAATATGGCCCTTTTGGAGATCACCATCCCGGCGGACCGGGACATTGAGCTGGTGCTGGAATACGGCGGCCTGCCAAAGGACTGGAACATTATGTCCACCATGCAGGGAGAGCCGGAACTCAGTCCAAAATATCTATGCCTGGAAAGCCAGAATATGGCTCCCTATCTTCTGAATGTGGCTGCTCCGGAAGATACCGGCGTCTTTCCCGCGGTAATCGACATCACCCTTCCGGAGCACATGACCGTCATTCCCTTTGGGCCTTCTGACGCGGAAATCCTGGAACAGCATGAGGACGGCACACTGACCTGGCGCTATGAAACTTCCGGTCCCGGCAGCATTTTATATGCCGGAGATTATGTCCGAGAGGACATTCAGGCCGGCGGCGTTACGGTTCAGTTCTACTACGGCCGCAAACATCAGACAATTATGGAGCAGGCCAAAGCGGCCGAAGCCGTACGGGAAGTCATCGAATACTGCACGGAACATTACGGATCTCCCTCCTTCGCCGCGACCGGCTCCTTAAAGCTGATTCAAAGCCGGGTAGCCGGCGGCGGCTACGCCACCACAGGGGCAAGCCTGCTGGATGAGGCCGACTTCACGGCCAATAACCTGGAAAGCGCCGAAAAAGGAGCGATTCCGGGAGAAGTTATGATTCATGAGCTGGTTCATCAGTGGTGGGGACTGGGAAATATGTTCGACGACTCGGATACGGCCTCCCCTTGGTCCTCAGAGGGTCTGACCGTCTACACGACTTACCGGATTGTAAAAGATCTGTACGGGGAAGATTACGCGAAAGAACACTATGTGGATCAATGGCAGACGGCAGTAGACGACTATTATCAGAATTTCTATGTCCGCAATCCGGAATACTTATCGTCCCTGCCCGAAGAAGAACAGCTTCGCATTTCCAACAGTCTGGCGACCATGCGCCGGTACAGCGAAATGCCTCTGATGATTTTGAAAGCGGAACAGCTCGCGGGCGGCGAGGACGCCATGGACCAGATTCTCTACAATCTCTTTAACCGGGAACTGGACTGGAGCTATCCGTATCTGACCTATCAGGAATTTTTAGACGCCTGCGGGCTGACAGAGGAGGATTTAAGTCTTGCGTAAGATATTTTTCTATGAATGGAAACGATTGATCTGGAATAAATTTTTCTTTGGACTTTTGCTGGTGCTTTTGTTCTACGGCTGGCAGGTACTCACCGGGCGCACCCTTCTGGGCGTGTCCCATACGGCTCCCTTCTCTCCCTGGAGCTTCGGGGACTATGTAAGCCGGATGCTTCCGCTTTTATGGATCGGAACGCTGTTTTTCCTTACCTTCTTCACTTCGCCGAAAGCCCGCCGGGCAGCCGTTCTCACGGATGCCGCCCCGATGTCCCCAGGCAGGTATGCCCTGGCGCGCTGCGGCGCCGCTCTGGCAGGCTGCGTCCTTCTTGTCCTGGCCTGTCTTGCGGAAGCGGCCGTATTCTACGGCTGGTACTTTCAGTGGTACGCCTGGCAGACCCTTATATTTCCGGCTCTGCTGACCCTGCTGCCGCCCCTGGTATTCGCCCTTGGCAGCGGCTGGCTGCTTGGACGCGCAAGGCCCTGGCTGCTGTATGCCTGGATGCTGGTTCCTTTTCTCTGGAACGTCCTTCCTCTGCCGGAGGTCTTTGGCCTTTGGAACGGCGCTTTCTTCACAGAATACCCGCTGACCCTTGACACGCCGGACCCATCTTTCTCCGTGCCGGCCGCCCTCCTGGCCGTCCAGGCTCTGCTTCTCGCCGCGGGAGCCGCTCTCCTGGCTCTGAAGCCCAGGAAAGCTTCGGACGCTGCAGAGGCGCGAGAGCGTTCCCGGCTGATTTCTTAATCAGAAGGAACAAATACCGCGTCCAGCTCACAGCATACGCTGGTCTTCGCTCCGGTCAGTGCTGCGTGCCGCTGGCGCGCAGCAACCGCTGTCCGTTGCCCGGTAAATGCCTGCTCATGCGAACACGGCAGCTCTTTGCCGGACTTATCACGAAAAAATTCCCGACAGCCACTCGTCATAGTCCGGAATCCAGCCGCCCTCTGCCCCGAAGCCATGAGGCATATCCTCAAGCTGCAGACGCTCCACCGAAACCCCGGCTTCCTCCGCCACGTCGGCGGACACCTGATCCAGCTCATCCGGCACATAGTCCGCGTCCAATGCCGTACCATTGACCTCCCCGTCGAAATTCAGCAGCATTTCCCCGCTCAAAATTCCGCCGGCAGAAAATCCCATAACGGCAATATCCTCTTCTTCAATGCCGTACTCCTGGGCATGGGCGCGGACAAAGCGCACCGCTCTTGCCAGATCCAGGGCTCCCTCCTGCTGGGTGTAGGGCCGCAGGCGGTACTCCACCACAAAGCTCTGGTACCCAAGAGCGCTTAAAGCTTCCGCCACATCCACGCCCTCCGGCTGGTCGCTGCGGAACTGAAACGCGCCGCCCGGACAGATAAGTACCGCGCCCTTGATTTCGGTTCCCTCCGGAACCGGGTAGCTGGTAATATACGGACGAAAATCCGGATCATCGAAATAGCTTCCGTTATTTTCCGTGTACTCCGTAACTTCCGAAGAAAGCATCAAAGCGTCTCCCAGCAGCGCGCCGGGCTGAAGCTGGGAAATAGCCTGCAAAATTTCCTCCGCGTCATTGTCCTCTCCCGCCACAAAGGGGAAGATGGTTCTCGCCCCAAAATCGTTTTCCTCCAGAAAGGCTTCCACCTCCTCCGGCAGCGCATTTTTCTCCGCCTCGAAGCCGAGAAAAACATATTCGAAGGAAGAAATGTTCTCCTCGTCCGCTTCTCCGATCCGAAGCAGACGGCCATTCGTCTCCTCCTTAAGCAGCGCCGCGGCCTCAGCCGCCGGGGTGTCCGCACCGGGCGCGTCATACGCGATCAGAATATTGGATGTATTCGCTTCCTCCGTTTCTGCCGCCTGCGAAATTCTTCCCTGGGAACCGCCGTATACGGCGAAGCCGATAGCAAAGGCAAGCCCTGTCAAGGCTATTCTCCATATTTTCATAGTTCTCCTCCTGTTTTCCGACCGTTGCCGCTCACATCTGTTCTTCCCAAAATTCCACCGCCTGGTCAATCCATCCCTCAGCCACGGTTCCGGTCCCCAGGCCAAAACCGTGACCAAGTCCCGGATAATGGTGAAATTCCGTTGGAATGCCCAAAGCGTCCAGGGTCTCAATGCGCCGCTCCATGGTTCTCCAGTTGGCGATCCCGTCGCTTTCTCCTACACAGGCAAAGGTCGGCGGATCATTTTCCGTATAATCGGAGTGTCCCGTATACTGCATAATCACCGCTCCCGGCTGGGGCAGGTCGTCTCCGCCAAAGGCCGCCGGTCCGTAGGAGCCAAGCCACGCTGCCATCCGGCCCCCTGCGGAACCGCCCCAGAGGGAATAGCAGTCCGTATCCACTTCCAGCTCTTCTGCGTGCTCAAAGATAAAGCTGATGGCTCTCGCCAAATCCTCACAGGCCGTCTGGGCCCCCGGCCGGTAAATCAGCGCGAAGGCATTATAGCCCTTTTTAGACAGTTCCAATGCATGTGGAAAGCTGTCCTGCATTGCCCCCACATAGGCAAAGCCGCCTCCGGCATTGCACACCGCGAATTTTTCGCCGGGCGTTCCCTTGAAAAAGAACAGCCCCGTATCCTCTTTTTCCGGGTCCTCGGCCTTTTCTTCTTCCGTGTAAATATCGTAAAAAACCGTTTCTCCCGCTTCTGCCCGGTTTCTCAGATTATTGACGATCTCCACCGTCTCGTCGGGATCAATATGGCTGTACCAGGTAAGGCCGAGATCTCCAAGGATATCCCCGCTGTAGTACCAGGTATCCACCGGAAAAATCAACCTTCCGTAATCCCCGAAAACCGGATCGTTGGTCACCTCTGAGATCGGTGTGTCCACCGTATAGGCTGTACCTGTATTTTCCTCTTCTCTCACGTCTTCGGCTCCTTCTGTTTCCTGCCGGACCGTATCCGCTGTTTTGTGATCCTCTTCCTCCGCGCTTCCCTGCATCATGGCAAAGCCCGCAAGGCACATCAGAAGAAACAGGGCCAAAGCTGCTGTAACAATTTTTCTCATCATTCCACCTGCCTTTCTGTAAAAATAATAAACCAACCGGGACTTCTTCTGAAGTCTCGATTGGTTGCGCAGTATATACTGTATGGTTGCTACTCTGCATAACAGTTCAGCTCAGGTCTGCGCACATGCTGCGCGGACCGTAAGAACGTGATTCAGGAGTGCAAAATCCCATCGCCGCAGGCGATTTTAAATGGATTTTGCATGTAACGGTTCAGCAGGGCTGAACGGTTGCTACTCTGCGTAACAGTTCGGCCCAGGTCTGCGCACATGCTGCGCGGACCGCAGGGAACTGATGCTGTTGTAATCTTGTACTCCTCCCGATTTTGGTATATAATGAAACGACAATCTGAACAGGAGGAATTCCACATGACAAAACAATACCGCGATCAGGAGGATTCCATTTCTGTTTTTTCTGTCTTAACCTTTCCCTTCCGCCTGATCCTGAAATTAGTATGGCTGATTCTGTCTTCACCGGTACGTTTCTGGCGTTTTTTAAACCGCAGGCCAGACCCCCATGTGATCGGTGAAAAATATGAGCGGAAAATCTGCCGGAATCTGAAGCGTCACGGCTTTCATCATATTTACCACACCCCGCCCAGCGGAGATCACGGAGTGGACATTATCGCCTTTAAAAACGGCTATTCCTTTGCCATCCAGTGCAAGTATTATTCCTACCCGGTGGGGAACCGGGCGGTTCAGGAGGTCTACACAGGCTGCAGCTTTTACGGCTGCGATATCCCCGTGGTCATCACAAACCATGTGTTTACCGTCCAGGCCAAGCAGGAAGCTTCCCGGCTGGACGTTCTTTTGTGGGCCAAGGATGAGATTCCTCCGGTGCCCTCCCGTTACCCGCTGCTGACCTTTCTCTACCGCGTCTGGCTTGGATTTCTCGGTGTGGTTCTCGTCTTCGGCGCCGGCTTTGGAGGTTACTTTTACTGGCGAACGCAAAATATGCGCTTTATCAGCATGGGGCTTCTGATTATGTTCTTTGCCGGCTTTGCCCTTTATCTGACCCGGTATGTACGCCGCTTTCTGCTGTTCCGGAAGCTGAATCTCCCGGAAGCGCGGTAAATCCTGGCGTTTTCAAGACTTCCGCCGCTTCGCTTCCTGGACTCCGGCGCTCCCGCCGGTACCCCCGATACTGATTCGGCGTGATATGGCGCTTCTGTTTAAACAGCTTGCACAGATAGCTGCTGGTGCCAAAGCCCGTTTCCCGGGCAATCTCCAGCACACTTTTTTCGGCCTCGTAAGGCGCAACAAAGGGGCGGTTTCCCGCCCCTTTCAAGCATATATTCGCTGCCTGCTCATAATGATTCCGGCAGCCTTTGGTACGCCACTTTGCAGCTTTTTTTATAGCAGGCCACTCCAAAGGCGTGCATCACCTGCATTCCTTCCATTCGCAGCCGCTGATCATACTTTTTCCGTATAATTTGTTCCAATGCCTCCCCGCATTTGCTTTCCAGCGCGCCGTTTTCCGCATACTTCACTTCTAAAATACATCCAATCTTTTCTGATGTGATTTCCACAAAAATATCTCCATACCCCTCTCCGGATTCCTGGTTTGACCGTACAATCCATTCCTCCCGGCTGCTCAACAATCCCAAAAGAATTCCCTGATAAAAATTCTCTTTTTTTGCTTTTTTTACATAGGTATCGCGTATGCTGATGGAAGTCTGCAAAAAATTTTCAAATGCTTCTTCCAGTCCTTTCCCGTCTCCCTCTTTCACCGCCGTACAAAGTGCTTTCAGCTTCCCGGAATCTTTTTTTGCTGTCTTGAAAAACCAGTTCTGAATCTGTTCCTCATATATTTGCAGGATTTCCCGGTTTGGAATAATCAGTCTGTACAGTCCCTGCCGGTTTTTTCCCGCGTCTGTCAAATATCCTGTAGCGTAAAGCATGCTCCAAAGAACATCCGTCCGCTCCTCCCGGTCTTCTTTATCCAGGTCCTGATACGTAAGTTCTGATACCAGCCTTTTCTCAATCGACTGTCCGGCCATCAGCGTCTCAATCTGATTTCTCACCGTGCCCGTGGACTGTTCTAAAATACTTTTCACAATGGAATTGGAACTGCTGTTGGCCCAGTAAAGCTTTGGTTCCGCATCCGGATCAAACAAGTGATCTTTTACGTAATTTAAAACATCCCACGGACAATACACTTCCTTCTTTCCAAACCGGTAACCGTCATACCACTCCCGAACCTCTTCGTATTTGCCGCTTATTCCATAGTATTCCAACAACTGCCGCACTTCCGGGTCCGTAAACCCAAAATATTCATCGTAAATCGCGTCCTGTATTGTATGCACACTGAGATTATTCAGGCCCGTAAAAATACTTTCCTTTGAAATGCGCAGACACCCCGTCAGAACCGCGAAATACAGATACTCATTTGTTTTCAAAGCCATCATCAATACGGAGCGCAGTACAGAAATCATTTTCTCATAGTAGCGCTTCTGATAGGCCTTCTCCAGAGGCACATCGTATTCATCAATCAGAATAATGACCTGCCTTCCATAGTGCTTATACAACATTTTTGACAACGTTTTCAGGCTTCTCTGCAATTCTGCCGGATTCCCCAAATCTCCTCTCTGTATCCTGGCATACTGTTCCTTATCGTACTGGGAAAGGGCGCTGCTTTCCGAAAGCCAGGCAAATCGATCCGCCTCCTCCGCAATTACATTGCAGAGCATCTCATACGCCACCTCATAGGTATCCGCCTCTACATCCTTCAGCGTCAGAAAAATAACCGGAAACTTTCCCATATAGGAATCACATAATTTCGTGTCCTGTGTAATTTCCATTCCCTCGAAAAGTCTGCCGTCCTGTCCGATCTCAAAAAAACTTTTCAGCATGCTCATATTCAGTGTTTTTCCAAATCTTCTGGGGCGGGTAAAAAGATTCACCTTCGCCCAGTTTTGAAGCAATTCCCGCAAAAGACCTGTCTTATCGATATAATAAAATCTCTCAGAAATCATCTCTTCATAATTTTCCACACCAATCGGAAGCTTCTTCATCCCATTTGCCACGCTCTTCACATCCTTTCCCTGCAATACAAAATCTTTGTCGGCTGCTTACAGCTTATACTCCAGACACCGATCCTCTGCTGTATCGATATAGCTTTCGATCCGCTCCTCTGCATCCACGCATCCCAGGCTCAGATAAAATTGAATGGTCTCAACCGCCGGAATCGCGGACAGGAAGAGTTTCTTTGCTCCCTTCTCTCTGGCGCATTTCGCGATTTCCTGAAACAAACGGCTTCCAATTCCTTTTCTTTTCCATCGGTCATCCACGAAAAGCATGGTAAAATTCGCGTATTCTGCCGTCCTGCCCCGCAAATATCCGTCCATGCTGCCAAACCCGCTTATCCTGATCCCAGGTTCTTATTTCACCGGACTCTGTAATAATCCATGCGTCTCCCTGCTTTACAAATTTCCGCGCAATTATCTGATCATGCTGAAAATTCAGCAGCAGATCCCGCGGGATCGTATCCTCACTTAATCTCACAATTTCAGGCATACCTTTGTTCCTTCCATCTACCCCGTATCGTTCTCCTTCTACGCCAAGTCCTCCCTTGTTATCTCAATGGAAGGGTAATGCGTCAGCGTTGTCAAATCCACATCCCGCGGCACGCTGTACACCATGTAATAATTTTCCGGATTTATCTGAATCAGTTCCCGCAGTTTTTTCTCTGCTTTCCTCTTATCGCAGGTGGCATAGACAACGGATACCACTCCCGTTTTCTCCTTCCCTGTTTCTTCCACACTTCCGCACAAAATGAGCTTCAGCGGCGCTTCCGCGTCCAGTCCCATCCGAATATACTCTTCATACTCCACAGTCTCTTTCCCTCCCATAAACTCCGTCTTTTCCGTCTGTTCTAACTTTTCCCGGATTGGTACAGAAAGCATCCTTCTTCATGGGAATTCAGAATCCCCGCTGCCTGAAGATAGGAATACACAATCGTAGTTCCGATAAATTTCATCCCTCGTTTCTTCAAATCTTTTGCAATCTGATCTGACAGCGGAGAGCTTGTCCTGTCATTTTCATAAATCACCTTTCCATCCGTAAAATGCCAGATATAGTCCGCAAAGGTTCCCCACTCCCGCTGGATTTTCAAAAAAACCTCCGCGTTGATCACCGCCGCGTCGATTTTTCTCCGGTTCCGGATAATCGACTTGTCCTCCATCAGCACCGCTTTTTTTGTCTCGTCATAGTTGCGTACCCGCTCCGGATCAAACTGATCGAAGGCCCGCCGAAAATTTTCTCTTTTATTCAAAATCGTTTCCCAGGACAGCCCTGCCTGAAAAAATTCCAGAATCAGCAGCTCAAACAGCGCCCGGTCGTCATGGGAGGGTACGCCCCACTCCTGGTCGTGATACCGGACATAAAGCGGATTGGCTAAATTACACCACTTGCATCTTTGCTTTTCCGAACAATTCTCTTTCACTTTCTTTTCCTCTCATTTATCTCGCCTTTTCTCCGCCGCAGAACGCTTCCTAAAAATCATAATACCGCAGCACATGCTGCACATACTCCGGATCGCCGTATTGGCTCCAGCCCAGGCGCGTCTGCATCATCTGGGAAAATTCCAGGGCGTTCTCCGGAGAATAGCCCCCATAGTTTTCCTGGGCCCAGGTTGCGTAGCTGTTTCCGAAATTATAATTCTGCAGGGCCAGCATCAGGCCGTCCCGGTCCCGGACCGAGGAGCAGTCCGCCTCCTCAAGGCAGTAGGCAAAGGTCTCAACCCCCACCTGAATGGAATAATCCGTATCCTGTATTCCTCCGGGTGTCTGGGGATACAGCTCATTAAAAGGACTCTCCGAGCACTGCATCACATCCACCACCTGGCCGGCGCTCTCCTGCTGCATAATCGCCAAAACCACCTGGGAATAAGCCGGAATCCCGTATTCCTCGCAGTATGCCGACACCGCCGGCTCATACTGAAGCACGGACTCCGTCAGATTTACCGCCCTTCCCCGTTGAAAGGGCAAAATCCCCATCGAACCGCAGACCACGAGAATCGCTAGGAAAGCGGCTACGCCTGCCAGCCCGATCCGTATATGAATCTGACGCCTGCGCGCGTCCCTGGTCATGCCTCCGGATGCGCCCTTTCTGCCAAGGGCTTTTCTCGCGCCGGATGCGCCCCTTTGGCCTGAAGCTTTTCTCGCGCCGGATGCGCCCCTTTGGCCTGAAGCTTTCCTCGCGCCGGATATGCCCCTTCTGCCTGTCGCTTTTTCAAGGCAGGGCGCGGCCTTTCTGCCGGTTGCTTTTCCGACACCGGATGCGCCGCTTTTTCCGGCTCCTTTCCCGTTTCCGGCTTTTTTCTTCCCGCCGGCCCCATTTCGTTCCGAAGCCAACTTTCCCGCCGCTGCCTTCGTTCCATCCTTTTCTGTCAGGCTTTTGTCCTGCTTTCCCGTATTCTTCCCCTGGTTCGCGGACGTTTTTCCTGCCGCGGCCCCTTTCTCATTCTTATCCGTCTCTTTCTTCATTTCCTCTTTTGTCTCTTTGTCCGAAATTGCCCTCACCCCCTGTATCAGAGTTCCATCACCCTGGTGGCAATTTTATCTCCAAACGCCCGGTCATGCTCCACAAAGAGCATGGTCGGCTTATATTTTAAAATCAAATCCTCAATCTGCATTCTGGAAAATACATCCACATAGTTCAAAGGCTCGTCCCAGATATAAAGATGGGCCTTCTGCAGAAGGCTTGCCGCCAGCAGCACCTTTTTCTTCTGCCCCTCGGAAAATTCTTCCATGTCAGGCGACAGACTGCTCTTTTTCCCTTTGCCGCCTCCGGACGGTCTTGCCGCGAACTGCTCTCTCTCGAAATTCAGCCGCCGCAGCATCCCCATAAACAGCGCCTGGTCAATGCCAAGGCCGTGGATGTAATCCGCCAGAGAACCCTTCAGGAAAGACGTGTCCTGGCTCACATAGGAGATTAAAAGCTTCGGTGCCCCGTGAAGCTCGCCCCGAATCCACGGTCCGCCCAGCTCTCCCCGGCTTTCTTTCGATTCGCTTCTTTCAGCCGCGTCTTCCTGGTTTCCTCTCCATTCGCTTCTTCCGGCCGCGTCTTCCCGGTTCCCTCTCCATTCGCTTCTTCCGGCCGCGCTCCGTCCGGCATCCAGGACTTCCACCTCCGGCAGCCCTAAAATCGCCTTGATCAGCGAAGATTTCCCTGACCCGTTTTTTCCCCGCAGCAGAATCCGGTCCCCCGCGGAAACGGTCATCTGGATATTTTTCAGTACACAGACCGCGTCATCCGGCGCCGCGCCGTAAAAAATATCCAGATCCTTCGCGTAAAGGTACTGCTCCTTATAATGCCGCAGAGGAAACAGCTTCAGCTCGTCAGGTTCCTCCAGATTATGCAGAAGTCCCTTTTTCTCCTCAATGGACTGGAGTCTGCGGCGCTCCAGGTTCTTTCTCTGCTGCTGCATTTTCCGGGATTTTTCTCCGAAATAGTCCCTGCCGGGACGGCCCCGTTCCTTAATGGGATCGTAGCCGATTTTCCGGTCCTCCGCCTGGTCCGCCCAGGCCCCGGTTCTCCCGGCAGCGGCGCTCAGGCGGGAAATCTGTCCCTCAAGCCGCTCATTTTCCCGGCGCTCAAAGGCGTCCTGCTTCTCCTTATTCTCCCACCAGGCGGTAAAATTGCCCCGACAGACCTGGATATCCGACCGGTTCAGGGCCAGGATATGGTCTGTGCAGGCATCCAGCAGCCACCGGTCATGGGAGACCAGAAGAAAACCGCGCTTTCCCTGCAGGTAATTTTTCACGGATTCCCTGGCCCCGGCGTCCAGATGGCTGGTGGGCTCATCAATCAGCGGATAAAAATCTCCCGGCCTGCCGCTCTCCTTGGCGAACAGCAAAGCAAGCATCACCTTTGTGCGCTCCCCATGGCTTAACGTTTCCCAGGGCCGGTATAAAAGTTCTCCATCCGCGTCAAGCTGGGAAAGCTCTTTCAGAATCTGCCAGTCTTCCGTCTCTGCCGAAAGTCTCTGGCAGATTTCAGTGCCCGGCAGCCCCATCCATTCCTCCGGGATTTTATAGGGGAAATATTCCATGTGGGCGGATGAAGAAATCGCGCCCCGGTATTCGTATTCTCCCAATAAGAGCTTTAAAAAGGTGGTTTTCCCTTTTCCGTTTCTTCCGATCAGGCCCAGCTTCCAGTCCGTATCAAAAGAAAACGATACGTTCGTAAATACATTTTCCAGAGCGCCTTCATAGCCGAAGGTCAGCCCGGAAACCGAAATCTGTGACATACAGCATCCCTCCTTGGCGGCTTTCTGCCGTTTCATGGTATTGCGATTTGCCGCCGCAGGGCTCTCTTTCTCGGCCGGACAGGACGCTGTTTTTGATGCAGGACCTGTCCGCGCGCGGAACATTCCGGATATCCGGGCACGAAAAAGAGATGCCGCCTTCGGGTAAACGAAGGAGACCACAAACCTGTTCTGCGGCAGCAAGCTGAAACTCCCGCAGCAGTTCGCGGCCAACCCGGCAAAACCTCTCTGCAGGATGTCCGCCGTCCGGGAAAAGGACGCACAAGTCCGATTCTTCCTCTCCCCTTCCGGCAGCATGTACAAGCTCTCTGACTCAAAACAGATTTATAATCATTTCAGCACCTCTCTTGTTTTTATTCTGCTTCATTCTATCATAAACTTATTAGAAACTCAAGACGCTTTTTCTTCCGCACTTCCCTTTCACCCAGGCCGCAGCCGTTCAGCGCTGCTGAACCGTCACCGTATCCTGCCGGCCTTCGGACTCATACAGGCGAATAATGATTTCCTGATCCTCAGCTTTTTTCACAGCGGAAATCAGGACATTGGATTTGTCCACGGAAATTCCCCGTTTTTGTGCCATCCCAGATCATGGTGTGAAAACTGCACCATATTGATGATGTCCTCACCGGTCAGACGCGCGCCGTCCTGACTTCTGTCGCAATCATAACCAGGCTTTTTCATCTTCGCCATCCTCCCATACTTGCTTTTTTTCGCTCTCCGAAAAACATGCGCCGCCCCCGCGGCAAGGCGCGAACGCTACAGAAATTCACAGGAAACGCTGCTTCCCTTCTCCCCCGGCTGAATCAGCAGCCGGGAGCCGATCCGCTCTTTGATCGCCTCCACATGGGTGATCAGTCCCACATTCAGCCCTTTCTCCCGCAGCCGGTACAGAGAGTCCATGACCACATCGATAAAGCGGTCGTCCAGAGTTCCGAAGCCCTCGTCCAGGAAAAACAGTTCGATAGAAGCGGAACTGTTCATCTGAATCTGGCGGGAAAGGGACAGCGCCAGGGCCAGGGACACCAGGAAGGTCTCGCCGCCGGACAGGGTGCTGCAGGGTCTGGTTTTCCCGCCATTCCGGTAATCCACCATAAGAAAGTCCCCGTTTTCCCCGATAGCCAGCTCATAATTCCCACCTGTAATGTCCCGAAGCTGCCGGTTGGCGTCCCTGGTAATGAAGCGCAGGTAGTAGAGGGAAATGTATTTCACAAAGGCTTTTCCCCGGAACAGCTTCTCAAGCTCTGTTCCCAGGGCCCTCTGATGCCTTTCCTTCTCAAGCCCGGCATCCAGGCTTTGAAGCTCCACAAGCTGCGCCCGCAGCCGGGCCGTCTCATTTTCCAGGACGCTGATCTCTTTTAAGAGCGCCTCCTGGTTTTCCAGAAGGGCCGGGAGCCCGGAGGTGTTTTTCTCCCACTCTTCCCCGGAAATTCGCCGTTCTCCCAGAAAATCCTGAAGCCGCGCGATATTCTCCCGGACAACGGTCTCCTGTTCCCGGTGAGACGCCGCCAGATTCAAAAGCTCTTCAATTTCTTCCGGTGTCTTTCGATTTTTAACAATCCAGTCCGTATCCGGCACTTGATGCAGAGCCATTTTCTGCTGAAAAATGCCTTCTCTGGCCTGCAGACTTCCCTTATCCCGGCTTTCCAGAACCGCTGCCTGGTCATAATCCGAGGAAACCTTGGAAAACCGCTTTTCCGCCGCCGCGTAAGCCTCCCTTGCATTATCCAGGCGCTCCTCAAGCCCGGCCAGCCCTTTCTGGATCCGCTGGATTCTTCCGGGCAGATCGGTCCAGTCCTCGGTCAGCGCCCGGAGGGTCATCTTTTCCTGCTCTGCCTGCTCCCCCAGTGCCAGCAGCTCTGTCCTAAGCCGTTCCAGGGCCTTCTGTCCTTCGGCCTGGCGGGCAGTAAGGGCATCCCAATCCTGGCCGAAGCGCGTCTGCTGCCTTTGAATTTTCTGAAGCCGCTGGTCCGCCTCCTCAAAGGCCCTGGCGTCCCTTTGGAGCGCCAGACGGCTCTCCTGATAGGACGCTCTCGGCCACGAAAGGGCCAGCTTCTCCTTTCCCGCCGAAAGAACGGCAAGGCGCTCCCGCGCTTCCTGCTGCCGCTTCTTTCCTTCCTCTATGGACTGATCCAGATTTTTCCGTTCTGCCTCTGTCTTGGTCAGGGAAAGGGAGATGGCGGTGTTCTCCTCGCCGGCTGCCTCCATCTCATCCCGGAGGGTCCGCTCCTGCCTGGAAAGCTCCTTTTCCCGGCGGATCCGCTCCCGAAGCCTGCGCTCCAGCTCCTTTGGGTCCTTCTCTCCGGCCTCCCTGGCCGCCTGTGCTTCCAGTTCCCTTGCTCCGGAAAGCCGCACCTTTGCCTCCGCAAGCTTCGTCTCCCGGGCAATCCGCTCCCGGGAAACCGCCTGGGCCGCTTCCTCTAGACTCCTTGCGGCCTCCTCTGCCCTGGAAAGCTCCTCCTGCTCTCTGCTCTCCTCAAAAGCCAAAGGCCGGTGATGGACGCTTCCGCATACGGGGCAGGGCTCGCCCTCCTTCAAGTCCCTGGCAAGGGCGGCGGCATGAAGCCGCCGTCTGGCGTCCTCGCAGGTTTTCTTCGCGGACTCCATCCTCGCAAGAGCTTCCTGTTCCTTTCCGCGAATCTCGTCCATTTCCCCGCCGATTTTCTGAACCAGTTCTTCCGCCTCTTTCACGGCCGCCTTCTGGCGATTCCATTCCTTTCCGGCATACTGAACCTTCGTGAAAGCCTCCTGCATGGCGGCCAGATCTCCAAGCGCCTCCTGTTCCTTACGGCATTTCTCCAAAGCCTGCTTCCCGTTCTCGAGGCGTTCCCTGATCTCCTTTAACTGAAGGGCAAGCTCAGTCTCCCGCTTCTTCAGGGCATCCGCGGAAACCTCCTGGCGCGCAAGCGCTTCCGCACCGGTTCGCTGCTCCTCCAAAAGAGTCTGTTCTTCTGTTTCCAGCTCCCAGCCTCTCTGGATGGCCTCCCGCTCTTCCTGCGTATGGAAGGTCTCCTGCTTTCTTTTGGATGCCACATCCGCGTCCCGGATGAGGGCTTCCCTTTTCCGGGAAAGAGCTTCCATCTCTACATCCAGGGCCGCCAGCTTTTCCTGGGTCTGCTCCTGCTCCCTTTGCCGCTCTTTGCGCCGGCCTTCCAGCTCAGTCAGGCGCTTCACCCGTTCCCGGGCCAGCTCAAGCTTTTCCAGCTTCCGATCCAGGGGCGGTTTTTCCTCGTCCCTGCGCTGCTGGGCTTCGGCGCGGGTTTTTCCGGCCTGTTCCAGGTTTTCGGAAGCCTCTGCCCGCATAGCTTCAAGCCTTGCACGCTCCCGGCTGCTTTTTTCCCAGGATTCTCTCGCCTTCCCGGCGCTCTCCCAGAGCTTCGAAAGCTCCTCCGCTGTTTCCGCCCGTTCCGCCTGGACCTGGGCCTCCTTTACGGCAGGCTCCGCCTCCTTCAGAGCGCGGCTTCTCTCCATGGCCCGGGAAAGCTCTGCCTGGGCATCCAGTACCGGCTTCCAGGCTTCCATATACGCCTGTACCCGGCGGATTTCCTCCGCTGTCTTCTGCGCCTGCCGCTTTTTCTCCTCCAAAAGGCGCTCCTTCTCTCCCAGCGCTTCTTTTGTAACCCCCTGATAAACCTGCCGTTTTCCTTCCAGAATCTGAATCCGCTGATCCGTTTTCTGTCCGAAATCCCGGACACGTTTTTCCAGAAGGGTTCCAAAACGCTCCAGGCCGAAAATACGCTCCAGCATCTCTGTGCGCTCTTTCCCCTGCATCCGCAGAAATTCCGCGAACCTTCCCTGGGGAAGCACCGCCGTCCGCAGAAAATCCTCCCGGCCAAGGCCCAGGATCCGGATACACTCCTCGTTGACGTTTCTGGTCTGGTCCGCCAGGATTTCACTCTGTCCCTCCGGCCCGATTTTTTCCAGCCTTGCCAGGGAAGCCCTGGCGCTGCCGGTCTCCTTTTCCCTCCGGTAGTTCCGGCTGACCCGGTAGCGCTCCCGGCCTCCGGGGCCTGCCAGAAACTCAAAGATGACGCTGCACCTTTGACTGTTGACGTTGATAAAATTTTTCGTTCCCCTGGCGGCCTCTCCGTACAGGGCCAGGGTCATGCCGTCCAGGATGCTGCTCTTTCCGCTTCCCGTGGGCCCGAAAATACCGAAAAGCCCCCGGCTCGTCAGCTTGCAAAAATCAATGCAGACGCTCTCCTCAAAGCTGTTCAGTCCCTGGATCGTCAGCGTTAGCGGCTTCATCCTTTCGCTCCTCCCCTTCCTCTTTGGCCAGATTTTTCACAAGCTCCAGGATTTCCGCATCCGGCTCCCGGTTCTTTTCATTCACATAAAAGCTCCGGAACAGATCCAGCAGGTCCCGCTCCCCAAGGGGCCGCAGTTCTTCCTCCCGCTCCTCCATATCCGGAAAAACCGGCGTAATTTCCAAAAGATCGCTTTTAAGCCCTTTCAGCCGGCGGATCTGATCCTCCCTGAGAGGCTCCTCCGTGTGGATTTTTAAAAACACCCAGCAGCTGCGCTCCTGATTCTTCATGCACAGGGCCTCCGCCTCGGAAAAGCCCCGGCACTCCCACCGCTCGATGGGCTTTGGATTGGAAAAAATCAGCGGCGTCACCTGGGGCGCCCTTCCCTTTTCCAGCTGAACCAGCAGGCATTCCTTCGGGGTGCGCACCTCGTCGGAGTGATAGGGCAGAATGGAGCCGCAGTACCGGGCCCTTCCGCCGGTGCCCGCCACCTTCTGAGGCTTATGTACATGGCCTAAGGCAATGTAATCCGCGTTCTTCGGGAAAACGTCCGCGTCCAGGATATAGCTTCCCCCAAGCTGAACGCTTCTCTCAGAGGAGTCTCCCTCATAGCCCACCGTAAAAACATGGCTCAGGCAAATATTCAGGGTGTCCTCCCCAAACCAGACATTGCATCCTTCATAAAGCCGGCGCATTTTTTCCTGATATGATTTGAGATTTTCCTCCTCGGAGGCCAGATCCCGGTAAATCACCTCTCCCAGCGCTTTTTCGCTCACATAGGGGACGCAGGCGAACACCGCCTCCTCCCCCGCCGCGCGGGTCCGAAAAACGCCTCCGTCCAGAGGCTGAATCTCATAGTTTCCGTATTTTCCGGGAAGCGGCTTTGAATTGGGATTCCCGAAAATCAGGATGCCATGCTCCCTGGCCAGGGGCTGCAGCGCCTCTAAGCGCTGGGGCTGGTCATGATTTCCAGCAATGATCACCACAAGCCGCTCTCCTCCTTTGCAGAGGCGTTTGATAGTGCTGCAGAAAAGCTCCTCCGCCCTGGCGCTTGGGTGGCCGTTGTCATAAACATCCCCGGTAATGCAGATCACATCCGGTTCGTGCTTATCCGCCATGGCAGCCAGCTCATCCAGAACAATTCTCTGCTCCTCCAGGCGGCTTTTGTCCGCCAGAAGCTTTCCGATATGCCAGTCTCCCGTATGCAGCAGTTTCATCCCAACCTCCTGTCTTTCCGGCAGCCGTTTGGCCCTGCCAAACGGTTGCCCTTTCCGCGCATCGTTATCTCCGGAACCATTTCTCAAGCTGTTCCCGCAGGTTTTCCGGCACGCTTCTTTGGAACGGGAAAACCTCCATATTCCCAAGCCGTTCCGCCACATGACCCAGAAGCCTTGCGCTGCGCTCCAAAGACCAGGGCGAAATCAGGGCGATGGTGTCATGCCTGGTGTGCATCCCGTAGCCGTCCCGGTTCATCGTCATAGCAGGTATGCCATGGTAGGCGAAGGTATTGGAGTCGCTTCCCCAGATCCGCTTATCCAGAATCGTCACGCCGATTCCTGTTTCGGCGGCCAGCATCCCCAGCATGGGCCCCACGGGATCCTCCGCCGTAATGCCGAACGCGTTTCCGCCCACGAGCTGCCCTGCCAGATCCACGTTCATATTGAAGCGGTGACGGCAAAGCTCCTCCTCATGCTGCGCTATGTAAGCCTGGCTTCCCAAAAGTCCCTTTTCCTCCGCGCCGAACCAGATAAATTCCAGGGTTCTGCGTGGCGGATTCTTTTTGAAATAGCGGCAAAGCTCCATAATGATGGCCGAACCGGATAGATTGTCGTAAGCGCCCGGCCCCGCGGGTACCGAATCATAGTGCGCCGTCAGGGAAAGAATCTCCTCTTTTTTATCCGTTCCTTCAATTCTGGCGCAGATATTTCTGGAAGTCCGCTCGGTCTCTCTCTGACGCAGCGTAAGCCGCACCCGGCCCGTTTTTCTGGAAACCAGCTCCTGGGCGGTGCGGCAGTGCAGGCAGGCTCCCGGCAGCCGCTTCTCCTCCCCGCACCGGAGACGGTAAACATAGGGCCGCAGATCCTCCCCTTCGTCCACCGGACTTCCATAAATGCTTAAAAATGCCAGAGCGCCGGCCCGGGTCAGCTTTTGATGCATTTCCGCCTGCACCGGCCCGTTTACCAGGACAATCTTTCCCCGGGCCCCCGCAAGGCTGATATCATCTCCGTTCTCCGCATACAAAAACGGGGCCTCAATCCCTTCCCGGGGCGTGTTTCCGCAGAAGCCATAGCCTGCGATCTCATAAGATTTTTCATAGGGCTCCAAAACGGTCAGCTCCTGGGCCTCCATTTCAAAGGCCGGAAACGAAAACTCCTCCATGCGGCCTGAAACGCCTATGGCCTCAAGCTCCGCCAGAATCGTCTCCGCGGCCTGAAGCTCTCCGCTGGTGCCCGCCTCGCGAATATATTGAAACTTACTTACAAAATCATACTGTCTTTCTCCACTTATCTGTTCCATTTTCATTCTCCTCTGCCTTTCCGGCGGCCGCAGGCCGCCTTCTGTTTTATGCGGAAGCGCACCGCGAATGTCTGCTCATGCAAGCGCGGCGGCCGCTTGCCGGGTATAATCAAATTTCCGCGCGCGTCTCCTCAGAAACCGCGCGGGTCATGTCATAAATAAGATTCCCAGCGTATTAGGGCCGCAGTGACAGGATATGGTGCAGCTCGCCTTTGTTATGAAAATCTCCTTAAAAGAAAGCTGAGACCGCACCGTCTCCTCCACCAGCCGGATATAGCGCTCCTCGATGCCGGAATGGGTTATAAAAAGTCTGCTCTGATCGATATCCGGATACGCGGCCAGCTTATCCTTCACATAGGAAACCAGAACCTTATCCAGCCTGCCCCGGTACTTCTTTCCCACCTTCATGGAACCGTCCGTATTCTGTACCTCGATGCAGGGCTTTAAACCCAGAACATTCGCCCCAAAGGCCGTCACGGCGGAACACCTGCCTCCGGCCCGCATAAATTCCAGGGTATCCAGAATAAAGCTGCTGTGTACCCGGCTTTTCAGGCTCTCAAGACGCTTCGCGATCTCGGCGGCCTCCATTCCCTCCTGAATCATGTCAGCCGCCCGCAGAACCAGCAGACCGATCCCTGTGGAGAGATTTCCGGAATCCACCGGGTATACATGCCCCAGCTGCCTGGCCGCCTGTACACAGTTCTGATAGGCGCTGGACAGGCCGCTTCCCAGATTCAGGTGTACCACCTCGAAGCCGTCCTCCACCCACTGCCGAAAATACGCTTCATATTCGGCCACATTAATGGCCGCCGTCTTTGGAAGCGCCTTGCGCTCCCACCATGCCTGGTAAATGTCCTCCGGATGAATGTCTACATTATCCTGATAATCTTTCCCCTCCAGCAAAATATGGAAGGGATAGTAATGAACCTGATACTTTTGCTGCAGGGCATCCCCCAGATCACAGGTACTGTCCGCACTCAAAATAATCCGTTTTCCCATACAAGTCATCCTCTTTTTCTGAAAAACCTTTCCGCGCCTGCGGCGCAGCGCTGAATCATCAGCGTAACGGTTCAGCATGGCTGAACTGTTACTCATCAGCAAGTACACGTATTATAGCCTCTTCCATCGCAGTATGCAAGAGACAGCTTTGAGAAATTGTAACAGACGAATAACAGTTCGCCCAGGTCTGCGCATATGCTGCGCGGACCGTAAGAACGTGATTCAGGAGTGCAAAATCCCATCGCCGCAGGCGATTTCAAATGGATTTTTGCAGTTACGGTTCAGCAAGGCTGAACCGTAACAACAGCCAAAAAAAACGCCGGAGACACGCTCCGGCGCAGTTTCACGCAATCAGATGTTGTTTCCATTTTCCGCTGGCAAACCGCCAGGTATAAAACAGCAGGCGGCATACCCAGTCGATTCCCATGGCGATCCATACCGAATAAATGTCCATGCCGAACACCTTCACCATCAGGTAGCTGACGCCGATGCGGAAGATCCACATGGACAGCACGGAGACGTACATGGTAAATTTCACGTCCCCGGAGGCCCGGAAGGTATAGGGCATCACAAAGGCCGGCGGCCAGAGGATCATCAGGAAGCTGTGAAGGGTAATCAGATTCCGGGTAATGGACGCCGTCTCCGGGGACAAGCCGTACACGGCGGTGATAGGGCCTCCAAACAGGACCAGCACCGCGCAGATTACCGCCAGCATCAGGTAATCCAGCTTCACCAGAAGCTTTGTGTAATAGGACGCCTGGTCGTACTTTCCCGCTCCCACGCACTGACCGGAAATGGTAATCAGTCCCAGGGACAGGGCGTTTCCCGGCAGATATTCCAGGGTAGCCAGATTTGAAGCCACCGCGAATGCGGCCGTGGCCGAAGTTCCCATGGTGGAAACAAGACTTTGGACCATGATTTTCCCCAGCTGGAACATTCCGTTTTCCATACCGTTTGGTATGCCGATCCGCAGAATCTTTTTTATCATAGACGGCTGAAAGCCCAGCCGGAAATACCGGTCGATATGCACCGTGTTTTTCTGGTTTCTGCACAGCATAAGCATCACAGCGGCCGCCGCCATCCTGGAAATCAGGGTGGGAATGGCCACGCCCGCCACGCCCATATGCAGGATAAAAATACAGATGGAGTTTCCCGCGATGTTAATGGCGTTCATCATCAGGGACGTCAGCATGGAAACCCTGGAATTTCCCATGGAGCGGTACAGGGCCGCGCAGGCATTGTAAACCGCCAGAAACGGGAAAGACAGGGCCGTATAATAAAAATAAATTCTGGCGTTCTGATAAACATCCTCCTCGATCTGGCCGAACACGCGGCTGATAATAAAGTCATTCCCCGCCAGGGCCAGCAGGGTAATAGCCAAAGAAAGCAGCGCCGACACCAGCACAAGCTGGTTGGCGGCCATGCAGGCGTTCTCTGGCCGTTCCTTCCCCAGATATTGGGATATAACCACCGCCCCGCCGGTGGCCATGGCGGAAAAGACCTGGATAATCAGAAGATTTATGGCGTCCACCAGAGAAACCCCGGAAACCGCCGCCTCCCCTACGGCTCCCACCATCATGATGTCCACCATTCCCACCATCACGGAGAGCAGCTGCTCCAGCAGCAGGGGGATCAGCAGTTTTTTCAGGTTCTCTTTTGTAAACATCATATCGCATCTCTCCTTAATCCGAAACAGCCGTTCACCCCCTGCCAAAGGGCCGCGCGGTTCTCTCCCGCCGCTTTTCGGCGCATCTTTCTCAAACCAGGCGTCTTATCTGGCCCCTCGTGCCAGTACCCTGGGCAGCACCGTCAGGAACGTGATACTTGTAATAATCGGCGCGATCACGTCGGAAATCGGCTCCGCGAAGAACTGCCGCTCCGCTCCGGCGTACACGCACAGAAGAATCACCAGGGTTATGTAAATCCCCTTTCTCGCGAAGGAAAGCGGGAAAGAAGCCTTGACGATTCCCATGGCCGTCAGACCGTCCACCAGGGTATACTGAATGGCCAGCGGGATAACGCCCAGGGTGTAAATCCGGATAAAGCCCGCCGTCCGCTCCACGTACATCGGATCCGTGGTGAAAATCCGGACAAACAGCGTGGGCGCCGCCTGGGCGATCACGAACATCACCGTACAGAAAATCAGGGCGGTCTTCAGGATTTCCTTTTCCGCTCCCTTCACCCGGTCCGGTCTGCCGGCCCCGAAATTAAAGCCCAGGATCGACTGGGTTCCTCCGGAGATGCCGGATAAGGGCATAGTGATCATCAGCATAAAGCTCTGGACAATGGTATTGCAGGTCAGCAGAAGGTCGCTCTCGCTTCCGCCGTAGGCTTTGAGCATCACATTCTGAATGATAATCAGAACATTGTCAAATAAAATAATCAGAAACGGCGTAAGCCCTACCGTGAGCACCCGAAGGCAGATCCTGACCCGGTATCCTCCAAAGGTAATCCGCACCGGCGTGCGGCCGCCAAAAAGGATGAACAGCGTAAACAGGCAGGATGCCAGCTGGGACAGCACCGTGGCCCAGGCGGCCCCGGCTACGCCCATGTTAAATCCGAAAATAAATACCGGGTCCAGGATAATATTGCAGACCGCGCCGATCACCACTGAGAGCATCCCCAGGCCCGCGAAACCCTGGCAGATAATGAACTGATTCAGCCCCAGGGACAGAATGGAAAAAAACGTCCCCGACAGGTAAACCGTCATATAGGTATCCGCGTAGGGAAAAATCGTCTCCGTGGCCCCAAAAGTCGTCAGCAGGAAGTCCTTGGAGGCATAGCCGCCCGCCATCAGAAGAGCCGACATCACAAGAAGCATCAGAAAGCTGTTTGCCAGGATCCGCTCCGCCTCCTTCTGGTTCTTCTGTCCCAGGCGAATACTCATCAGGGGCGTTCCTCCCACGCCGATCCAGGAGGCGAAGGCGGACAGCATGGTCACCACCGGCCCGCAGATTCCCACGCCGGCCAGGGCGGTCTCCCCGATCGCGGGGATGTTGCCGATGTACATACGGTCAACAATGCTGTACAGCACATTTACAAACTGCGCCAGCATCGCCGGAAGCGCCAGATGCAGCACAAGCCGCTTTACCGGGTCCTCCCCCAGGTTGTTCTCTCTTTTTTCTCTCCTTAACATAATACACCTCTTTTTTGGCAAATTCCAGAGACCAATTATATCAATTCTGCCGGAAAATACAAGAGGTTAAAAAAAGCGCCTTTCCGCGGCCTGCGCGCAGCAGTCCCAGACGGAAAGGCAGTCCTTCCTCAGCCCTTCACAGAGCCTCCGGTGATTCCCTCCACGTAAAATTTCTGCATAATGATAAACAGAACGGAGATTGGAATGGACACCAGGACGCCTCCGGCGCAGAACTGGGTAAAGTAGGTATTGATCAGACTCTTCTCCAGCATGTTGTAAAGGCCGATGGCCACGGTCCACTGGGAAGAAATTCCCGAGTTCAGAATCATCTTCGAGAACACGAAATCCATCCAGGGCACCAGAAAGGAGCTGATAACCGTATAGACGATGATCGGTCTGCTCATGGGCATCACCACCCGCCAGAAGGTCGTGGCCTCGCTGGCGCCGTCCAGGTACGCAGCCTCCCGCAGGGACGCCGGCACCGTGTCCAGAAAGCCCTTGGCGATCAGATAGCCGAGACCCGAGGAGGCCGAATACACCAGCACCAGTCCCAGATGACTGTTTGTCAGGTTAAAGGTGCGCAGGATAAAGTAAACGGCGATCATGGGAAGCACGCCCGGAAACAGGTTCAGGATGATTCCCAGATTCATCAGGGGCTTTCTGGCCTTAAAGCGCATACAGGAGGTGGCGTAGGCCACCATGAGAATAAAGCAGCTTGAAATCACGCAGGTGGCGCAGGCAATCAGGAAGGTATTCTTAAACCAGTTGGGGAACTGGGACACCGTGTCCGCCGAAAAGAGCAGATTTTTGTAATTGTTAATGCTCCAGTTTTCCGGGAAAAAGGTGCTGGTGTTCATACCGGTGTAAGCGCTGAAGGAGGTCACCACAAGCCATACGATGGGCACAAGCCAGATCACCGCCAGGACAGCCAGCAGCACGTTGTGCAGCACCACATTGATCTTCTTTTTCATTACCGGAACGCCTCCTCTCTGTCGCCCTTGATCATCTTGTTAAAGGTGAACAGGGTGAAAATGGCGCAGATGATAAACACCATGATGCCGATGGCGGAAGCCATCTTGTAATTGTAATTGTCCTGGGTCAGACGGAACAGCCAGGTCACCAGAAGGTCCACTTCCTTGGCCTGGGAATTGGCCAGGGCCTGGTTTGTGGTGGTGAAAACACTCTCCGTCAGCAGGTAAATCACGTTGAAGTTATTGATATTCTTTACAAAATCCGTCACCAGGGCAGGCCCCGTCACGAACAGCATATAGGGCATGGTGATGTGGCGGAAAACCTGGGCCGGGGTGGCGCCGTCGATCCGGGCGCTTTCCAGCTGCTCGCTGGGAATGTTCATCAGCACGCCCGTGGCGATCAGCATCTGATAGGGAACGCCCACCCAGATATTGATGAGAATGATCATCACATGGGCCCAGCCGGGAGCGGACAGGAAGGGGATGTAGCTTGTCCGTATCAGCCCCACGTCCCGAAGCCAGCCCGTAAGGCCGATATTCGCGCAGATGGTATTCACAATGCCGTTGTCCGCGAAGAAATTCCGCACCAGCAGAAGGGATACGAACTGCGGCACGGCGATGGTCACCACGAAAAGGGTTCTCCACATCTTTGGCAGCTTTGTCTTTTTGCTGTTGATCAGAAGCGACAGCAGAATGCCGCCGATGTAGGTGGTCAGGGTGGCAAAAAAGGCCCACACAAGGGTCCAGATCAGAATCCGTCCGAAGGCGTAGCCGAAGGTAATGGTCATGCCGCCCATTCCGAAGAGGTTCTTAAAATTCGTAAGCCCCGTCCAGGTAAACAGGGCGCTTGGCGGCATATGCTGCTGGTCGTAATTCGTAAACGCCACCAGGATCAGCACCAGCAGCGGGATCACCGTGAAAAACAGAATGCCCAGCACCGGAAGGGTTAAAAGCGTGATATGGAACTTGTGGTTCTTATACTCCGCGATATCCTCCCGAAAGGTATTGATATGCAGGTTCTTCTCCGCCCGCTTCTGCAGCTCGTATACATGGATGATGTTGCGCAGCCAGACAACGATGCCGATGGCCCACACCACGAAGCTGAACAGGGAAAACAGCAGAATCAGAAACGAATGGTCGTAGTCATTAAATTCATTCTGCATGGTTTCCATGTTGAAAACCGATTCCTGCTGCACCGTACCCAGCGTTCCGAACTTGGGCACATAGTCCATGGCGAAAGCAAAGGTATAGTAAAGAATCAGCACCTCAAACAGCGTCATCAGCAGCGCCTTTATGTACTGCTTTCTCTTAAAATATCCTGCCCCCATCCAGACCAGCGACAGCTTCACAAACACGTCGCCCTTGGCGACCGCCTCCCCGAAGTCCCGGAAAAAGCACCCGATGCTTCTGAAAAAGCCGCCGATCCCGGTCATTACCTTACTCATTTTTCCACTCCTTTCCTCTCGTCAGACCGCCGCGTTCTGCCCTGCAGGCGAAACAAATCTCCCCAAAGGGGCTTGTTTCATCTGCAAGGGGCCTGCATGCGTTTCGCGCATGCAGGCCCCCTAAAGCTTTTCGCCGCGGCGCCCCAAAAATCCGGTGTGCCGTTTCGCAAAATTATTCTACAGGAGCCGTAACGCCGGCAACCATGGTATCCAGGGCTTCCTGGATTCCCGCCTCATCGTCCGCGGAAAGCTGTCCCTGCGCGATCATCTCGCCAAAGGTAGCCGTGGGATCCCAGTAGTTTGTTCCAACGCTCTGAACCACGCCGTATGCGGACTGCTCAGCCAGAGCCGCAATTGCCAGGTTCTCGCTCACTTCGCTGGACTCGGAAACCGCGATATTGGACGGGCCGATCTCACGCTGCTCGAAACGGATGGCCTGGTTTTCTTCATTGGTCAGCCACTCTGCCAGAAGAGCCGCCCAGCCCGCGTTCTGCGAATACGCGTTTACGCCGATGAGCTTAAAGCCTGCCACAGAACCCTGCTGCACCTGCTCGCCGTTTAAGGTGAAAGTCGGAAGCTTTGTAGCCGCGTAGCCGTCTCCAAACGCCTTCTGCGCCGCCGTAGCGTCCCAGGTTCCGGAAACCGCCGCGCACAGGTCGCCGGAAGCGATCTGGTTGGAAATGTCGCCGTCCGCTACCGAGAGGAAGCTTCCATGGCCCGTGATGCCAAGCATAGACTGCACCACCTGCACGCCGGTGTATCCGTCCGCGCTGGTGCCGTTCCAGTCAATGGAGGTGGTTCCGTCGTCGTTCAGTCCGGTGGTAAAGCCCGCGCCGTAGAAGAAGGAGGCGTTATACCATCCGGAGGAAAGGGTCATGCCCACCTTCTTGCCTGCCGCCTCTGCCGCTGCCAGCAGAGAATCCCAGGAAGCCACATCCTCCTCGGAAAGCACAGAAGAATCATAGAACAGGAAAAATCCGTTGTCCGCGCTCATGGGGAAGGCGTACATGGTTCCGTCGTAGGTGGCTGCTTCCACCGAGCCGGATACGTTGGCGTTTTTAATGTCGTCCAGGCTCTTTCCCGCGTAGTTCTGGATTGCCGGATCCAGCTCATCCAGAGACTGCAGCGCGCCTGCCTTTACCAGATCCGGAAGCTGATCGGACGCGAAGGCGAACACATCGGCCGCCGCCTGAATATCCGTCAGAATCGTATCCTTTGCCGTGGACTCAGATTCCACGCCAAGCTGAATGGTAAAGTTCGCGTACTCTCCATACTGCTCCTCAAAGGAATTGATCATTTCCTGGAGCATGGCCTGGTCTTCCTCGGCGCCCCATACGGTCAGGCTTACATCCTGAACCTCCGCGCTTGCGCCCATGCCAAGACTCATGGCTGCCATCGCGCCTGCCGTCAATGCCGCAATTAACTTTTTCTTCATTTTCGTTCCTCCTGTTTTTTTATTCCGCAGCCCATGGCAGCCCTCCCACAAAGTTTCCGGGCCTTGCGCCGCTGCGGTGATTTATAAAAGCCGCCTTCGCGGTTCTTATACCTGTTTCGTTTTTCGGCGGCCTTGCGCTTTTGCCGGCCGCTCTTCGCCTGCCGGGCCGTTTGCCGGCCGTCTTTGCTTCTGGCCGGCCCTCACTCGCCGGGCTTTCCGGTTCGCAGGGCCACCGGGGCCAGAATCCCCGCCTTCAGCCATTCCCGGTTCACATTCTGGATCACAACCTCCAAAATATGTTCTCCCGCCGGCACGCCGTCCAGCCGAACCACCATATGCGCCTCCCCAGGCGCCTCCTTGCAGGCCGCCGCGCGGCCGTCCAGAAAGATCCAGGCCCGTCCAAGGACCGCCGGGAAATACAGATACCGCTCTTCGTCGGAAGCGCCAAGGCGCAGCCGCGTCCGGTACCAGCCGAACTTATCCTGCTGCTCGGAAAGCTGGGGCTGGGGATTTCCCATAAACTCCACCGGTTCAAAACTGTTCATATCGTTGGCCTCTTTGGTCTCTCCCACTTTTGGCATCTCATCCAGAAGCCGGTAATACATCCCCCAGCCCTCCACGGCCTGCTCTTCCACCGCCGGCAGGTAAGGGATATACGCCGCTTCCGCAACAGGAATCTCGATGGACGCACAAAGCGCTCCGGCCTGCGCCGTCACCGTGATTGCGCCCCGCTTCTTTCCAAAAGCCAGTTCCTCCCCTGCCGCCGCAATGGCCTGGGCACGGCCGTGAAACAGTCTCCGGCACGGCCCCCGGTCGTCCTCATGGGAATTGGGATCCCCGTTCCCCACGCCAAGGAGCTCGCCGTCCGCGACGGAAAACCGCACTTCCATATCCCGGTTTGGAATCACATGGCCCTTTTCATCCACCAGGCTTACGTTTACGCAGACCGCCTCGTAGCCTCCCTGGGAAAGGGCGGGCTGGCTTGCTTCCAGAACCAGGGCCGCCGGTTCTCCCGCGGGTTCCTGAACGTCCCGGGCCGCCTCCTTTCCATCCGCGTACCCCACCGCTGTCAGCCTTTCGCCGCTGTAGGGCACCGTCAGCTCGTTCTGTCCGTAGAGGTCGATATCCAGGCTTCCCTGCAGCGTGTCCCCCGCAAAGACCTCCACCCTGGAGCAGTTGGAAATCACCTGCACTCTCACCGGCTCCCCGGGCTCTTTGCCGGACTCCCAGGGGGAAACCAGATGCACCCTCTTCTCCTTCTTCCAAAAGGCCCGGTAATACCAGCAGGCGTCCTTGTCGAAGCCGCAGCTGTCGTAGGTTCCGAAGAACGTAGCCACGCTGGGCCACACAAAGGGCGTGGGTTCGCCCCGGTAGTCAAAGCCCGTCCACACAAAGGTTCCCGCCACAAAGGGCCTCTCAGCGATCATCCTCCAGGCATCCCGCACCGTATTTCCCCAGGGCGCGCACTCATCGTCGTAGCTGTTGATCAGATGCGCCTCCCGGTCCGTCCGGTATTCCCCCCGGACCATAAAGGCGCTGGACGTCTCAGAACCCATAAGGGGAATCTTCGGATATTTCCGGTGAAAATCATCGTACCTGGCCGGATTGTAATTAATGCCCACCGCGTCCAGGATCGTGGCCGCTCCTTCCTCTTCCATGTAGCCTCCGTTAAAGGCTCCCATCACGGGCCGGTCCGGATCCAGCCGCCGGATCGTATCCCGCATCCGGCCTGCCATTCTCCGTCCTTTCCCGGTGCCCTGAAGCGGCTCTTCGTTAAAGACCGAATAAAGGATCACACTGGGATGATTCCTGGCATTTTTAACAATGCCCTCCAGATCCCGCAGATTTTCTTCCGAGGAAGAAAACGCCCGGTTTTCCTCCATGACCAGCATGCCCAGCCGGTCGCAGATATCCAGAATTTCCGGATCCGGATTGTGGGCGCAGCGGTACGCGTCCGCCCCGAGATCCTTCAGCTTCCGGATCCGGTATTCTTTTACGCTGTAGGGAACCGCCGCTCCCACGCCCGCGTGATCCTGATGATTGCAGAAGCCCTTGAGCTTCCGGTTCTCCCCGTTCAGCCAGAATCCTGTTTCGCTGTCCAGTTCAATCGTCCGAAAGCCCACCGGAACCTCCAGATAATCCGTTCCACACGGGCCATCCAGAGTCACCCGCGCCCGGTAAAGAACCGGCGTCTCCGGGCTCCACAGCCTGGGAGAACCCGCTTCGATCCGAAATGTGTTCACCGCCGTCTCATAGCCCCCAAGCGTTCCCCGGATCCCGTCCGTTCCAAGGCTTTCTCCCTCGGGAGAAAAAAGCTCCGCCCGCAGGGAAAAGACCTGTTCCGTCTCAAAGCTGTTTTCCGTCTCCGCCTGAATCTCCAGGCTCCACCGGCCGTCCGCCTTTTTTACAGGCCGGGCGTAAACGCCGTTTCTGGCGATATGGGCCGCCGGCTTTTTCACCAGCCACACGTTCCGGTAAATCCCGGCCCCCTCGTACCACCAGCCCTCCCAGCCGGAAGCGTCGATGCGGACCGCCACCACGTTTGGCACGGCTCCGAAATTCGCCATATCCGTAATGTCCACCGCAAAGCTGTTGTAGCCGGAAAAGCTGTGCCTTAACAAGGTTCCGTTCACATACACCGCGGCGTCGCAGGACATGCCCTCAAATTCCAGAAGAATCTGGCTGTTTTTGTCCTCCGTATCCAGGACGAAGCGCCTCCGGTACCAGGCGATTCCCCGGTCCTTATAGCCCTGGCTGGGACGGCCCTCCGGATGGGGCGCGAAGGCCGTCACCCAGTCGTGGGGCAGGTTTACCCGCTCCCAGCCGCTGTCATCGCAGTCCGGCGCCGCCGGTCCCTTCGCTCCGCCTCCCTTGGAAAATCCATAGACCGCGTCATGGGATACGGACGCGGGAAATACCGTGGCGTCGTTCCTCTGAAATCTCCATCCCCGGTTCATGCAGTACACGCCGGGCTGACTGTTTAAATGCTTCATCGTCTGTATACTCCTGTCATTTTTGTAGAATCTTTTATTACGATCTCATACCCCAGAAGGGTTCTCTCCGGCACGTTTTTGCCTTCGATCCGGTCAAGCAGCACCTGGCAGGCCGCGGACCCCAGCTCCTTGGGATGAAATTTCAAAGAGGTAATGCCCGGCGCGCAGTTATCCAGGTACGGGCTGCTGTAGAAGGAAGCCACGCGGATGTCCCTTGGAATCCGCACATGGAGCGTATCCAGACAGTGAAGGGCATAGCCGCAGATTTTATCATCCATGCACACAATGCCGTCCGCCTGCTTTTCTAAGGCGCTCCTCACGGCCTCCTCCACCTGGGTTCGCGTAATGCAGTTCTGGTAAATCAGATCCATCCGCACCTTCCGCCGCTGGGACTCGATGCCCTCGGTAAACCCACGCAGCCTGCGGCGGTTCACCACATAGTCCTCGCTTCCTCCGATCAGAGCCGGCTTCTTCATGCTCTGGGTCAGGTAAGCCGTGATCTCCCTGCAGGCCTCCACGTGATGATTGTCCACCTGGAGGATGGAACGGTCCTCACAGCTTCCGATTACAACAAAGGGCATCTGTTTTTCCAAAAGATAGGCCACATGGGGATCTCCAAGGACCGAACGGGTGAGAATCACGCCGTCCGCCTTTTCCTTCTCCGCAATCCGCTGGAGGCCGTCGATCTGTCCCTGCCGGTCCATCACCACCAGCACGTCATGGTTTCTGCCGGACGCCCGCTCATAAATCCCCAGAAGACAGCTCTGGAAAAAAGGAATTTCCATCAGCTCCGAATCCCCCGGAAGCACCACGCCCACATTAAAGCTGCGCTTTTCCGCCAACGCCTTCGCCGCCGCGTTTGGCTTATAGCCGCAGCTTTTCGCGTAATTCAGGATCTGCTCCCTGGTGTTCTCGCCGATCCTTCCCTTTCCGGACAGCGCTCTGGAAACCGTGGTCTTTGAACACCCCAGGGCATTGGCGATATCCTCAATCGTCACCTTTTTCCTGCGCAATTCCATTTCTACCCCACTGTATCTCACCGCCTTTACGCAATCGGTTGTTCTGTTAAAATCATAGCATTCCCCGGTGTTTTTTGTCAATTTCCACAATTTCACAGTTAGCAGCACGTTCTATTGGTCATTTTTCCGCGCAATCTTCTCTGCATTGCGCAACTTAAGCGAAAAATTGCGCAATGTTGCATTTCATTGCGCAATTTTCTTTTTTCGAACGCTTTCCCCTTCTTCTCTCCTCTCTCAGGGAAGCCTCCTGGTGGACCGCCCCACCACCAGCTCCGCCTGAAAAATCTGGCGTTTTTCCACCGGCTTTTCTTTAATCAGGTCAAACATCAGGCGGATCGCCGCCTCCGCCATCTCCCGGCGCGGCTGATGGATGGTCGTTATGGAGGGCTGGTAGTAGGCCGCCAGATCCAGTCCGTCAAAACCGGCCACCGAACAGTCCTCCGGCACCCTCTTTCCCGCGTCAAACAACGCTTTGCAGGCTCCCACGGCAATGCTGTCCGAGACGGCATAGATACAGGTAAATTCCTGTCCGGATTCCATAAGCTCCTTTGTCAGCCCATAGCCGTTTTCCATAGAGTACGTGGGAATCCGATCCTGGCTCCAGGCCACCAGCCCCTCATCGTAGGGAATCCCGTTTTCCTCCAAAGCCCGGCGATATCCTTTCAGCCGCTTCATCCCGATACTGGCGTCCTCCTTCGACGCCGCCAGCAGCGCGATCCTTTTATGCCCCAGACTGCACAGATAGTTCACAAGCTTCCGGCTTTCCTCTTCGTCGTCCACTGCCACACAGGCAAACTTCCCCTTCAGATTCGGCACATCCACGGTGCTGATCACAACCGGCACGGAAATCTGCTTCAGCTTCTCCTCCGTATGGCTGCTCAGTCCTCCCAGGAAGATAATGCCCTTGAGCCGTTTCTCCTTTTCAAGCTGAATCGCCACGTCGATTTCGTCCTCAAATTCCTCCACATGCTGAATCACAAAAGAATACTTTTTTTTCTTTGCTTCCCGCTCAAATACCTGAATCATGTCCGAAAAAAAGGGATTTGTGATGCCCTTGATCAGAACCGCAATGGTGTTGGAATCCGAACGTTTGAGATTTCTCGCACTGTTGTTCGGCACGTAGTTGTATTTCTTAATGATCTCCAGAACCTTCTGCTTTGTCTCCTCATTGATATCCGGGTGATTGTTCATTGCCCGTGAGACTGTACTGACCCCCACGCCGCACAGCTTCGCGATTTCCTTAATTGTTATCTGTTCCATCCGCCGTTCCTTTCTGTATGCTTCCGCGTCCTCGCGGCTTTGGCGCAAAATCCCTTCCAGCGGGGTATGCGCTTCTGAATCTTTTTCACGGCCGGCCTCAGAAATGCGCCGGCTTGATTCGGTTACACTGTTTATCAAAAAATTATAACAATCACTCCGTGAAAAAGCAAGGGCGGGCATTGATCATCGTCATCGTCTCATTCTAGTAACCGTTGCAACAGTTCAGCCTTGCTGAACCGATCCGTTACTCAGTCTGCCGTATACCTCTGTTAATCTTCGAATCTTCTCCTGGAGCTTTTCCGTAAATTCTTCTTTTCCAAGCCGCCAGCACCAGTTATTTCCGATGGTGGAGGGCTTATTGATGCGGGCGCTGCCGTCTTTGCACAGATAATCCTGCATGGGTATCATGCACGTATCCGCCTTGCAGGCCAGGGCCAGGCGGATGAAGGCCCAGACCGTCTCTTCCCTGGTTTTTCCGTCCAGGGCCAGGTAGTCCCTGGCCAGGGCCCGGTCTTCTTCAGACATCTCCTCATACCAGGCCGCCAGGGGCTGATTGTCGTGAGTGCCCGTATAAACCACACAGTTTTCCGGATAGCGGTAGGGCATATAATCCCCCGCTTCCCGGGAATCAAACGCGAACTCAAGGACCTTCATTCCCGGGTATCCCGTATCCCGCACCAGCTTTATCACGCTTTCCGTCAGATACCCCAGATCTTCCACAATAATCGGCACTTCTTTCAGATGCTCCTTCAGCGCCAGAAACAGCTTGAGGCCTGGCCCCTTCTCCCAGCATCCCCCCGCGGCCGTCCTACTGCCGTAGGGAATCGTATAGTATTCGTCAAAGCCCCGGAAATGATCCACCCTCACCACATCGTAAATCCGGAAGCAGTGCTTCATCCTGCGAATCCACCACCGGTATCCGGTGCGCTCATGGTAATCCCAGTCGTACAGGGGATTCCCCCAGAGCTGTCCGTCCGCCGAAAAAGCGTCCGGAGGACAGCCGGCCACCTTTACCGGCCTGCGGTTCTCATCAAAGCGGAAAAGCTCGGGACTGGCCCAGCTGTCCGCACTGTCCAGAGCCACATAAATGGGGATATCCCCGATAATCCGGATCCCTTTCTCATTGACGTATGCCTTCAGCCTGTCCCATTGACGGTAAAACTGGTACTGCAAAAAACAGTGAAACGAAATTTCTTCCCGGCACAGCTTACGGTACCTGGCAAGGGCTTCCGGCCTGCGAAGACGGATATCCTCATCCCACTCTTCCCAGCTCTTTCCTCCGAAGCATTCCTTTACCGCCATGTACAGGCTGTAGTCGTCCAGCCAGAAGGCGTTTTCCCTGCAGAAGTCGGCATAGTCCGCGTCTTCTTCCGTATCCGCCCGGAGGAAAGCGCGTTTCAGAATATCAAAGCGCACCTCATAAAGTCGCCCGTAATCAACGCGCGCTTCCTCTTCCCCGTAAAGAACTTCCTTGTACTCCTCCGGCAGAAGCAGACCTTCCGCGGCCAAAGTATCCAAGTCGATAAAATACGGGTTTCCGGCAAAGGCGGAGAAAGACTGATACGGGGAATCCCCGTAGCCTGTGGGTCCCAGGGGAAGAATCTGCCAGTACCTCTGACCGGCCCGGGCAAGCTGCTCTGCGAACGTGTACGCCTCTTTGGAAAAGCAGCCGATCCCGTACCGGGAAGGAAGGCTGAATACAGGAAGCAATATTCCGCTGGCTCTCATGGCGTTCCCCCCCTTCTCATCCTTTTACGGCGCCTGCCACCACGCCTTCAATGATATACTTCTGGCATGCCGCGTAGAAAATAATAATCGGAATAATGGCAATCACCAGAACGCCCATCATGGCGCCCATATCCACGGAGCCATAGCCCCCCTTCAGATACTGTACGGCGATGGGCAGGGTTTTGTACTTTCTCTGATCCAGAACCAGAGACGGCAGAAGATAATCGTTCCATATCCACATGGCCTGAAGAATGGTCACGGTAATGCAGGTCGGCTTCATAATCGGCATCACTACGCCAAAAAACGTCTGGAGGGGATTGCAGCCGTCGATCATGGCCGCCTCCTCAATTTCCAGAGGAATGGATTTGCAGAAGCCCGTGAACATAAAGATGGCAAGCCCCGCGCCAAAGCCCAGGTAAACCACGATAATACCCACCGGATTTCCCAGATGAAGCATATTCGCGATCTTGGAGAGGGTATACATCACCATCTGGAAGGGCACGATCATGGAAAACAGGCACAAATAATAAATCCCGGAGGTTACCTTTGACTTCACCCTGGTAATATACCAGGCGGTCATGGAACAGAACAAAATAATGGCCGCCACAGAAAAGACCGTGATGAATACCGAACAGCCCAGGGCCTGAATCAAACCGGTTTTCTCGATTCCGCTTATATAGTTTTCAATGCCGACGAACATTTTCCCTACAGGCAGGGAAAATGGATCCCGGCTGATATATACCTTTTTCTTAAAAGAATTTACCAGCACCAGCACGATAGGAAAAATCCATGCCAGCGATACGGCGGCGAAAAAGGTCGTCCATATCCATCCGTGTTTTGCCTTCCTTGCGTTCATTTACTGCTGCACCTCCTTTGTCCTGGTGATCCGGTTCTGGATCAGGGCAATGCACGCCACCAGCAGGAAAAAGATCACAGCCTTGGCCTGCCCCACGCCCTCCCAGTTTGTTCTTCCGTAAAAGGTATTTGTGATATTCAAAGCCAGCAGCTCCGACATCTTTGAAGGATCTCCGTCCGTCAGCGCCAGGTTCTGATCGTACAGCTTGAAGGAATTGGTCAGCGTCAGAAAGGTGCAGATGGTGATAGACGGCATAACCATGGGAATCGTTACCTTCGTCAGAATCTGTCTGGGTGTGGCGCCGTCGATCTTCGCCGCTTCGATGAGATCTCCCGGCACATTCTGAATCCCGGCGATGTAAATAATCATCATGTAACCGATCTGCTGCCAGCACATCAGAATCACCAGTCCCAGGAAGCCGTACCATTCCGAATACTTGAGGCTGCGTCCGAACTGGGCGAAAATTCCGTTCAGCAAAAGCTGCCAGATATAACCAAGTACGATTCCGCCGATAAGGTTCGGCATAAAGAATACGGTTCGGAACAGATTCGTTCCCTTGATCTTTTTCGTCAGCGCCAGTGCCACCGCGAACCCGATCACGTTAATCAGCAGTACCGTCACCAGGGTAAACAGGGCGGTATACCACAGCGAATGCACAAAGACATCGCTGGGATCGTTCCAAAAACGGATATAATTTTTCAGGCCCACAAATTTCGCGTCCGTTACTGTGGTAAACTCACAGAATGACAGGTAAACGCCCAGCACAAAAGGTGCGATGAAGCCGATCGTAAACGCAATCATCGTCGGCAGCAAAAAGACGGGCGCGTATTTCTTCATAGTTCTCTTGCTCATTTTCTCCTCCTCCTGACACGTTCCCGACGTCCCGCGGGCCGCCCTGAAAAGACGCCCGCTGCCGGTAAGCGCACAGCATTGCTGTTCGCTGCCGTTTTCCATCGGATGTCTGCCCGTGCAAACACAACGTCCATCCTCCGGGCTTATCGCGTCATGTAAAAGGGTGGGCAGCGCACTGCCCACCCTTCATTCCCGTATAGCTGCATTACGTCCTTGCGGTCTATGCAGACCTGACGGAACTTCTGCTTGTTATTCAGCCGCGGCTGCCGCCTCAGATGCCCAGCCGTCTACAAACGCCGTCACTACGCCGTCCCATTCGCCGGTTCCCTGCGCGTACTCAAGAAGCGCGCTTCCTACGCCGTTCTTCCACTCTTCAGAGGGCATTGTCGCAAAGCACCATGCTACCGGGGTCTTGCCGGCTTCCAGATACTCGTCCGCAGCGTCCAGCAGAGGATTGGTAGCCTTGTATTCTTCCGTGAAGGTGGTAAAGGGAGTGGTAAAGCCCATATCGTTCGCCATGGAGCTTCTTCCGGTATCGCTGCTCACAACC
The DNA here is from genome assembly GCA_018711185.1 of Candidatus Limivivens intestinipullorum. GTDB lineage: Bacteria > Bacillota > Clostridia > Lachnospirales > Lachnospiraceae > Limivivens > Limivivens intestinipullorum. The sequence continues at coordinate 5,640 of DVIQ01000026.1, read as the reverse complement.
CATGCCAGGAAATCAAGGGTCGCCTGGATATTCTCCTCAGAGGCCTGGGAGTTTACGCACCAGTAGTTCTCGGATCCGGTACACAGTCCCTGATTCTCCTCGCCGTCCACGCCGATATAGATGGGAAGCATGCCCAGATCTTCGTCAGCGATCTCTCCGGTCTCGGCGATCTGGCTGTAAACCCAGGTTCCGTTCTGATAGAACACCGCCTCGCCCAGGGCAAATTCCGCTGTGGAATCATCCACCGTCATGCTGGCAATCATAGAAGGCTCTACGGTAGAATCCGTAATATACAGATCCCAGATCGCCTTGTAATTATCCAGATACGTGCCTTTTATAGCGTCTGTGGAATCAATGCCGTCCGCCTGATACTCATAATAGATCGGCAGGTTCGCCAGGTGGGTCTTAAATCGCCAGTCAGAGGAGGAATCCATTCCCGCGGAGGAGAAGGCGCCCTCTACGCCAAGCTCATCCTTTCTCGCCTGAATGTCGTCCGCAACGGCTTTTAAGGTATCAAAGTTGTTAATCTCAGAGACATCGGAGATCACCGCGTTGTCCAGGGCGATGTAGTCCGCCATCAGGGCTTTATTGTAGATCAGGCCGTAGGTCTCGATAACATAGGCGATGCCCAGTACGGAATCTCCGTCCTTCAGAGCGAAATCATCGCTGGAGAGATAGCTGTACAGCTCGCTGTCCTTTAAGTCGTAGCAGTAATCCTTCCATGTGGCAAGTCCCACCGGTCCGTTCACCTGAAACAGGGTCGGCGCCTCGCTCTTTGCCATCTCCGACTTCAGCGTAGACTCATAGGTGCCGGACGCCGCGGTCACCACCGTAACCGGTACGCCCGTCTCCTCGGTGTACGCCGCCGCCAGCTCTTCCCACTGGGTTGCCTGCTCCGGCTTAAAATTCAGGTAATAAACAGAGCCGGAAGCGTTCTCGGTAACGTTTCCAATTTGTGATTTCATCATAGCACAAAGCACGAAGAGATACAAGCTTTTTCTTTTGATTTTCAATATTTCGTATAATATTCACATTTTTCAATCGCATTTTTTATGCATTTTTTCTTTTTTCTCTTTCTGGTGTTTCGCGTGTTTCTGCATGTTTTTGTATAATTTGCGAAAATTCGTCATTTTTCTATTTCTGCGGTTATTCCTGCTATTTTTCCAAAAGTTCCAAAGGCAGCCTGCCGGGTATATCGCACAAAATGGCATACGCCCGCGGGGCGTTTTGTTTAATAGGGAATGAAGTTTTCTATAAAATAAATACCGCGCTTCTGAGAATCAGAAGCGCGGCGGCTCTTCCACTTTTTCGAACACCCGGTTCAGAAGAAAGGAATCAGGTTCTGGATCATGCCTATTTCTCTCCCATGAAGCTGGCAATGGAATTGCTCCAATACGCCAGACCGAAGGCCTGATTAAAGGCCTCTGTGGTCTGAAAGGTCTCCTTCAGATATTCCCGAAAGGCGTCCTGTACCGCTTCGGAAGCCGTTCCGTAATGCTTCGTTTCATTGTCGATCTGAAAGCCGATCACCTCTTTCCTCTGCACCGTATGCTCCAGAAGCTTCCGGATCACCCGCTCTGCGTAAAACCGAAACGCCGGATGGGCAATGTCCATCTTCTGCCGCGGACCGTAGCCTGCCCGTCCCTCCTTTGTCAGGACCATCACATCCGGCACTTTCTTTGCCAGCCAGGGCGGAACCGCATAGGTGGGCGTTCCGATGATCACGGAAATCCCCCTTTCTCCCGCCGCGTCCAGAACCCGGTCAATGTACCGGAAATCAAAGACGCCGTCCTCCGGCTCCAAAGCACTCCATGTGGACTCCGCGATCCGCACCACATTCATTCCCGCCTGCTTCATCCTGTCCAAATCCTGATCTACCCGGTCCCAGGACAGGTACTCCGGGTAATAGGCCGCTCCAAATAGCGGCCTGCCATCCGTCTTCCGCATCAGATTCCTCCTTTTCCTCGAATCGTAGAAGGCGCAAATGATTACGCGTAACAGTTCAGCCCTGCTGAACTGTTACGATTACGCGCCTGTTTTCCGGTTTAGTATTATAGTAAAGAAGAAAAGGCGCGATTTATATCATTTTCCCCAGCTAAATATCACTTTTCACAGAATAATTTCTGTGATAAACTAAAATCAGTAAAGCTCCCACCGGCCAGCCGCTTTCTGCGGTTTTCCCTCGCGGCCGTGAAGGCGCGCATACTTCATCCTCAGGAGGAACCCATGAACATTCCATACCTGACCCAGCACATTTCCCGCCATCTCCATACGATTGTCCGCTCCGTATGCCTTTCCACGGGAGCAGTCTTCGCTTCCTTCTGCGCCCGGAAGGATTTTCCCGATCCCTGCCTGACGCCGGAAATCCTGGCCGCCTGCCTGAAGCAGACCGGCGACCTGCCGCTTCTCTTCTCCCTCAATCAGCAGGCCGTCTATGCCATTGTCCCGCTGGCGGAAGCCGGCTGCCCCCGGCAGTTCTGCTCCGTGAAAGAAAAGCCCTCCAATCTAGGCTGTCAGGCAGACGAAGCGCGCTGTTCCTGCGGAAAAAGCGCCCTTGTAATCGGCCCGGTACGTTTCCCGTCCAGTCTTTGTCTGCATGTTCAGGAAGCCGTTCCTCCTTTCCCGCCGGATTTTCTGGATGCCGTACCGGTCTGCGGTTTTTCGGATTTTTCCATGGATATACTCCTGGCCTGCAATCTTTTTCGCTCCTCACCGGTTGCGCCCGATGATCTGACGGCCGCCAACTGCCTGAACTCCCATATTCGGGAAGAGCTTGCAAAGGATTATTCCAGCGCCCTCTTTGACAGCAGAGAATCCCGGCGCGTACACAATCCTTACGATCAGGAAATCCGGGAGTTCACCAGTATTGAGCAGGGAGATCTCCAGAGTCTGCGTCAAAGTCTGGCTGAGGACTATCCCGGACAGATCGGCACCCTTGCCAAAGATGAAATCCGCCATCAGAAAAACCTCGGCATTGTCGTGGTAACCCTGGCAAGCCGCGCCGCCATCCGGGGCGGTCTGCTGCCGGAAATTTCTTTTTCCATGAGCGATCTTTTTATCCAGAAACTGGAAGAGATTTCCGACCCGGTAGTTCTGGACCATATGATGCGCCAATTTGAGTTCCAGTACGCCCAGGCTGTGGCGGATCTGCGCGCCCGCCGCCCCGAGAAGCAGGCGGAGCCGCCGCATATTACCCGGTGCAAAGACTACATTTTCCTGGCCTCCGAGGGAATTACCATCAGCCGTTTCATTCTAAATGAAAAAATAAGCCTGACAAAAAATCTGCTCACATATTCATCTTATACCTACAGCGAAATTGCCGCTTACCTGGGTTTCTCCTCGCAAAGTCACCTGGGGAAATCCTTTAAAACGGAAACCGGCATGACCCTGCGCCAGTATCGGTTGAAATTCGGAATGCGGGAGTTTCGGGACGATCCGTCCCTTAAAGAGAAAAGAACGTGATTCAGGAGTGCAAAAATCCCATCGCCGAAGGCGATTTCACATAGATTTTTGCAATTACGGTTCGGCAAAGCTGAACGGTAGCAAAAAAGGAGGAAACACACATGTATGAACTGATACCAATCACTGACCGCAGCTATTACATTCAAAGTCCGGCCAAAATCGGCCTTTTTCGGATCAATGACACGGAAGTCTGTCTGATTGACAGCGGAAATGATAAAGACGCCGGTCGAAAAATCCGAAAGCTTCTGGACAGCCGGGGCTGGAAGCTCACTGCCATTTACAACACCCATTCCAATGCCGACCATATCGGCGGCAATCACTATCTGCAGGCGCAGACCGGCTGCAAAATTTACTCGCCCGGAATTGACTGCGCGTTTACAAAGTATCCGATTCTGGAGCCTGCCTTTTTATACGGCGGATATCCCTGCGGGGAGCTCCGGCACAAGTTTTTGCTTGCACAGGAAAGCAGTGCCAAGGAGCTGACCCACGATGTCCTGCCTGAAGGTTTCGAAATCATCCCTCTTCCCGGCCACTTTTTCAGTATGGTGGGTTTCCGCACACCGGACAATGTCGTGTATCTCGCGGATTGCCTCTCAAGCCGTGAGACCCTGGACAAATATCAGATCAGCTTTCTCTACGATCCCGCGGCTTACCTGCAAACACTGGAAATGGTAAAATCCCTGAACGCGGATCTGTTCGTTCCTGCCCATGCGCCGGCCACCCGGGGAATCGCGGAACTGGCCCAGTATAATATTCAAAAGGTTCTGGAGATCGCGGAAAAAATCGTGGAGCTCTGCTCCGAACCACTTTGCTTTGAGGCGCTGCTTCAGAAGCTGTTTGCCGAATACGCGCTGACCATGAATTTCGAGCAGTATGTCCTTGTGGGCAGCACGGTCCGCTCCTATCTGTCCTGGCTGAAAGATACCGGACGGGTAAGCGCCCGCTTTGAAAACAATTTGCTTGTATGGGAAAAATTGCAGCTGTGAATTGTTTGATATGGCGATAACGCGAAGAATCTTCCGGATCGTCTTATTTGTCGCGATAGTGTGAGCCACATTGGACAATCTTGATGACATTATCCTCGATGCGGTAGACAAGCCGGTTTGCATCATCGATTCGGCGACTCCAATAGCGCGACAGGTCGCCGCTCAGTCTTTCCGGCTTGCCGATACCTTCGTAGCCATTACGGTCGATGTCCCGGAGCAGCATCAGAATCCTTCTAAGTGTTTTTCGATCCTGTCTGGTCCAATACTCAAAGTCCTCCCATGCTTCATCCGTCCACGCCTTAATCATCCAGATTTACCTCATGAATGGTGCCCCCGGTGGACTCCATCTGAGCGATTGACTTTCTGAGACGGGCCATGTTTTCATCGGAATAGAAGGGATCTATAGAGACATCGAAGGGTAACCTCTTCTCGCGGGTCATCTTCTTAGCGAGCATGGTGATGGCTGTCGTCATGGATATGCCAAGTTCATTGCAGATTTCGTCAAAATCCCTCTTAAGGGAATCGTCCATTCGGACACTTACTGTGGTCTGAGCCATAATAGATTCACTCCTTTCATCGAAATTATAATACGCAGTACTAACGTTGTCAATATGTTGTTTTAACATCATCGTAACGGCACAAAAAAACTGCCGTATCACTACAGCAGTCCGTGTCCTGGTATTGGATTGGCCATATACCTTCAAAACCACATACAGATCATTTCATCCGATTCTTTTCCCAAACCCGTTTGTTCTTCGTTGCCACTACGGAGACTTGATGTCTTGCAGTTGGCTGAGAACTTTTACAAGGAAGTTCTGCTCGCTTCGCTTGCAGAACGACCAACGCACTAAATTCGTACTTCGCCTTCGGCTCGCACTCATTAAGTGCTTATGGTCAAGCCCTCGACCTATTAGTATCGGTCAGCTCCATGCATTACTGCACTTCCACCTCCGACCTATCTACCTCGTCGTCTTCAAGGGGTCTTACCGCTTTCGCGTGGGATATCTCATCTTGAGGGGGGCTTCACGCTTAGATGCCTTCAGCGTTTATCCCTTCCCGACTTGGCTACCCGGCCATGCACTTGGCAGTACAGCCGGTACACCAGCGGTCGGTCCATCCCGGTCCTCTCGTACTAAGGACAGCTCCTCTCAAATATCCTACGCCCACGCCGGATAGGGACCGAACTGTCTCA
>DVIQ01000025.1 GCA_018711185.1 Candidatus Limivivens intestinipullorum | reverse complement strand
TCCTCCCAAACCCCGAGATTTGTCAAAGCTTCCTGGGCATACTGGCCAGCAGGCACGCTTGCAGGATCTCCCAAGGCGATGGTGTCCGCCTTTACAATATCGGCGAACTCCGTAATCTCCAGATCCGAATCCGAGGGTACAATCACCACGATCTTGTTCTCCAGCAGATCCACCATGGTATCCTCCGCGATCATCCCCTCATCGTTCAGGGCGTTCATCTGCGTTTTCGCCGCCGACACAAAGACATCCGCCTCAAGTCCTTCTTCAATCTGTGTCTGGAGTTTTCCTGAGCTGTCGTAAATGCCTTCCACCGTAATCCAGGGATACTGCTCCTGGAACAGCGGAATCAGCTCATCCGTCATGGAATACTCAAGGCTGGCGGCCGCGGCCACCAGAATCGTCGCCTGCTCCTCCGTCTCCTCAGCCCATACCTGTCCGCAGGTTCCAGTCAGAGCGATTCCCGCCGCTGCCAGATACAAAACTCTTTTTTTCATCCTTTTTCTCCTTTACTTTTTTTCGCAAAAGGCAGGCCCGTCTCTGCTTACTTTTTGTTGCTATTCACAGCAGCCGCAAACACTTGCTGTTTGCGGCGTAAGAAAATGATTCAGGCGAGAGCGGATTCCATTCGCGAAGCGAATTTTCAATGAATCCGTGATGTTGCTGTTCACGGACCGGAGGGCCGCGAATAGCAACTACTTTTCATCGCCGCATGAAACGGCGCCTTTTTCTGATCCGGTTAAAATCTCAAGCCCGTGGGAGAGGGCCGGAAGAAGATACGCCAGGCTTTCCCGCACCGCTTTGGGGCTTCCGGGAAGATTGATAATCAGGGTCTTCCCCCGGATAACGGAGACGCCCCGGCTTAACATGGCCCGTCTGGTAATCGTAAGGGAATAACTTCGCATGGCCTCGGAGATTCCCGGGACTACCCGCTCGCCCACCTCCATGGTGGCCTCCGGCGTCACATCCCTGGGAGACAATCCCGTACCTCCGGTGGTCAGAATCAAATCCACCCCGGTCCGGTCGCAGAGCCGGATCAGCTCCCGGACAATCTCTTCCCGGTCATCCGGAACCAGAACCTGCTCGACTACCAGATAGACGTCCTTTTCCACAAGCTCCCGGACCAGCGGGCCGCTTAAATCGGCCCGGACACCGGCAGCTCCCCGGTCGCTGGCCGTCAGGACCGCGGCGCGGTAGCGGCGGTTGTATCCCACCGGCTCCACAGAGTCTTTCGGCCGCACAGATCCCCCTTTTAATACTCTGGCAAATACGCCGTTTCCTGGCATAATGCAGTCTCCGGTGGCCTGGCGGATGGCGCAGCTTTTATGGCATTCCTTGCCGATCTGGCTGATCTCAAGTTCCGCTTCGCCGCAGCAAAGAACGGTTCCCACCGTAAGGTCTTTAAAATCCAGGCCCTCCGTCACCAGATTCTCTCCAAAAGCCCCTTCCTCCACCGGAATTTTCTTCTGAAACTCACGGATCGCCTCCCATGGCAGAAGACTTACCTGCCTGTGCCATTTTCCGGCATGGGCGTCCCCTTCAAGGCCGTAATCCTCCAAAAGAAGGCCTTCCTCCACCCGCCTTTTTGCCGTTCCCTTCTCGCTGCTTACGCAAACTGCTCTTATGGTTCCCATTCTCAGCCTCCTATTTGTGACATATTTCTCTCTTCCGCCTCCCCATCCCGGGATTTTTCACCGAAATGGTGCTCCCTGGGCTTATGGCGTACCGCCTGCTCCATCGCTCCGGCAAGCTCCTCATCCGAAGCCCCTCTTCGCAGAAGCGCCCTCAGATCTGTCCCGGAAGCATAGTAAAGACAGGGCTTTAAGAACCCGTCTCCGGTCAGACGTACCCGGTTGCAGGTCTGGCAGAACTTCCCGTGAACCGCGTCAATCCAGCCGATGCAGCCTAGGAAACCGGGTATCCTTCCGTAAACGGCCGGTCCGTTTCCCCTGGTCTCGGACACCGGCGCAAAGTCCGGATATTCCCGGCGGACTATCTCGAAAACCCTCTCGCTCCCCACCCCGGCCCAGCCCTTTCCAGGGCCGATGGGCATCATCTCAATAAACCGGACATCCAGGGGCTCCTTCCGGGCAAGCCTTACGAAATTCAGGATTTCGTCCTCATTGATTCCCCCAAGCAGCACGCAGTTCACCTTCATGGGAATCCCCAGCCGCACCCCTTCCTGAATTCCGTCCCAGACCCGCTGCCAGCCGTCCCGTCCGGTGATTTCCCGAAAACGCTCCGGTCGCAGCGTATCCAGACTGACGTTGATCCCGTCAATTTTCGCTCTGGCGAGAGACGGAAGGGCCTGCGATAGACAGAGTCCGTTGGTAGTCAGTGTCACCTGCTCCACCCCCGGGATTTCCTTCAGCCGCCGGATCAGCTCCGGGCAGTCCGCGCGCACCAAGGGTTCTCCACCGGTAATTTTAAACCGCGTAATTCCAAGGGAAACAGCACAGGCGCACAGGCGCAGAATCTCCTCCGCGTCAAGAAGCGTTTCCTCAGGCTGCTCCTCCTGGGGCATGCAGTAACGGCAGCGAAGGTTGCAGCGGTCTGTTATGGAAATCCGCATATAACGTATGTCTCTTCCGTATTGGTCCAGCATAAAACCGCTTCCACTCCTTTTGCGGCATTTTACAATCAAACAGCCGCCGGTTCCAAAGTTTCAAAAAGTACCCGGATTTTCCCGCCGCAGACCATTCCAAGGCCCGTGTCGGGGGCATCGGTCAGATCATAGTCCCGTACCTGGCACACGTCCTGTCCCAGGTATTTCTCCGCCTCTTTTGCCGCGGTGTATTCCACGCTTCCGCCCCCGATGGTGCCGCGGGTGCTGCCGTCTGGCAGCACAAGCATCCGGCTGCTTTTCTTGCCGGGAGAGGAGCCAGTCTTCTCCATAACCGTCACCATAACGCAGGGGTCCGCCTCCTCTGTGAGGGCCCCGATTACCTCCGGGTCAAATACCGCTAGGCCCTTTTGATTCCTTACCTGAATCAGCTCCGCAGCAATGCTCACAGCAATCTCACCCGGCGTCCGGCCGCCGATGGGCAGCCCGATGGGGGCATGAATACCTTTTTGGACTTCGTCACCCCATCCTTCCCGGCGAAGTTTTTCAAAAGCGGCCGCCACCTTGCTTCTGCTGCCGATCATCCCCACATAGGCCCGGGGCAGCCGGAGTATCTCGGAAAGACAGTCGTCGTCAGAGGCATGGCCTCTTGTGACAATGACAAAGTAAGCCTCCTCCCCGAAGTCATGCTCCCGAAGGGCCCTGCGGTAGTCCTGGCAGAGCACCCGATCCGCCAGGCGGAAACGCTCCTTTGAGGCAAACTCCGGCCGGTCGTCGATAACCGTCAGATGCAGGGGCAGTGTCTTCAGCACCTGTTCCAGAGCCAGGGAAACGTGTCCCCCTCCACAGACTACCACCCGCTGTCTTCCGGCAAGTTTCTCCGCGAACTCATCCCTGTCCGGTTCCTCCGCCGCCGTCAGGAACCGCTTTCTGCCGGTTCTTTCGCCCCGTATCCCCGTGGCGATCCGCGCCGTTCCCTCCGCCTCGAGCCGCTGTCCAAGCTCCAGATAAAATTTCCGTCTGTCCATTTCTACCTGCCTTTCCCAAAACCGCAGTTCGGAAAGGTGCAGACCGGGCAGTCCAGACAGAGTCCGCCCTCTCCCAGGGCCGCCAATTCTTCCGCCTTAATCGGATCATCCGCCATAATCCTTGGGAGAACCAGATCGAATACCGTCCGCTTCGCGTACATGACGCAGCCCGGCAGTCCCAAAACCGGAACATTCTTCCCGTTATTTTCATAGTAAGCCACCAGAAGCATGGCCCCCGGCAGCACTGGAGCGCCGTAGGTCACGATTCTGGCTCCGGTGTCCATAATCGCTCCCGGAGTGCGGTCATCCGGGTCCACGCTCATTCCTCCCGTACACAAAATCAGATCCGCGCCCTGGCCTAGAAAGTCCCTAATCGCCTGGCAGATATGCTCCTTCTGGTCGTCCACCATGGTCTGCCCCAGAACCTGGGCAGGGTACTCTGCAAGCTTTTGCCGCACCGCCGGGCCAAAGGCATCCTTGATCCTGCCCTTGGCCACCTCGCTTCCTGTAGTGACAATCCCTACCCGTTTCTTCCGATAGGGAAGAATCCGAAAGATGGGGCCGCCGCCGGCGGCCTCCTTCGCCCGCTCCATCTTTTCTGCCTCGATAATCAAGGGAATTACCCGCATCCCCGCAATCTTATCACCGGCTTTTACCGGAAAATCCCCGTGTCTGGACGCGATCATCATATCTCCCAGGGCATTTACCCGGTACAGCTTTTCCCGGTCGATTTTCAAAAGCCCGTCGATTTGGGCAATGGCCTCAATCTTGCCTTCCTTAATCTCCGAGCCGCCAATGCCCTCGCTCTGGCAGAGGGAAAACAGAATCTCGGCTGCCTCATTTTCATGAAGCATTCCCTCGGTTTTCTCCCATACATATAGATTTTCCTTTCCTAGGGAAAGAAGCAGAGGAATATCCTCCTTTTGCACAATGTGTCCTTTGCGGAAAGCAGGCCCCTTTTTTACTCCCGGAATAATCTGCGTAATATCATGGCAGAGAACATGGCCCTCCGCCTCTGTGGTTTTAATCAGCTTCACACTTCTCTCCTCCCGCATTTAACGGCGGTCAGGATTCTCCCTGCAGGGCCGTTCCGCCGCATTCTTGTTTCAGTATATCATAATCCGTCGCGTTTTGCATCCCCGAATCACAGGCCCCTTTCAGATAAACCTGAATGGCTTTTCCATCCCAGAGCGCCCGGTCCACCAGGCTTGCCGCCGCTTTTCTCTTCCACTGGAGGCTCTCCTGTTCCAGCAGCTTTCCAAAGTCCAGCAGAAGACCGGGTTCCTCCCCTGCCTTCACGCCCGATTCTGGGATTTGACGAAGAAAGGACTTCTCCATCTCCCTTTTCCTGTTTTCCAGCACCCGGATCCGCTCCATTATCTGATCCTGGAGCTGCTGATCGGAGGTACGGGCCAGGCATTCCCAAAGAGTTTCCGCCTGTCCGGCAAAATCCTCCGCCCGCTCTTTTGCCTCTTTTCGCCTGTCCTCCCTGCGGCACAAGCCCAATTCTTCCTCCAGAGCCTGCGAAAGCAGCTCTCGCTCTGCCGCAAGCCCCCCAAGAGCCTTTAATACCGCCGCGTCCGCCTTTTTCCCTGGCAGGTTCGCCATACTGCAGCCCTCGGATTTTTCTTTTCCAGTGCAGACATAAAAAAAACGCCGGCTCCCGTCCGGCCCCGGTTTTCCTGAGAGCTTTGCCCGCATGGGGCGTCCGCATTCTTGACAGTACAAAAGCCCGGCCAGAAGAGAACCGGAGCCCTGTCCGCTTTTGGGCTTCCGCATCCGGTTTCCCGCCAGAAGCTTCTGGGCCTTGATCCAGTCCCGGCCGCTCACCAGCGGGCTGTGCCTTCCCGCCGCCACAATCCACTCTTCCACAGGCCGTTCCTTATGAGACACCCCTCTCTTCTGAATCGTCCGGTTGTAAACCATAAGCCCCCCGCGCCCGTCAAAAGCGCCGGTTCCCGGAAAAATCCGTGCTCCTCTCTTCTGAAAATATTCCAGCGTTTCCCTGTCCGCCGCCGCGTATACGGGATTTTCAAGAATACCCTTTACAGCACAGCGCCCGAGCTCTTTTTCGTTCTTCGTCCGGTAGCCTGCGGCCTTCAGGCGTTCCAAAGTTCTTGCCAGCGAGCCTGTTTCCAGAAAAATTTCAAACAAAAGCCTCACCATGTCCGCCTCCTTTGGAACGGGTTCCAGCCCGTACTCACGGCGTTTCCTTCCATCCTCCTCCACGGTTTCCCTTGCTCTGGAGGCGTATCCGGTGGGCGTGGTCCCGCCAAGCCAACGGCCTGTTTTCGCCAGCTCCCGCATATTATCCCGGATTCTCTCCGCGATGGTTTCCCGCTCCAGCTGGGAAAAGACAGAAGCAATATACATCATGGCCCTTCCCATGGGAGACGCCGTCTCAAACTGCTCCCGCAAAGACACAAAAGCGATTCCATACCCGTTCAACTCCTGAATCAGCTTTGCGAAATCTCCGATGTCCCGGCTGATCCGGTCCAGGCGGTACACAACCACCAGAGAAAACAGGCCCCTCCCGGCGTCCCGCATCATTTCCTGGAACTTTGGCCTGCAAAGATCCTTCCCGGAAAAGCCCTCATCCTCGTAAACCACGGCCGCATCTTTCGCTTCCTTTCCATAGTGCAGCGCAAGATACTGCCGGCACAGCTCCGCCTGGTTTTCGATGCTCTCCCCCTTCCCGGTAAATTTTGACTTTCTCGCGTAAATGGCAGCCCGGCAGCCTTTTTCTTCTTCCATCCGCCGCCCACCTTTCCAAGGTTCTCCCTAAACTATATGCCGGCTTTTTTTCCGGCATTCGAAACGAAATGCGGCAGGGCAGACCGCCGAAGATGATTTTCGAATGCCGGACAATCCGGTCCCCATATACTTATATGGCAGTGAAAATCAGGAGGCACCTATGGTTATTCTTCATTACCCTTTAACCGCATCCGGCCGGCATAAGCTCTTTTCCGAAACGGCCCGCCTGCACAGCGAAGCGGTGGGAAATCTTATGGACGAGCGCGGATTTTCCCGTGAAAAGCAAAAGGAGCTGATCCGTCAGCTCCTTTTGCTCCTGGCACAGCCCGGCCGGGCCGAAAATCCCTCCGCGCCTGAGACTCCTCTCTGAAACCGGAATCCCGGCACTGTCCGGCCGCGCTTTCCTCAGACTGCTCAGCACCGGGAAAACATTCTTCCAAGCCGGAAGATATCCCGTGCCAGAGCGTCTGTCAGCATTCCTTTATCCATCCTCCAGCGCCAGTTGGTTCCCAGGGTGGAAGGCTTGTTAATCCGCGCCCGGTTATCCAGGAGCAGATAATCCTGAAGCGGAATCACACACAGATCCGCGGTGCTGCTCACCGCGGCCCGCACCAGGATCCGGCTCAGCTTTTTGTCATCTGCCCCCGGATGGTCAAAATATTCGCCCATCAGGACTTTTTCTGTCTTTGACAGACCCTTTACCCAGCCGTAAACTGTCTCATTGTCATGCGTTCCCGTATAAACCACGCAGTTCTGTCCGTAATTGTGCGGAAGGTATTCGTTCCCTGTGTCCAGGGAGGGCTTTGCTTCCCCTTCTGTCAGAGCGAAGGCAAATTCCAGAACCTTCATATTCGGATAGCCGCTCTCCTTTACCAGCTCCCGGACGGAATCCGTCATAAGGCCCAGATCTTCGGCTATAATGCTGCGCTTCCCAAGCTTCTTTTCCATTGCCCGGAACAAATCCATGCCCGGTCCCTTCTCCCAATGGCCGTTTTCCGCCGTCTCGTCTCCGTATGGGATGGAATAATACTCGTCAAAGCCCCGGAAATGGTCGATGCGCACCGTGTCATACAGACAGAAGCAGTGATTCAGACGGCTGATCCACCATTCGTAATCCTTGCTCTTGTGGTAATCCCAGCGGTACAGAGGATTTCCCCAGAGCTGTCCGGTGGCGGAAAAAGCGTCGGGCGGGCAGCCGGCAACCGCGGCCGGAAAGCTTCCCTCAGCCAGCAAAAACAGGTCGGGCCTCGCCCAGACATCCGCGCTGTCATAGGCCACATAGATGGGAATGTCCCCGATAATCCCGATTCCTTTTTCATTGGCGTACTGTTTCAGCCGTCTCCACTGGGTCCAGAACAGATACTGTAAAAACTCATGGAAAAGGATCTCGTCCTTCATCTTTTCATGGTAGTAGGTCAGCGCGTAATCCCAGCGGTAACGAATGTCCTCCGGCCATTCAATCCAGCTTTTCCCTTCAAAAAATTCCTTCAGGGACATAAACAGGCCGTAATCCTTCAGCCAGAATCTCTGCTCCTCCTGAAACGCCCGGAACTTCCTGTCCTTTTCGATTCCGCTGCGCACAAAGGCTTTCTTTAAAAGCCGGCTGCGGTTTTCATACAGCTTTCCATAGTCAATATCCCGGCTGTTCGTACCGAAATCACAGGCAGCGCACTCCTTTTTCGTCAGCCACCCAAGCTCCACCAGCTGGGTCAGATCAATAAAATAGGGGTTCCCCGCAAAGGTGGAAAAAGACTGATACGGGGAATCCCCGTAGCTTGTGGGCCCCAGAGGCAGAATCTGCCACCAGCGCTGTCCGGCTTCCTTTAAAAAATCCACAAATTCATAGGCTTCCTTCGAAAAGCACCCGATCCCGTAGGGAGAGGGCAGGCTGAATACAGGAAGCAGTATACCGCTTGATCTCATCTCACTCATCCTTGCGGCCGCGCAGTATCTTCGCCGCCGCGATTCCTTTCTCTTAATTATTCCCGCAGCTTTTGCTGCGCTGCAAGTTTGATGCCCCGTAGCTTACCGCGGGGTTTTTGACTCCCGCGCCGGAAAATATCCGGCATGGAAGGATTGCTTTATCTATACATTTTGCCGCGTAAGTTCCCAGCCTGCTGTTTTTGGCGCTGTCAAAGGTGGCGACAGCCTTAATCAGTCCGATGGTCCCTATGGAAATCAGATCCTCGGGGTCTTCCTCGCAGCTTTGGTACTTTTTGGCCACATGGGCTACCAGCCGTAAATTCCGCTCAATTAAAATCCTTTTGGCCTCCGGATCCCCGTTCCGGTATCGTTCCAGAAAGGCCCGCTCCTCCTCTGCTGTAAGCGGCTTTGGAAATGTCTTCAAAAAGCACCTCGAAAGTCATTTAATCTATCATATGACGCGCTTTGGCATTTTGTGCCTTTCCAACAAATCCCGGCAAGCCGTCCCCGCCGCTGGCCAACGGCAGATCAGTCCTGCCCGGCATCTTCCTTTCTGCGCAGAATATCAAAGGTATCCGCCCTGGTGTCAAGATCCAGATACAAAATCTGCCTGGCATGGGGGGCGCTTGTCTGCTCCTCCCCTTCTTCATTGACGATCCGCCTCACCGTCACAGGAATGTTTTCTCCGGACGGCTTCATAAGCTCAATGGTCTCTCCCACGGAAAATTTGTTTTTCTGCTCGATCCGGAAAAGTCCCTGGCCGTTTTTTTCTCCGATGATCCCAAGATACGTGTAATCCTTCTCATAGGTGCTGTTCTCATAGATCTGGGACTCGGCTCCCGGTTTGCCGAAAAAGAAACCGGTGGTAAACTTCCGGTGGGTGCCGCAGGCGATCTGCTCCCGGTACCATGGGCGATTTTCTTCATAAAGCGCGGGATCTCTGGCGTAATCGTCCATGGCTTTGCGGTAGGTCCTGGCCACGGTTGCCACATACAGGGCGTTTTTCATCCGCCCCTCGATCTTAAAGCTGTCGATCCCGGACTCCATCAGCTCCGGTATATGTTCGATCATGCACAGGTCCCTGGAATTAAAAAGAAACGTCCCCCGCTCATTTTCAAAGACCGGCATGTACTCTCCGGGCCGTGTTTCCTCCACCACCGCGTAATTCCAGCGGCAGGGATGGGTGCAGGCCCCCCGGTTGGCGTCCCGCCCGGTAAAATAATTGCTGAGCAGGCACCGGCCGGAATAAGAGATACACATGGACCCATGGACGAAGGTTTCGATTTCCAGATCGTCCGGAATCCGCCGGCGGATCTGGCGAAGCTCCTCCAAGGACAGTTCCCTGGCGGACACCACCCGTTTCGCTCCAAGACTGTGCCAGAACAAAAAGGAACCGTAGTTCGTGTTATTGGCCTGGGTACTGATGTGTATGTCGATCTCCGGGCAGACCCGCCTGGCTATGGAAAACACTCCCGGATCAGAAATAATCAGGGCGTCCGGCTTCATTGCGCGAAGCTCGGCGAAATATTCCTCCACCCCCGGAAGATCCTCATTGTGAGCCAGGATGTTGGCCGTCACATAGACCTTCACGCCCCGGCTGTGGGCAAAGGCAATCCCCGCTTCCATGTCCTCCGGTGAAAAATTTCTGGCTTTGGCCCGCAGGCCGAAGGCCTCTCCTCCGATATACACCGCGTCAGCGCCAAAGGCCACCGCCGTTTTCAGCACCTCCAGGCTCCCGGCCGGTATCAGAAGCTCCGGCATTTCTCGTTTTTTCATGTCTTATCCCACCCTTACGCTGACTGTCACCCCGTCTCCCAGGGGAATTACGCTGGTTTCCAGTCGTTTATCGTGCTTTAACTCCCACAAATATTCCCGCATCCGTTTGTAGATTGTCCGGTTCCGCCGTTCCACGGCATAGTGGGATTCGATCAGGTCTCCGTCCTGGAGAACATTGTCGGACACCAGGACGCCGCCCATCTCCAGCAGGCGGAAAACCTCCGGCAGAAAATGGATATACTGTCCCTTCGCCGCGTCCATAAAAATCAAATCATAGGGCCCCTCCAGGGCCGGAAGCAGCTCCTGGGCGTCCCCCGTCAAAAAGGTAATCTGCTCCTCCCGCCCGGCCAGCCGGAAATTCTCCCTGGCCTGGGGGATGCGCTTTTCGTATTTTTCAATGGTCGTCACCCGGCATCCCGGCGGGCCGTACTCGCAGAACAGCAGAGCAGAAAAACCCACCGCCGTCCCCACCTCCAGAATGCGCATGGGGCGCTTCATAGCCAGAAGCGTTTTCAAGAAGCTCTGCATTTCCCTGCGGATTATGGGAACCCGCTCCCGCCTGGCTCTGGCCTCAATTTCATCCAGTAAAGGAGTATTGCCCATATCAAGGGAATTGATATAGGCAACCATCCGCTCATTTACAATCACATTTTCACCTTTCCGAAACCGTCCGGTACTTTTTCGCCGCTCGTCTCATTCGCTTTCCGTCTCCTGCTGCCCGGCCAGTATGGCCAGCATCTCCTCCGCCGTCTGGGAGGTGTTCAGGATATAGCTTCCCGGAACAATGGCGTTCTTATAATCCGACAGGGCAAACTGCACCCGGAACACTGCCGCGTCCCGGATCAGTCCCCGCCCCTCTAAAAGCTCGCCGATTTCTTTTCCGCTCATCCCCTCTGAAATGGTGACTGCCACGTTCCTGCCCGGAGACTCTGACACGGTCTCCTGGGCAAAGACCCGGTAGCCAAAGGAATACGCCTGTCCCCCCAGCCGTATCAGGCACAGCACGATCACTGCCAGCACCGCGGTTTTCAGCCCGCATATACCGGCAAAAGCTGCTGTACTTCTTTTTTTCATGGGACCCCTCCTACCAGTTTATGGCGTCCGCGAAATCCAGAATGTCCAGATCCACGGTTCCCACCAGCTCCTGGTTTATGGTCTGCAGGGTCCGGCAGATGGCCAGCTCCGCCTGCAGATAGTTGTTCATGATGTCATTTCGCCGCACCATATAGAAATCCCGCTCAAGCTGTTCCATTTTCTCGTACACATCCTCCGGCGAGTCGCTGTTCTGGATCTCATAGGAACGCTTTCGGAACTCATTTATGGTATTTCTCAGGTCCGGATGCGCGGCCAGGGTCAGCCTGGCTTCCTCATATTCCCGGTAAACGTCTGATTTTCTGATCGCCTCGATCAATTCTTCGGTACAACGTCTGATTTCTTCCATTTTGTACTCCGTATACTGCGGCCTTTCTGTTTCACAGCGGTTCCGCTATACTTCCATGATAATGGGAAGGATCATGGGACTTCTCTTTGTGCGCTTCCACAGGAAATCGCTCAGATCGTCCTTTACGGTATTTTTGATTTTCCCCCAGTCGGTGATATGCTTCTTCATGCAATTGTCCAGGGCGTTCTCCACAACCCGTCTTGCCTCCTCCATGAGGCTTTCGGACTCTCTTACATAGACGAAGCCTCTGGACACGATATCCGGTCCAGCCAGGAGCTGATTGGAATACCGTTCAAGGGTCATAACCACTATCATAATGCCGTCCTCCGCCAGATGCTGGCGATCACGCAGCACAATATTTCCCACATCGCCGACGCCAAGGCCGTCCACAAGGATCGCGCCCGTGGGTACATGTCCCGTAACTCTCGCGCTCTGATTATCCAGCTCTAACACATCCCCGGAAGTCAGGATAAAGATATTGTCCTTCGGGATGCCAAGGCTCTCGGCAATCCCGGCCTGTGCCTTTAAGTGGCGGTACTCGCCGTGTACCGGGATGGCGTACTTGGGATGCACCAGGGAATAAATCAGCTTGATTTCCTCCTGGCAGGCGTGACCCGATACGTGTACATCCTGGAAAATCACGTCCGCCCCCTTCATGGACAGCTCGTTGATTACGTTGGAAATGGCCTTTTCGTTTCCAGGAATCGCGCTTGAGCTGAAGATCACCGTATCTCCCGGCTTGATCTGCACCTTTCTATGCATATTCGCGGCCATTCTGGACAGGGCCGCCATGGACTCTCCCTGGCTTCCCGTGGTGATCAGCACAAGCTGCTCATCCGGATAATTTTTCATCTGATCGATCTCAATCAGGGTGTTCTCAGGCACATTCAGATAGCCCAGCTCCGATGCCGTTCCGATGACGTTTACCATGCTCCGGCCTTCCACAATCACCTTCCTGCCGAACTTGTAAGCGGAGTTGATGATCTGCTGCACACGGTCCACGTTTGAGGCAAAGGTGGCGATAATCAGGCGGGTGTTTCTGTGCTCCGCAAAGATGTTGTCGAAGGTCTTTCCCACCGTGCGCTCGGACATGGTAAAGCCAGGCCGCTCGGCGTTGGTGCTGTCGCACATAAGGGCCAGCACGCCTTTTTTGCCGATCTCGCCAAAGCGCTGCAGATCGATGGCGTCTCCGAACACCGGCGTATAATCCACCTTAAAGTCGCCTGTGTGGATAACGATTCCCGCCGGAGAGTAGATCGCCAGGGCCGAAGCGTCCGCGATGCTGTGATTGGTCTTGATAAATTCAATCCGGAACGCGCCGAGGTTAATGGACTGTCCGTGTTTTACCACCTTGCGCTTTACGGATTTCATCAGATTATGCTCCTTGAGCTTGTTCTCGATCAGGCCGATGGTGAGCTTCGTGGCGTAAACCGGCACATTCAGCTCCTTTAACACGTAGGGAAGAGCGCCGATATGATCCTCGTGGCCATGGGTGATTACAAAGCCCTTCACCTTCTCCACATTATTTTTCAGATAGGTGATGTCCGGGATCACCAGGTCGATTCCCAGCATGTCGTTTTCCGGGAAGGACAGGCCGCAGTCCACCACAACAATACTGTCTTCAAACTCAAAGGCAGTAATGTTCATTCCGATCTGCTCAAGTCCTCCCAGGGGAATGATTTTCAGTTTTGAGTTGTTTACATTTTTCAAATATTCGCACCTCCATATATTTTTCCGTCCTTGTTTTCTTCTGATTAGTATGCCCGAAAGGCAGCAAAACAAACCAGATCTTCCTCTGGCTTTTTTGCTTCCCGGGGTTATATTAAATCAATATCGTCCAGCATCTTGGCGAAAACTCCGGATACCGCCTCCAGCTCCTCATCCTCACTGACGATTTCATAGACCGCTTCCGGATCCTGGTCGGCAGACAGATCTTTCAGGATCAGCGCCTCTCCGTCTTCTTCTTCCGAGTCCGTTACCAGGATATAATTTTTCCCTCCAATACGGGTTTGTTCCAGCACAAAAAATTCTGCCGCCTCTTCTCCGTCGGCAAATTGAAATTTGATTTTTTCCATTTTTCCCTCCGTACGCCGGGCAGTTTCCGCTGCTCACAGCCATTCACAGTAACTTTCCGAATTCCGTCAAGCGGCTCTTCACAGTCCGCTTCGCGAATGGCTTCCGCTCACTGCGGAATCCTGCTTTGTGCGGCAAACAGCAGGTATCTGCTGCTGTCTTAACACGCAGCTACCTTATGCTGTCCAGATATCCCTGCAGAATAAACGCGGCGGCTATCTGATCCACGTAATTTTTCCGCTTTTCCCGGCGGACGCCGCTCTCTATCAGAACCCGGTCTGCAGCCACCGTCGTCAGCCGCTCATCCCACAAAATGACCGGCAGACCTGTACGGCGCTCCAGCATCTCCTTAAAGGCCAGAGTTTTCTCTCCTCTCTCGCCAATGGTATCATTCATATTTTTCGGGAAACCAAGGACAATTTTCCCAACCTCGTACTCTGCGATCAGAGTTTCGATTCTTGCCAGTGTCTGGCGAAGCTTATTCTCAGACGTTCTTCTGATAATTTCGACTGCCTGGGCAGTCAGACCCAGGCCGTCGCTGACGGCCACGCCTACTGTCTTAGACCCGAAATCCAGACCTATGATTCTCTTTTCCATCACGGCTGCTTTGACTTGTTCGCAATGTATTCTTTCAGCAGCTCCTCCACAAGCTCATCCCTCTCCACCTTCATGATCAGGCTGCGGGCGTTGTTGTGACTTGTGATATAAGTCGGATCTCCTGACATAATATATCCTACAATCTGGTTTACCGGATTATAGCCTTTTTCACGCATTGCATTATACACAGCATCCAGTATGTCCTTTACGCTGAATTCCGTATCCGATGCAACTTTAAAAAACTGTGTATTACTGATATTCGCCATGTTTCCTCACGTCCTTAAATTAAACTTTATGATAACCGCCCGGATGTGCCGGACAGTTACAGGCATCCCGCCGCGCGGATTCCCAGCGGGCCGGAGCCTGCCGCCATTACGTTTTCACACGGTTCCAGACGCGAACGCGTTCAAAACCATATGAACTGCTACACTCTTCTCTATTCTAATACAAACCAAATCAAAATACAAGTTTTTTTATAAGGCTTCCTGTCAGCATTCCTGCTGCCCGCTCCCCGTTCACCGCCACCCGGCAGATCCGGTTTTCCAGATTCTCCGTACCCGGCACCGCGATTTTTACATACTCTCTGGTATGCCCCACAAAATACGGCTTTCCGTCCAGGGTCTGCGCCTCCTCAAACAGCACCTCCCGGTCCGTCCCCGTAAGGGCCGCTTCGTAGCGTTCTTTGTTCTCCTGTCCCAGACGGATCAGGACGGCGCTGCGCTCATTTTTCACCTGTTCCGGCACCTGGCCCTCCATCTGGGCCGCCCTGGTACCCTGCCGCCTGGAATACTTGAAAATATGCGTCTCGTAGAGGGACACCTTTTTCAAAAACTCCAAGGTCCGGGCAAATTCCTCCTCCGTCTCCTGGGGGAATCCCACAATCACATCCGTGGTCAGCGCCGGCGCGTCAAAGACCTCCCGGAGCATCTGGCATTTCTCATAGTATTCCCCAGCGGTATAATGACGATTCATCCGCCTCAGGGTGGCGTCGCATCCGCTCTGGAGAGAGAGATGGAAGTGGGGACAGAGCTTTTCCATTCCCGCCGCGGCCTTTACAAACTCCTCCGTGATAACGCGGGGTTCCAAAGAACCAAGGCGGATGCGGTCGATGCCCTCCACGCCGTGGAGAAGCCAAAGCAGCTCCAGAAGGGAGCTTCCGTTGTCTTTGCCGTAGGAGCTTAAATGGATTCCCGTCAGCACAATCTCCCGGAACCCCTTTTCCGCCAGAAGCCGCACCTCCGCCAGAGCGTCCTGGGGATCTCTGCTGCGAATCCGCCCTCTGGTATATGGAATAATGCAGTAGCTGCAGAACTGATTGCAGCCGTCCTGGACCTTGATATAAGCCCTGGTATGCTCCGCGGTATGGGAAATATGGAGCTCCTCATACTCCGCTCCCCTGCCAAGATCTGCCATTCCATCGCCGGTCCGCTCCTGGGACTGATATTCCTCCAGAATCCGGATCAGATCCTTTTTCCGGTTGTTTCCGATCACCAGATCCACCGCCGGGTCCTTCAAAAGCTCCTCCCCGGCCGCCTGCACATAACAGCCCGCGGCCACCACAATGGCATTCGGATTCATTTTCTTTGCCTTATGGAGCATCTGCCGGGACTTGCGGTCCGCGATATTCGTAACCGAGCAGGTATTGATCACATACAGATCCGCCCCCGGCGCGAAGGGGACGATCTCGTAGCCGTTTTTCTCCAGAAGCTCCTGCATCGCCTCGGTTTCATAAGCGTTCACCTTGCAGCCCAGATTATGCAGCGCCGCTTTTTTCTTTTCCATACCGAAAATCCTTTCCAGCTTTGTAATGATTGTTCCTGTTTTCTTTGTGATACGAATTGTATTTTGTCAGTTTGCTTCTTGACATTCTGTTGTCTGATTAGTAAGATGTATATATACGGTAATGCCGCTTCGCGGCATCTAAATTTTGATAACATAAGGGAGGTTTTCCAAATGAAAACAGTTCAGATTTCTTTAAACTCCATTGATAAGGTAAAATCATTCGTAAACGATATTACAAAGTTTGACTATGACTTTGATCTGGTATCCGGCAGATACGTGATCGACGCCAAGTCCATCATGGGCATCTTCAGCCTGGATCTCTCCAAGCCCATCGACCTGAACATTCACGCAGAAGACGATGTGGACACCATCCTGGCCACCCTGGACCCGTATCTGATCAAATAACGCTGCTTTTCCAGCAGCCGCGGACACCCGTTGTCTGGGGCGCGAACATATGCTTCTGGCATTGACAAGCAAAGCTGCCTTTTGGCAGCTTTTTTTGTCTACCGCTCTTCTTCGATCCAGATGGTTTCCGTGGTCTCGATGGCCTTCTGCAGAAGCTCCTCGATCACAAGGGCAAGCTTCTCCTCATCTCTTCGGATAATGTTCCGGTTTGGCTTTGTCACCGGATGCTTTGCCACGAAAATCGTGCAGCAGTCCTCATAGGGCTGGATGGAAGTGTCATAAGTGCCGATTTTCAGGGCAATGTCCACAATATCCTGCTTGTCAAAGGCAATCAGGGGCCGGAATACCGGCAGGGTACACACCTCGTTTGTGGCCGCCAGGCTTTGTATCGTCTGGCTTGCCACCTGGCCGATGCTCTCCCCGGTGATAAGTCCCGCGGACTTGGTTGCCACGGCAAAATGCTCCGCGATCCGCATCATGTACCGGCGCATGATGATCGTCAGCTCCTCGTGGGGGCATTTCTCATAGATGGCAAGCTGAATGTCCGTGAAATTCACCACATGGAGGTTGATGGGACCGCTGTACCGGGACACAATCCGCGCCAGGTCGATGACCTTCTGCTTTGCCCGCTCGCTGGTATAAGGCGGCGCGTGGAAATAGACGGCGTCCAGCTTGACCCCTCTCTTGGCAATCATGTAGCCCGCCACCGGGCTGTCAATGCCGCCGGAGAGCAGAAGCATGCATTTGCCGTTGGTTCCCACCGGCATTCCTCCCGGTCCGGGAATGATTTTTGAGTAAATATAAATCCGCTCCCGTATCTCCACATTCAGAAGGATCTGGGGATTGTGGACGTCCACGGAAGTCTTTGGAAAGGCGTCTAATATCTTCTCTCCCAGGAAGCTGTTCAGCTCCATGGAATCCATGGGATAGCTCTTTCTCGTTCTTCTGGCGTTTACCTTGAAGGTGTACTCCCCTTCCGGATACACCTCGTTCATGTAATCGATGGCCGTAACGGCCAGCTCCTCCACAGGCAGGTCGTCGCACTCCAGAACCGGGCAGATTCCCACAATGCCGAACACCCGCTGAAGAGCCTCCACAGCCTCCTCAAAGTCGAAATCCCCCTGGCTCTCGGCAAAAATCCGGCCCTGCTCCTTGCGCACGGTAAACTCCCCTTCCACATGCTTCAGGGCATGACGGATCTGCTTTACCAGAGCGTCCTCGAACAGATACCGGTTTTTGCCCTTTATGCCGATTTCTCCGTATTTAATTAAAAATGACTTAAAAAACATTGTTCTCTCCTTATCAGTGTCTGGAAAACCTGCGCAGCAGCGGCAGCAGCTCCTTTAAGGCATCCAGACAGTAATCCAGCTCTTCCCTGGTGGTAAAGGTGCTGAAGCTGAAGCGCAAAGTAGCGTCAAGAAGCTCCTTTTCCAGGCCGATTTCCTTTAAAACCGTGCTCACCGGAAGCTTTTTGTTGGAAGAGCAGGCAGAACCGGAGGACACATAGATCCCCTTTTCCTCCAGCGCGTGGAGAAGCACCTCGCTGCGCACGCCCCGAAAGCTGGCGCTGACAATATGGGGCGCCCCCTCTTCTCCGGGCAGGCTGTTTGGCACCACATCCGGCAAAGCCGCAAGCCCTTCCATAAAATGCGCCTTCAATTCATAAAGATATGCCTGCTTTTCGGGAAAATCCTCATAAGCCGCCCTTGCGGCCTCCCCAAGCCCGGCAATTCCCGGCACATTGTCCGTTCCGGAGCGCATTCCCTTCTGCTGGCCGCCCCCCAGAATCAAAGGCCGGATGTTCACATGCTCGTCCACGTACAAAAATCCCGTGCCCTTGGGGCCGTGAATCTTATGTCCGCTGACCGAGAGCAGGTCAATCCCCTCTCTTTTGGGATAAATCCGGTATTTTCCGTAGGCCTGAATGGCGTCTGTGTGAAGGAGGGCCCTGGGGGCCTTTTTCTTCATCATGGTACGGACCGCGTCCAGGGGCTCCCTGGCGCCGATCTCATTGTTCACATACATCACGGACACCAGTATCGTATCCTCGTCCAGGGCGTTTTCCAGCTCCGAAAGCCGGATTCTCCCGTAGCGGTCTACCGGCAGAAACGTCACCCTAAATCCCTGCTCCTTTAAAAACAGGGCCGGCTGCAGAACGGCCGCGTGCTCCACCGCGGTGGTGATAATGTGGTTTCCCTGGCGCTTTTTCGCCATGGCCGCCCCGATCAGGGCCCAGTTGTCGGACTCCGTCCCACCGGAGGTAAAGAAAATCTCCTGCTCCTTCACCTTCATGGTTTTCGCGATGGCCTCCCGGCTTTCCCGGACATACCGCTCCGCCTGGACGCCCTTTAAGTGCTTCGAGGAAGGATTTCCGAAATCCTCCATCATCGTCTTTACCACCACATCCCGGACCCGGTCCAGGCATCCTGTGGTGGCTGAGTTATCCAAATATGCTTCCATCTTTTATCCCTGCTCCCTGCCTTCCAGGCAGTACATTAGTATTGAAAGGACGGTCATTCCCGCCGTCTCTGTCCGCAGAATCCGCTTGCCAAGGGTAATGGGCACACAGCCCGCGTCCACGGCGCTTTCGGTCTCCTCCGGGGCAAAGCCGCCCTCTGGTCCGATAAAGACCGCCACCGACTGGCCCGGCCGGATCGCTCCCACGGTCCGCCTGGTCTGCTCCATATTCTCGGCCAGTTCATAGGGGAACAGACGGACGTCCGTTTCCCCTGCTCTGGCAAGGGCCTCCTCCCAGGTGCAGACCGGGGTAATCTTAGGTACATGCAGGCGTTTGCACTGCTTAGCCGCGCTCTCGGAAATGGCCTGCCAGCGCTTTTGCTTCGCCTGGGCCTTTTTCGCGTCCAGCTTAACCACAGACCGCTTGGAAGCCACAGGTACGATCTCCCAGGCCCCCAGCTCCACGGCTTTCTGGATAATCAGTTCCATCTTGTCCGCCTTGGGCAGACACTGGAAAAGCGTAATCCTGCAGGGGAGCTCCGCCCCCGCCTCCTCGACCCAGAGAATCCTGGCCAGAATCTGCTCCGGCTCAAAGGACGCCAGCTCGCACCGGTAAAATTTTCCGTCCTCTCCGCCGCTTACGGTGAAGCTTTCTCCCTCCTTCATCCGCAGGACGTTTCGGATATGGTTCACGTCGCTTCCCTGGATGGAAATAAATTCCCGCCCGATCTGTTCCGGCTTCACAAAAAAATGATGCATATTATCCCCGCTTTTTCCTTGCCGTGATGCAGACCCACTCGCCCTGATGGGTGATCTCCTCCACCAGCAGGCCCGCCGCCTCCACGGCGTTCTTTACTGTTTCTTCTTTTTCATCCAGAATGCCGGAGGTAATGTAAAGACCGCCGGGCTTTAAGTGTTTACCGATTTCCGGCGTCAGGGGCACCAGAACCTCCGCCAGAATATTGGCCACGGCAATATCGTATTTCTCATAGCCAACGGCGTCCTGAACAGCCGGATCGTCGATAATGTTTCCGATCAGCACCTCCATGCGCTCCTTTGGTATGCCGTTGGTCTCCATGTTCTCCACGGCCGCCGAGAGGGCGCAGGGGTCCAGATCCGTCCCCACGGCGTGGGCCGCCCCAAGCTTTAAGGCCGTGATAGACAAGATCCCGCTTCCGGTTCCCACATCCAGAAGCTGGGTATCCGGTCCCACATGCTTCTTTAACTGGCGCATGCAGAGCTGGGTAGTCTCGTGCATTCCCGTTCCGAAAGCCGTTCCGGGATCGATGTGGATAATCATTTTATCCTTGTCCTCTTCCGAGACCTCCTCCCAGGAAGGGATAATCAGAATATCGTCCACATAGAACTGGTGGAAATATTCCTTCCAGTTATTGATCCAGTCCTTATCCTCTGTCTCGGACTCTGTGATGGTCCCTTCGCCGATGTCCACAAAACCGCGAAGCTCCTCCAAAGCCTCTTTTACCCGCTCAAGAAGGGCAGATTTGTCCTCCCCCTCTTCCAGGTAAAAGCTCAGATAAGCAATCCCGTCGTCTTCCGGTCCCTGGGGAAGAATATCCACAAACATCTGCTTCTTATCCTCCTCTGTCAGCGGGACCTTATCTTCAATCTCCACACCCTCGACTCCGGCCTCCGCCAGGGTGGAAATCACAATGTCCTCCACCTGGGAGCGGGTCTTTAAGGTAAATTTATTCCACTTCATATTCTCCTCCTGCTGCGCGTTCGCCGCGCCCTTTGGCAGGCCCAAACGCCTGCCCGCGAGTCTGCCTGCCCGCTGTCTCATGGTATCTTATCATACTTCCGCGGCCAGCGCAAGCCAGTGGAAGCAGACTTGTCCAAGGTTTGCAACCGTTTGGCCCTGCTGAACCATTATCAAGTTATGCGTTTTCTTATTTCAAATCGTTCGATTTTTCTGGCATTTATATTCCATTTCGCCTATAATAGAAACAGGAGCGGGAAAACGGCTGCAAACGAATCGTGACAGACTTGCTGAACCGTTGCAGGCTTCCCGCAGCAATACTTTTCAAAAAGGAGGAATTTTATGAAAACCCAGCACAAACATCGTTCCCTGTTTCCTTTTCCGGCAGCCCTGCTTCTTTTTCTCTGCCTTCTTCTGCTGCCCGGCATCTCTTCCCATGCCGCGGACATTCCAAAGAAGGTCCGGGCCTATCCGGGAACCGTATCCACGGTATCCTTTGACCTGCCAAAATACGGCATGGTCATTAAGAATCTCAAAACCAGCAGCAAAAATCTGGTGGTAAAGGTCACGGGCACAGAGGACGCGCAGAATCCCTATACAAAGACCTCGTCCAGCTCGGCCACGCTGTCCGTATACGCGAAAAAGGCCGGAACCTACAAGGTTACCTTTGACCTTTACTACCGCAGCGGGAAAAAATCAAGCCGCAAAACCATCCGCGTTTACGCGGCCTCGGATTCCGCGGTAAAATCCTGTACCTTTAACGGCAAGCCCATTTCCTACGGCTTTACTTCTGCCAAATCAGGGAAAATCAAAGTGACCATGAACAAGGGATACAAGCTGAAAAAAGTAGAGATTGGAAAAACGCGCGTAAAGAAAAGCGGGAAAAATACATCCAGCTCCATTGTCTACAAGACCATCAAAAATGGCCAGAAAGTTACCTTAAGCACCACGCCCTACCAGTATGGAAACGAAACCACTTCCATAACCGGGGCGTACTCCAAATACTATAACACGAATCTGGCCGCTTACACGTATGTCCGCGTCACCTACGCGGACAAATACACGAAGCTTACGGATACCGTTACCTATTCTCTGATGAAGCTGGTTTCCTGACAAAGCCAGCTCTCTGATAATGCTGGTTCCCGTTAAAACCGGCCGTTTTCCCGCCGTCCTCTTCGGCACCGAAAAACGGCCATTCTTCGGCTGGCCGCTCCGGAGCGGATAAGCTGCCATTTTTTGAGCGGCCGCTCCGGCGCAGGTAAGCTGCTGTTTTTCGGCCGCCTGCTCCGGCACGAAAGAGGCGCGGGGTACACATCCCCGCGCGGAAATCGGCAGCCCCCGTGCTCCTTTTCATCCGGTGAAAGCGTCAGGCAATGTCAAAAATCGAAAGCTGGTTGGATTCCGGCATATCTCCCAGGATTCCCATATCGTCCATCAAATCAATTACCTTCTTGCTGGCTTTTGTCCGCTGGCGAAGATCATCCTTTGACAGGAAAGGGCCGTTCTTGGCCGCCTCCACCACCGTATCCGCGGCGCCGTCTCCCATGCCCTCGATGGTACTCAGCGCCGGCATCAGCTTGCCGTCGATGATCTGAAAACGGTTTGCCTCCACCCGGTAGAGGTCCACCGGCATAAACGCAAAGCCTCTGGCGTACATCTCCCGGACCACTTTCATATCCTTATAGGTGTCCTGTTCCTTCTTGGAGAGGGTATCCATCCGCTTTTCATATTCTCCCATAAAATACAGAAGTTTCTCCTGCCCCTGGCACATGAGCTCATAGCTGAAGGCCGAAGCCCGGATGCTGAAGAAGGCCGCGTAGTAGGCCAGAGGATAATAAACCTTGCAGTAAGCGATGCGCCAAGCCATCATAACGTAGGCCGCCGCGTGGGCCTTGGGGAACATGTACTTGATCTTTTTGCAGGACCAGATATACCAGTCCGGAACATTGTGCTTTGTCATCTCCTCTTCCCACTGGGGCTTTAAGCCCTTTCCTTTTCGAACGCTCTCCATAATGGTGAAGGCCTCCTCGCTGTCCAGCCCCATCTGAATCAGGTACGTCATGATGTCGTCACGGGTACAGATCGCCGTGGAAATGGTGGCTTTCCCCTCCTGAATCAGGGTCTGGGCGTTGCCAAGCCATACGTCCGTACCGTGGGCAAGTCCCGCGATCCGGACCAGGTCGGAAAACTCCTTGGGCTTTGTGTCAAGAAGCATCTGGATGGCAAATTCCGTGCCGAACTCCGGCACGCCAAGGCAGCCAAGCTGGCACCCGCCAATATCTTCCGGGGTGATTCCCAGTGCCTCCGTGCTGGCAAACAGCGACATGACACCCTTGTCGTCCAGAGGGATGGTCTTCGCGTCCAGCCCCGTCAGATCCTCCAGCATACGGATCATGGTGGGATCATCGTGTCCCAGAATATCCAGCTTCAGCAGGTTGTGGTCAATGGAATGGTAATCAAAATGGGTGGTGATAATGTCTGTGTTCTCATCGTTTGCCGGGTGCTGCACCGGAGTAAAGGAATAGATTTCCTCACCCAGAGGAAGAACGATGATGCCTCCCGGATGCTGGCCCGTGGTGCGCCGCACCCCGACGCAGCCCTGGACAATGCGGTTGATCTCGCAGACCCGCTTCCGCTCTCCCCGCTCCTCAGAATAATTTTTCACATAGCCGAAGGCCGTCTTATCCGCCAGGGTACCGATGGTCCCCGCCCGGAAGGTCTGTCCCTTCCCGAAAATAACTTCCGTGTACCGGTGGGCGTTTCCCTGGTAATCCCCGGAGAAATTCAGGTCAATATCCGGCTCCTTATTTCCCTTGAAGCCCAGGAAGGTCTCAAAGGGAATGTCAAAGCCGTCCTTGCGAAGCTCCGCGCCGCAGACCGGACAGAGTTTGTCCGGCATATCGCAGCCGGCCCTTCCGCCGTAGGCGCGGACCTCCTCGGAATCAAAATCCGTATAATGGCAGTTCTCACAGTAATAATGGGGATGCAGAGGATTTACCTCCGTGATCCCGGCCATGGTGGCCACAAAGGAGGAGCCCACAGATCCGCGGGAACCCACCAGGTAGCCGTCCTCGTTGGACTTCCATACCAGCTTCTGGGCGATAATGTACATCACCGCGAACCCGTTGGAAATGATGGAATTGAGCTCCCGCTCCAGGCGCTCCGTAACGATTTCCGGAAGATTTTCCCCGTAAATCTCATGGGCCCGGTTGTAGCAGATCTGCCGCAGGGTCTTGTCGGAATCGGGAATCACCGGCGGGCATTTGTCCGGCCGCACCGGAGAAATTTTCTCGCACATGTCCGCGATGAGCCTGGTATTCGTCACGACCACCTCATAGGCCTTCTCGCTTCCCAGGTACGCAAATTCCTTGAGCATCTCGTCGGTGGTGCGAAGAAACAGCGGCGCCTGCTGGTCGCTGTCCTTAAAGCCCTTTCCGGCCATGATAATCCGCCGGTAGACCTCGTCCTCCGGGTTCATGAAATGCACGTCGCAGGTGGCCACCACCAGCTTTCCAAACTGCTCTCCAAGTTTCACGATCCGGCGGTTTAAGTCCATCAGCTCTTCCTCGCTGGAAAGAACCGGATCGTCTCCCCGGAGCATAAACTCATTGTTTCCCAGGGGCTGGATTTCCAGATAATCATAGAAATTCACCAGCCGCGCGATTTCCTGGTCCGACTGATGGCGCAGAAGAGCCTGATAGAGCTCCCCCGCCTCACAGGCGGAGCCGATCAAAAGCCCCTCCCGGTATTTCAGAAACTCACTCTTTGGAATCCTGGGCTGCTTCCGGTAGTATTTCAGATGCGCCATGGAAACCAGGCGGTACAGATTCACCCGTCCCACGTCGTTGGTTGCCAGGATAATGGCATGGTGGGAGGGCAGCTTCTTTACCTGTTCCTCGGAAGTAACCCCCAGAGCGTTCACCGCATCCAGGCCCGCGGCGCCTCTGGCCTTCAGCATGTCGATAAATTTCAGGAAAATTTCCGCCGTACAGCCGGCGTCATCCACAGCCCGGTGATGGTTCTCCAAGGATACGTGAAGCGCCTTCGCCACGGTATCCAGCTTATAGCGGTTAAGCTGGGGAAGCAGCAGTCTTGCCAGGGCCACGGTATCCAGCACCGTAAAATCCGCCGCCATCCCAAAGCGCTTTAAGTTCTCCTCCACAAAGCTTACGTCAAAGGAGGCGTTATGGGCCACCAGGGCCGCGTCCCTGCAGAATTCCATAAACTCCGGCAGAACCTTTTCGATCACCGGCGCGTCCAGCACCATGTTGTCGTTAATCCCCGTCAGCTCCTCAATCCGGTAGGGAATGGGCACCTGGGGATTCACAAAGGTACTGAATTTCTCCGTAATTTTCCCGTTTTCCACCCGCACGGCGCCGATTTCAATGATTCGGTTGTTTACCGGGCTGAAGCCGGTGGTTTCCAGGTCGAAAACAACGTACGCCCCGTCCAGGCTCTGGTTTTTGGAGTTTGTCACCAGCTCCTGGAGATCGTCCACCAGATAAGCCTCTGTCCCGTAAATCACCTTAAAGGGGCTGGAAAGTTTCTGGAGATCGTCCTTTGGCACATCCGGATGCTCTTTTTTATACTCGTCCCGGTAGGCCCGGTCGATGTCCTCGATCAGGTGGTTGGCGTCCGGGAAGGACTGGACGACTCCGTGGTCCGTGATGGCGATGGCCGGATGGCCCCACTCGTAGGCCCGCTTTACCAGGTCCTTCACGTCCGTCACGCCGTCCATATCGCTCATCTTCGTATGGCAGTGAAGCTCCACCCGCTTTTCCGGAGCCGAATCCTTCCTGGCCAAGCGGAAGTCCGGGATCTTCTTAATGCCGTTTACGGAGCCGATGGTGAGCTGGCCGTCAAACTTGTCGATGGTGGTAACGCCCTTGATCTTATAAAAGCCGCCCTTTTTGACGCCCTCCAAAATCTCCGGCACCTGGTCGTTTCTGGCGAACATCTTTACGGTAATGGTATCCGTAAAGTCCGTAATATCCAGCATAATGATGGTCTTTTCGTTGCGGATTTCCCGCTTGTCCAGGCTGGAAATCTGTCCCCGGATAACCACCTCTCCCATCTCCCCAAGAATCTGCTCGATGGGCGTACTGGCCTCCTCGAAGTCCCGCCCGTAGACCACGTCCGGGTTGTCGGAACGCCGGATTCCCTTGGAAAAGCCCCCGGAAAAACCGCCTTTTTTCCGGTCCTCCCTGGAAAAACCGCTCCTTGCGGGAGCCTGCGCCGCCTCCTGTCCGGCCTTTCCCGGCCCTTTTTCCTTTCCGCCGGACGTTTCCTGCCGGTTCTCTTTTGCGGCCTGGCGCGCGGCCGCCTCTTCCTTCTTTTCCTTCCGGCCCGCGCTCACCCGCTCGATCACCGCGTCCACCTCCTGGCGGATGCGCAGCTCACTGTTTTTCATGGCATTGCTCTCGGACGCTTCCTCCATGATCACCTGGATTTTCAGCGACATCCCGCACCGCTCGCAGAAAATCTTCTCAAGAATCCGCAGAAGCTCCTCCGTCTTTCCCTGGGCCACAATGGAATCCGGCATGGTCAGTTCCATCACATCCTCCTGGGGGAAGGCGCACTTTGCCTCCCGGAACAGGTTATACTCAAAGACATTATAAGACCGAAGCTCCGCCAGAATGCTCTCCCGGTAGGTGTCCATCAGCGTCTTTGGCGTATACTGCCTGGACAGAGTAAATTTTTCCAGGATTTTCACCTTCATGGGAACATCCGGGAAAATCTGATCCCGGATGGCCTTTTCCGCTTCGTAAATCTGTTTTTTCTCAATCAGCTTCTCACTGGTCACATAGACCCGCAGCAAATCCCTCGCGCTGGTCATGGATACCTTTGTCACCTTCGCCTGGCCGAAAAGGCCCTGAAGTCCCGCGCTGACATTCAGCGTGGGAAATACCTCAAAAAACAATTTCTCAGTCATTCCAATGCAACAGCTCCTCGCGCAGCACGTTTACCAGCTCCTTTTCCGGTACCTTCCGGACAACCTGGCCTTTTTTAACCAAAAGGCCCTCTCCCACGCCCCCGGCGATTCCGATATCCGCTTCCTTTGCCTCTCCCGGCCCGTTTACCACGCAGCCCATCACGGCCACCTTCAGATCCAGGGGAATGTCCGCCGTCATGGCCTCTACCTGGTTCGCCAAAGCAATCAGATCGATCCGGGTGCGGCCGCAGGTGGGACAGGACACCACCTCAATGCCCCCCTTTCGAAGGCCGAGGGTCCGCAGAATCAGCTTCGCGGACTTTACCTCCTCCACCGGATCCCCGGTTAAGGATACCCGGATGGTGTCCCCGATTCCCTTAGATAAAATCAGGGTCAGGCCAATGGCGGATTTGATGTTTCCGGAAAGAAGGGTTCCCGCCTCCGTGATTCCCACATGGAGAGGATAGGCCGTTTTCTCGGCGATGATCTCATGGGCCCTGGCGCACATCAGCACATCCGAGGACTTAATGCTGATCACGAGGTTGTCGTAACCGCAGTCCTCGATCATTCCCACCTTGTCCAGGGCGCTCTCCACGATTCCTTCCGCCGTCACTCCGTGGTACTTTTCCACCAGATGTTTTTCCAGGGAGCCGCTGTTTACCCCCACGCGGATGGGGACTCCCCGCTCTTTCGCCGCGTCCACCACAGCCCGCACCCGGTCCGCGCCTCCGATGTTTCCCGGATTGATGCGGATTTTGTCCGCTCCGTTTTCGATGGCCGCGATGGCCAGGCGGTAATCAAAGTGAATATCCGCCACCAGCGGAATGGAAATCTGCTTCTTGATCTCTCCAAGGGCCTTAGCGGCTTCCATGGTGGGGACGGCGCAGCGAATAATCTCGCAGCCCGCCGCCTCAAGCCGGTGAATCTGGGCCGCCGTGGCAGCCGCGTCCTCTGTTTTCGTGTTTGTCATGGACTGAATCAGAATGGGATTTCCCCCTCCGATTACCCGGTCCCCGATTTTCACTGTTTTCGTATGATCCCGATACACCCGTTCTCCCTCCGTCTCCTTACACCCTTTCGTATTTCAGAAAGGTATATTCCAGGTCGAAATACGTCTGCTCCTCACTGTCCGCCGTGATTTTCCACTCCGGCATCTCGTCCAGATTCGGGAAAAAGGTGTCCGCCTCAAAGGCGTGATCCACCTTTGTCACATGGACCGTATCGCAGTCAGGCAGAAGCATCCGGTACACGCTCTCGCCGCCGATCACGTAAACCCGGCTGCTGTCACAGTCCTTTAAAAGCTCCATAAGCTCTTCCCGGCTGTGCACGATCTCCGCGTCCTTTACCTTGTACTCCGGATCTCTGGTCAGAACAATATTCCGGCGGTTCTTTAAGGGCAGGCCGTTCGGAAAGCTTTCCAGGGTCTTTCGTCCCATCACCACCACGTTTCCCGTGGTAGTCTGGCGGAAAAACTTCATATCCGCCGGGATGCTCACCAAAAGCTTATTATTCAGGCCAATGCCCCAGTTTTTATCTACATTTACAATCATATTCATGGCCGCGTCCCTCCTAAAGCAAAATCCGTTTAAAATCGCCTCCGGCGATGGGATTTTGCACTCCCAAATCACATTCTCACGGTCCGCGCAGCATGTGCGCAGAGCTGGGCCAAACGGTAACTTCTAAACAGCAATGGGGATGTTCTTTATCTGGGGGCCCGTCACGTAATCCTCCACATGAAGATCATCCACCGTAAATTCATAGAAATCCCCAACTTCCGGATTCAGCCATACCTTCGGCGCCGGATGCTGTTCCCTGGAAATCAATTCCTCCACCATGGGCACATGACGGTCATAGATATGGGCGTCCGCGATCACATGGAGAAGCTGTCCCGGCTTCATGCCGCACACCTGGGCAAACATCATCACCAGAAGCGCATACTGGCAGACATTCCAGTTGTTGGCCGCCAGCACATCCTGGGACCGCTGGTTTAATACGGCGTTCAGGGTCAGACGTTCCTCCCCCTTTTCCTTGGTGACATTAAAGGTCACGCTGTAGGCGCAGGGGTACAGATTCATCTCGTGCAGATCCTGATGCACGTAAAGGTTCGTCATGATCCGGCGGCTGTAGGGATTGTTCTTTAAATCGTAGAGCACCCGGTCCACCTGATCCATCATGCCCTCCTTATACTGATGCTTCACCTGCATCTGGTAACCGTAGGCTTTTCCGATGGAGCCGTTCTCATCCGCCCAGGCGTCCCAGATATGACTGCCGAGATCGCGGATGTTGTTGGACTTTTTCTGCCAGATCCACAGAATCTCGTCAAAGGCGGACTTCAGCGCCGTCCTGCGAAGGGTCAGAGCCGGAAATTCTTCCGATAAGTTATAGCGGTTTACCACTCCGAAGCGCTTGATGGTATAGGCGCTGGCTCCGTCCTCCCATTTCGGGCGGACCTTCTCTCCCTCCGTGCTGGTGCCGTTGTCCAGAATATCCCGGCACATATCTACAAAAATCCGGTCTGCGTAGCTCATAGCTTCCTCCTCTTCAACACCTGCTTTTCTTCAGCAGAAAATTCAGTTCAATGGCTGACTTTTCCCGCAGATTTTTCCGTACATTTCCGGCCTGCGGTCCCGGAAAAGTCCCCATTCCATGCGCTCGTCCCGGATTCTGTCCAGATCGAACTCCTGGCAGATGAACCCTTCCTCCTCCCGTCCCAGGGATTTTTGCACCTCCCCCAGCTCGTCCGTGATAAAGGAAGAACCATAGAAGGTCAGAGAAGAGGACTGGCCGCCGTTTTCCTCACAGGGGCGCACGGTCTCCGTACCTACCCGGTTCGCGGCGATCACCGGAACAATATTGGCCGCCGCGTGGCCCGTCATACACCGTCTCCAGTGTCCCTGGCTGTCGCAGCCCAGGATGGGCTCGCTTCCGATGGCCGTCGGGTAGAGCAGAAGCTCCGCCCCCTTCAGGGCCAGGATTCTGGCCGTCTCCGGAAACCACTGATCCCAGCAGATGCCGATTCCGATATCCCCGTACGCCGTATGGAAAACCTGAAAGCCGGTGTTTCCCGGCGTAAAATAAAACTTTTCCTGGTAAAAATGGTCGTCCGGTATATGCGTTTTCCGGTAAATTCCAAGGAAGCTTCCGTCCGCGTCCAGAACCGCCGCGGAGTTATAGAGCACCTGGCCGTCCCGCTCGTAAAAGCTGATGGGCAGCACCAAAGAAAGCTCCTTTGCCACCGAGGCGAAATGCCGCACCGCCTCGTTCTCCTGTGCAGGCTTCGCGAAATGGTAGAAATCATACCGCTTCTCCTGGCAGAAATAATTCCGCTCAAACAGCTCCGGCAGAAGAACCACCTGGGCTCCCTCGGCCGCCGCCTGCCGCACCAGCCGGTCCGCCTTCTCAATATTCTTTTCCGGGTCCGCGCAGCAGCTCATCTGAACCGCCGCCGCCGTGATTTTTCTCATCTCTGCTGGCTCCTCTCTTTATATATATAAGCTCTCCCGGCCGGAATCTGCTGGGTAATGCAGTGGATGTTCCCGCCCCCCAGAAGAATCGCCCTGGCCGGAATCGGACAGATCTCTCTGTCCGGAAAGCACCCTTTTAAAATCTCCAGGGCCGTCCCGTCATGGACATCCCCAAACTGGGGCAGCAAAACGGCGCCGTTGGCAATATAAAAATTCACATAGCTGGCCGCCAGCCGCTCGCCGGCCTCCCGCGCGTCCTCTCCGGGCTCAAAGACAAAGCCGGAAAGCTCTTCTTCCCGGATACAGACCGGTTTCTTCGGTATCGGCAGCTTATGCACCTGAAAAGGTCTTCCCTTGGCATCCCGCTCCGTTTCCAGCACCGCCAGATCCGCCGCGGACATGGCATACTGGGGATCTTCCCGGTCATCCGTCCAGGCCAAAACCACCTCTGCGGGTCTTACGAAAGCGCAGACATTGTCCACATGCTCATTGGTCTCGTCCTGATAAATCCCATAGGGAAGCCAGATCACCTTTTCCGCGCCCAGACACGCCTTCAGCCGCTCCTCAATCTCCTGCCGGGTCATGCGCGGATTCCGCCCCTGACTTAAAAGGCACCGCTCCGTTACCAGAAGGGTACCCTCCCCGTCCGAATGGATGGAGCCCCCTTCCAGCACAAAAGGATGGGCGTCGAAGCGCTCATACCCCAGACGTTCACAGAAGCGGGAGGCCACCAGGTCGTCCTTCTCCCAGCTGGCGTACAGGCCGTCCACTTCTCCGCCCCAGGCGTTAAACTGCCAGTCGATTCCCAAAACCCCGCCCTTCTCGTTTACCACAAAAGTGGGGCCAACATCCCTTGCCCAGGCATCGTCCGATTCCATTTCCAGAATCCGCGCACAGTCTCCCAGGGCTTCCTGTGCGGACGCGCGCTCCCCCGGACCCACGAGAAGAAACACCTCCTCGCTTTTGGCGATGGTCCGGGCCACCTGGGCAAAAGCCAGACGGGCGTCTTTGGCCCCAAAAGGCCAGGAACCCGGCCTTGACGGCCAGATCATCAGGCATCCCCGGTGCGGCTCAAACTCCCCCGGCATCCGGAATCCCCGTTGTCCGGGAAATGTTGTTTTTCTCATCCTCTTCCTCCTCCCGCACGTTTCCACCGGCAGGCAGATTCAAACGTCTCCTTCCTTCTTTTCCGACCGCGCCGCGTTTGATATGCGCGCCTTCCGTACGCACCGTTATCCGGCGGCTGTTCACGACAGCCGTCCTTTAAAATCCTGGTACCCGAACTTCCGGATCACGGTGCAGTCCCCATCCTCGTCCATCACCGCGATGGAGGGCAGAGGCATCCCGTTAAAGGTATTGTTCTTCACCATGGAGTAGATGGCCATGTCCTGAAAATACAGCCGGTCCCCGGGCCGGATTTCCCGGTCAAAGGAATAATCCCCGATCACATCCCCGGCAAGGCAGGTGTTCCCTCCCAGGCGGTAGGTGTACGCTTTCTCACCCGGAAGCCCGCCATCCATCAGCGGCGGACGGTAAGGCATCTCCAGCACATCCGGCATATGGCAGGCCGCCGAGGCGTCCAGAATCAGGATTTTCATGCCGTTCTCCACCACATCCAGCACCTCCGCCGCCAGGTATCCGGCGTTTAAGGCCACCGCCTCTCCGGGCTCCAGATAAATCTCCAGGTCATAGGTCTCCTTCATGTGACGGATGCATTCCTTCAGCAGCAAAATGTCATAGTCCGGCCTGGTAATATGATGGCCGCCGCCCAGATTCAGCCATTTCAGTCCGTACAGATATTTCCCGAACTGCTCCTCCACTGCGTCCAGGGTCTTTTTCAGGGCATCGGCGTTCTGCTCGCACAGCGTATGAAAATGCAGCCCGTCCAAAAAAGGCAGAAGATCCTCCCGGAAGTCTTCTGCCCTCACCCCAAGCCTGGAGCCCGGCGCACAGGGATCGTAAATCGCGGTCCCCTCCTGGGTAGAGCACATGGGATTGACGCGGATACCGGGGCTGGCGTTTTTCAGCCGCCCCCGGTATTTTTCAAACTGTTCAAAGGAGTTAAAGAGAATATGGTCGCAGATCGCGGCCAGCTCATCAAACTCCTCGTCCTTATAGGCCGGGGAAAACACATGGTTTTCCAGGCCCATCTCCTCTCTGCCAAGCCTTGCCTCGTAAAGCCCGCTGGCGGTAGTGCCGCTTAAATACTGCCCGATCAGCGGATAAAGGGCAAAGCAGGAAAACGCCTTCTGCGCCAGGAGGATTTTACAGCCGGTACTGTCCGCCACTTCCTTCAGGCACGCAAGGTTTTCCGTAAGTTTTTTCTTATCGATCACATAGCAGGGGGTTTTCAGTTCATTTATCCTCATTTGCTCTCCACACCTTTACCGGCTCCGGATTTTCACATACCGTCCAGGGAAGTCCCCACTGATTCAGGGCATCCATGTACGGGTCCGGATCAAACTCTTCCACATTGAACACACCCGGCTTCTTCCACTGGCCTGTCACCACCATCATGGCGCCGATCATAGCCGGAACACCCGTGGTATAGGAAATGGCCTGAGACTCCACCTCCCGGTAACACTCCTGATGATCGCATACATTATAAATATAAACGCTCTTTTCCTTTCCGTCCTTCACACCCGTGAAGATACAGCCGATGTTCGTCTTTCCCACGGTGCGGGGTCCCAGGGTTGCCGGGTCCGGAAGCAGCGCCTTTAAAAACTGAATCGGCACAATCTCCTGGCCGTTAAAATTCACCGGCGACGTGGAGAGCATCCCCACATTCTCCAGACACTTCATATGGGTCAGATAACTCTGGCCGAAGGTCATAAAGAAACGAATGCGCTTCACGCCCGGAATATTTTTCGCCAGAGACTCGATCTCCTCGTGGTGCAGAAGGTACATGTCTTTCTTTCCCACCTCCGGGAAATCATAGGAAGACTTGAACTCCATGGGCTCTGTCTCCACCCAGTGGCCGTTCTCCCAGTAGGAACCATTCGCGGAAACCTCCCGCAGATTGATCTCCGGGTTAAAGTTCGTGGCAAAGGCGTAGCCGTGATCTCCGCCGTTGCAGTCCAGAATATCAATGGTATGAATCTCATCAAAATAATGCTTCAGGGCATAGGCGGAAAAGACGCTGGTCACGCCCGGATCAAAGCCGGATCCCAAAAGCGCCGTAAGGCCGGCTTTCTCAAAGCGCTCCTTGTAGGCCCACTGCCAGGAGTAGTCAAAATAGGCCGTAAAGCCCTCCTTTTTGCAGCGCTCCTCGTAAATTTTCCGCCACTGGGGATCGTCCGTATCCTCCGGCTCATAGTTCGCCGTATCGATGTAATCCGCCCCGGCTTCCAGACAGGCGTCCATAATCGTCAGATCCTGGTACGGCAGGGCCACGTTCAGAACCGCGTCCGGACGGTAGCTCTTAATCAGCTCCGCCACCTGGCCCGCGTCGTCCGCGTCCACCTTCGCCGTCTCGATTTTCGTGGATGTGGTGCCCGCAAGCTTTTCCTTCAATGCGTCGCACTTCTCCTTCGTCCTGCTGGCAATCAGGATCTCCTGAAATACCTGGCTGTTCTGGCAGCATTTGCGGATCGCCACCTGGGCAACGCCTCCGCATCCGATAATTAAGAGTCTGCTCATGCTATTCTTCCTCCTCAAGTAAATCCTCCACGTATTTTGGCAGCATAAAAGAACCTCTGTGAAGGTTTGTGGTATAATAACGGGTGGGAATCTTCTGTTCGTTCCACCACTGGGCCCGGAAATCATTCAGGGGATGATACTTTTTGGACGCGAAGCCAAAAAGCCAGTAACCCGACGGGCAGGTGGGAATATGGGCCTGATATACCCGGCTGATGGGAAAGGAACGGTACACCTTCCGGTGCATGCTGCGGCAGGCCATCTGATCTTCCCCGTAAAAGGGACTTCCATGCTGGTAAACCATCACGCCGTCCTCCTTCAGCGCCTTGTAACAGCTCCCATAAAATTCCTTCGTAAAAAGGCCCTCCGTATGACCGAAGGGATCGGTGGAATCGTTGATAATCAGGTCGTATTCATTGCTCTTGTTTCTGAGAAAGCGAAGGCCGTCCCGGTAGTACACCGTAACCCGCTCATCGTCCAGGCCGGAGGAAATCTCCGGAAAAATATCCCGGCACACATCCACAAACATCTTATCCGACTCCACCACATCGATGGACTCGATGCTGGAATAATTCAAAAGCTCCTTGGCCACGCCCCCGTCGCCTCCGCCGATGATCAAAACCTTTTTGACATTGGGATGCACCGCCATGGGAACGTGGGTCACCATTTCATCGTAAATAAACTCGTCCCGGTCGGAAAAGACAATATCTCCGTCCAGAACCACAAACTTTCCCAGATCCTCCGACTCAAACACGTCGATGCGCTGAAACTCGCTCTCCCCGGAAAAAAGCTGGCGGTCGATTCTTACGTTCAGCTTCACGTTCGCCGTATGAAGCTGGGAAAACCACATCTCCATAAACCATCTACCCCCTTTCCTCAAGAACCATCAGGTGTTTCACCTCCGGGTCCTCCGTTCCCTGCATGGAACAGCCCTTTTCTCTGGCATAGATAATGTATTCCACAATCTCCTGGGTAATCATCTCGCCGGGAGCCAGGATGGGAATGCCCGGCGGATAGCACATGACGAACTCTCCGCTGATCTTTCCCGCCGTCTCCTCCACAGGCAGGGAAACCTTTGGGGAATAAAAGGCCTTCTGGGGCGAAATCTCCACCTTGGGAGCAATGTATTCCCCGGAAAGCATCCCCGTCCGGTCCTTTTTATACAGCCGCTCGATGTCGGCCAAAGCGCCTACCAGGCGCTCAATATCCTGAATCCGGTCTCCTATGGAAATATAAGCCAGAATGTTGCAGATATCTCCAAACTCAATCTGAATATCGTACTCGTCCCGCAGAAGATCGTAAACCTCGATGCCGGCCAGTCCGTTATCCAGCGTATATACCGAAAGCTTTGTCACATCATAATCGTAAATACTGGTGCCGTTCACCAGCTCCCTGCCGTAGGCGTAATACCCGCCGATCCGGTTGATCTCCTCCCTGGCGTACTCCGCCATGCTCACCACACGGGCAAAAGACTCCTCTCCCCGCAGGGCAAGATTTCTTCTGGAAATGTCCAGGCTGGATAAAAGAAGATAGGAGGCGCTGGTGGTCTGGGTCAGATTTATAATCTGGCGCACATAGTCCGCGTTTACTCCCTTATTCAGCAGCAACAGAGAACTCTGGGTCAGGCTTCCCCCGGACTTGTGCATGGATACAGCTGCCATATCCGCCCCGGCGGCCATGGCGGACACCGGAAGCCCCTTTCCGAAATAAAGATGGGTGCCATGGGCCTCGTCCGCCAGCACAAGCATCCCATGCTCATGGGCCAGCTTTACGATCCCCTTTATATCAGAACAGATGCCGTAATACGTGGGGTTATTCACCAGAACCGCTACGGCGTCCGGATTCTCACGGATGGCCTTCTCCACCTGGGAGAGCTCCATTCCAAGGGAAATTCCCAGGGTACTGTTTACCTCCGGATTCACGTAAACCGGAACTGCCCCGCACAGTACAAGGGCGTTTATGGCGCTTTTATGTACGTTCCTGGGCAAAATAAGCTTGTCGCCCGCTTTGCAGACAGAAAGAATCATGCTTTGCACGGCGGAGGTAGTCCCTCCCACCATCAAAAACGCGTTTTCCGCCCCAAAAGCATCCGCGGCCAGATCTTCGGCCTGGCGGATCACGGAAACGGGATGGCAAAGATTATCCAAAGGCTTCATGGAATTGACATCCAGTCCCACACATTTTTCTCCCAAAAGCTTTACAAGCTCCGGATTCCCTCTTCCTCTTTTGTGTCCCGGCACGTCAAAGGGAACGACCCTTTTGCGCTGAAATGCCTCCAGAGCCTCATAAATGGGAGCTCTTTTCTGTTTTTCGATGTTCATGGCCATTCATTCTCCTTAGGTGGAATCTGCTGCATTTTCAAAAACCGCAGCCGAACAATCTCCCGTAAGGGAAACTTTTTAACCGAAAAACCGGTTAAAGAAAATAGGCAGAGGACTTTTACATCATCTGCCTAAACCTTCCTGCAGGCTGATGCCAGCATAACGGCATCCCTGTTCTCATGCCTCCGGGGCAGGCTGCCCCGCAGCAGAGGGACTGCTTATTTGCGCTTCTGCACTATTTACTACTATAGCATAAGCCGTCCCGCTTTGTCAATTATTTGTACGGCATCCAGTTCTCATGCAGCCGTTCCGCTCAGGTCCGCGCACATGCTGCGCAGACCGTGAGAACGTAATTCAGGAGTGCCAAAATCTCATCGCCGAAGGCGATTTCAAACGGATTTTTGCAGTTACGGTTCAGCAAGGCCAAACGGTAACGCTCTCATCTTTCCAGAATTTGGAGTTCCATATTCTGGAAATCATTTCCCAAAACAAACCGGTCTTCCAGTCCCTCTGTTACAATGATTTCCCCCTCCTGGGTAATGACAATCATCTCAAAATCTTCGTTCTCCCGCCAAAAGGCTTCCGCCTCTTCCGGTCCCATGACAAAAAGGGAGGTGGACAGGGCGTCCCCAAGCTTTCCTTCCTCCGTCACAATGGAGACAGAGGCCAAACCGCTTTCCGCCGGATGACCGGTTTCCGGGTCCAGGATGTGCCCGTAGGTTTTCCCGTCTTCCCCCACAAAATAATTTTCATAATTTCCGGAGGTGACCACAGCGCAGTCGGAAACCGTCAGCACTCCCACGGTTCCTTCCCCAAAGGGATTTCGCAGGCCCAGCCCCCAGTCGCTCCCATCCGGGCGGGTTCCTATGGTCTGAATATTCCCGCCAATGTCCAGCAGAGCGGAAGTGATCCCCTGCTCTCTTAAAAGTTCGCAGATAAAATCGCCGGCATATCCTTTTCCCACAGCGCCCAGGTCCAGCTCCATCCCCTCCGGCAGGCGGATGGTTTCCCCGTCCAGGCGTACCTTCTCGTATCCGGTATTGGAAAGGAGTTCCTGGATTTCCGTCTCCTCCGGTATCCGGTGCTCATCTGTGGTAAATCCCCAGGCTTCCAGAACCGGATAGAGGGTAGGCTCCAGGGCCCCCTGGGTTTCCTCTGCCATTTCCAGAGCGAACTCTGCCAGATCCGCCGTTTCCCGGCTTAACACAACCGGCTCGCCGCCGCTGTGGTTTACCCGGTAAATCTCACTGCCCTCCTCTGTCACCGACCAGAGGCTCTCAAGCTGCCCCATCCGTTCCTCGGCCGCGGCCAGGGCCTCCTCTGCCCCGTCTCCGTAAGCGGTAAAGGAAACCGAAGTATTCATGGCAAAAAAATCCCGGACAGCAGGCTCTGTCTCTGCCGCCCC
Organism: Candidatus Limivivens intestinipullorum; assembly: GCA_018711185.1. Lineage (GTDB taxonomy): Bacteria > Bacillota > Clostridia > Lachnospirales > Lachnospiraceae > Limivivens > Limivivens intestinipullorum. The sequence continues at coordinate 34,016 of DVIQ01000025.1, read as the reverse complement.
TCCCCTCTGGCAGGACGTCAGAGTCCCGGCCAGAAGAACCGCCGCGAGAACCTGCGCGGCATGCCCTCTGCCCGCGCCCTTTCCGGCTCTGTGGATTCCCGTTTTTTTCAAAGCGGGCCGTCCTTTCCCTGCTTTTTCCTTTCTTGTCTCTCTCACAGAATCCTCATTCATTTCCGCGCCTCAGCGCTTTCTTTTACTCCCGTTCGCGGATGAAATTCGTAAAGACCGCCGGCTCCTGCTTAGGCAGCGGAATGCCCATTTTGATGCCAAGTTCCCTGCACTGAAGGAAAAAAGCCATGTTGGCTCCCAGAATGCGCATGGTCTGCATTCCTTCCAGATCCTTTCTCACATCCTCCGGACAGGCGCCATGGACAATGGGCCAGTACCGGGAGGTAATGATCGGCATCTGCATCAGGCCGAAATACTTGTTCACCTGGTCCCAGGTGGCCGTGGTGCCGGCTCTTCTGGCTGAAATCACAGCCGCCGCGGGCTTCAGCAGAAAGCGTTTTCCGCCTCCTTGAAGATCCGCGTAAAAAACCCGGTCCAGAAAGGAGGTCATGCTTCCGCAGGCTCCGCCCCAGTGAACAGGCGTTCCAAACACATAGCCGTCATAGTCGCCGGCAATATCCAAAAACTCATTTACCACGTCCGAAAATACACACCGATTGTTCCTTACACAGGATTTGCAGGCCACACATCCGGAAAGAGGCTTTTTCCCGATCCAGAAAATGTCCGTGTCGATCCCGTTCTGATTCAAAGCCGCAGATACCTCGCACAGCGCGGTGTATGTGCAGCCCTCCTCATGGGGGCTTCCGTTTGTCAGCAAAACCTTCATCTTTTCAACCTCCTGCCCTTCTTCAGTAGCCCAGGCCTTGGAGCCACTGGGCCACATCCTCTGCCGCTTCCGGCACATCCCGCTCGTTTATGGTAAATCCATCCTCAATAACCGTAGCGTTTGGCTGGAGCTCCTGGATTGTCTCAATGGTATTTGAAAAACGGCTTCCGTTATGGCTGTTGAAGGGGATGATCGTCTTTCCGGACAGATCGTACTCTTCAAGAAAGGTGTACAGAGGCTGCGGCAGGTCCGCCCACCAGTTGGGGTACCCCAGAAGAATCGTGTCATACTGATCCAGGTTTTCGATATGCGCAGACAGGGCCGGAAGGGCCTGTTCATCCTGCTCCTGCGCCGCCTGATCCACCAGCGGGTCGTGATCGCCCGGATACGTCTCCTCCGTTTCGATTCGGAACAGGTCTCCGCCAATGGTCTCCTGAATGATTTCCGCCATATACTGAACATTGCCCTTCACTTCTCCGTTGTCCACCACAACGCTAGCCCCGGCGTCCGCGTCAATGCCCTCCGTGTCAATATCCTCCGGAAGGGAAAAATACGCGATGAGGATATTGGAATCCGTGGAAGACGTCGCCTCCGTTTCCGTCTCCCCGTCGTCAAGAACACCAAGGCTCTCAATCCAGGGTTCTACATAATCCAGGTTATTGGCCGTCAGCCCCTCTAGGATATTGGAATCCGGACAGAGCTCCTGGATAGCCGGCATACTCTCCTCGATGTCGCTTCCGCCGCTGGTACAGAAGGGAATCACTGTTTTTCCGGAAAGATCATAAGATTCCAGGAAAGTGTACACCGCCATAGGCGCCGTATGCCACCAGATCGGATAGCCGATAAACAGCGTGTCATAGTCCTCCATGTTCTCCACTTCCCCGGTAAGTTCGGGCCTTGCGTTGTTCTCCAGCTCCTCCTGGGCAATCTGCGTGGTCTCCGTATAATCCTCCGGATACGGCTGCGCCGTCTCAATCCGGAAAAGGTCGCCGCCTGTCAGCTCCTGTATCCGGTTTGCCACTTCTTCTGTGTTTCCTGTCTTTGAAAAATATGCGATTAAAATGCCGGATGCCATCACTCCGTTTTCTGAGACAGCCGTCTCATCCGACGTGTCCTCCTCTGCGGCAGTTTCCCCGCTCTCCTCCATATCCGCCGTCACCGACGCGCCGTAGCCGCAGGCGGACAGCCCGAACAGCATCACAATACTAAGCAAAACAGCAATCAATTTTTTCATGCAATGGTCTCCTTTCACTCGCCTTCTGCGATTCACATCGAACGGTTATCACGCTTTTATTATAAAAAAACCGGGACTTCCTAAGAAGTCCCGATTCGTTTTTCAGTATATACTTGAGGGTTAATAGTTTTGTTACGCTATAGAACCATCTTTACGGCTTTTAAAAAACGCTTCACCGTCTCAGAGGGATGCGGAGAATGGAGCACTCCAAAGGGGATTGTATAATCCCACTCCACCGGAAGGATTTTCAGCAGCGGATGCACATACTGCCAGTTATCAATGGCCATCAGCACATCGTCGCTGTTTTCGCACTGGTTAAAAATATCCATGCTGTAAAAATTAAACTCTGTAATACGAATCCGGGGATGATTCTTCTCCAGATCTTCCCGCAGAACATCCACGTAATGACTCCAGCCGCGACGCATCAGAAGGAGATTCTGGCCATACAGATCCGAAATCTTCAGAATTTCCTTTTTGGCCAGGGGATGCTGCAGGGAAACCGCGCAGCAGATAGGCTCTCTGGAAATCTCCAGGCCGGCGCACTGGCGCAGATTCAGCATGGTCTCGTCAAAGATCCCCGCCACCACGTCGATGTTCTGTCCCAGATTCTTTAAATCTCCCGGGCATTCTCTATGGCATTCACAAAAGGCACCAGCCGGAACTTGATTTCCGGGCACTTTTCCTGAAGCTTTGACCAGGAATACACAAGGGGCTGCGCTGGCGTCATGGGGGATGTTCCGATGCGGATGACGTTTCCGTTATCCTGCATGGCCTTTTTGGCCCGCTCTATGGAATCACTGCAGTACTGCAGAATATACTGGGCGTCCCGGTAAAAGGACTTTCCCGCTTCCGTCAGCATCATCCCCCGGTGGGTTCTGACAAAAAGCTGAATTCCCAGCTCCCCCTCAAAAAGATTAATCTGCTTCGTCACGGCAGGCGGGGTAATATATAGCTGTTCGGCCGCCTTGTTAAAGCTTCCGGCCTCAGCCACCCTTATAAATGTCTCAAGCTGCACCGTATTCATTCTCTCACCTCGTCCGGCGTATGTGTTTCCCGTCCGGCCCAGCCGTTCAAAGCCGGACAGCCTTTTTGATCATTATAGCGAGTTTTGCGCATAATGTAAAGGGCCGCTGCTTTGTAGACACTTCTACTTCGCAGCGGCCCTTTCGGGACAAGGTCATCCCTGGCTTATCTTCTCCTCTGGGTGACTCTCACCGGTTTTAAAATATTCAGATGCACCAGCAGTTCTGCCAGCGCGTTTCCATACCATGTATTTCCATCTATCAGTCTCAGCAAATATCTCATATGCGTATCCTCCTGTTTTAGCACCGGTGGAACATGCGCCTTGGGAATCGAACCCCATAAGCCAGCCGCCGGCCCTATACGTTGTCTGGCAGCCCTGTGGCCGAAGCCGAACCACACTCACGCGTTGCCAGCCTATTTCTCTTCGTTACAGAATACAGTATAAACGAGAGCTCCGAGCCGCACAATATATTTTTTCTGAATATTTCTTAAAAATCTATAAATAATATTTATTTTATTTCATTGGGGCTTTCCTTACCGTTCAGGAAATCCATAGCGTTCTGAAGGGTCGTCTGGCTGATGGCTGCCAGCGCCTCCTCCGTAAAAAAGCCCTGGTGGGAGGTGATCATAACGTTGGGGAAGGACAGAAGCCGCGCGGTGGTGGAATGCTCCATGATCTCCGCGGAACGGTCCTCAAATACGTTCTTCGTCTCCTCCTCGTAAACGTCCAAGCCCACGGCAAAGAATTTTCTCCGGCGGATGCCTTCCACCAGATCAGCTGTCTTTACCAGGCCGCCCCGGGAGGTGTTCACCAGGATTACGCCGTCCTTCATCTTCTCGATGGTGTCAATATTAATCATATGATACGTGCTGTCCATCAGCGGGCAGTGCAGGGAAATCAGGTCGCTCTTTGCCAGAAGCTCGTCAAAGGATACGTACTCCACAAAGTCCAGATCCGGATTCTGATATACGTCGTAGGCAAGAACCTTCATGCCAAAGCCCCGGCAGATTCTGGCCATGGCCGCGCCGATTTTTCCGGTTCCCACGATACCGGCCACCTTCTGGTAGAAGTTAAAGCCCATCAGGCCGTTCAGGCTGAAGTCGTTCTCTCTGACCTTTACGTAAGCCTTATGCAGATGCCGGTTCGCCGCCAGAGCGAGGGCCATGGCATGCTCCGCCACCGCTTCCGGAGAATAACCCGGAACGCGCAGCACGCGGATCCCGTACTCCTTCGCTTTTTCCATATCTACGTTATTAAAGCCCGCGCAGCGCATCAGGATCAGCCGGATTCCGCGTTCATTCAGGATCTCGATGGTCTTGGTACCGATATCCGAGCTTACGAAAGCGCAAACGGCATCATATCCTCTGGCCAGTCTTGCCGTATGGGGCTCCAAATCGGATTCAAGAAAATCCAGTTCGATCTCCGGAAAAGCGGGAAGCTGCTTTTCGAAGGACTCACGGTCATAGGATTTTGTGTCATAGAATAAAATTTTCATCTTTCCATCCTTTCTGCACACGCGGGATCTCTGCCGGCCGTATGCGGGGGTTTTTCTTTGGCCGCCGTTCCTTTTCCGTACGGCCTTTCTGCCAGGAGAAAGAATCCTGTTTTCCTCTCCGGACTCCTGTCACGGACATGGTATCATTAATCGCCGGAAAAAGCAAGCACTTTTTGTTAATTTTTTAACATTTTTTTATTGACAGTCCAGATCGGCCAAACTGCTGCCTGCTCACTTCGAACGGCCATTCGCGGTAACAACCAGAATAATCGCCGCAAACATAAGCGCGCATCCTGCCAGCTCCCGCGGACTTAACTCCTCCCCCAGGATCACCCATCCTGCCAGAACACTGAACACAGATTCCAGACTCAGGATCAGAGAAGCCGCCGTGGGATCATAGTCCTTCTGGGCAATGATCTGCAGTGTATAGGCCACGCCGCAGGACAGTACCCCCGCGTAAAGAATCGGCTGCCATGCCTGCAGGATTTCCAGAATCTGCGGTTTCTCAAAGAGAAGCATGGGCACTCCGCATACAATACCCGCCACGAAAAACTGAATACAGGACAGCTTCACGCCGTCCGCCTTAGGCGAAAAATAATCAATCACCATAATATGAAAGGCAAACAGCAGGGCGGATGCCAGCACCCAGGCGTCCCCCGGGCTTAAAGCAAACGAATCCGTCATACAGAGCAGATACAATCCGGCCACAGCCAGAACAACGCTTACCCAGACCGCGGGTTTGGGTAAGCGCTTTAAAAAGATCCCCAGAACCGGCACAATGACAATATACATGGCCGTGATAAAGCCTGCCTTTCCCACGGTGGTATAGGTAAGCCCCACCTGCTGGGCGCTGCTTGCGCAGGCAAGGAAAACTCCGCAGAGAATCCCGCCCGTTATCAGATCCCGCCTGCCCTTGACGCTCTTTTCCTCTTCCCATCCGCCGTCTCCGATTCCAAACCGCTTAAAGAAAAAGATACAGGGAAGCAGCACCAGGCCGCCGATCAGACACCTCACCGAATTAAAAGTAAAAGGCCCCACATAGTCCATGCCCACACTCTGGGCCACAAAGGCGCTCCCCCAGATCAATGCCGTCAAAAGCAGCAGAATTGTATTTTTTGTCTTTCTCATACATGTTCTCCTTTTTCGTCTCGCTGTCTATTTCATAACTGTCTGCTCCCTCGAAAGGAGCGCCGCCGTCTTTTTAACGGCCTCAATGGCTTGGTTTACCTGTTCTATGGTATTAAAATGGGAAAAGCTGAAGCGGACGGCTCCCTGCCGTCCGGTCCCCAGCGCTTCATGGAGCAAAGGCGCGCAGTGCCCCCCGGACCTGGTGAGAATGCCGAACTCCTGCGCCAGATAATCGCTGATTTGGGCGGAATCCGCGTCCCACAGATTCAAAGAGACCACCGCCGCCCGGTTTTCTGAGGAAAAATCCCCCAGAACCCGAACGCCTTCCACCCGCAAGGCCCCTTCATAAAATGCCCTGGCAAGGCTTTGCTCCTTTTTCCGCAGTTTTTCCATTCCCTGCCCCTCAATCCAGCGAATCCCCGCCAGAAGCCCGGCAATTCCGTGGGCGTTCAGCGTACCGGCCTCCAGGGCCGTCGGCATAGCCGGAGGGTGCTCCCTGGAAAACGTCCGGATCCCGCTTCCTCCGGTTATCAGCGGGCGGACGGCAAGCCCTTTGCGGACACAGAGGCCTCCCGTTCCCTGGGGGCCCAAAAGCCCTTTGTGTCCGGTAAAACAGAGGACATCAATGTTCATATTCTCCATATGAATATCAAAAATCCCGGCCGTCTGGGCGGCGTCCACCACAAAAAGGACGCCCCGCTCCCTGCACCACGCGCCGATTTTCCGCAGATCCGTCAGGTTCCCCGTCACATTGGAGGCATGGGTGCAAATCACCATTTTCGGAGGCCTTTTTTCAAAAATAACGTCCTTTAGCTTCTGGTAATCCAGCCTTCCGCGGGAATCACAGCCCACAAGGCAGAGCCGAACTCCTTTTTTCTCCATCTCATAGAGGGGACGCAGAACGCTGTTGTGTTCCAGAACCGTGGATACCGCCAGGTCTCCTGGCTCCAGAAGCCCCTTTATGGCGGTATTCAGGCTCTGGGTAGCGTTGGCGGCAAACGCCGTCTGCTCCGGCCCCGCCGCGCCAAAAAGCGCGCTCACCGCCTCCCTGGCCGCGTATACCGTCCGGTCCGCTGCCAGGGAGACGCTGTGTACTCCCCTGGCGCTGTTTCCCACGGTTTCCATGGCATGAACCACCGCGGCAGCCACCTCCGGGGGGCGGTAAAAGCTCGTTGCCGCGTTATCCAGGTAAATCATCCCGCGCCTCCAAATACAAAAGTCCTTCCAGAACGCTTCCGGCAATGCATCTGGCTTTGTCGGAAATAGTAAAGCAGTTGTCCTTCTGGGATTCCCTGGGGTCCACATCCGCCATTTTCAGCCCCTCCTTCACAGGATAGCCCTCCCGGAGCATTCCACGGACCAGTCCGGAAATCGCGGTGTAAACAGGGGTTCTCACCCCGTCCTTCTCCACCACTGCCACCGCCTGGCCTGCTGTCACCACATCCCCGATATCCGCCAGACAGTGAAGCCGCCCGGCAGCCGGGGAGTAGATCACCCGCTCCTTTCCGAAACCCGCGATGATCCCCGGAACTCCTGTATTTGCCATGGCGCATCCTTGCTGGATAATCCGCCCCAGGTTGTGTCCCCGCATGGTCTCAATCACCAGATCCACATCCTCTCCGGCGGTAAAACCGGGTCCCAGGGCAATGGTCTTCGCCGCCATTCCACGGTTCGTCCCCAGATTTTTTTTCGCCAGGACAGCGTCCACCAGGGCCCATGGGCGGATCCGTTCCAAAACCCGGCACTCCGGGTCGGTCATGACGGCCGCCTCCCCTCTTTTCATAATCTCAAAGGCCTCTCCAAGGCTCTCTGCCTTCACACAGGCAATCCCCTCCACCTGCGTCCTGCCGTCATAGACCGCCTCCGAAAAGGCGGCCCGCCTGCGGATGGCGGAGGGACTCGCCGTTTCCAGGGCCAGCACCGGATAGCCGCACCGCACCAGCCGGTGGATGGTTCCCGTGGCGATATCCCCTGCCCCTCTCACAATAATAAGCTGTTCCCTTCGCTTCATGTTCTCCTCACCTCGCTGCGATTCCTCCTTGCCGTTGCCTCTCCTCACAATCGCATCTCATAAATTTCTTCCGTCTCCACCTTTGCCCGGCGGATGCAGGCCAGGACCTCCTCCCGCTTTTCCAAAGGAGAGATCCACGCCATGCCGCACCCCGCCGAAATCTGCACAGGCACCGGAATCAGACGGCCCTCCAGCCCGCCAAGGCGCGCGGCCTCTTCCATCTTCATGGCCTGTGTGGTGGTTGGAAAGGTCACAAGAACCCTTTGTCTTTTTTCTCTGAACACTTCTTTCCCGCCTCCTTAAAAAAGGCGTTCTCCCGCCACATATTTGTGCAGCACATCCCGGTCGTCCCCAAGATAAAGGAAACGCTCCAGCCGCTCTCTGAGGGAGAAATGGCCCGGCCAGGGAATCCTGCTCTCATCCAGCACCAGAATATCCGCCTCATATCCCGGCTCAAAGCTTCCCGCTTTTCCAAAGAAGGCGCCGCCTCCTTTGGTTCCCAGAAAGAACGCCTCCGGGACGGTCAGGGGCCGGCAGTCCTCATCCTTCAGCCTCCACCAGAGCTTTGAAACGGAAATGGCGTCCGTCACGCAGCGCAGCATAGAAGCGGTGGTTCCTCCAGCCACATCGGAGCCAAGACCTACCCTGAGGCCCTCCTCCAAATATCTGCGGATCGGCGCGATTCCGGAGGCAAGGTTCATGTTCGACTGGGGACAATGGGCCACAAAGGTTCCGTTCTCCCGCATCAGCCGCCGCTCAGTCTCGCCGGAATACACACAATGGGCCATAATCGCCGGAAGCTCTCCTCCAAGCATTCCCCAGCGCAGATAAGCGTCCCCATAGCAGGATGCGTCCGGACAAAGCTTGCGCACCCAGGCGATTTCTCCCTGATTTTCCGACAGGTGGGACTGCACCGGAAGCCGGTATTCCCGGCGTATCCGCCCCAGTTCCTCCATAAGCCCGTCGCTGCAGGAAGGGATAAACCGCGGCGTAAGAATCGGATGGGTTCTCTTAAATTTCCCTTTTGCCCCATCCAGCCACCTGAGCGTGTTCTTGGCGGATTCCTCTTTGGTTTCCCGGAGAATATCCGGGGAATTCCGGTCCATATTTACCTTGCCCACAAAGGTCACAAGCCCCGTCGCCTCCATTTTTTCCATGAGAAGAAGGGTTGCCTCCGGGTGTAGCGTGCCGAACATACAGGCTCTTGTGGTGGCCCCGCGTTTCATATCCTCCGCGAAAATCCCATAGGCCCGGTCCGCGTACTCCAGATCCTCATATCTGGCTTCCTCCGGAAACGCCCTGGCCTGAAGCCATTCCAGAAGCTCCTCGTCCATACCGACGCTGCGGAAGGCGTACTGGGGCGCGTGCAGGTGCAGATCCGTAAAACCCGGTATCACCAGCTGTCCCTCAAAATTCTCTGTCGGTACCCCTGAAAATTTCTCCGGAATTTCCGGAAATACTCCCTGTATCTTTCCGCCTTCACAGACCAGATAATGATTTTCAAAGGTTTTGATCTCATCGAGGCTTTCGCTGTAGCAAATATCTCCCTTTATGATAAATGTTTTTTTGTCCATACGTTTCCTCCTTTCCGTACCGGCAGCTTCACGGCAGGCGCTGCTTTGTACAGTCATTTCGTAACGGTTCAGCGCTGCTGAACCGTTCAGCCATTTCTCTATATTACCGCAAAGCACCCTGCCCGTCAATGAAACTTTACCCGCGCTTCATGTGCGCAAACCTGGGCAAAACGGTTATTGCATACGCCCGCGAGGCAGACGTACCACCGTTCCGGAAAGTCTGGCGGGCGTATTTGGCATCCCTGAATGCATGCCGCCTGGCCGGCGGCGGACTTTCAGCGCAAAATGCCCCGCGCGCCGGCCGCAAAAGGGGCGCGCGGGGCATTCCCGTTATTTTTTCTCGTATCCGTTCCATCCCGGTATCGTTCCGTCGATGTCCCAGAGATCCTGCCAGTCCCCGGCGCCCTCCCAGAGGAACACCTGGCCCTTGATCAGCCGGCAGTTCTGATCCGCCGTGGCCAGCAGCGCCATCTCCTCATCCGTCAGCGGATCCTCAAAGGTACACCGCAGATTGCTCATATAATTCTTCCGGGTAGTGGAGAAAGGAATCGGCATATGACCTCTCTGAACGGCCCATTTCAGGCAGACCGTGGCCGGATGGATTCCATGGGCCTTTGCCACCTGCTGCACCTGGGGAAGCTGGGTATCCACCACATCCTCCGGAGTCTTGTCCCGCTCCGGCCTGGCCGGGGAGCCGATGGGGCAAAATCCGATGATCTCAATGCCGTTTTCTTTGCAGAAATTATAAAGCTCCGGCTGCTGAAAGGCGGGATGCAGCTCCATCTCGTTCACCGCCGGCTTAATCCTGCAGTCCCGCAGAATCAGCTTCAGCTTGGGAATCGTCACATTTGACACGCCGATATGCTTTACCAACCCCATATCCACCAGGCGCTCCATCTGGCGCCAGCAGGCCATAAACTCCTCATGAATGTAGGGCCTGGAATCGGGGTTTCTGGTATCCACATCGCAGCCCGGGGGATGATAATTCGGGAAGGGCCAGTGTACGAAGTAAAGATCCAGATAGTCCAGCCGCAGATCCTTCAGCGTCTGGGCGCAGGCCCGCAGAACGTCTCCCCTGCCATGCATGTCGTTCCATACCTTGGAAATAATAAAGAGCTCCTCCCGCTTAATCCCGGCGGCAAACACCTTCTCCAAAGATTCGCCGATTAAATCCTCGTTGCCATAGCAGGCGGCGCAGTCGATCATCCGGTAGCCCGACAGCACCGCGTCCTCCACAGCCGCCGCCACCTTCTCGGCCGGCACGCTGTCTGAGCCAAAGGTTCCAAGTCCCAAAGTCGGCATCTTCGCGCCCGTATACAGGGTATGCTTTGGCACGAGATCCGGGTTCACCGCATCCGCGGGAATTCTGTTTTCTCCCATTCTGTCCTCACTTTCCGCAGCCGTCCGGCAGAGCCGCGGCTGCATCTCTTCTTACGCCGCAAACAGCAGGTGTTTGCGGCTGCTGTGAATCGTAACCGTTTTCGCTTAGCACTCGCTGTCGATCAGGATTTTTCCCTTCACCAGTCCCGGCGTTTTGAACATTTCAAAGGCATCCGCGATCCGGCTCAGCGGGATTTTCTTATAAATAAAGGAATCATCAAACTTTAACTGGCCTGTTTTGAAATAATAAGCGGTGAGCTCCCATTCTTTTCCCGGGAACGGCGCGCTGTAGGACATCCAGGAACCAGTCAGGCGAAATTCCTTCCGGTTCATGTTCTCCCATTCCGGCACCGTAAAGCTGATTTCCTTTGTGGGGGTACCGATAAAGCAGATATCCGCCTTATTCGCCGCCAGCTTATATGCCAGCTTCATGGTAATGGTATTTCCGGCAGTCTCGTAAATATAGTCAAAGCCCCTGCCGCCGGTAAATTCCATTGCCCGATCCATGAAGTCCCCGTCCAGGGTATTGATTCCCGCGTCCGCGCCTAGGCGCGCAGCCAGATCCAGCCGCTCTTTTACAATGTCAAACACCGCGATCTTTGCCGCTCCGAAAATCTTCGCCCACTGCATGGTCAGCATTCCCACGGTGCCGCCGCCCAGGATCGCCACGGTCTTTCCGCCCTGGTAATCGCACCGGAGCAGGCCGTGCAGAGCCACCGTAGCCGGCTCAAAGAACGCGCCCTGTTCAAAGGAAACCTCATCGTCAAATTTTACGAGGTTTTTCTCCGGCATGGCCACATACTCCGCAAAGCTTCCGAACTGTCTGGATCCGATAAAGCTGTAATGCTTGCAGAGGGAATAATTCCCTTTCTGACAGTCCTCGCACTTCATGCAGGGTACCAGCGGCACTCCGGCCACCCGGTCCCCCGGCTTCAGCGTGGTCACGCCCTCGCCTATTTCCTCCACCGTTCCGGAAAACTCATGCCCCAGAACGTTCGGGAAAAAATGGCAGGCATCCCCGTTTACCCTGGGAATATCCGAACCGCAGATTCCGGTGTACTTCACCTTGACCAGCACCTGCCCCGGCCCGGCCATAGGCTTGTCGATCTCCTCATAGCGAATATCATTTTTCGCGTGTACAACTCCTGCTTTCATCTTCTCTACCTCTTTCTTTCTCTCTCGCTGTAACTGCAGAATACCTCTTTCAGTCTCTCATACAGCTCCAGGTACAGTTCCATGGACCTTTGATAGATCGCATGGTTTTCCATATCCGGCGTATGCTCCCTGGTAATGGATACAGTCTTACGGACAGCCTCGCCGAAATCCCGATACACCCCTGTACCGATTCCCGCCAGAATGCAGGCTCCCAGCGTGGTAGCCGTATCTGAAGCGGGAATCCGGATGGTCTTTCCGGTCACATCCGCCTTGATCTGGGTCCAAAGGCGGCTGTTGGCCGCTCCTCCCATGGCGTTGAGTACGCCTGCCTCCACGCCCGCCTCTCTGGCCGTGCGCAGATTGTGCTCCAGAGAAAAGGCTACGCCCTCCATGGCCGCCCGCAGCATGTGCGCCCTGGTCCGTCCAAAGGAAAGTCCGTAAAATACGCCCTTGGCATCCGCGTCCCAGATGGGCGAGCGCTCTCCCGCCATATAAGGCAGAAATACCACGCCTTCGCTCCCCGCCGGGATCTTCTCCGCCTCCCGGGTCAGGTCATCAAAGGATTTTTCCGGGGCGAACTCCTGACGGAACCATCGGAGCACGCCGCCTCCGCCCACGGTACCTCCCTGGAGAAGCCATTTTCCCGGCACCACGTGGGGGCTTAGTATCAGTTTCGGATGGGCCTTTGACTCATCCAGACAGATGCTCATTCCTCCGGCCTGTCCCCCCTGTTCCTGGGTCTGGCCCGCCTGATATACCCCGGCTCCCAGAGTTCCGCAGGCGGCGTCCAGCCCTCCGGCTGTCACCGGCGTCCCCTCTTTCAGTCCTGTCAGCGCCGCGGCCTCCTTCGTCACGCCTCCAACCACCGCGTGGCAGGGTACAAGCTCCGGCACCAGATCCACGCTCAATCCCAAATCCTTTGCCAGTTCCGCATCGTAGGAACCGGTGCGGTTATTGAAGAAATGAAGGCCATAGCCCTGGGAGGGTTCCTGAGTCATCACCCCGGTGAGCCGAAAGGCAATGTAGCTGTTGCTCTGGAGAAATTTCCAGGTCTTCCGGAAAATTTCCGGACGGTTCTCCTTAAACCAGAGCATTTTGGGCGTGCTGTAGGAAGGGAGAAAATCATTTCCCGCAGTCTGAAAAATCCGTTCGAATCCGATCTCCTTCTTTACTCTTCCGCAGATATCCCTGGCCCTGGTATCCATCCAGATCGGCGTATTCGCCAGGCAGTTCCCTTCCCGGTCCACAGGAATCGCCGACCAGCTCTGGCCGTCGATTCCCACTCCGTCCACCTCGCCGGGCTCTGCCTTCGTCTCCTCCAAAACCTTGCGGATTCCCCTGCAGATGGCTGTCCACCACTCATCCGGGTTCTGCTCCGCCCAGCCGGGCGCCGGATAATATACCGGATACTCCACCGCCTCCTGGGCCTTTACCCTGCCGTCCCGTTCAAATAAGGCAACCTTGCAGGCGGAAGTACCGATATCGATTCCCAATAACATCCTTAGCCTCCTTCCGAAGCGAACCGCTTCGTTTTACTTGCGTCCGTTTTCCCGCGCCGGGTTCTACAGTGCCCGGACGGACTCCCCTTCCAGTATACTGGTGTGCAGAAGGATCTGCTTTGGCTCCTTTTCCCTGTCCGGATCCTTTCCGGCCAGACGCTCCAGCATAAGTTTGGCCGCCGCCTGGGCGATCTCCTCCATGGGCTGCACCACCATATACAGCCGCGGACGGATAACCTGGGAGAGCAGAAGGTTGTCAAAACCGATCACCGACACATCCTCCGGAAAACGGATCCCGGTCTCATTCATGGCAATCACCGCTCCCATGGTAATCTCATAGTTGGACAAAAACACCGCCGTGGGACGGTCCTCCATCTCCATCAGCTCCCGGATGGCATTGTAGCCGTGGCTCACCTCCAGATCCCCTTTTTTTATGTACTTGGCGTATACCGGCAGATCCGCCCGGGCCATCGCCTGAAAATAGCCTTCCAGCCGGCCTCTGGCCGTATAATACCCTTCGTCTCCGCAGATAATGGCAATCTTTTTGTGGCCTTTTTCGATCAGAAGGCGCACCGCCTCCCTGGATGCCTCCGCGTTGTCCACGTATACACTGTCGAAGCTTCCGTCGTCAAAGGCCCGGTCGATCAGAACCAGGGGCGTTCCCCGCTGGATCGCGCTCTGCAGATACGCCGAGGATCTGGATGTGGGGATTGTGATAATTCCGTCCACCCGTTTTCCCAGAAGGAAACGAATGGCCTCCTCCTCAAGCTTTTCATCGCCGCGGCAGTCGCACACGATCGTTCCGTAGTCCCTGGCTCTCAGCATATCCTCTATCTTCGCGATAATCGTGCTGGCAAACACATTGTCCAGTTTTTGAATCAGAACCCCCACCGTCTTCGTCCGGTTCGTGGCAAGCCCTCTGGCTACCTCGTTGACCTCATAGTGCAGAACCTCGATGGCGTGTTCGATTGCCAGCCGGTTCTTAGGCAGGACATTGCCGCCGTTTAAATACTTTGAGACCGTCGCCAGGGACAAGCCGGTCATTTTTGTAATGTCACGGATTGTAGCCGCCATAGGCCTCCTCCTTTTTTATTCATAAGCGAACCGTTTCGCTCTAATGGCATCATATCGCAGTTTCCCACCGTTGTCAAGCGCTGTATGAATCTACTCACACCCGGCGTTACCGTTCAGCCTTGCTGAATTGTTACATGCAAAAATACCCCGCAGCTTCATGCAGAACAGCTGCGGGGTATCGGCAGTATACTGTGAACTTACTGTAACGGTTCAGCAGGGCTTAACTGTTACACCTTACTGCTTCTTCGGAAAAATATAACGTTTCGGAACATGGAAGCCCTCTTCCTGACTGTTCAGGAACGCTTCCAGGGCATCGTCCAGATCCTCATCGTCCTCTTCTTCCTCGTCGTCCTCGTCAAATTCATCGTCCTCAAATCCAAAATCCACATCGCAGGATTCGTAGCCGGTGACATCCGCCTTTCCTTCCAGATAAAGGCTGCGCACAATCTTCTCGGCCTCCTGTGCCGACGCCCGGACACCAAAATCACAATCCCCGGAAAACTCCAGGATCTCCTCATCCGGATAATAGGTAGTTCCTGTCACCTCCGCCACACAGAGGGTATCGTCTGCTTCATCTCGGTACAGTACTCGCATGCTTGCGTCCTCCTTTGCAAGATAATCTGTTGCGGTTTTACAGCTTCATTATGAACGATATTCGCCGGTTTGTCACGTACTTTCTGCATTTTTATTACTGGGCTGGTTACCGTTCAGACTTGCTGAACCGCAACCGCGAAAATCCGTTTGAAATCGCCTGCGGCGATGAGATTTTCGTACTCCTGAGTCACGTTCTTACGGTCTGCGCAGACCTGGGCTGAACTGTTACTTGGGCGCTACCGCTCTTCCAGATATTCTTCCAGGCAGAGCCCCCGCCGGTAAATCTCTTCCGCCGCTTTCTTTCCCACATAGCGGTAATGCCACGGCTCATAATAGATTCCCGTAATGGCGCTCTTCTCGTTTGGATAACGCAGTATCCAGCCGTATTTATAAGAATTTTCCATAAGCCACTGCTGTTCCCGGGTATTCTCCTGATTCTCGTCCAGCATCTGATAGTCCATGGACACGATATCCACTGCCAGCCCCGTCTGATGCTCGCTGGTCCCGGGAAACGCCACCCATTTCTTTGCCTCGCTTTCAGACTCCGCCTGGGAATAACCCTCTTGCAAAAAGCGGTACACCCTGTTTTTGTATAAAGACTGCTGCTTTGCTGCGGAACGGTAGGAAGAGCAGATCAACGGAGAGAGACCCTCTGCCCGCATGGCGTCCATCATATCCTGCAGCTCCGGATAGGCTCTCTCGTCGATGGCCTGTCCGTTCTGCAGCTCCACCAGCTCCACAGTATAATACGCGGATATAGGATTCCAGGGATTTACCAGGATCAGATTCCACTCAGAATCCTCCCTTTGCGTCCCTTCCGAATCCCCGTCACCCTCGTTTCGTTCGGTCTGCTCGTCCCCCGCTCTCTTCTTGCGATCCGTCTCCTCTATGTTTCGGTTTTCGGAAATGTTTTCCACTTTTCGCGATAGATCTCTGTAGGCAGCCGTCCCTCCGGTTATGACTGCTCCGGTTAAAAATAAACTACCAATCAATATCAGCTTCATCCTGCGCCTTTTCCGGATAGCCTTCCGGTATCTTCTGTATTTCTCATACTTTCTCATACAGTCCTGCCCCCAAAAAAATATTTCTATTGTACTCAAAGCTTACAAAAGAAATGTTTCCTTTTTGGAGCAGGATTGCATCATAATTGTATCATTGCTTTCGTCAATCCAAATCTTTCTTCCCGCGTTTTCGGTTCTGGAAATAAATAAATCCTTCTATAGCATCCAGAATGTCCGCGAAATCCTCTCTGGGAGCCAGGGAGAGGTACTGTTCCAGAAGCGCTTCCTCCCGTTCCTTATACCGGCCGAAAAAAATATCATAGAGATTATGGCCCCTTACATATGTCCTGATTTCTTCCATATGCTCCCGGACATCCTGAACGCTCTCAAGATCCTTTCCAAGAATCTCCCGCAAATGCTTTCCGCTGGAAATCCGGTGCAGGTATTCCCTCCATTTTTCCAGCAGCGTCTCGTAAAAGGCCTCCTCGGATTCCACAATGCCCAGGGCCGTCATCACCGAGGGGTTCAAGAAATAATTCTCAAAGGAATAATACTTCAAAACCAGGACATTTTTTCTGGTAATCCTCGGAAGACGGTCCGCGTCTTCCTCATACCGGTCCCGGTAATAGCCGCAGAGCTTTGCCGCCAGTTCCTCCTGGTCCTGACCGTCCCCATCCCGAATCATCAGAAAACGGTCCTTCAGGTAAATCTGGTTCATGTACTTGAGATTCGCGTAAGTCTTAATATTCGTGCAGCTGTTTGTGGTCAGAATCGCGGTCCGAAACAGATTTCCGCTTTCGTCATAAACCTCAGAATAATATCTTTTAAGAAGCAGCGGCAGGCGGTTCTTGTCCTGCTTTCCCTCCACGATAAACACAAAATCCACATTCATCAGATCTGCCGCCGTGTAGCCCAGATCATCCAGTATCCGGCTGATATCCGTCTTTTCCATGATTTTCGAATAGCCGTCCTCTCCAAGTACCATCTGGCGGATCTGGCGGCTGTTGAAATCCGTCAGAAGATTCGCGGAATGAGTGGAAAACATCACCTGGTTCTTTCCGGAAAGACGGTACAAAATATCCCCGGATACCTTCTGCATCTCCGGGTGCAGAAAAATCTCCGGCTCCTCCACCAGAATCAGACCGGGCATCCCCGTTTCCGCCCCGGCGCAGGCCTCCAAAAGGGAGAGCATATAGATGCTGCGCATTCCCTTGCCGAGATGCTCGATGGGCTTTGCGTCCTCCCTTCCCGGCTGCCGCATCTCCGCCGTCACAGAGAGCATCCGCTCAATGTCACGGTTCATGGAATAGCGGATCTCTTCTTTTCCGCCGTTTCTGGCGTAGCAGGCGTTGACTCTGCCGGAAAAATCGTTCAGGTTTGTCTGATACAGCTTATAGTCCAGAAGCTTCGCCGTCTCAAAGACATTCAGCTCGCCGGGTGTCTTCTGGTTAATCAGACCGATACAGGAAAAGCAGTGATGGCATCCCCGTCCTCGGTCAAAGATACAGCACCCGGAGCGCATGCTCTTCAGCAGCTCATCCTCCTGAAGGAGAAGCAGGCTTTCCTGAAACCCTTTCAGATTCCGCTGAATATCAATGTGGTAAATCTGTGGAAAAACCTCCTTCACATATGGATTATCCTTCCGAAACCCGTCATGATAGCGCGTCTTCCCCTCCCGATTCGCCACAAAGGTGAAAGTCAGGACACCGTCCTTCCAGGAGGGAAGCTTCCGGGAAAAATCCTTCCGCCAGACAGGAAAACGCCGGTAGGAGCTGACCCGGCGCTCCCTGTGCAGGCCTTCCAGGTCCTCCTCCGTCAGCAGAAGATTCATTTCGATTTCAATGTTCGCGTAATCCTCCTGAAAATCCTCCTGACGGACGGACCGCACGCCCAGGGCAGTGCGCACGGCGTCCAGCACCGCCGTTTTTCCCGTACTGTTCTTTCCCACGAGGATCAGCGCCTGGCCAATATCCCGAATCCGCATGTCTTTAATGGATTTAAAATTCTGTATCCTGATCCGTGTGATCCGCATAATTTCCTCCCGAAAGCAGAAACGCGATTCTCATTTTTCTGTTTCTTTTTTTGCTGTTTTGTTGTATCATATGTTTTACGGCAGCTGCCTGCGGCATCCGCGGGCAGAAATCTTTTGCAATCTACTAACGAGGTGAATCTATGAACGCAGTCTCAAAAAATATGACCCAGGGCCCCGCCGGCCGCCAAATCTTTCTGTTTGCCCTCCCGCTGATGCTTGGAAATGTCTTTCAGCAGGCATATACGCTGGTGGACACCGCTGTGGTGGGCCAGGTAGTGGGGGTCAACGCCCTGGCCGCGCTGGGGGCTACGGATTGGTTTAACTGGATGAGCGTAAGCGTCTGTTCCGGCCTTACCCAGGGTTTTTCCATTCGGATCGCCCAGCTTTACGGTGCGAAACAATACGCGGACATGAAAAAATCCCTATGCGTGTCCCTGCTGCTGGCTTTTCTCTCCGCTGTCGTGATTACCGGACTTTTTCTCTTCCTCTCCGCCCCAGTTCTTACCCTTATGGGAACCAGCCGGGAAATCCTAGGAGACGCCCTTTTGTATGTCCGGATCATGTTTGGCGGAATCCCCATTGTCATGACTTACAACTGGCTTTCGGCCGTCCTTCGTTCCATCGGAAACGGGCGGACGCCGCTGGCAGCCATGGGGATCGCCTCCGTGTGCAACATTCTTCTTGACCTGCTTTTTGTTGCCGTGTTTGGCTGGGGAATTGCCGGCGCGGCGGCAGCCACGCTGATCGCCCAGGCAGTCTCCTGCGTTTACTGCTTCCTTCATATCCGGAAAACCCCGGTCCTTCATTTTTCCAGAGCAGATTTTCAGCCCACAAGGGATTTAATCCGGAGGCTTTTTATGCTTGGCGCTCCCATGGGCATCCAGAACATTATTATCTCCATAGGCGGCATGATCCTCCAGTCCATCGTAAATACCTTCGGCGTTATTTTTGTGGCCGGCTTCACCGCGGCAAATAAACTGTACGGCCTTCTGGAGATCGCCGCCATCTCCTTTGGCTTCTCCGTATCCACTTATACCGGACAGAACCTTGGAGCAAAGGAATACGGGCGCATCCGCCGCGGCGTCCGGGAAGGCGCCCTCATGGCCGTGGCTGCTTCTCTGCTGATCACAGTGCTGATGTTTCTGGCAGGTCATCTGCTGGTTGGCTTTTTTATCGATCGCTCGGATCCAAACGCCGCTCAGGTAGCCGTTTACGGACGTCATTTTCTTTATCTGATGGCCGCCTTTTTGTCCGTCCTGTACTGCCTGCATATTTACCGCTCCGCTCTCCAGGGTATGGGAAACACCCTGATCCCTCTTCTCTCCGGAATCGCGGAGCTTTGCATGCGCATCCTGGCCGCTCTGATCCTCCCCGGATTTATCGGCGAATACGGCATTTATTCTGCGGAAATCCTGGCCTGGGCCGGAGCCCTGGCTATCCTGTATATTTCCTACCGGAAGAGCCTGAAAAAGCTTCTTTCATAGCAGTTCGTCCGCCGGACCGCCGCCTTTTTCAACTGGTCGAAAAGTACTAACGGTTCAGCCCTGCTGAGCCGTTACATGCTTTTTATTTAGAAGGCGCTCTCTCATCCATGATTACATAGCTGCCCTTTTTGCGGTACTTAGCGTCATAGAGCGCTTCGTCCGCCAAGCGGTAGAGTTCCTCATATTCGCCATTCTCGGACACCGCCGCGCCAATACTGAATTTTACCGGTATACGGGCGCCGTTCCACAAAGTGGTGCCTCCCCGGGAGAGCTTTTTCAGCTTTCTTTCCACATCCTCCACGTTTCGGACGTTTTTCATAAGCACCACAAATTCATCGCCGCCAATGCGGCTCAAGGCGTCCGTCTCGCGGAAGATTCGCCGCAGAAGATTCGCGACCTCCATGAGAACCTGATCCCCGCAGGGATGGCCGTAGGTATCATTGATGGCTTTAAAATCATCCAAATCCAGCATAATCATAGCCCGCACAAAATTTCCGCTGTCGCCTTCATACCACTCCTGCGCTTTCTCCTTTACCGCAGTACGATTTAAAAGCCCCGTCAGCGGATCCAGATCCATCCGGGACTTCAGACTCTGAATCTCTTCCTTCTGCTTATGGATATCGCTCAGATACCCCAGCACGCCCCGTATTTCCCCGGCGCTGTCATGCTGTACGGACAGATGAAACAGATAAAACTCCCTTACGCCCTTCCTGCTGGAAAGCTCGATCTCCGTTTCCATCTGATAGGTGGACTTCATGCATCGGATGATTTCCAGCTGCAGACGCTTCCACTCTTTCCGGCTGAGCAGTCCGCTGTGGGTCACCCATTCCGTAAAGGAGGAAATCTCCGCAGGATAATCAAACTTCTCCGTCCAGTGCCCGTAAAAGAAGGCCCGGTCCTCCTCCTTATCCCAGTCTACAATAATATAATTGCTCTGCTCGATAATATACCGCAGCTTCTGTATCGCCACCTCTTTGCGCTCCATCTCAATCGTCAGCCGCCGGTTCATCTCCTGAATCTTTTTCTGTCCCATCAAGGTTTTGATTTTGTACTGAAACCTTGAAAAGGAGACGAGCGCCGCTGTACCCATACTGAAAAGCGTATTCTGAATAAACCCGAAGTCGCTTTTGGTCAGAAGCAAAAACGGGATGCCGCTTCCCAAAACCAGGCCAAGACAGACCACTGGTTCCATATACAGGCAGATGACCATAGCCAGAAGGGATGTGATATAGACAATGCTGTAAACCGGCTCATCAGCATGCGTAAAATCATAATAATTCAGCAGCAGACTCCACACAATAAAAAATCCGGCTGCCGCAAGCAGGAAAATATAGATTGCGTTGATATGGTTCCCGAGGCATCTTTTTATAATTAAAAACAAAACGGAAGCCGTCAGAAGAACCAGATAAAAGGTAAAATATATGCGGTTGTTCTGAGTCCCAAGGCCGCTTTTTGAAAAAAACAGCACGCGGGCAATGTTAAACAGTTCCGCGCAAATCGCCAGCACGGAAAGAACGCTCAGCACCGCCCCATTGCTCCGGATTACTTCCCTTCGGTAATCCTCCTTGATTTCCTCAGGTACGGACCGGAAATAAAATTTCCACATCGCTTCGCTGTCTGTACGAATTGTCTGATCCCCTTTCTTATGCTCTTTTCGCGATTTCACTGATCATTCCCACCGTTTCTTCGATTCCAAGGAGACTGCTGTTGATCACCAGGTCCCGATTTTCCATCCGCTCCCACTGCTGATGGGTAAAATAGTCGTAATAGCTCTTTCTGCGCCTGTCAACCTGAATCATAAGCTCCCGCGCGGTTTCCTCGTCCACATCTTCATATCCCATAATTCTCTGAATCCGCGCTTCGCCTGGAGCTGTGATAAAAACGTTCAGCACATCCTCCCGGTTGCGCAAAATCCAGTCAGCCAGCCGGCCTACGATCACGCAGGGCCCCTTCTGGGCCAGCTCGCCAATCAGGCGGACCTGTGCCTCATAAAGATAATGGTTCGTCCCATAATCCGTTTCCTCCGTGAAGCCGTAAGGAGACGGCGAGCGTTTAATCAGCCGTTCGTCCGCGTTCTTCAGTCCTTCCTCGCTGATTCCTGTTTTTTCCACTAAAAGAGATAAAATATTTTTGTCATAAAAATCCACCTGAAGCTTCT
The DNA here is from genome assembly GCA_018711185.1 of Candidatus Limivivens intestinipullorum. Lineage (GTDB taxonomy): Bacteria > Bacillota > Clostridia > Lachnospirales > Lachnospiraceae > Limivivens > Limivivens intestinipullorum. The sequence goes on along the minus strand of DVIQ01000025.1, from coordinate 12,338 downwards.
GCGCCACCAGCCGCCCGATCTCCCGGCCTCCGCTTCCATAGGTTCTTGAAATCGTAATAATCTGTTTTCCCATAACCTGTCCCTCCTGATTCTAGCCGGAAGGCTGTCTCATACTTTTTATCGCCGCCCAGCCTTCTCTTTCTATATTATGCAACGAATCTTTCGATCTGTAAAGCAAAAACTCCTGCCGGAACTGAGTTCCACAGGAGTCTCAAAAAAGGAAAGTCCCGCAAATAACCTAGCGTTTTTCTAATATTTCCTTTAATTTCAGCGCCTTATCGATGTTTCCTTCCACTTTAAGTCTTCCAAAGCCCACCGCAAGCATAGGATTTTCCTTTCCATCCGCGATCTTCTCAAGGGTCTGGGCCGTGCAGGTAAAGATCACATCCCGGTCAATATATTCATAGGGCTCCACATTAAGCTTTCCATCCTTCACTTCCACATAAAAAGTTCCTTCCGCCTCTCCGGTAATGTTAAACTGAAATGCCAGATGCTCTGAAATTCCGCCAACGTCCGCCTTCACCAGCCTTTTTTTCACCTCATAAAACATCTCCGCAAAAGTCATCTGAATACCTCCTTTTATAAATCCTTGCATTTCCGGTAGAAATTGTCCACAGGGATGCAGTACCCCACCGAGCGGACGCACTTGATCAGATCCTGGATGCCAAGCTGCCTGCGCAGATTTTTAATGTGCGTATCGACATTCCTTGCGGACTCCCGCTTTCTCTGTGGCAGATACTGGTTAATCTTTTCCCTTGTAACCACTCTTCCGAGATTCTCCATCAGAACCAGAAAGATATCATACTCGTATCCGCTGATACAGAGCTTCTTGCCGGAAAGGCAGATCTCATGGCAATACCGGTCAATACACAGATCCCCAAAGCAGAGAGTCCTTTCCCTTAGCTGCTGATCGCCAATATACCAATGGGTAAGCCGATGGAACTCCCGCGCGGTAAACGGATATTTCACATACTCCGACACATAGGGGCAGCGCGGTTCATCCTGTATCCACTCCTGTTCACTTGAAGGAACCAGAATAATCGGGCTCTGCATATACAAAACGGAAATGAGTTCCTTTGTTATGCCTTTCAGGCCCGCCAGGTCAAAATACATGATGGCCACGCAGCGTTTTTCACCGCAGCCTTCCGCAAGAAATTCCGGGAGGGTTAAGGTGGCAAATCCCTCCCGGAAAGCAAAGCGCTCAATCATATCATGAAGCTTCTGATCACATACTCCGTTCAGTATCGACAATATCTTCATTTTATCACCTCTGATTCTTAATCTATCATAATAAAATTTAAAGAATATCGCCAGACCTGAATTATGAATTTTTTGTGAAAAGGAGATATCCACTCGCCGCGCGAAGCGTTTTGTCAGTTTGAACGGATCTCCTGACGCATAAATCCAATATAGGAGCAGATAAAAGCCGCGAACAAAAGCGCGATCAGCCCCACCAGGTGCGGCCACACCAGCAGCAGACTCTGGCCAAAGGTCAGGTATCCGGAGATCGCTCCATCAAGCTGGCTTACCGTCACGACATTGACGGCTCTCACCGAAGGATTCATAATCGTGGAAACCGCCTCGCTGTACAAGTAATACGGTGAAATCCGATTCAGATTCAGCTCCAATGTATAATTATTGTAGGAATTAAACAGCGCGCCAAACTGATCGTCAATGGGATATACCGCATTGGCAATGATGCTGGCCACCAGGCTCATAAAAATGGCGAAAAAGATCCACAGGGCGATCACCGCCAGAGCCGATGTGGCCGAATGCCTGCATACCACGGAAAACAGGATGGACAGGCCAAGCCAGAAGGCGATATAAACGCAGGTGTAAATCAGATACACAAAAATCCGCAGAACCTCTTCTGTCTGTGGCAGCAGTCCCGTGGACAGAACGCCGATGGTTCCCATGAATATTCCCATGGTAAACACCATAATGGCAATAATCGTGGTGCCTGCCAGAAACTTTCCGATAATAATCGAATCCCGATGGATCGGCTGAGCCACCAGCCTGTTTAATGTGCCGTTGCTCCGCTCGCTGTTTATGGCGTCAAAGCCCAGCGTCAGCCCTACAAAGGGACCCAGAAGCGCGATAAAACTCATAAAGGACGGTATGGAGCTTCCGCTGGTGGTAAACAGCGTCAGAAACAGATAATCGATGGTTTCCGTGCTCTCGCTGACCGCCGTCAGAGCCCCGTACAGGCTCGCGAAACTGGTGGCGTAAATCAATACCAATATGATAATAAACCGTTTGCTGCTCAGGTGATCCGCCAGCTCTTTTCTGTACAGAGCCCGCAGTCCCGTCTCAGCCGCGTCTCTTTTTCTTTCCTTTTCCGAAACCGAAACGCCCTCCCCTGTTTTTCTCACTGCTCTTATCTTCATCACTCTGTCCTGCCTTTTCAAAATATAATCGATAAATCTCATCCAGATCGCCGCCGCGCTGATGCATATGCAGGATTGTATAGCCGTTGGTGCCTAAAAACTCCGTCAGCTCCTTTCTGGCGTCTGTCAGAGACTGGATGGAAAAGCGCTCGCCCTCCTTTTCCACTTTTTCAATCTTGGGAAGCTTGGCAATCTGCGCCAGAAGCCGGTCGTCACAGGGCGAAGTCTGGATTTCCAGCGTATAATGGTTTTCCTTTTGAACCTGCTTGCCCAAATCTTCGATTTTCCCGCAGGCAATCAGATCACCGTTTACAAAGATACCTACCCGGTCGCAGACCTGCTGAATCTGGTAGAGCTGATGGGATGAAATCAGAAGGGTCCTTCCATCCTCCTGGGCCAGTTCCCGCATAAGCTTCAGAAGCACCCGCATGCCCTCCGGGTCGATGCCCAGAGTTGGCTCGTCCATAATGATAATCTGCGGATCCTTCATTAATACGTCCGCGATCCCCAGGCGCTGCTTCATGCCTTTGGAATACGTACCCGTTTTCTGATCACCGGCTTCCGTCATGCCTACGCGGTCCAGGAGCCGTTCTATTCGTTCTTCAATCTCTTTCTCGTCCAGTCCGTTCAGCCTGCCGGTAAAGCGCAGGTTCTGTCTTCCTGTCATATCCGGGTAAAAGCCCACGTTATCCGGCAGATACCCTACAACCCGCTTAATACTGATCGGATTTCTCGTACAGTCCATCCCGTTGATAAGCGCCTTTCCGGATGTGGGTTCCGTAAGCCCCAGAAGCATCAGGATCGTCGTGGTTTTGCCGGCGCCGTTTGGGCCCAGAAGCCCAAACACCTCGCCCTGATTGATCCGCAGATTCAGTTTATTTACCGCGATCTTCGCTCCGTATCGCTTGGTAAGACCTACCGTTTCAATAATTGTCTGTTCTGTCTGCCCCATATGCTACCTTCTCCCGAATTTCTTAAAAATACATCCCAGCAGAATTACAAGGACTACAATGATCGCCACGGCCACAATGCCCCAGGTCGTGCGGATCTTTACGGATACACGGAACTGGGCGTCCGCGCTGGTCTCGTCATTGCTCACGGTCAGGGTAGTAAGATAATCTCCTGTTATAGCGTCTGCGTCCGGTGTAATGTAAGCGGTAATTTCCTGGGTGGCCCCTGCTTCCAGAAGCTCAATGGTGGACTCGCTGAACTCCACTTCCCAGTCTGTGGGTGCGGAGGAGGTCAGATTCAGGTTCTCCAGGTCTACATTACCCGTATTTGTAATGGAAAGAGTCACGGAGCGCTGGTCATTGGCATAGGCGTCCAGGCTTAAATTGCCCGTAGGCGTAGAGAGAGACACTCCATACGTTCCGGTAATCTCAATGGACAGCTCCATGGTCAGGGTGTCGCTGGCGGAAGTTGCGGTACAGGTAATCGTGTATTCGCCTTTTTCCACATTTTCCGGCGGGGTCACATCCACGGTAATTCCCTCGCTGGCGCCGGACTCCAGGGCTACGCTCGCCACCTGGCTCGTCTCGCTGGACGGCGTAAAGGAAACAGTCCAGCCTGTAGGCGCTTCCGCGGAAAGACTGTAGGACTGCTCGGTTGCCCGGTTATTCACAAGGGTCGTATCAAAACTGAAGCTTGTCCCCGTAGCGCCCTGCTGCTCCGGATACTCCGCCGTAAAGCTGCTCTGTCCAAGCTCCTCCTGATTTACGGTAATTTCCAGCTCCAGAGTGTCCGAACCGCTGCTTCCGGCGTCCGCCGCCAGCTCCACCGTGTAAGTCCCCTCTTCCGCTTCATCCGGCAGCGTCAGATTAAAGGTGGCCAGTTCCGCGTTATCGGCCTCTGTGCCGGAGTTAATATGTACCATGCTGACCTGATTGCCGTCCCCTCCGAAATAGCCCGTCCAGCCCTCCGGAATGGACTCCACAGAAAGCGCCGCGTCACAGGCCTCGTCACTGGAAAAATCCAGGGAAAAGCTTAGCGTATCTCCGGGATTCACCGTAATGCCCGGATAATCCGTCGTCATGTCCAGACTCGCTGCCTCTGAAGTGATTTCCGATGCCATGGCGGTCATTCCTCCGCACATAATAATACCCGCAGCCGCAGCCACCAGTCCTGTACTTAATTTTTTTCTGAAGTGTGCCATTTTTTGCATGAAATGTGTTCTCCTTTCGGAATTTTTCTGATATTGTATATATACAATTTTAGTTTTTTTTGTGATTCCTTATTGTACATTATGTGTTTCTTTTATAAAAAATTTATTAAAAAGATAAACAAAACAGAAGGCTGCTTTTTGGCAGCCTTCCGCATCTTTTTTCCTCTGTTTCCGCAATCTTTTCACCATCCGCCCATTTTCGGGCGGCAGAGACTCAGCGGGAATACACGCACACGCCTTCTTTATAAGTGCGCAGCACTTGAATATTTCTCAGCTCCTTAGCCGGCGCCTTCAGCGGATTTTTATCCGTCACAATCAGATCCGCCTGTTTCCCCGGGACGATGCTCCCTTTCCGTTTCTCCTCGCCGTACTGATACGCCGCGTTTATGGTTACGGCACGCAAAGCCTGGGCCGGCGAAATCCGCTCCTCCCCGCCAAGCAAAACGCCCTGTTTTGTCAGCCGCCGGACCGCGCACCAGATCGTCTCAAACATATCCGGAAGGATCACCGGCGCGTCCTGGTGAAAAGTAACAGGGATTCCGCATCGAAGCGCCGAGGCGGCCGGGCTGATTTTACAGGCACGCTCCAGGCCGAAATTCCGGATGTGAACGTCTCCCCAATGATAGACATGCGCCACAAAGAGGGAAAGGATCACTCCCAGGCGCGCAGCGCGGGGAAGCTGGTCCCTTCCGATGAGCTGTCCGTGGATCAGCACCGGGCGCAGCCCGCCAAGCCCTGGCCAGTCCTCCTCCGCCCTCTCCAGGCAACGCAGATACTGCTCTGCCGCGGCGTCTCCGTTGCAGTGGGCCAGAAGCTGGGTCTCTTCCCGCGCCGCCTCCCCCATGGCCTCCAAAACGTTCTCATCCGTCATGGTGCCATAGCCGCAGTATTCTTTCGCGTTTTCGCTCCTCGCTTCCTTTGCGCCCCTGTCCTCTGTCCCGCCCAGATAAGGCGTCCGCATCCAGGCCGTCCTCCCCTGGGGCGATCCGTCCAGAAAAATCTTCATTCCCCCGAACCGCAGCCCTTTCCAGTACGTTTCCATACAGCCGGGATACGCTCTTTTTGCCAGCGCGTACGTCTCCGGATCCGGGTAGGCCGCCAGGTCCAGCCACAGAAGGTCTTTTCCCAGCAGCATGTCATAGAGAGGCAGCATCTCCTTCACCGCCATCCCGTCCTGCACCGTGGTGATGCCAAAGGACGCGTAAAGCTTCTGGGCTTTCTCAAAAGCCCCCTCGAGCTCCTCCGGGCCCGGCATGGGAACCCTCTTCTGAAACGCGAACAGGGCGTTCTCCTCCATATATCCGGTCAGCCTTCCGTCCTCTTTTCCGATCCGGCCGCCCTCCGGGGAAGGCGTATCCGGCCGGACCCCAAGCAGCTTCAGCGCCAGCGAATTAAACAGGCCGATATGGCCGGACTTATGCTGTACAAACAGCGGATTCTCAGGCGCAGCCCCGTCAAGCTCCGCCAGGGTAAGATGCCTCCCATCCGGAAACGCCGTATGGTCATAATCCCTTGCCAGCACCCAGGCTCCTTTTGGGGGCCGCGCCGTTCGCAGGAACGCCTGCAGTTTTCCGACGGCTTCTTCCCGGCTGCCCGCCCCCTCAAGGGAAGCCTGGAGCGTAGAAAAAGCCACTTGGGTAAAATGGCTGTGCGCGTCCACAAAAGCCGGCATCAGCGTGTTTCCCTCCAGATCCACCCGCGCTGCGTCCCCTGCCGCTTCCAAAAGCTCCCCGGCGTCTCCCAGCGCCCGGATCTTCCCATTCTCCACAAGGACTGCCGTCCCTGCGCTCCTCTTTTCCATCGTAAGAATTTCTCCATTATAAAATACAATTCTGCTTTTCTTTTCTTTTTCCATTTTCTGCTCCTTTCCATGCAATCCGCCTGTACCTGCATCGTAAGGGGTTTTCGGACGTCTGTCAAGGCGGGAATAGCCGCACTCCCGCAGCTGCAAAAATCCATTTGAAATCGCCTTCGGCGATGGGATTATCGCATTTCGGAATCACGTTCTTGCGGTCTGCGCAGACCTGGGCTGAATGGTTGCAGTGCAGGCCCGGGCGAACGGCTGCATATGCAGATTCGGGCAAAATTGTTGCGCGCCGATTCTGTTTTTCTGACAATTCTTCTTGTGTGTCGCGGTTTTTTCTGATAAAATAGAGAAAACAAGGAAGATTTCCACAGCGCGTTTTGAAACAAAGGGGGAATTTTATGAGAAACATTTGTATTTACAAGGGGCCGGCCTACCCGATCCAGCCTCTTGTGGCAGAACTGAAGCACAGGGATATTCCCTGTAAGATTAAGACAAAAATGGCCCTGCGGTCCGTTTTTGACGTCAGCGGCTCTGTATTGGGCGGAGAGATCGATTTCCAGGGCGGGGCCCAGTCCGATTACGCGGGTCCGCCGGAGGATATTCGTCTTCTGGTTCCGGAAGAACACGCTAAGACAGCCCGGCAGCTTATGAATGAGCTGATCGGGGACAGCGCATCTCTTGGCAGATAGGAAGATCAGCGCGCGTCCGCGCGTTCTCAGGACGCGCACTTCCGGAAGAAATCCACCATCGCCCCATTCACCCGGCGGCTGCATTCCAGATCCGGCCGGATCACATTAAAGCAGTGGAACAGCTTTCCATCCGCCTTTTTCCGGCAGTAAGCGCTTTCAACCCTTCCGCCCTGTCTCTTTATCCAGGCCTCCTGGGCAAGGCAGCGACGGTAGCAGGGATCTCCTTCGCAGCTTATCAGAAACAGCGGAGGGACCCGGCTGTTCCACAGCTTTTTTAAATCCAGGTATCCGTCAAGCTCCGGACACCCGTCAAGAAGCATCCTGCGGTTTTCCCTGCAGAAGGGAACCATAGCCGCCGGAAACAGATTTATGGAGCCCGGCGGGCCGGTAAGCCCCGCCGCAGTCACCGGAACATCCGGAAGCTTTACCCCAAACCGGCGCTTTTCTTCCGGATTTTCCCAGATACAGCACAAAAGATTTACCAGATAGGAGCCGGAAGAATCCCCTGTCAGATACAGGCAGGGACTCTCAGGACAGCGTTTCCAGGCAGCAAGGATCCCCGCCGCCGCGTCCCGGATCTGCTCCTTTAAGTTCACCTTTGGCACCAGCCGGTAATTTAAAAGCGCAGTCTGAAACCCCTGTTCGGCCAGCCAGCAGCCGTATTTCAGGTTGCAGGCCTTATCTCCGCCGGTAAACGCGCCGCCGTGAATATTTACAATCAGCGGCAGCTTCCCGGCCTGCTCTGTTCCTCCAGACACAATGAAATCATACGTCTGCCCTTTCTTTTTACCATAGGGAATCTCCCGTTTCACCTGCACCTTTGATTCAAACTCCAGAAATCCCGGCTCTTTCTGCTGATTTTCTACGGTTCGAAGCTGGCTGTCAAAAATTTGAAACATCATTTTTCTGATCATAGCTTTTCTCTCAGATTTTCACCTTTTTGTATTCCAGGGCGTCCATTGCTTCAAGAAGCGCTTTTTCCTGATCCGGCGAAAGGTTTTCCATGGGACGCCGCATTTTTGTGGTTCGAAGGATTCCTTCCCTTTTCAGCAGCACCTTATAAGCGGCAATGTTATTCACGGCGCACAAGGTCTCATTCAGCACGTTGGTCCGTCTCTGAAGCCGCACCGCCAGCTTCCTATCCCCTCCGGACAGTGCCTCCCAGATGGCGGCGTAATGTTCCCGTACAATCATCGCGTTGCCGGATACCACTCCGTCTCCTCCGGCGGCGCAAAGGGCCTGAAACAGATGATCCGGCCCGGCCAGAACGCTGAAGGTTCCTCCTTTCACCAGCATAAAGCGCTGCAGCTTCGTAAAGTCCGGGGCGCTGTATTTGATTCCCACAACGTTTGGACATGCACCCGCTACTGCCTCGCAGACCTCAGGACTTATATCATTTACCGCATTCTGAGGAATCGCATACAGATACACCGGAAAATCTTCCGGTACGCTTTTCGCCACCGCCGTAAAATAATCCACAAGCCCCCGGTCGCTGATCTTATAGAACACCGGCGTCACAACGCCGATTCCATCGGCCCCAATCCTCCAGGCATGTCGCGCCAGCTCCACGGTATCCTTTAAATTCCAGGCGCCCACGTGTACGAACACCGGCACCCGTTTTGCCGCTCGTTTCACCGTCCGTTCCGCCACCTGCATGCGCTCCTGCACCGTCAGATACATCATCTCTCCCGTCGTTCCGCAGGGGTAAAGGCCCTGAAGCCCTCCCTCAATCACATAATCCACCAGGCTGTCCAGAGACGCTTCATCAATGGCGTCGTCTTCCGTCAGCGGCGTCACAATCGGCACAACCGTCCCGTATAATCTTTTCATCGATTTTCCCTTTCTTTTTATGATAACAGGCTTTTACACTTACGGGCTTGCCGCCCCAAGCTCCCCCTTTTTACAGCCGTTTTATCGCTTCGCCGCCCCGGCATGCCGCTGTCAGAGCCGAAAACAGCTCCAGATACTGCCGCTGGGTCTCTTCAAAGGAAACCCACTCATAGGAAAAGGCGCTTTTCATCACCGGCTTTTCTCTTCCGTTATCCTCATCCAGCAGCACCAGCAGATCGTAATAAAGCATGTCCTGATCCACTTCTTTTACCCTGATCTCTTCCTCTTCTGTCAGAGACCCTCCCAGGTACTTTTCATAGACCAGCTTCATCAGGCGTTCCTCATATGCCCGATACTCTGCCAGATGCTTTTTCAGCGGACTGGTGATATCCGACAGGTAGGCCTCGCTGGCGTCGTGCAGAAGGCAGGCCAAAGCGGTTCTCCTTCCGTACCCTCTTGCCAGGGCCTCCCTGGCGCAGTGAACGCAGTGCTGTCCCACAGAGAAGAAGGTTTTCACCTGCCCGTTTCCCCGGCAGACCATAGAAAGCGCATGGGCGATATCCTCGATGCGCAGGTCCTCAATCCTGGGATCCGCCGGATAGAACCGCCCTCCGCTGTAGGTTTTCATATAATCCGTCATAACGTCACCTCCATCTTCTCCGAGCCGGCTTTTTTCATCACGGCTGTAATTTACAGCCCTTTTATTGTACCACAATATGGGAAATTTTGGCAGGTTTTATTTTGCCATTAAGTAAAGAATAGTAACGGTTCAGCAGGACTGAACCGTTACAAAGAATATCATTCGTTCAAAGAGCCTTCAGAAGGAACAATTCCATGGGCTGGGCGTAGCCGGGGACATCCAGGAGAAGGCCTCCGCAGTCGCGATACCCCAGTTTCCGGTAGAAGTGTTGGGCCGTCTCGTCTACCTGGGTGGAAATTAAAAGAAGCCGGTAGCCCCGCTGCTTCATATCGGCCTCCCAATGCTCCATAAGTTTCCGGCCGCAGCCCTTGCCCCGCTGAAGGGAAGCAACCTGGATCATAGTGCAAAAAGGGATGCTGTCCCAAAAAAGCTGCCAGCGCAGCAGGCCCGCAGGCTGCCCGTCCAGGGTCAGCACATAGGCCATCTGATCCCGTACTTTGCCGGAAAATTCGGCTTCCGGCAGATGCCGGTCCAGGCAAAACCAGAAGGCCCGGTCGGTTTCTTTCGCGTACCGAATGTTTATCATATCGAAGGATCCTCCATAGAATATTGAAGAAGCAGCCGGTTTTCTGCAGGCCATCGGCCATCATATTGTTAATGTTCGTATCGTCTTCAATGATCAATTTTTTCCGCAGAGGCTCCTTCTTCCAGCAGAGCTATTATAGCACGGCGAATTTTGTTTGCAAAGAAAAATCCCTCCTTGAATAACGCCTCTGTTTCGGGTACACTGTCAGAAGATGCAAAAGGAGACAGAATGCGGCGCAGTGGCGCGGGAAAGGAGAAACATGCAAAAGACCATTTACATTATCGGCGGTACCATGGGAGCGGGAAAAACCACGGTCTGCCAGATCTTGAAAAAGAAGCTGCCGGACTGTGTATTTTTGGACGGGGACTGGTGCTGGGATATGGATCCTTTTCAGGTGACGGAGGAGACAAAGACGATGGTTTTGGAAAACGTGGTTTTCCTGCTGAACCGTTTCATCCGTTGCTCTGCCTTTAAAAACATTGTGTTTTGCTGGGTTCTTCATGAGCAGGGAATCATCGACGGAATTTTGACAAAGCTGGAAACGGAGAACTGCCGGGTGCGCTCGTTTTCCCTTTTGTGCGGGGAGAAGGAACTGGCGCGGCGGCTGCGAAAGGATGTGGACAGCGGTATCCGTGCGGAGGACGTGATTGCGCGAAGCCTCGCGAGGATACCGCTGTACGAAAAGCTGAATACGGTGAAAATCGACGTATCCCGTCTGACACCGGAGCAGGCCGCGGCAGAGATCATCCGGCTTTCCGGCTGAAGTAAAGATAGAAACCTGCTTTTAAGAGCACTGCGGCGGCAAGAATGCCAAAAGCGGTATAAAAGGCAGGCATGTTAAACAGAGCGGCCGTTACGGTGGCGAACATCAAAAGCAGCAGAAGGATGTCCAGTACCGTACCGCCGCTTTTGTCGTGGAGATACTGGTTGCGCTCATCCTGTTCTTCGCGCATCTGTTCCTGGAGAAGAAGGCGGCTGCGAAGAAGCTTTTTATTGTGGACAATGCGGCTTGCCAGGTACAAAAGGCCGCCGAAAAACAGGATATCGCCTGCCGCGTCGGCAAAATCAGTTACAATCCGGGAATCCCCGCCGCCAAGTTCGGCGACAATGACCATATAGACCAGCATCAAAACCAGGATAAGCCACAAAATACGGATCCGGAGCCGGATTTTCCGGGTATAGGACTGCTTATTGGAATTCTTCATACTTAGCATCCTCCAATCGTTTGTTTTCCTCCAGGCAGCACAGCTCTTCAACGGTTGTGTGAAAAACCTGAGCGATCCGGTAAGCAAGCATCAGCGAGGGACTGTACTGCTCCTTTTCAATCGAAATGATGGTTCTGGCGGAGACGCGGACCAGACTGGCAAGCTGCTGCTGGGTCAGACCCGCGGCTGTCCGCAGTTCTTTTACCTTGGTTCGGATTTTCCCACCTCCCTGCACAATATGAAGTATACTTCATATGAAGTTAACTTCATATTATCACAACCGAGACGGTTCGTCAACGAAAAAAAACGTTTTATCGTTTCACAATCCTCCGGTGTTGCAGTTTGGGAACAGCGGCCGCCTGCTTTACAAAAGAATGTCCGTATGCTACACTGAACTCGCAATAACGCGGCTCTAAGGAACCGCCGCACACAAAAGCAGTCTGCGCGGATTTGGACTGAACTATCATAAAATCCGCGAAAATACGGAGAAAACAAAGCCGTGCGCGGCAGGCCGCCGAAAAAAAAACGGAAATGCTGTTTCCGCAGGAGATCCGACGGCAGGCAAGGGACGGTCTAAAAGATTGCGCCCCAAAGAACCGGCCGCGGCAAAACGACGGATTTGACTAGGAATACAAGGGAGGATGAACGTTGGAAAAACAGGATAACCGGGAGGCCCTGGACGTAGCGTCTCTGGCAGGGGATATTTTGCTGGCCAGCGGTGCGGAGATTTTTCGGGTCGAGGAGACAATCTTCCGCATCGCTAAGGCTTACGGTGTGACATCCAGCGACGCGTTTGTACTGAGCAGCGGAATTTTTCTGACAGCGGGCAGCGAGCGGGAGGAAGATTTTGCCAGAGTCCGCCATATACCCCTGTGCGCCGCCAGGCTGGACCGGGTGACGGCGGTGAACCAGCTCTCACGGGAGATTGTAGAGGGAAAGCATACGCCGGCCCAGGCAAGAAAGCGGCTTTTGGAAATCCAGGCCATGCCTCCAAAACCCCGGCTCCATCAGCTTCTGGCCTCCGGAGTGGGAA
>DVIQ01000003.1 GCA_018711185.1 Candidatus Limivivens intestinipullorum | reverse complement strand
ACCTGCATACGCCCGCGGGGCAGGCGTACCACCGCCCCGGAAAAGTCTGGCGGGCGTACTTGGCATCCCTGAATGCATGCCGCCTATCCGGCGGCGGACTTTCAGAGTAAAGGATAAGAACTTGTACGGACGGCAGCCGATTCCGCTTCCTGCGCCTCACTTCATGGTTTTCTATAACGGGGAGGAGGAATTGCCCGGAGCGTGAGATGCTGCGTCTGTCAGACGCATACCAGGTGAAGGAGGAGGAACCAAGACTGGATTTGGCGGTGGTCGTCCTGAATATTAATCCTGGGAACAACAAAGAGCTCCTGGATGACTGCCAGATACTGGCGGATTTTTCCGCGTATTCGGACCGGGTGAGAACGTACGCGAAGGACATGGAACTTCGGGACGCTGTGGAATGGGCGGTAACGGAATGCATCGAGGAGGGGATACTGGAAGGGTTTCTCAGAAAGAACAGAGCGGAGGCGATTGAGATGAGTATTTTTGAGTACGATGAGGAGAAACATATGCGGCAGGTGCGCGAGGAAGGAAAGCGAGAGGCGGAGGAGCGTACCAGCAGGCTTTTCGAAAAACTGCTGGAGCAGGGACGCAGCGAGGATTTGGAGAGGGCAGCGAAGAACGCGGATTACCGGAAGAAGCTGTTCGAGGAGTTTGGGCTGTAGAGAAGCGCAACTCTTTATCTTGCTTTTTGCGTCCATTAAAGGTATACTAAAAAAGAATTTAGGTAACGGACAGTTACAAATTTGTATTCATTTGATACGCAAAAAAGCAAGAAGGAGGCAGATAACAGCATGATTCAGTTATATGATCAGGGCGTTTACCTGTTAAACGGAGCGGAGGTCGTGGAGGACTTAGGCGACGCGGAGCGGATTCTGAAGAACCGTCTGGGCGATCAGGCGCCCACAAAAGCCGAGGCTGCGAAGAATACCATTGCCTACCGGATTCTGGAGAGCCATAATACATCCGGAAATATGGACAAGCTGAAAATTCGTTTTGATAAGCTGACTTCCCATGACATTACCTTTGTGGGAATCATTCAGACGGCCAGGGCATCCGGGCTTGAGAAGTTTCCGATGCCGTACGTGCTTACCAACTGTCACAACAGTCTCTGCGCGGTAGGCGGAACCATCAATGAGGATGACCATATGTTTGGCCTTACCTGCGCGAAAAAGTACGGCGGTGTGTATGTGCCGCCTCACCAGGCGGTAATCCACCAGTTTGCCAGAGAGATGCTGGCAGGCGGCGGAAAGATGATCCTGGGTTCGGATTCCCACACCCGTTACGGAGCCCTTGGAACCATGGCCATGGGTGAGGGCGGCCCGGAGCTGGTGAAGCAGCTTCTGAATCAGACCTACGACATCAATATGCCGGAGGTTATCGCTATTTATCTGGACGGCGAGCCGGTTAAGGGCGTAGGGCCCCAGGACGTGGCTCTGGCGATTATCGGCGCCGTGTTCGCAAACGGTTATGTGAAGAACAAGGTGATGGAGTTCGTGGGACCGGGCGTGGAGAAGTTAAGCGCGGATTTCCGCATCGGCATTGATGTAATGACCACGGAGACCACCTGCCTGTCCTCCATCTGGCAGACGGATGAAAAAATCCGGGAATTCTATGAGATTCACGGAAGAAGCGGGGATTACCGCGAACTGACTCCGGGCCAGGTGGCATACTATGACGGCATGGTTTACGTGAACCTGAGCGAGATTCGTCCTATGATCGCAATGCCCTTCCATCCCAGCAATACCTACACCATTGAGGAACTCAACGCCAATCTGGAGGACATTCTGAATGATGTGGAGAAGAAGGCGTTGGTAAGCCTGGACGGCGCTGTGGATTATACACTGAAGGATAAAATCGTAAACGGAAAGCTCTATGTGGAGCAGGGAATTATCGCGGGCTGCGCCGGCGGCGGCTTTGAAAATATCTGCGCGGCAGCGGATATTCTCAAAGGAAAATACATCGGCGCGGACGCCTTTACCCTGAGCGTTTACCCGGCAAGCACGCCCATTTATGTGGAGCTTGCGAGAAACGGCCGCCTGGCGGATCTGATGGAGACCGGGGCCATTGTAAAGACGGCATTCTGCGGCCCCTGCTTCGGCGCGGGGGATACCCCGGCGAACAATGCCTTCAGCATCCGTCACTCTACCAGAAACTTCCCCAACCGGGAGGGCAGTAAGCTGCAGAGCGGTCAGATCGCCTCTGTGGCGCTTATGGACGCCCGTTCCATCGCGGCGACGGCGGCGAACAAGGGCTTCCTGACGCCGGCGACGGATATGGATGTGGAGTTTACGAATCCAACGTATCATTTTGACAGCAAGATCTACGCGAACCGCGTATTTGACAGCAAGGGCGTGGCGGATCCTTCCGTGGAAATCCAGTTTGGACCGAATATCAAGGACTGGCCGGCGATGCCCGCGCTGCCGGAGAATCTGATCCTGAAGGTGGTATCGGAGATCCATGACCCGGTAACGACGACGGATGAGCTGATTCCTTCCGGCGAGACTTCCTCTTACCGTTCGAATCCTCTGGGACTGGCGGAGTTCGCCCTTTCCAGGAAGGACCCGGCGTATGTAGGCCGCGCGAAAGAGGTTCAGAAGGCTCAGAAGGCCATCGAGGAGGGCAGATGTCCGTTAGAGGCGCTGCCGGAGATGAGGCCGGTATATCAGACCATCAAGGAGGCTTATCCGGGTGTGGACCGGACGAACGTGGGCGTTGGCTCCACAATCTTCGCGGTGAAGCCGGGAGACGGCTCCGCCAGAGAGCAGGCCGCTTCCTGCCAGAAGGTTCTTGGCGGCTGGGCGAATATCGCCAATGAATACGCAACAAAGAGATACCGTTCGAACCTGATTAACTGGGGTATGCTGCCCCTGCTGATCGATGAGGGCGAGCTGCCCTTTAAGAACGGGGATTATCTGTTTATTCCGGATGTAAAGCAGGCGATTCTTGACAAAGCCACGGACATCAAGACCTTTGTGGTAGAGGAGAAGGGACTGCGGGAAATCCATCTGAAGATGGGAGAGCTGACGGATGATGAGAGAAGCATTATCCTGAAGGGCTGCCTGATTAACTACAACCGCATTTCCTGACACGGCCAGGCATTTTTTGAAGAAATGGGGAATACCGGCTTCCCCGCTGAGTTATAGGGAAGAGGTAACAGTTCAGTCCTGCTGAACCGTTACATGCAAAATCCATTTAAAATCGCCTACGGCGATGGGATTTTGCACTCCTGAATCACGTTCTTACGGTCCGCGCAGCATGTGCGCAGACCTGGGATGAACTGTTACGGAAAGAGACTATTCTGTAAAATTCGGGTTTTTAAAACTCGGATTCATTATGGGATGGTCTCTTCTTTTCTAATTCATCATGCAGCCAATCCGGCTCTATATGGCATTTTCGATAGCCTGCATAGTTGCCGCTAAGAGAGTGATCTGAATTTTATTTCAGTCCTCCATCAGCTCTGCGAAAAGCTGCTTAGCAGAGCCACTGGATTTGTGACCACCGCCGTTTTCAATTTCTGCGAAGGCTTCCAACGTTTCGGCGTTTGGTGCTTCGTTCGGTATCTGATCTATAAGGCTTTTTGCAAAATCTTGGTTGCTCATAGATGCACTTCCTTTCGCGTACATGCTTGCATGTCCATTTGACTGCGATTCATGTCAGCCGCGCAGAGCAGGAGCGGTCCGGGAAGCTGACAGTATGATTTCACACAAAAGTCACAGGATTTACCCATATTCCTCACAAATTATTCGTAATTTAATATTAGCCATTCAGCCATGCGCCGAACCGGCCTTTTGAGGATAAAGTGCGGGAGTCGGGTCTGCATGGCTTTTTTATGCGAAATAACGCGGTAAGGAGGATGTATTGTGATTGAAGTGAAAAATCTTACGAAGCGGTATGGAAACCACATGGCGGTGGACCATTTAAGCTTCCAGATTCAGGAAGGGCAGATCTATGGCTTTCTGGGGCCCAACGGCGCGGGAAAGTCTACGACCATGAACATGATCACCGGGTATATCGCTTCCACGGAAGGAACGGTGATGATTAACGGTCATGACATATTAGAGGAGCCGGAAGAGGCAAAAAAGAGCATCGGTTATCTGCCGGAGCAGCCGCCGCTCTATTTTGACATGACCGTGCTGGAGTACCTGAAGTTTGCCGCGCAGCTGAAAAAAATTGAAAAGTCCAGACAAAAGGATCTGATTTATGAGGCTATGGACATGGTCCAGATCACGGATATGAAGGACCGTCTGATCAAGAATCTGTCAAAGGGCTATAAGCAGAGGGTTGGTCTGGCCCAGGCTCTTCTGGGGAATCCGAAGACGATTATTCTGGATGAGCCAACGGTGGGACTGGATCCCAAGCAGATTATTGAAATCCGGGATCTGATCAAAAGCCTTGGGGAAAGACATACCGTGATTCTGAGCTCGCATATTTTGTCCGAGGTCAGCGCCATATGCGATTATGTGATGATTATTTCCCATGGAAAGCTGGTGGCCAGCGATACGCCGGAGAATCTGGCGAAGCTCATGGAAGGGGAAAATTCTCTGGAGCTTACGGTGAGGGGGGAGAAGTCCCGGATACAGGCAGCGCTGAAGGAGTTTTCCCAGGTGGAGGAGTTGGATTTCACCCAGTCAGAAGAAAAAGGCGCGGAGGATGTACGCCTGAAAACCAGAGGAAACGAAGATGTACGGGAAGAACTTTTTTACGCTCTGGCAAACGCGCGGCTCCCGATTCTGCGGATGCAGGCAGTTCACGTATCCCTGGAGGATATTTTCCTGGAGCTGACCTCAGATGATAAGACGCAGGAAGAAGGAGAGGAGGAATAGCAATGGGAACCATATGCAGGAAAGAAATCCGGGGGTATTTTACCTCCATGCTGGGCTATGTATTTATTGCATTTATGCTGGTGATTTCAGGAATCTACTTTACGGCCTATCATATGCAGGCGGGCTATCCTATTTTCGGGTATTCCCTGTCCTCCATCACCTTCGTTTTCCTGATTGTAACGCCGGTACTCACCATGCGTTCCCTGGCGGAAGAGCGAAGAGCGAAAACGGATCAGCTTCTTTTAACGTCACCGCTGTCCGTCTGGGACATTGTGGGCGGAAAGTTTCTGGGACTGGCAGGCGTCTTTTTGATTTCCTGCCTGATTATGGGGATTTACCCGCTGATTATGAGCAATTACGGAACCGTGAATATGGCCATGTCCTACGCGGCGCTTCTGGGTTTTTTCCTTTTGGGCTGCGCGAACCTGTCCATCGGCCTGTTTCTCTCTTCCCTTACGGAGAGCCAGATCCTTTCGGCTGTGCTGACCTTCGCGGTACTGTTTCTGTGCTATATGATGAACGGCATTGAGTCTTTGCTCGGCGAGACGGCGTCCACCTCCCTGCTGGCGTTTGCGCTTATTATACTGGCGGCAGCCGTGCTGATTGCCTATGTGCTGAAAAATACGTTTCTGGCGGTTTTGGTGGGGATTGTCGGCGAGGCGGTTCTGTTTGTTCTGTATCTGGCGCGCTCCAGCATGTTTGAGGGAGCGATTCAAAAGGTTCTGGATGTATTCAATCTGACAGGGCATTTTGACGACTTTGTAAACGGAGTTTTCAGTGTCAGCGGAGTGGTCTATTATTTGTCGGTAATCGGGATTTTTCTGTTCCTGACGGTACAGTCGATTCAGAAAAGAAGATGGAGCTAGGAGGATGAGGACATGTTGAAAGCGGGAAAGAAAACGGCGCAAACGGATAAGACAGAGAAAAAGAGAAGCCGGAAAAGAAAAAGGTTCCATCTGAAAAAAATTCTGCCGAAATGGAGCAGCAAGAACATACGGAATGGTTCCTACAGTATCGGCGCTGTGGTGATTGTAATTGCCATTGTGGTGGTTGTCAATATGATTGTGGGGGAGCTGCCGTCGGGCTGGACTTCCTTTGACCTCAGCGATTCCGGTCTGTACTCCATCGGAGACACCACAAAAGACGCAGCAGGCACTTTGGAAGAGGATGTTTCCATTTATCTGATCGCGGAAAGCGGAAGCGAGGACGATCTGATTGTGAATCTTTTAGAGCGCTATGAGGAGCTTTCCTCTCATATTACTGTGGAGCAGATCGATCCGGTGCTGAATCCGAATTTTACTTCTCAATATACGGACGATACGGTGGACAGCAACAGCGTGATTGTCGTGAGCGAAAAGCGGAGCAAGGTGATCAATTACACGGATATGTATGAGACAACGCTGGATTACAGCACGTATTCTTATCAGACAACGGGTTTTGACGGAGAAGGACAGATAACCAGCGCCATCGATTACGTTACCACGGACAATATGCCTGTTATGTATGTACTGCAGGGACACGACGAGCTTTCTATGACCGATACGATGACGGAACTGATCGAAAAGGGGAATATTGAAATCCAGGAGCTGAATCTGGTGACAGCGGAGAGTGTGCCGGAGGACGCGGACTGTCTGTTTATTTACGGGCCTCAGAGAGATCTTTCCGAAGAAGAGGCGGAAAAAATTATTACCTATCTTGAAGACGGCGGCAAGGCATTTATTGTATCGGGCTATACGGGAACAGACATGCCCAATCTGGCGCTGGTATTGGAAAATTATGGCCTGAGCACCATAGACGGCCTGGTATTTGACGGCGACGCGAATCATTATATTTCAGGGAATCCCACGTATCTGGTGCCGGAGATCCAGAGCGCGGATGCCACCGGTTCGATGGCAGACAGCAATGCTTACGTACTGCTTCCTTACGCGCAGGCCATTGAAGAGACAGAGAACCACCGGGATACGATTACCATTACGAGCCTGCTGAAAACTTCGGATTCCGCCTATATAAAAGAAAATGTGGATAATATCACAACCATTGAGCGGGAGAGCGGCGATGTGGAAGGAACCTTTGACCTGGCGGTAGCCGTAGAGGAATCCTATGACGACATCGACACCAAGCTGGTTTATATTACCTGCCTGAATATTTTTAACGAGCAGATTGACGCCATGGTATCCGGGGGCAATACGGAGCTGTTGACGAATGCGCTGAGCTGGATGTGCAACATGGAATCCACGGTATCGATTCCCAGCAAGAGTCTTACGGTGGACTATCTGACAGTGACGGCTGCGGCCGCGAGAATGAGCAGTATGCTTACCACGATTGTGCTTCCGGTGGCCTGCCTGGTTATCGGCGGTTATGTATGGTTTAAGAGGAGAAGAAGGTAATGGCAAAAAAGAAGAAAGGAAGAGCCCTGGCCGGCGGCGCGGTTCTGCTCTGCGCTTTGATTGGCGTAGAAGCGGCCTTGAGCTGGCAGAACAGTCAGGAAGAGACGGAAGCGGAGACAGAAGGGGTAACGCCACTGGAAATCTCGGCGGATGATCTGACGGAGGTGACTGTAAAAAATGAAAACGGCACCTTTACGCTGGTAAAGGACGCGGACGGTGTTTGGAGTAATAAGGAGGACGCCCAGTTCCCTTTGGATGAGGATACCTGGACCGCGAAGCTGTCTTCCCTGGAATCCATGACAGCGGTCCGGACATTGGAGGAGCCGGAGGATCTGGCAGAGTACGGACTGGATGACGCGGCGATTCAGGTGACGCTGGTGACAGAGGACGGATCCACAGAGCTTCACATTGGAAATCAGAATGAAAGCACCTATGATTATTATGTTTATGTGGATTCACCGGACACCGTGTATACTGTAGGCAGCTCGGCGGCCACGGCCATGGACTGCGGACTGTACGATCTGGCGTCGGCCTCTACGTTTCCCTCTATTTCTTCCGGTTCTCTGACGCATATGGAAATCCGGCAGGATGAGAGCCTGCTGGAGTTTGACGCGGACGCGTCGGATACGGAGAGCGCCTCCTGGTATGTAAGCAGAGACGGCGGGGAGGCTGTGCCGGCGGACAGCTCCGCCATGAGCGCGCTGACGGATGAGCTTCTGTATATCGGGTTCGAAGATTTTGTGGATTACAAAGGAGAGGATCTGGCGCAGTACGGCCTGGACGATCCCTGGGCGGAGATTACCTGGGATTATACGGAGACGGAGAGCGCGGAGGAGACAACGGAAACCGAAAGCGCGGAGGAGGAGACTGAGGAGACAGCGGAAACCGAAAGCGCGGAGGAGGAGACTGAGGAGACAACAGAAGAAGAGACTGAGCCGGAAACGGTAGAGGTAGAGAAGCAGACGGTACTCTTGATCGGGAATCCCATTTACGCAGAAACCGAAAGCGAGACGGAAGCGGAAAGCCAGGAAACTGAGAGTGAGACAGAAGCGGAAAGCCAGGAAACTGAGAGCGAGACGGAAGCGGAAAGCCAGGAAACTGAGAGTGAGACAGAAGCGGAAAGCCAGGAAACCGAAGACGAGACAGAAGAAGCAGAGCCGGAAATCACGGGGTACTATGTGAAGCTGGCGGATTCCAGCGAAGTTTACACCATGACAGCGGACGATCTGGCGGCATGGATTAGCGCGGAATACACGGACTATGTCAATAAATATATATCCGCTGTACCGCATACGGCCTTGTCAAGCCTTACAGTTGCCTATGAGGGGGAGGATTATGTGCTGACGGTAGAATCGGAAGTACAGACAGTGGAGACAGAAGAAACCGCCCAGAGTGAGACCGCGGAAGCGGCCGAAACCGCGGAGGGTGCAGCCGACACGGCGGAAACGATCCAGGAGACAGAGGAGACCGAACCGGAGACAGAAATCGTTTATTCGTATCTTGTAAACGGAAGAGAGGCAGATAAAACCGCTTTCCAGACCTTCTACGGAAGCGTCACATCGATGATGGCACAGACCATTACCGAGGATACCGTAAGCGGAGAACCGGATTTCGCGTTCTATTTTGAGAAAACCGACGGCACGGAGGTTTCCGCGGAATATTACCTTGGCTCAGACGGCATGTATACGGTGCTGTGCAGCACAGGCTTGTGCGGAAAGGTGAATAAGCTGGAGGCGGACGATATGATGGAGGAGTTCCGGACGCTGATCGGCGCCGAAGAAACGGCCCAGGAGACGGAGGAAGAGACCGAGACGGAAACCGAGACAGTCTTAGAAAGCTGATTTGCCCCGAAAAAATCCCATGCAGACGGCGAAGCCTGCATGGGACTTTTTACCTGCCTTTAGCCCTTCATACCGCTGGTAGCGATGCCTTCTACGAAATATTTTTGTGCCGCGAAGAACAGAATTACCAGAGGAATAACAGCCACAAAAGCCATGGCAAGCACCTTCCCCCAGACAACGACGGATTCCGCGTCCAGGGTAGAGCGCAGGGCCAGAGAAATTACGTATTTGTTTGTAGAATTTAAGTAAATCAGCGGGTTAAAGTAATCATTATAAGTCCACATGAACTGGAAAAGTCCAGCGGAGAAAATAGCCGGCTTCATCAGCGGAAGAAGAATCTGCCAGAAAACCCGGAAGGTACCGCAGCCGTCTATGTAAGCGGATTCGTCCAGATCTTTTGGAAGCCCTCTCATAAACTGTACAATCTGATAAACAAAGAAGGAGTTGCAGGCGAACAGGGCCTGAACGTAAAAGGGCATATAGCTGTCCAGCCAGCCAAACTGATTGTACAGAAGATACCGGGGAACAATCAGCACGGAGTTCGGAAGCATCAGGGTCGCAACCAGAACACCGAACAGAATTTTCTTGCCGGGGAAACGGAAACGGGCAAACCCGTAAGCCACAAACGCGCTGGATGCCACGGTCAGAAGCGTTGTGGGAATAACCATCAGGGCAGTATTGGCGAAATACTTTGTGTAGGACATAGCAGTGCCGGTCCAGCCTTCAATGTAGTTTACCAGGGAGAAGGATTCCGGAAGAAGCTTCGTGCTTCCGAAAATCTCTTCGTTTGATTTAAAGGTACCGAAAAACATGTAGATAATCGGATAAAGAAGCACCAGACCGATTATCACAATGATCAGATAGCTGAAAAACTTGTCTAAGGTTTTATTCTTTTTTCTCATCCGTCAAATCCTCCTTTGAATACCGTCTCCTTAGAAATCCCCTTCATCCTCATAGTGAACCCATTTCTTAGATGTAGCAAAAAGAAACAGAGTAATAATGAGAATAATCAGGAACATAATCCAGGAAATCGCGCTGGCGTAGCCCATACGGAAGTAGGAAAAGCCCTCGGCGTAAAGTTTCATACCCAGAAGATACGTGGACTTTAAAGGACCGCCGTTTGTGATAACCTGCGCGGAGGTATAGGCCTGGAGGGCGGTAATAAGCTGCATAATCAGGGTGAAGAAAATAATCGGCGTAATCTGCGGGAACGTGATTTTACGGAACTTCGTAAATTTGCCCGCGCCGTCAATGGAAGCCGCCTCGTAAAGTGAAGAAGGAACCTGCTTCAGCGCAGCCAGGAACATTACCATGGAGGAACCGAACTGCCAGATTTCCAGAAGACAGATGACATTTAAGGCATAGCGCTTATCGCCAAGCCAGGAAATCGGGTCCATTCCAAAGACTCCGAGAAACGCGTTGATGACACCATTGTCCTGGAACATAACTCTCCACAAAAGGGAAATGGCAACGCTTCCTCCAAAAAGGGATGGGATGTAGTAGACTGTACGGATCAGGTTGATTCCCTTGATGTTGCGGTTCAGGAACATCGCGATTGCCAGGGCAAGGGCAAGCTTCAGAGGAACGGTGGTTACGGTGTAGCGGAGGGTTACAGCCAAAGCCTTTGTAAACTCCGAGTCCTCGGTAAACAGACGGATATAGTTCTGAAGTCCTACCCAGACAGGAGTACCGCCGATCCGGTAGTCGGTAAAAGAATAATACAATGAACTGACGATCGGGTAAATCTGGAGTACCAGAAGGCCGATAAGCCAGGGCATCAGATAAATGAATGCCTTGTAATCTCTCTTGCTGTAATGTTTAAAAAGTCGTTTTTTCATGTAAATGTTCCTTTCTGCAGATTTGCCGCAGCCGTTTCATACGCGGACCGGCTTCTGCCATTTCTGATGAAAATGCGGAAAGAAAAAGCGCCGCTTTTTGACGCGGCGCCTTCTGATCGTATTTGTCAGCCAACAAGTCTCGGAAGCTGATTCAGGGCATCTGTAGCCGCTGCCTCCGGAGTATATTCGCCGTAGCCGACTAATTCCACAAGGTCTGTAATGATCTGCTTGCCTTCCTGGGAAGAAGCGTACTTATCAGGTGTCAGGCCGCCGTAAGCAGAGCAGATATCGGCTGCTTCCATCATGAGCGAATCAAGAGTTCCGTCAGCTTCACAGATCTCTCTGGCCTTTGCGGTAGGCGGTACGGAACGGGTGCAGGCCAGGGTAGACATGGACTCCTCGTTATTAAAGAAGTAATCCAGGAACAGCATGGCTTCCTCCGGATGCTCACAGGTAGAGGTTACGGAGATGATCTGCGGGCAGTTTGCCGTCCAGCCGTTGTCCTTGGCATCCGCCATTACCGGAAGCTTTCCTACAGAATAGTTGGCATCCTCATTGGCAGCCATCATAACATTCATCGTAGAAACGTGAGCAAAGGTAGCTACATATTTGCCATCAATCCAGTTGGGATCAGACTGAAGATTATCGCCGTCATAATTCGCGGAGTAGGATGCCGGGGCAATTACTTCATTGTCATACAGAGACTGAATGTAGGCGAAGCACTGGGTCAGTTCATCCTCGGTGATATTCAGTTCTCCGGACTCTACATCAAAGAGCGTTTTGCCGGTAAGCTGTTTTGCGTAGTTATAGAAAATAAAGGTTGTGATGTAGGACTTATTCGCGCTCAGCAGGTACATGCTGTCGTCATACTCACGTACTTGTTTGCCCCATTCAATCAGGTCGTCCCAGTCATAGTCCTGAGAGAAATCAATGCCGATGGCATCGGCCAGATCCTGATTTACCAGAAGTGTCGGACCCGCGATACCGGTGGGAATACCGAGCTGCTGTCCGTCGTAATAACCGTTGATCTGTGTTCTTAAAAAGCCCTCGTCAAAATTGGAGAAATCAAATCCGTACTCATCGAAGCTCAGGAAGTAATCAGGATTAATCTCCACGTAGGTGGGCATGGTTTCCGGGTCAATCTGTACAATATCCGCGGCTGTGCCTCCTGCCAGAGCGGTAGACAGCTTATCATGATAGCCATCGCTGGATCCGTATTCAGCTTCAATCGTGATGTTCGGATTTTCTGCTTCGAAGGCTTCAATAACAGCCAGGGTTGCTTCAAGACGGTCATCACCGCCCCACCATGCGAAGCGGAGCGTTACCTGTTCCTCAGCGGAAGCGGCCATGCCGAAGCAGGAACATGCCATTGCGGCAGCGGCGATCATAGCGGTAATTCTTTTTTTCATAAAAACCTCCTGTGAGCCCGCGGGCAGCGGCTGGTCTGACTGGCTTTCCATATGTCTGCCCCGGGAAAATGTGATCTGAGCGTATTCTGAGAAGCTACGCGAAAGCAGCGGACTTTGCCGGCGTAGAGCCGCGTTCCTTTCTGCGGGCTTCACTGGTTGATAAAAAAAGAATAGCATCTGGGAAATGGAAAGTAAACCCGGCCGGTTGCCCTTATAGTTTCTTTTTTTGCTTATTTTTTAGAAAAAGTATCATTTTTTGCTTTCCGGACAAAAAAAGAGTCCTTCCGTATCAGCCGGTATGGAAAAGCACATACAGGTTCCCATTCCCTTTTTTGACAGAATATGAAGGCCGCTCTCTTTTCCGTAGCGCATGGTTATCCTGCGGTGGACATTCGGCAGGCCGATGTGGGAGGACTCGCTGCCGTTGATCCGCTCATAAAGAGCCTGAACTTCCGCCTTATCCATGCCGATTCCATTGTCAATGACGACAAAGCGTATACGGCCGCGGTTCCGGTAAATCCGCACTTTGATATAGCCGGTATCCTTCAGCTCCCGAATACCATGAAGGATGCTGTTTTCCAGAAGGGGCTGCAGCAGCAGGCGGAACACATACATATCCAGCAGGGAGTCCTCCACCTCATAATAGACGATAAAGGGATGCACCGTACGGGACTGCTGAATGCTGACATAATCCTTCAGATATTCCAGCTCTTCACGCAAAAGAACCGGCTGCATGGGGGTAATCAGGGAATACTTCAGGATTTCCGTGAGCTTCTTCAGAATATCCAGCACAGGGCGGGTATCCCCGGAAAGTTTCAGAATTTCCAGATTGACCGTCTGAAGGGTGTTGAACAGAAAATGCGGGTTGATCTGGTACTGCAGCACGGAAAGCTCCGCAGCTTCCTGTTTGTACTGCTTCTCTGCAAGCTGTGTTTTCAAATAGGAGGTATTTAAAAACAGGTGCAGAATGTTGTTCATGATCGCGTCGTATTCATCCTTTGGAAGCGCGGAAGCGTCCGGGTGCGCCTCCGGGAAAATTCCTTTCTCGGCATTGGAAAAGAGCTCCAGCATGTAGTTGATCTGTTCGAAATTCCTTCGGGTGGTGTACCAGGAGAGAAGAATGGTCACCGCGCAGCCGGCCAGGAAAAAGGCCAGGAAAAAGGAGAGGAAGCTTTGAATTGCCTCCCACAGGGCAGAGGCCGGAGCAACCACAGCCTGATACAGATGAAGGGTATCATTCCAGGAATATTGGATTTTCCATAAGCAGCCGTCGGAAGAGCGGGTCCATCCTCCCTGCTTGCCGTTTAAGAACCCTTCCCCGTCGGCAAGAAGATCCGTCAGTGCCGTCTGAAGATTGGCATCATCCGGACAGTCGTCTAAAAGAAGGGAACCGTCTTCGTTGAGCAGAAGAATGATCTGGGATTCCCGGTCCCCCTGATGATGGATTCGCTCAAGAAAATCGTCGGTATTGATATTAATGACGATTACCCCGTCCCATACCAGCATCCGCTGATATACCGTCAGAATATTGATTTTGTCGGAATAAGAATCCCTGGCAAAAAGTCTCTGTTCCACGAGGATCTGTGTATCGCTGTTCATGGAATCGTAAGTGTCAACCCAGTCCTGATCCGATGAGGATTCCAGGTCTACCACTGTATTTTCCGAGGAGAAGAAGCGGTCCATGCCGTCAAAATAAAGGTATACCGATTCCACATAGGAGTGGGCGTCGCCCACTGCGGTCATAAAGGCTTTCAGACAGCGGATCGCCACGGCGTCGCCAAAGGAATATTCCTCGTTGGATAGGAGATTGCGCAGAGAACTGATCATGCTGACGTTTACAAAGCGGTTCATCAGATTTGCCAGGCTCCCTACCACGGTTTCCAGGCTGTTCTCCACGTCGGAAAGGGTAGTTTCACATTTGATTTGCAGTTCCTGATCCGCCTGCTTTACCACCATAATGCTGCTGAACACAAAAGCCAGCAGCATGGGAATCAGCATAATTACAAAATACTGGGCGGTACGGCGGATCATAAATTTACGCATCATGGCCGTCCCCTTTCCTGAGCTTTAAGCTTCTGTATTCGCTTGGGCTCATCTGGCAGTAGGATTTAAAAGCTCTGGAAAAATTTTTCGGATTGTCATATCCGATATGAAAGGCGATCTCATAGCTTTTATAGTCTGGATTTTCCAGAAGTTCCATGGCTTTTTCCATCCGGATTCTGCACAAAAGATCCGCGAATCCGATGCCGGCTTTTTCCTTGAAAATCCTGGAAAGATAGCTGGTGCTTAAGTTTACCTCCGCGGCGGCCCCCTCCAGAGAAGCCTCTTTGTAGTTTTTTTCCAGGTACTTCTGGACTTTTTTTACAATTCCTTCATAATAGCCTTCCTGATTTTCCGGCTGAATCTGCGCTTTGGAGTCCAGATCTTCCCGTATTTTCTGGAAGCAGTTCATTACATCTTCGTAGGAAATCGGCTTCAGCAGATAATCTTTTACATGGTACTGGATGGCCTGCCGGAAATATTCGTATTTCTGGTAGCTGCTGAAGAGAACCGTACAGATGTCCTTTTCTTCCAGCGCCGCGCACAGCTCCAGACCATTCAGATTTGGCATTTCGATGTCGCACAGAATCGCGTCCACAGGATTTTCACGGATATATTCCAGTGCGGAAAGCCCGTCATAGCAGACCTTTACCACCTCAAAACCAATCTGCTTCCAGGGAAAAAGTACGGCAATGCCCTCGCAGATTTTCGGCTCATCGTCCACAATAATTAATTTATACATGAGAAGCCTCCTTTTCTGACTAGCAAAAATCAATGAAAACAGTAAAAAATTATTTGTAACACAGTGTACTTATTTTACCATAGATTCAACAGAGCATCTATTTGTTTCGCACAAAAAACAAACGGACGCAGCCTTGCGGCAGGAGATAGCGGAAAAGTAGATGACGCTCCCGGAGATTGCTTAAAACAAAATAAATAATTAGAAATATTTAATTATTTTACAAAATAAAACAATAATAAGATAAGAAAAATGACATAATAAATTTATTTTAAAATAATTCAAAAATAGTGTTGACAAATAAAAACACATGTGCTATTATTAGGTCAACAACAAAACATGAACGAATCCAAAAGATTTAAAAGATCAAAAGATCAAAAGATCAAAAGATCAAAAGATCAAAAGATCTCCATAGTTTATCTATCTGTTGAGCGACGAGAAAACTTGGTGGAATAGATCAAGGAGAATCTTAAATGATTTGATTTTTGATTAAAGAATCTGAAAAAGGATAAGCGACATGTATTTGTTGAGTGACCGTTGAAATAAAGAGAAAGAGAGGTTAGTCCAATGGACACAGTGTCTAATTCCCATGTTCAATATGGATGTGGTATGGCAAGTGTTTCCTGCAGATAACCTTTATCCAAATAAATAAATTCCAGATTAAAAAGATCGAGATAGTATCAATGAATCGGAGAGAAGAAAAAGCTGGAAATATGGATAAAGGAACAGTTGCCACCATATTGAAGGATTACCACATAATTCAAAGGTTTTTCCAGATTGTGTAAAGAAACATTCCGGAAAAAATACGAAGAGGGATATAATAATCGAAGGTATACGATATTACATTCATATATCAAGAGGACTTATATAGGGATCGTATAGAAGATGATATTGTGGGAGATAGAATCCTAAGCTTTGAATTAAACAAAAGAACAGAATAAATGTCAATTTATTCTTAGACGAATATACAGCAGGAAACATACAGAATGAGAAGATCCTCCGATTGCATTATATATATAAAAACTGAATAATGAAGCTTTGACAGCCGTTATCGTTTCGATAACGGCTGTTTTTGGTGTGTCTGACCTGTCAGACAGTGGAAGGATTTGTTACATGAATAGGGGAACAAGGAACGGATAGCAGACAGGTTAGCGGCGAAAGCGGCCTTTTAAAGGGGCTTTTTGGGAATACAAGATGTAACAAATATTTAAAAAAATGTTAAAAAATCGTGAAATGCGTTTGCCTTTTGCATAAATTATAGTATAATAAAAAAGAATATCAGCAAAGACGAGCAGGAGATTACACGTAACAGTTGAGTCCAGGTCTGTGCAGACCGTATGAGCATGATTCAAGAGTGCAAAATCCCATCGCCGCAGGCGATTTTAAACGGATTTTGCAGGTGAGAGTTTAACAGGGCTGGGCGGTTACGACTTTCTTGCTTCGGTTAAAATTAAGATTATGAAAGAGAGGGGAGACGAAGCATGAACAGAAAGAAAAAATTATTGGCTGTTTTTGCCGCCATGGCGGCGGTAACTTTGACATCCTGCAGCGACAGGCCGGAAGAAATACAGATTGTAAGCGAGGCAGAGACCACGACGGAGGCCCCCACCGAAGCCCCCACGGAAGCTCCGACAGAGGCCCCCACGGAAGCGCCTACAGAAGCGGAGACTGAGGCATCCTACCGTGTGGCGAATGGGACGATTCAAGAGGTAACTTCGGGCACGATTACCATTTATTCCCGAAAAGGAAGGATTCTTACCTTTGACACGGCCGGCAAGGAGCTGTTTTTCAAAAACGGCATCAGCAGCGAGAACGAAGTACAGGTAAGATACGAAGGAACGATTAATGAGGATGACACCTCTGGCGCTACGGTAATCACGGTGGTGGACGGCGAGCAGAATGCCGGAACGGATGCCCAGGTAGAAGAGGTGACGCAGACGGTATACACGCTGGATGATGTAAATGTCCGCGCGGCGGCATCCACGGACGCGGCGATTCTGGGCGGCATACCCAAAGGACATGCCCTCGAACAGACCGGCCAGGTGGGCGAGGACTGGATTCGTATCTCCTACAGCGGGAGAGACGGCTATATTTTCGCGGAGAATATTACCACAAACGCGGATGAAGCACCGGAAACGGAGATGGGCCTGGACGATGTGACCAATTCAGACATGATTAAGACCACAGCCGGAACCATTACGGATGTGAGCATGAATGGGCTGAGCATTCTGTCAGACAATGGAAACGATTTGACCTTCAGCCTTTACGGAGCGGCCATCCATGTTATGAACGGCTTCAATATCGGCAACTATGTGATGATCGAATATAACGGAACCATTACGGACGACAACGATACCTCCGGAGTATGGGTGATTTCCATTACAGACAGCGGGGCATCAACGTCCGGCAGTACGGACGAAACGGCGGAGACGGATACAGAAGCCGCTGATACAAACGCCGTTGAGACAAGCGCTTCCGAGCAGTCCCAGAGCGAGTCCGGCGGGCAGACCAGTACGGAGTCCGGCACAGGGAGTACCACAGAGGCCGGTACCGAGGGTGCCACTGCTTCGGCAAATACCGCAAATACCCAGGAGACTTCCGGCACGGAAACGCAGACAGAGGGTACGGACGCTGAGAACAGCGCTTCGGGGCAGACCGCATCGACGGTTACGATCCGGGGGCAGATTGTAGAGGCTACACAGAATACCGTAACGGTTACCACCGACGACGGCGCGACTCTTACCTTTGCCACAGGGGAGGCTTCCACGAGCCTGGCCCAGGGGCTGCAGACAGGGAACTCGATCGATGTGACCTATGATGCCAATGGAGCGAATAACTCCGGCGTTTTCACTGCTATCAGCATTGCGGACGCGGAATAACGAAAGCCTTCAGCCCGACTGAACGGCTACAGAGTAAATCTGCATACGCCCGCGGAGGCAGGCGTGCCACCGTCCCGGAAAAATCCGGCGGGCGTACTTGACATCCCTGAACATATGCCGCTTATTCGGCGGCGGATTTTCAGAGTAAACCTGCATACGCCCGCGGGGCAGGCGTACCACCGCCCCGCAAAAATCCGGCGGGCGTATTTGGCATCCCTGAATACATGCCGCCTATCCGGCGGCGGATTTTCAGAGTAATCAAAATCAGAAGACAGGCTGTAAACCCAGAGGACAGACTGCCTTCTGATTTCTATATATGAACTTTGGCAGAACCGCCGCGGCGGTTCTGCGTGGATGGACAACGCTGCCGCGAATGGTCGTGAGCAGTAACCGGACGTTACAAGGCTATGTTTATAGACGGATTTCTTTGACAAGAATTTCCGGGTATGATAGACTGTTACCGATTAATGCGTAGCTCATCAGAAGAGAAATTGTGAGCATGGTCTCTGCGAATAAACAAAACAGATGCCATGTGGTTTATGAGGTGAAGGAATTGGATAAGTACGAATACAATCTGAAGCTGGAGGAAATCAACCGCCTGGTGGACGATGAGAATTATGAAGAAGCAGCTGAGATTGCCGATACGATAGATTGGAAAAGGGTAAGAAACGTGCGCACACTGTGCATGGTCAGCGAAATATATGAGGCGAACGGCAGACTAGAGGACAGTAAGGATATTCTGATGAAGGCTTACCGCCGGACACAGATGGGAAGAAACGTGCTGTATCGTCTGACGGAGGTCTGCATTAAGCTGCGTGAATTTGACGAGGCGGTAGAATATTACAGCGAGTTTGTAAACGCTGCGCCAAATGACAATGCCAAGTACATCCTGAAATATAAGATTTACAAAGGACGGGGCTCTTCTCTTGAGGATCAGATCGCGATCCTGGAGGAACTGAAGGAAAAAGAGTACACGGAGAAATGGGCCTACGAGCTGGCAAAGCTGTACCATCGGGCCGGGGATGACAAAAAGTGCGTGGAGGCCTGCGACGATCTTGTGCTGTGGTTCCGTCAGGGCAAGTACGTGATTAAGGCTTTGGAGCTGAAAATGTCCATCACTGAGCTTACGCCGGTTCAAAAGTCGATCTATGAGCATCGGGATGAGATGCGGGAGGAGCCTTTTGAGGATGAAGAGCCTAGGGTAGACGACATTGAAAAGGTGATTATGGAGAAAATGCCTTCTTCAGAGGAGGAGGCCCTCACGGATAATATTATTCAGGAGACTCAGAAGGAGCTTGCTCAGGCGGTGAGCGAGCATGCAGCGCAGATTCAGAATGAGACGGGGATGCGGCCGGAAGAGCTTATGTGGAACCGGCCGCAACAGGAGGATCGTTTCTTTGCCGGACAGGAGGCATCCGTCTTGGCGGATCAGGGCGCAGCCGGAGCCGGCGATACAAAGATTATGCCGGCCAGAGAAGTACGGGCGGCGAGAAACGCGGCGCTGGCCCAGGAGCTCCGCAAGGAGCAGCCGCAGGCACAGCCGGCCCCCAATTACGACACCTCAAATCTTCAGGAGGAGCTTGCGAACAGTATGCGGGAAATCGTCGCGGGGATTCGCAGGCCGGTTTCTGAGGAGGACATTGTAGAACCGAAAAACGATCTGTCAGCCTTTGAGACGGCCAAGCCGGAGACCCCGGAGCAGCCTTTGTCGGAGATTGACCAGATTTTAACCTCTATGGGAGGCGGGACCTCGAAGCCGGAGCCAGCGCCGGAGTCTTCTGCGGAAGCGCCCGCCGCGGAAACGCCGACAGACGCGCCGGCAGAAGATCTTCCGGAGGCGGCCGCCACTGCGGAGCTGCCCATGCCCCAGACAGACGAGAGCACACCGGATGAGGGCCTTTACAAATCCGATGAATTTACCAGGCAGCAGGAGCTTTTGGAAAAGCAGGCGGCCATAGCTGCCCAGGCGGCTTTGGAGGCCCAGAAGGCAGCAGAGGAGGCATCCAAGAGAGCGGCAGAGGTTCAGGCGTTTTTAGAGACCACAAGGAACAAGCGGTCCGCGGAAGCTGAGGCAGCCAGGAAGGCTGCGGAAGAGGAGACAGCCCGGAAGGCCGCCAAAGAGGCGGCAAAGATAGCGGCTGAGGAGAGCGCAAGGAGGGCCGCCAAGGAGGCGGCGGAAGCCGAGGCAGCCAGGAAGGCCGCGGAGGAAACGGCCAGAAAAGCGAAAGAAGAGGCGGATCGGAAGGCTGCGGAAGAAGCGGCCAGAAAAGCGGCAGAGGAGAACCAGGGGAGGCCGTCAGAGGAAGGAACAGCCGAAAGACCGTCTGAAGAGTCCGTGAAGGAAGCGGCGGAGGCCGGAGATTTGGGCCAGGAACCGGAGCGGCCTCAGGAGCCGGAGAAGACGCCTGCGGATTCTTACCGTCAGACGGGCCTTACCAGAAATCAGCAGAATATTCTTGGATTTTTTGCTACTATCAACGGGCTGCGGGAGCAGATCGCGGCAGCGATGGAGGAAACCATCCGGAAAGTGCTGATGGATAAGACATCGAAAAGCGGAAATCTGGTTATTACGGGAAGCGCCGGAAGCGGACGCAGCACTCTGGCTATGCGCTACGCAAAGGCTGTGAGCCGAGCCAGAGGAGAAAAGACGGCGAGAATTGCGAAGATCTTCGCGGAAGACTTTAACAAAAAGGACATTCCGGCCACCATCGCGAAGATTGCCGGGGGTACTCTGATAATAGAGGAAGCCGGAGACCTGTCGGAGGAGGTTGTGAACCAGCTTGGCACGGCTATGGAATTTCGGACTGACGGACTGGTGCTCATTCTGGAGGATGAAAAGCCTTATCTGAAGGAGCTGTTTGACCACCATCCGGATTTCGCGGAGAAGTTCACCTGTGCCATTCATATCCCGATTCTGACAAACGATGAGCTGGTAGCCTTTGGACAGACTTATGCGGTGGAGGAAGATTTCCGGATTGACGATTCAGCGGTTCAGGCGCTGTATGGCCGGATCAGCGATCTGCAGACTTCAGATCACCCGGTAGTGGTGGCGGATGTGAAGGAGATCGTGGACGGCGCCATTAAGCGCTCCGAGCGAGTGGGAATCCGAAAGCTTGGCATGATTCTTTCGAAGAAGCGCTATGATACGGACGACAGGATTATTCTGTACGCGAAGGACTTTAAATAATAGCCGGTACGCGGCGCGTCAGAGCGCCGCGCAGACGGATTTACAAAAGAAAGCTTCGGGGCGGAGACGCTCCGGGGCTTTTTGCGCTCCTGAATCATTTTTTCACGGTCCGCACAGCATGTGCGCGGACCTGGGCTGAACGGTTACGGCTTTTTTCCTGCCAGGCCGATCATGTCTTGACAGTTTATATACCGAGCGGTATAATACTGGTACAGAACGGCTGCGCTTAAAATGCCGAGGGAACCGCAGCCGCGCGGACGGGGAGGCAGATATGGATAACAGAGAAAAGATTTTGAAATGCGCCCTGGATCTGTTTTGCGCCAGGGGATATGACGCGGTGGGCGTCCAGGAGATCGCTGAGACGGCAGGTATTACGAAGCCGACTCTCTATTATTATTTCGGAAGTAAGAGAGGCCTTCTGGAAACTCTTCTCCAGACAGAGTATCGGGAGCTGCGCCGGACTATCGATGAGGCTTCCTGGTATGAGGATGATGTCCCGGCCATGCTGTACAGGGTGGCGTCCGCCTTTATTGATTACGGCATTCAGAATCCGAAGATGTACCGGCTGATGATGGCGCTGTTCTATTCCGCCAGGGAAAACGAGGCCTATCAGGCGGTAAAGCCCATCGTGGTGGATTTTTTTCAGAGGATTGTCCAGGTATTCGAGACGGCGTCTGACCGGCTGGGGAATATGAACGGCAGGCAGAAACAGTTTGCCTTGGGATTCATAGGAATTATTAACCATTATCTTTTATTCGCGGAGGAAAAAGAGAATGAGGAGCTTTCCGTTGGAGAGGAAGTGAAGAAGTCACTGGTGCATCAGTTCATGTACGGTATTTTCTCCTGACAGAAGCGGCATCGGAAAATCATAACAGTTCAGCCCTGCTGAACCGTTATATGCAAAATCCATTTAAAATCGCCTGCGGCGATGGGATTTTGCACTCCTGAATCACGTTCTTACGGTCCGCGCAGTATGTGCGCAGACCTGGGCTGAACTGTTACGGAAAATCAGCAGACAAACAGACGGAGGTTTTTTTAACATGGGAAAATGGTACGACGAGGCAGTATTTTATCATATGTATCCTCTGGGCATGACTGGAGCGCCCAAGGTAAACGACGCAGAGGAGACGCAGCACAGGCTTAGGGAGCTGTTTCCGTGGATCGCGCATATGAAGGGGCTGGGGGTTACGGCCGTTTATATCGGCCCGCTTTTTGAATCCACCACCCACGGATATGATACCAGGGACTATAAGCTGGTGGACAGACGGCTGGGAGATAATGACGACTTCCGGGAGTTTGTACGGCTTGCCCACGCGTCCGGTATCCGCGTAGTGGTGGACGGCGTCTTTAACCATACGGGCAGAGAGTTTTTCGCTTTTCGGGATATTCAGAAAAACCGGGAGCGTTCTCCTTACTGCTCCTGGTATAAAGGGCTGCGCTTTGACTGGAACGATCCGTATAATGACGGTTTCTGGTATGAGGCATGGCGCAACTGCTATGAGCTTGTGAATTTAAACCTCTGGGATCAGGGAGTGAAGGATTACCTGTTTGATGTGATCCGCTTCTGGGTAAAGGAATTTGACATCGACGGCATCCGCCTGGACTGCGCTGACTGCCTGGACTTTGGTTTTATGCAAGAGATGCGCCGGATGACCGGAGAGCTCAAGGGGGATTTCTGGCTCATGGGCGAGGTGATTCACGGGGATTACAGCCGCTGGGCCAATGACGAAACGCTCCATTCAGTGACAAATT
Source organism: Candidatus Limivivens intestinipullorum (assembly GCA_018711185.1). Lineage (GTDB taxonomy): Bacteria > Bacillota > Clostridia > Lachnospirales > Lachnospiraceae > Limivivens > Limivivens intestinipullorum. The sequence goes on along the minus strand of DVIQ01000003.1, from coordinate 51,656 downwards.
ATGAGCTGCACAAGGGGCTTTATTCAGGACACAACGACCACAATTATTTCGAGATCGCGCATACCATTCGCAGAGAGTTTGACGAAAACGGCGGGATTTACCGGGGCAGGCATCTGTATTCTTTCGTGGATAACCACGATGTGGATCGGATCGCCTCAAAGCTCAGGGAAAAAAGGCATTTGGATCCGGTTTACACACTTTTGTTTACGCTTCCGGGGATTCCGTCTATCTATTACGGGTCCGAATGGGGAATCGAAGGAAAAAAAGAGGGGCCGAACGACGATCCCATGCGGCCCTGCATCCATCTGGAGGAGATGAAGGACACGGAGCTGACGGAGCATATCCGCCGCCTGGGGAAGCTCCACAGAGAGAATCCGGAGCTCTCCGGGGGCCGGTATAAGGAACTGGCGCTTACAAACCGCCAGTATGCCTTTGGGCGGATTCTGGGGGATCAGGCGGTGATTGTGGCGGTGAATAACGACGAAAATCCGGCGCATGTTTCCATTCCGCTGCCGCTTGAAGCGAGAAGCTGCGCGGACGCGTTTACAGGGGAGCCAATCGCCGTGTCGGATGGGAAGATCCAGGCGGAACTCGCGGCCTGCGGCAGTCTGTGCGTCAAGATCAATGGAGCGGTGGCGGACGAAGATACAGGCAGCCGCCGGGGAGAACAGATTTTGTAAATCATGATTTCAGGAAGAAAATCGGGAGAAGGAAAGGTTATGGCAGAGAGAAAGACAGCCGCTAAGGCGGCAGGGAAGAAATCCGGCAGCGCCGGGAAAAGCACCGGAAGAGCAGCGGGAACGGGCAGAGGGACTGCGAGAAGAAAGCAGACACAGGAGCTTCAGGTTATGACGGCGAATAAGACGGAGGTTCTGGAAATCGGAGAGCTGGATCAGTATTACTTCGGTCAGGGAACTCACTATACGATCTATGAAAAACTGGGCGCCCACAGGGCATGGTATAACGGAAAAGAGGGCGTTTATTTTGCCGTATGGGCTCCAAATGCCAAAGCCGTCAGCCTGGTGGGAGATTTTAACGGGTGGGATATTACCGTCTGCCCGATGAAGCGGCACGATCCCATGGGCATGTACGATGTCTTTGTGCCGGGACTTCCTCTTGGAAGTCTGTATAAATATTACATCGAGACGGGGGACGGACGCGGACTTTACAAAGCGGATCCGTTTGGAAATTCCGCGGAACTGCGCCCTGGAACCGCGTCGAAGGTTGTGGATATCAGCAGCTTCCGCTGGGGAGATTCCGTGTGGATGAAGTCCAGGGAGAAGAAGGACCCGAACAAGGAGCCTATGACCATTTACGAGGTGCATCCGGGCTCCTGGAAAAAGCATCCGGCTACGGAAGAGAATCCGGACGGCTTCTACAACTACCGGGAGTTTGCCCACGAAATCGCGGAGTATGTGAAAAATATGGGCTACACCCATGTGGAGCTCATGGGAATCGCGGAGCATCCCTTAGACGCCTCCTGGGGCTACCAGGTGACCGGATACTACGCGCCGACTTCCAGATACGGAACCCCGGAGGATTTCATGTATCTGGTGAATTACCTGCATAAGAATAAAATCGGCGTGATTCTGGACTGGGTACCGGCTCATTTCCCCAAAGACGCCCATGGGCTGGCGGAGTTTGACGGCACCTGTGTTTATGAGTACGCGGATCCTAGAAAAGGGGAGCACCCAGACTGGGGAACCAAGGTATTCGACTTTGGAAAAAGCGAGGTAAAGAATTTCCTCATTGCCAACGCCCTGTTCTGGATTGAGAAATTCCATGTGGACGGCCTGCGGGTGGACGCTGTGGCGTCGATTCTGTACCTGGACTACGGCAGACAGGATGGCCAGTGGGTACCGAACATCTACGGAGGCAACAAAAACCTGGAGGCCATCGAGTTTTTCAAACATTTAAACAGCGTAGTTCTCGGACGGAACCACGGAACAGTGATGATCGCGGAGGAGTCCACCGCCTGGCCCAAGGTCACGGGTAAACCAGAGGAGGACGGCCTTGGCTTCTCCATGAAGTGGAACATGGGTTGGATGCACGACTTCCTGGAATACATGAAGCTGGACCCCTATTTCCGCCAGTACAATCACAACAAAATGACTTTTACCATGACATACACCTATTCGGAGAAATACATCCTGGTGCTTTCCCACGACGAGGTTGTGCATCTGAAGTGCTCCATGATAAACAAAATGCCCGGACTCTACGACGACAAGTTCGCGAACCTGAAGGCAGGCTACAGCTTTATGCTTGGCCATCCCGGAAAGAAGCTTTTGTTCATGGGACAGGAGTTCGCCCAGCTTCAGGAGTGGAGCGAGGCCAGAGAGCTGGACTGGTATCTTTTGAAGGAGGAACGGCACTGGCAGATGCAGAATTATGTCCGGGCTTTGCTCACCCTTTACCGGAACTATCCGGCTCTGTACCAGGCGGATAACGACCCCAAGGGATTCGAGTGGGTGAACGCCAACGACAACAGCCGCAGCATTTTCAGCTTTATCCGCCACAGCGATACCGGGCGGAACAATCTTCTGTTCGTTATCAATTTCACCCCTGTGGCCAGACCGGATTACCGGGTGGGTGTACCGAGGAGAAAGCTTTACCAGCTTGTGCTCAGCAGCGATGATACGCAGTTCGGCGGCAGCGGGAAGGAGCGGCCGGACAAGTATCAGGCGGTGAAGAGCGAGTGCGACGGGAGACCGTTTTCCTTTGGGTATGATTTGCCGGCGTATGGGGTGGCGGTGTTTAAGTTTTGACGGGAGATTGAAAAGTTTATTGATATTTGTGTGTGTTCGTTTTAGGCAGGGCCGGCGAGACTCAGTTGAGTCATGCCGGTCTCTGATTTTTGGATAAGCCCAGCAATCGAAAACTCGGAAGCCGCCGGCTGCTCTGGCATGAGTGGGCATTTACCGGGCAAGGAAAAGCGCACAGCAGACAACTGCCAAAATGTTAAAGCATATAAAAAATACATCATAAATTTGTCTAAATTTAACAAAATAAAAAAATATAATCACTTACTATAGACAAAACATCAGAAAGAAGTTATAATAACGATACATTAATCAATTACCGCAGCCAGCGGATGGATACAGAATCCTTTCGTATCTTTGCCAGAGGCGGCGCGTTCTTTCTTTAGTCAAGTCGTTTCGACAAAATTCCAGAAAAATAAGTAACAGTTTGACACGGGTCGCGTTGTATTGCGTCGAACAATAAGCAGAATGGGAAGCTGCCTGTCCCAGAAGGCGGTGATCCTCTTCGGAGAGGCTGCGAGCAGCTTTGAAATCTATTTTATGCGGCGCAAAGCGGATGCAGAACTGAAAATGCGCGGTACTTGGCGGCTGATGCCGCAGCCCGAACAGACAATTTTGCCGCGGCCTGCAGGGGAACAGCGGGGTAGATTTACATAGAAACGGGGGTGCGTATGAAAAATTTGCAGAGTGTACTGCTGGTACTTCTTGCCGCCGGGGCAGTGCGGTTTGACCTGCGGGAGGGCAGGATACCGAACGGCCTGATTTTGGCAGGGCTTGGAGCCGGCTTTGTCTGGCAGACGATAGCCCGGGGACCGGCGGGGATTTTATTTTTCCTGGGAGGCGTGGGGCTTCCGGTAGTATTTTTATGGGGACTGTTCTTTTTCCGCATGATCGGAGCCGGGGATATTAAGCTTCTGGCGGCCGCCGGAGGGCTTCTCGGAATCGGGGGCTCGGCCCTTTGCGCCGCCTGGGCCGTGGGAGCCGGCGCGGTGTATGCCCTGCCCTTTCTTGTATGGAGAGGAGAACTGAAAAAAAGACTCTGGTACTTTTGGGCTTATGTGTACCGTTATGCACAGACACGGGAGTGGAAGCCGTATATCTGCGGGGAAAATGTGGACAGCCACTTCTGTTTTTCCGTTCCGGTGTTGATAAGTATTTGCTTTTATGTGGGAGGTGCCTATTGAAAAAAAGAATTTTTGCGGTTTGTGATCTGGAGGCAGCCTATGCCTATAACCTGATGGAGTACATCTACGAGAAGGAGTCGGGAACCTTTGAGGTGCAGGCCTTTACCAGTGTCCGGAATCTCGCGGCTTTTGCGGGGGAGCAGGAGATTGAGCTGCTTTTGATTTCCTCCTCCGCCATGTGCGACGAGGTGCGGAAGCTTCCTGTAAAACGGATCATCATTCTCTCAGAGGGGGAGATGCTGAAGGAGCTTTCCGAATACCCCTTTGTATACAAGTATCAGGCCTCGGACAGTCTGGTTTCCGAGGTGATGAACTATTACGCGGAAGCGCCCTCGGCGGAGCCGGTTCCCCTTCTGAAAAAACAGGTGGAGCTGATAGGGATTTATTCTCCGGTAAAGCGAACGCTCCGTACCTCCTTTGCCCTCACTTTAGGGCAGCTTTTGGCCAAGGAACGCCATGTGCTGTATATCAATCTGGAATCTTACGCCGGGTTTTCCTCACTTTTGGGAAGGGAGTACAAAGCGGATATTACGGATCTGATTTATTTTACCAGGGAAGGAAGCAGCCAGCTGATCTATCGGCTGGGATCGATCGTTCAGAATCTTTACGGTCTGGATTATGTGCCCCCGGCGCTGTGCCCGGAAGATTTAAGGAGCGTCGCCGCAGAGGAATGGATGGAAATGCTGGAATATCTGGAGACATACAGCGCTTATGACCGCATTATTCTGGATCTGGACGAGCAGGTAAACGGATTGTATGACCTGCTGCGCCAGTGCAGCCGGATTTATATGCCGGTACGGGAGGACGGGATGGCGCTGGCGAAGCTGGAACAGTTCGAGACTGCCCTGAAAATCCGGGAATATGAGGATGTTCTGGGAAAAATCCGGAAGCTGAAGCTTCCTTTCCACAGCAGCTTCGGTCACAGAGAAAACTATGTGGAACAGCTTGTATGGGGAGAGCTGGGAGATTTTGTGAGAAAGCTTATCAGAGAGGAGGAGGCCGGTGGAAATACGGGAAGAACAGCGGGAACGGTTAAGGGAGATCCTTCGGGAACGGATCGGCAGGCTGGGAGAAATCTCCGATGAAGGGATTTACCGGGAGATTGACGGACTGATTCTTGAGGAAGCCGCCAGAGCTTACCTGAGCCTTGGACAGAAACGGCGTCTGAGAACGGAGCTGTTTAACAGCATCCGCAGACTGGATCTGCTGCAGGAGCTGGTGGACGATGAAACCGTTACCGAGATCATGGTAAATGGCACAGACGGGATTTTTGTGGAGCGAAACGGGCGGATTATGCCATGGGAAAGGCGCATCCCATCCAGGGAAAAGCTGGAGGATTTGGTGCAGCAGATCGCGGGAAGCTGCAACCGCATTGTAAACGAGGCGGTTCCCATAGCTGATGCCAGACTGGCAGGCGGAGAGCGGGTGAATCTGGTTTTAAACCCGGTGGCCTTAAACGGCCCGGTGATAACCATACGGCGTTTTCCCCACGACCCGGTGGATATGCAGCGCCTGATTGATTGGGGAAGTATTACGGAAGAAGCGGCGCTGCTTCTGAAAAAACTTGTAAGGGCAGGGTACAACATCTTTATCAGCGGCGGTACAGGCTCCGGAAAAACCACGTTTCTCAACGCGCTTTCCGACTACATACCAAAGGATGAGCGGATTATCACCATTGAGGATAACGCGGAGCTGCAGATCCGGGGAGTGGCGAACCTGGTGCGTCTGGAGGCGCGCAGGGGAAATACAGAGGGAACCCATGAGATTACGATTCGGGATTTGATTAAGGCAAGCCTGCGGATGCGCCCGGACAGAATCATTGTGGGGGAGGTGCGCGGAGAGGAGGCCCTGGATATGCTCCAGTCTTTTAATACGGGACATGACGGTTCACTGAGCACCGGTCACGGAAACAGTCCCAGGGATATGCTTTCCAGGCTGGAAACCATGGTGCTGATGGGATTGGAACTGCCGCTGGCGGCGATACGCAGACAGATTGCCTCCGGGATTGACATTATGATTCACCTGGGAAGGATGCGGGATAAAACCAGGAAGGTTCTGGAGATTCTGGAGGTTACCGGATACGATATGGATTCCGGGGAAATTCAGACGAATCCGCTGTTTGCCTTTCGGGAGGAGAAAGACGGGGCGGGGGATCGGGTTTGCGGAGCCCTTTTGAAAACCGGCGAGCTGACGCGTACCGGCAAGCTTGAGCGGGCGGGGGTGGAACTATGACAAATTACGAGGGCAGCCGGGGGTCGGGCAAGGGAGAACCGGTGCCGGACTACCGGGTTTACCGGATGACAGCCGGGGACTGGATACGGTGTCTGCTGACGTACACGCTTTTCGATGGAATGATAAGTCTGCTGTTTTACCGCTCCTGGATTGCCTTTGCGGCGGGGCTTCCGGGAATCTGGCTGTATCGGAGGATGTATCTGAGGGAGAAAATTCGCCTGCGGGGAAAAAGGCTTGAGGAGACATTTATGACAGCGCTTCAAAGCGTGTCATCTTCGCTCACGGCCGGATATTCAGCGGAAAACGCGTTTGCAGAGGCCTGCAAAGAGCTGGAAAAGCTTTATTACGCGGAGGAGCCGGTCTGCAGGGAGCTTCACAGAATCAAAAGGATGCTCTCTGTGAATGAAAATCTGGAAGCTTTGCTGGCTGACTGGGCCGCGCGCAGCGGCTCGGCGGATATACGAAATTTCGCGGCAGTGTTTTCCGCAGCAAAGAGAACTGGCGGAGATCTGAACGCGATTATACGGAATACCATCTCTATTATGACGCAAAAGAGAGAAGCGCAGCAGGAAATCGAAGTGAGCCTGGCATCCAGAAAGATGGAGCAGAAGGTAATGAGCGGAATTCCCCTTTTTATACTCGCCTATGTGGGACTGACATCCCCGGAATTTCTGGAAGGAATGTATTATACTCCTGTGGGAATCCTTGTGATGACTGCGGCGCTGCTGCTGTATGGAGGCGCCTTCCTTCTTGGCAGATATTTTGTAAGGATTGAGGTGTAGAGAATGAACAGGGCAGTATGGCCTTTCTATCGTCTTTGCCTGTATCTGCTTCGCAGGTTTTGGCGGAGGCAGACAGATGAGAAAACAAGGCAGCTCGCGTTTAGGCTTCGGGCGGTTCGGGCCGGGGATGCCTGGAAAGAGCCGGAGGAATATTATGCCAGACGGGCAGGGGCGGCTCTGGGCGTTCTTGTTTACGGTCTGTGCGCCGCGGCCGCGATAGGACTGCTTACCGGATCCGGCTGGGAAGAACGTAGGATTACCGCTGTGGAACGGCCGGAGGCAGGCGCCGGCTCCATGGAAACGGAGCTTGAAGTTCGGGTGGAAGGGGAGGAACAGAGCCGGAGGGTTGTGGTATCGGTCAGTCCTAGAAAACTGACGGACGCCCAGGCAGAAGTGCTGTTGAAAAAGGCAGCCCAAAATCTGGAAAAAGAAATCCTTGGGGCGAATCAAAGTCTGGCGGAGGTTCGGACAGATCTTTCCCTTACAACAAGCATGGAAAACGGAACCGTGACTCTGGACTGGATCAGCGAACCCCTGGGCGTTTTGGATTATGCCGGAGCCATTTATGATCAGGAGATCCCGGAGAGTGGAATTGCGGTGACGCTGACCTGTACCTTGAAATGTCAGGAAAAGGAGCGGACAAGAGTGCTGACCGTAAGGATTCTGCCGCCTTTGCGGTCAAAAGAGGAGCAGGAAATAGAGGCGTTAGAGAAAGCCGTCCGGGAAGCGAACGGACAGGCTCCCGAGGCGGAAGCGGTGACGCTGCCAGAAGAGTCCGGCGGAAAAATACTTTCCTGGGGAAGCGCCTCGGAACCGGTATTCGGCGGGCTCGCGGCGCTGACGGCAGCCGCGGCGGCAGCGGTGTATCTTCGGGATGAAAAGAAGCTGGAACGCCTGCTTCAATACCGGCAGCGTCAGCTGATCATGGATTATCCTGCGCTTTTATACCGGATGGCGATGCTTTTGGGAGCCGGGCTGACCATACGGGCCGTATTTTTCCGGCTGGGAAAAGAGTACAGCCAGGAAAAGGAGAAGTCCGGAGACAAAACGCTGCGTTATGTGTACGAGGAGATCGTTACGTCCTGCTTTGAACTGAAAAACGGTGTTGGAGAGGCCCGGGTTTATGAGAATTTCGGCAGAAGATGCCAGGAGGCAAGATACCGGCGTCTTGGCAATCTGCTTTCGCAAAATCTGAAAAAAGGCAGCGAAGGACTGATTTCTCTTTTAGAAAGTGAGGCGGAGGCAGGTATGGAAGAGCGGAGACAGCAGGCCAGAAAGCTGGGGGAGGAGGCCGGGACGAAGCTTTTGCTTCCCATGATGCTTATGCTGATTCTGGTCATGGGTATTTTAATCGTACCTGCCATTTTAAATTTGTAGGACATGGCGCCCGTGTGGACGAGGCATCGGGATTCTGCGCTCTGAAGGGAAAGGGATGCGTACCGGACGCCATGAAAAAGGAGGTGAGGCACGAAAATATCGAAGTATCAGAAAGAGAGGAGGTGGGGCACGGATGAGCCATATCCAGGCATTTCTGCGGGAAGAGGATGGAGTTGGCGTCGTAGAAGTTATCTTAATTTTGGTGGTTCTGATCAGCCTTGTGGTCATTTTCAAAAGTCAGCTTACCAGTCTGGTAAATAACATTCTCAAGAAAATAACGTCGCAGAGCAACAGCATCTGACAGGAGGCAGAAATGAAAACGTATGGGTATCGGGGAACAATTACAGTGTTTTTCAGCATTTTGCTGATCCTGTTTTTGTCCCTGGCCTGTACACTGGTGGAGTCCGCCAGAGTGCAGGGAGCCAGGGCGAGAGCAGGTATTTTGACAGAGCTTGGGATGTTTTCTGTTTTTGGGGAATATGAGCGGGCGCTGCTGGAGGATTATGATGTCCTTTTCCTGGACGGCGGTTACGGAAAAGAAACACTGGAAGCGGCGACGATGGAAAAACGGCTGAAAGAATATATGGAAGCAAACGCGGGGAAAAAGGGGGGAGGACTTCTGGGAGGTTTTCAGATGTTTCCGCTGCGGATGGAAGAATGCGCGGTGGAAGGATATGCGCTGATGACGGATAACGCAGGCAGCGTCTTTTATCAGCAGGCAGTAAAAAATGTGAAAGAGACCCTTGGAACAGAGATCGTTAGCAGGTATCTGGAGTGGAGGAAAGAAAGCCAGAAACAGGAGCAGGCGGCCAAAGAATATACGGAAAAAAGCCAAAGCAACCGTACAGAGCTTGCGCGGATGGAGCAGGAGGTGCGCAAGGCGAAGGAGGCCGAAGCGCTGGCGGCGCAGGAAAATGGGACCGCGGCGGCGAATCCGGAGAACACGCCGGCTGTTCAGGTAGAAAATCCCTTGGAAATCATTGAAAAAATAAAGAAAATGGGAATTTTGGGCCTGGTGGTAAAGGATGAATCTATGGTGTCGTCAAAAACGACACAGATTTCCGAACTGCCGTCCGGTCGAAAACGAAATCAGGGGAATCTGGATATGGACGAATCCGAGAGCGGGCTTACGGCGGAGGCAATTTTCCAGGACTATCTGGTACAGCATTTTCCCAGCATGACAGATAAAGAAAGCGAGGGAGCCCTGGACTACCAGGTGGAATATATTCTGGGCGGAAAAGACAGCGATCAGGAAAATCTGAAGTACGTGGTAAACCGGCTTTTGCTTCTGAGGGAAGGAACCAATTTCCTATGCGCGGCAGGGAATGCTCAAATGCGCGGACAGGCCCAGACCCTGGCGGCCGCTGTTGCGGGAGTCATTGGGAGCGGACTTTTGACGCCGCTGGTTACTACCGCCCTTCTTCTGGCCTGGGCTTATGGAGAGAGTCTGCTGGATGTCCGAACCCTTCTGGCCGGAGGCCGTGTGGAACTCATAAAGACCGCGGCGACCTGGAAGCTTTCCCTTGAAAATCTTGGCCGGATTCTTGAAGTGCTTGGAGAATGCGATCAGGGAGGAGGAGAGGGATTAAATTATGAGGAATATTTAAGAGTGCTTCTGGCAGCCGGGAGCAGAGAGAAATACCCGATGCGGGCTTTGGATATGATCGAAGCGAATCTTCGCCGGAAGGAAGAAACGTCCGCTTTTCGTGCTGATAACTGTGTGGCCAAAATAGCTGTGAAAGCGGACTGGGATATACCGCCGGTATTTATAAGCCCGGGAAACGCGCTGCTGTGGGGAACGCCGGCTTTGACGGTGTCGGGAAGCTTCGGGTATTGATTCATGTCTCACGGTCTGCGCAGTGCGGCGCGGGCGTGGGCTATTATGATATTAACGGATAGAAGGAGGAGACAGAGACGGATGTTCTTCCCAAGCACAGAGTTTTTTCATAGAAAGGAAAAAGAGCCTCTCCCGGCCCGGAAAAGTTCCGTTGGGTGCGAGGGCAGAACATCCGTCTCTGCCTTAAAAGCGGCCGGGAGCCTTACGCTGGAAGCGGCGTGTATTTTACCGCTGTTTCTGTGGGCGGTGCTGGCAATACTCTATTTCGCGGATGCGGCGGCGGTACAGGCCAGAGTGGCCGGCGGTATTCACAGCGCGGTAAGAGAACTGGCAATCGCGGCGGCTGCCGCAGAGATGACGGGAAGAGAAGACGGGGAGAGCCTGGGACTGGCTGGAAACGTTCTTTCCTCGGTGTATGCCAGAGAATTGATTCTGCGCCGGACCGGTACGCTGCCAGAGGACTTGTTTCCGGCAGGCCTGCGGCTTACGGGCTCTGAGTTTTTAGAAAATGAGATGATCGACTTAAAGGTGAGCGCGGATTTAAGAATACCGGTGCCATTTTTGAATATTCAAATACCGGGCCTTTGGCAGCGGGGATATGTAAGGGCCTGGACGGGAAGGAGCGCCGGGGATGGAAGCGCTTCAGAAGATAATGGAGACGGAATAGGGCTGGTTTATGTGACCGCCAACGGAACGGTGTACCATAAAGACCCTGCGTGTACGCATATTCGGCTGTCCATTCGGCAGGTTTTGACGAACCGTGTGGAGACGCTGCGAAGCGCTGACGGATCAAAATATTATCCCTGCAGCTGCTGCGATGGTTCGGAAGCAAGCGTTTATATAACAAAAGAAGGAAAACGGTATCATGGCAGCCGGGAGTGCAGAGCGCTGAAAAGAAGCGTGCGGATCGCGCGAAAAGAGGAAGTTCTGGGAATGCGGGCGTGTTCTAAGTGTGGGTAAACAAGGAAGAAAACGGGCAGTCGCGATTCACTTGGCAAGGACGGCGCAGCAGGCGCGTCAGGAGGAGGAAAAATGACGGAACTATTGGCTGTGGCTTTTTGGCTGACTGCAGGGGTGCAGGATGTACGAAGAAGAAAAATTTCATGGAAGATTTTTGCTGCCTTTGGGACAGGAGCGGTTCTGCTTCAGTTTTGTATAAAACAGGAACCCTGGGGGAGCTGGATTGGGGGAATCGCTCTGGGAGGTCTGCTTCTGGGGATTGGCTTTGTAACAAGGGAAGCCATTGGATATGGGGATGGACTGGCGGTGATGGTGACGGGGATGCTTCTGGGATTTTGGCGGACCGCGGAAGCGGTGCTGGCAGCCTTTTTTCTGGCGGCCGTTGTGTCGGCCGTTCTGCTGGCGGCAAAAAAGGCCGGGAGAAAATACGGTTTGCCGTTCCTGCCCTTTTTGGGAACCGGCGGAGCGCTGTGCCTTTTGGCGGAAAGGAGCGGATGGATGTGAAAAAGCGCGCGCTCAAGGGGAGCTTTACGGTAGAGCTTGGACTTTTGATGACGTTGATTCTTCCGGTGCTGACGGCTTTGCTTTACCTTGGATTTTATATGCACGACCGGGCTTTTTTGACGGGAGCCGCCTTGGAGACAGCGTGCGCGGCGGCCCTGAACTGGGGAGAGGATACGAGGGAGGCTGCCGCGGAGAAAAAGAAGGAGGAATTTTTGGGAAGAGAGCTTTTGGGGACAAGCGGTCTGCAGGGGAGCGTCTCAATCAAAGGAGAAAGCGTAGAGGCGGAATACAGTGGTATTTTCGAACTGCCAGGCTTTGTGTCCGGTCTGTTTGGCCTGGATAGTCTGCGGATTCAGGCAAACGCCGGAATGGATTTAAAAAATCCGCGCAGAGAAGTGAACAGAATCCACAGCCTTGCGGCACTGACAAGGAGGGATGACGGATGAACCCCACGTTTCGCAGGGATACGGATCATAACTATATGATTCTGGACGCGCCACAGGAGGTTCGGGGCGACGAGTATCAGGTACGGATGCTGGTTCTGAATAGGATTCCAGGTATTTTGAGCTGCAAAATGCGGAAAATGGACGGACAGGCGGGATTCTACTACGAAATCACGGATTTGCAGCCTATGGCCCGGATTTTTGAGAAACGAAAGCTTGGACAAAAGGATATACGGGCACTTCTGACGGGACTGCGCAAAGCCATGGACGGAGCCAGGACATATCTTCTGGACGCGAATCAGTTCCTGTTGGATCCGGAATACATCTATATGAAGCCCTCCGCGGAGGAGGTGCTGTTCTGCTGTCTGCCTTTCTATGACAAGGATATCGGCAGTTCCTTTCGGGAGCTCGCGGAATATATTTTGAAAAAGCTGGATCATGAGGATACGGAAGCTGTTTTATGGGGATATGACATATACGGAAAGGCAGTGGAGGAAAATTACAGTATCCAGCAGGTATTGGAAAGCGTGAGGGAGAAAATGACGGACGATGGGGAATGCGCGCGCAGCGAGGAGGAAGAACCAAAAGAGACGCTCCTGGATGAGTTTGAGGAGGAGCCGCCGCCTTCCCTAGAGAAGACAGAGGAGAGCGGCCGCAAAAAACAGTTGGACGGAAATCTGGGACAGGAACGGATGGAAAATCCAGACAAATCTGAAGAAAATCAGAAAAAGCAAAAACGCGGGAGAGGGAAAAAAGAAGACAGAAACAGAGAGCTGGAGGTACCGCAGGAGTCTGCCAGTGAGAAAAAGAAAAGGATGATTACTTTGGCGGCGGGACTGGTTATATCCGGAGCGGCTTCTCTGGCAGGCGCTTTCCTGGGCGTGACGGATCTGGTTCAGACCGGCGGTATTTTCTTTCTGGGCATGGGAATTACTGTGTATGGGACCAGACTATTGAAGCGAATTCCAAAGATTCCGGAACGAAAACCGAAAATGTCCGGCGAATATTCCGCGGCGGCAATCCTGTGGGAGGAGGATGAAGAAACGTGCCGGAATGTGGGAAAAGACCGGACAGAAGAAGACGGTGGCTTTGAAAATGAGACAGAGGTGCTGAGTACGGGGTATAATGCCGCGGGTGCTGTTTTGGTTAGCCTGGAACCTGAGAAGCGGGGAGATATTTTGCTTGATAAACGCAGGATTCTTGTGGGAAAGCTTCCGGAAAAGGCAGACGCGGTGATTCCTCTGCCGGTGGTGAGCCGGGTGCATGCCTGTTTGGAGATGCGGGCAGAGGGATGGTTTCTTGCGGATGAAAATTCCAGAAATGGAACGTATGTAAACGGCAACCGTCTGAAGCCAAACCAGACAAAAAAGCTCAGAACAGCGGATAAGGTGTATTTCGCAAACGCGGGCTATCGTTTTCAAGAAAGACGAGAGTAATCATGTTTTATGATCTGCGCAGACCCGGGCCGAACTGGCATAAGATGAGACAGATAATTTGAAAGAAATTATTGAAATTTGTGAAAATATACGGTATGATTTTCAGTGAAATACAATAGCGTCGGAGTGTTGATATGGGTGAATTAAAAGCGTTTCTGAAGTCAAGAGCGGTATTAAATCTTTGCATTGTTGCGGCTAATGTGATTGTCTTCTTTGTACTTGACATCATGGGGGACACCGAGGATGCCGTGTTTATGGCTTACCATGGCGCCAGCTTCGCGCCGTGGGTGGTAGAAAATGGAGAGTATTACCGGCTGTTTACCTGCATGTTTCTGCATTTTGGAATCCAGCACCTGTTCAACAACATGCTCTGTCTCCTTTTCCTGGGCGATCTGCTGGAGAAATTAGCGGGTAAATGGCGGTATCTGGTGATTTACTTTGCAGGAGGTCTGGGCAGCAGCGCGGCATCTGTGTATTATGATTTACGGACGGAAAACTACGCGGTTTCCGCCGGGGCATCCGGCGCCATCTTTGCCGTTATCGGCGCACTGGTATTTCTGGCTGTTATAAACAGGGGAAGTATCCCCAGCGTAAGCCGCAGAAGACTGTATCTTATGGCGGCCTTGTCCGTATTCCAGGGATTTTCCTCCCAGGGAGTCGATAATGTCGCTCATGTGGCAGGATTTATTCTGGGCTTTTTGCTGGGAGCCGTGCTGATGGGCAGGCAGAGGGTGAAGCAGGTGCCTGATTTATTTGAGGAGGACAGGTAAAGCTGCCCGCCGTGCGCATCCAGGATTTTCTTTGACAGCGCCAGGCCAAGTCCGGTGCCGCCGGATTTGTGCGTGACAAAAGGGCAAAACAGCGTTTCCAGATATTCTTCTGGTATTCCGCTGCCATTGTCCGACACATGAATTGTGAGATCCTTGTCGTCTGCGGAAGCTTCAATCCGCAGACAGGTACATCCGGCTTCCAGAGCGTTGCGCGCTAGGTTCGTTAAAACCTGCCTGAGTTTTACGGAATCCGCGGCAACCACCGGAAGATCCGGAGGCAGAACAGTCTGCACCAGAAATGGTTTATCACCGGCCAGAAGCCGCAGCTTTGCAGATAGCTCCTGAAGCCATGGACCGGATTGAATATCCGAAAGGTTCAGACGGTCGCTGTTGTTGTAGCTGGACAGCTCGTCCAGGAGTTTCCGCAGGTATGCCAGATCTTCTTTTGTTTCCTTCCAGAAGGTAAATTCCTGAACCTCCGGATGCTCCTGTTCAATGATATGCAGAGAGCTGTTGATAAGCGTAACGGGATTGCGGATTTCGTGAGAAATGCGTGACAGTACAAAGCGGTGTTCTGCTTCAAGCTGCTGGATTTTCGATTCTAATTCATTCATGGTAATGCCTCCTGATTCACAGATAGTCTAGCATTGCGGAAGCAAAATGGCAATCATATTTTGTTGACAGGATTTTACAAAAGCATTACCATTAAAGCAAAAGAAAAAGAAAGGATGAAAGGCATGAAAGACGTTGATTGTATTTTTTGCAAAATAGCAAATGGGGAGATTCCGTCCGCCACGGTCTATGAGGATGAGGATTTTCGGGTTATTTTGGATCTTGGACCGGCGACGAAGGGACACGCGCTGGTGCTTCCCAAGGAGCACTGGGCGAATCTGTTTGAACTGCCGGATGAAGTGGCGCAGAAGGGCATTCTGGTGGCCAAAAAAGTGGCAGGGAAGCTTAGAGACGCTCTGGGATGCGATGGATTTAATATCGTGCAGAACAATGGAACCGCGGCAGGACAAACGGTGTTCCATTTCCATATCCATCTGATTCCCCGGTACGAAAACGACCAGGCCGGCATAAGCTGGACGCCTGGAACCCTTACGGAAGAGGACAAAAAGGAAATCCTGTCCAAAATGGACGCATAAAAACATCTCCCTGATAAGGAAAGAGGGAGCTATACAAATGATAAAGGAACAGAGATTCACTCAAGTTTACCGTCGCCGCAAAAATCTGATTCTGAGATACGCGTACAGCAAGACGCAGGATCTGGAGGCGGCAGAAGAAATCTGCCAGGATGTGTTTTTGCACTATTACGAAAAGATTGAGCAGATCCAGGAGGACCTTGTAAAGGCATGGCTGCTCCTGTGCGCGAAGAGAAAATGCATCGATTATTGGAGGAAAAGGCAAAACCGACAGGAGAGCAGCGTTGGAGAAACTGCTGTCCTGGAGGTGATATCGGAAAATAATCTGGAGCGGGTTGTGGACCACGTTATTCAAGAGAATTTTGCCTGGAAGATTTTGGGTGAACTGCGACAGAAAAATGAAACCTGGTATCAGGTGATCGAAGCAGTCTGCATCTGCGAGATGGAGCAGGAGGAAGCGGCAGCTTCTTTAGGCATATCCGTTCAGGTGCTCCGGGCACGCCTGTTCCGGGCGAGAAAGTTTATTCGCCAGGAATATTTAAAGGAGTACAAGGACTTGCTGGATAGCTAACGCGCCCAAGCCGCGCCGCGGCGGTTTTACTGCACGGAGACCGCCCGGCCGGAAATCCGGCTTCTGTCGAGTGAAAGATCTCTTTGGGGTTAGAGGGAGAACATTACAAATGATAAAAAAGCAGAAATTCGATGAGATTTATTACGAATATAAAGACATGGTCTATCGCTATGTGTTTGTACGAACCGGCGATTCAGAGACGGCATACGAAATCGGGCAGGAAGTCTTCGCGAAATACTACGAAAATATGATGGAAATACAGGATGACATGGTGGCTCCATGGCTCATCCTGTGCGCGAAGCATAAGATTGTAGATTGCTGGAGAAAGCAGAGACGATTTAAAGAAACGAGTTATGAGGCTTATGTATTGGAACGGGAACTGATTTCGGATAACGGCCTGGAAAAGATCGTGGAAAGCGCCGCGCAGCGCGAATTTATTTTAAAACTGCTTTCAGAATTAAAAGAAAAGAACGAAGGCTGGTATGAAGTGGTGGAGGCGGTGTGTATCTTTGAGATGCCGCAGGAGGAGGCAGCGCAATATCTGGGAATTTCCGTACCAGTGCTGCGGGCCAGACTCAGCCGCGCCAGAAAGTTTCTTCGCAAAAAACACGGAAACGATTATTACAGGGAGCTTTAAGGAATCCGGAAAGTCCCTTGCTTCCGGCGAATGAGCAGGGATGGGGATCTGCCTGTCTCAGGAGGGGCGTAGGCCCCTTCTGAGAAGCCGCGAAGCGGCTATAAGCAGGCCGCGCGGCAGATTGCGGACAGAAGTTCAGATTGGCTGAAATGTTACATGCTGACTGCCTGGCAGCCAAAAACATATCGTGCGCTTCGCTTTGCAAAGCTGACATTAGCATTATATAGACTATAAGGAAGCGATTAAAGAGGTAATCGTGGCAATCGCGTCTCCTTGCTGGCTCTGCTCCATGGCGGAGATGTAGGAAGCACGATTTTCATATAATTTGACGATGGCGTCATAGAGCAGGTCAGGGGTGAGCTCCTCCTCTTTTAAAACATCGCTGAAGCCCTGGCGCTTAAAGGATTCCGCGTTTAAAATCTGATCGCCGCGGCTGGCATTGGCAGACAGAGGAATCAGAAGATTCGGCTTGCGCAGAGCAAGCAGTTCGCAGATAGCATTGGCTCCGGCTCTGGAGACACAGATGTCAGAGGCAGCGAAGAGATCGGCAAGCTCTTTTTCGATGTATTCATACTGCACATAGCCTTCCAAATGGTTAAGAGAGGGGTCTTCTTTTCCCTTTCCGCACAAGTGAATCACCTGAAAGGATTCCAGAAGCCGGGGGAGAATGCCGCGAATAGCATTGTTTACGGCTACAGCGCCCAGGCTACCGCCGATTACCAGCAGAACTGGTTTGTTTGCTGTAAAACCGCAGAACTTCAGGCCCTCCAGACGACTGCCATGCAAAAGCTCCTGGCGGATGGGAGATCCGCTGAGAACTGCCTTTCCTTCCGGCAGATGCTTCAGGGTTTCCGGGAAATTACAGCAGACCTTTGTGGCGGAGGAGAGACAGAGCTTGTTTGCTAGACCGGGAGTCATATCGGATTCATGAATGATCACGGGAATTTTGCGGTTTTTGGCGGCGATTACCACGGGGACTGCCACAAAACCGCCCTTTGAAAACACAACGTCAGGCTTGAGTTTTTTCATAAGCTTCCTTGCCTGAAAGTAACCTTTGATTACCCGAAAGGGATCAGAGAAATTTTTTACATCAAAATAACGGCGCAGCTTGCCGGAAGAAATCCCATAATAGGGAATACCGATTTCTTCAATGAGCCTGCGCTCAATGCCGTCATAGGTGCCAATATAATGGATGTCATAGCCCATCTCTTTCAGCTTTGGAATCAAAGCAATATTTGGGGTAACATGGCCGGCGGTGCCGCCGCCTGTAAGTACAATCCGTTTCATAATTCATCCTCCAATTTTGATGATTTGGCGTAACCGTTCAGCCCTGCTGAACCGTTCCGATTTGGCTTCTTATGGCTGCTGCAGAGCAGGCAGTCGACAATAGACTGCATTCATATCAGGGTACATTTTTATCGAAGCCGTATGACGCGGCATAAATGGGTACAGAAACAGAGCCATAAAGGGCCAGGGCGCTAAGCCCGTAAAATTTTGGGTATAGCTATATCTTATAGTGTTAGCGGGTATTGGTCAAGAGAGGGATATGAGAATGGGTGGGGAAATGAAAAACAAACATGGGAAAATCAGCAATATGGAAGTCACTGATGAAATGGTTTCCAACCCGGAAATGGACAGAAAGCTAAGAGAAAGTTTGAAAGAAGAAGCAGACAAAATTGCGGAAGAACTTGAGAACAATCCGGAGCTGCAGGACATAAAGGCGCCGGATGATATGTACGACAAGATTGTAGAAAAATTGAAAGATCAGGGAATTTGGGAAGAACCGTCTCAGACGGATGTATATGAACTTTTATCGGAAAAGGATAGAGAGGCTCTGAAAATGGGCCAGAAGATGCAGGTGAAGAGAGCTAAGCGGGAGAAGTGCAGAAAAAAGCTGGGGCGCATCGGCAGATCGAAGGCGAGTATGACGGTGCTGGTGATTGTCGCGTCTTTGCTGGCGGTGGGATGCGGGAGTGAGGCTAGTCGGGCTTATGTGCAGAGAATGTGGAGTTTGGTGGTGGATGGGCAGTTGACGATTGGAATTGATGGAAGAGAAGATAATATTAGGAGCTTAACGACAGAGGAAGAAAAAATATATAGCCAAATACGAGAAAATATAGGAATGGCACCGATTATGTGGACATATTCACCAGATAGTATGGTCTTAGAAGAATACAAAATATCCGAGAAAAGCAATACATGTGTAATACTTTATGAAATCAATGGCAAACCAATGACTGTTCAGATGAATAGGCATGGCCAGGTAGATAGTACGGTAACAAAATTTGACGGTGAAATTATAAAGACAGCGAGAATAGAATCTGCAGATTTGGAGGTTACGATTTGGCAATTACGTAATTGGGAGAAAGGTAAATCTTATGTGACCCAGTTTGAGTTTAATAATGGATATTATACAATAACAGGAGAAATAGATGACGAAACATTTACAAAAATGATACAAAGTATTAAATTTTATGAAAAGGATGTATAGGCGTAATAAATCCTTCGGTTGTTCGTTTATATATATGTAATGTAAAATATGAAATAGAGGAGGAAAGATGAAAAACAAAAACCGGGGAATTTTGTTAATTATATTGGCCGTGATATGTATGCTAGTTGGAACAACAGTTAGTGCTGAAAGTGTTGTCAATGAAGACGGTATAGAAAATATTGTGTATTCGGATGAAAATAGCTCCCAAGCAATAGCAGAGTTAATTTTGATGAATCCAAATGAGTCAGATATTTCTTTATATGGTCAGTATCTTTCTTACGGCATAGCTTCTATTGATAATTTAGGAGGCGGTCAGGTAAATTTTTACGGAGATACGATTTGCTATAGAGATAGTGATATAGTAGTAGTAGCTCTGAGCTTACAAAGACTGGTTGGAGGAAGTTGGCGAACATATACAACTATAACAGATACTAGCTATAACACATGGACTGCGTCTGCAGGAACCACAGTAACTGTACCGAGAGGATACTCTTATAGAGTGAAAGGTGTTCATACAGCACAAAAAGGCTCTACAGTAGAATCTGCTACTACATATACGAGAGATGTCTACATCGGCTAACCGAAACTATCAACCCAGCATTTATTAAACCGAAATCTCAGACCCCGTGTCTGCTCCCCATCATTACATTACCTGACACACATCCGAGATTTGCCGAAACAATGAAACGTTTATGAAAGAAGTAACCAAAATACAGCCCGCGTCCTTAAAATATAAGGAGTACAAAGTAGGAACCGGGCTGTCACAAAAAAATCTGTATTTTACATTACGAGAAGGGGAGACGTATGAAAACAGAAGCATTTTTCAACTTTATGTACTATCATAGAGCACAGGGACTTGCACACACGGCGAAGATTACCGGGGACAATGAGGAGAATGGATTTTTCCTGGTGTATCTTTGCGATTGGACGGGAAGCGGGCCGAAGGATGAAGGGCCGGATGCCTGTGGTACCGGATGTACGAAAGAGGAACCGCTGATTAATTCCGCGCTGGAGTTTCAGCTTTGGGACGAGGAGATCGATCTGCTGGTGCTGGATGGAATCCGGCCGGAGAGCATGGATGAGATCCGCCGGCTTACAGGGAAAAACCATGTGAAAGAGCTGGTAATGCCAAAGGGAGACTTGCTGGAGGAATGGGGACGAAATGACCCGGCGGATAAGGTAACGATTCTGGAGGAAGGACAGACATTTTCCGTGGAAAGAGGAAAATGGATGGTTCATATAATCTGCTGTAGGAATGATGAAGGGAATTCCCTTGCAGTTTACCACGGACCAAAGGACGCCGATCCGGCGAAGGATGATTGCCTGATGACGGTCAGACCGTTCAGCAATAAGGTTCCCTGCGGCAAGTGCAGGAATGACGTGAACCATGTTTGCGCCATGCGCTGCAGCCTGTATCATGATTTTGACGTATGCAAAAAGCATAATGACAGAAATTGTGAGCGCTATACGGTAGGAACATTGCTTTTGGGAAATGTGAATCTGAAAGAGCATGGTAAACTTGGAAGGAAGATACCGGAGTTTCAGGATATAGCGGAGAAGACGCGTTTTCTGGTTCTGCCGGACGGAGGCGGCTGCGGCGCCTGGTTCCCGGGGCTTCTGAAAGAGCTGGATCCGTGCAGAGAGCAGTTAAATCGATATTTCATTGTGACGGGAAATAAGAAAGACAACGCGGAAACCGTTAAAGAAATCGCGTGCTCCGGGATGTATTACAAGCCGGAGTTTTTAACGGATGAATACGGTGTATGTGCCACCGGATTTTTTACAGAAAAGGCGTAAAGGCAGAGTTACATGAAAGCCCAGGTCCGCGCATATGCTGCGCAGACCGTGAGAAATGATTCAGGAGTGCAAAAATAGCAGCATAAATGTTGTCCTTTCAGACATAAATAGGTTATACTGGAGCTAGAAAGTAACGGTTTGGCAGGACTGAACGGTTACGATAGCTTACACCTGTTTAGGGAAAGGAGTGCGATTTTATGAGGCTTACATTTCTGGGTGCCACCCATGAGGTGACAGGAAGCTGCTTTTACTTAGAAGCGGGCGGAACAAGACTGCTGATCGACTGCGGAATGGAGCAGGGGCCGGATGAGTTTGAAAATCAGGAGATACCGGTTCCGGCCAGTGAGGTCGATGTGGTGCTGCTGACCCACGCGCATATCGATCATTCAGGACGGCTGCCCCTTTTATATCAAAGAGGCTTCCGGGGGGAGATTATTACTACAGACGCCACCCGGGACCTCTGCGAGATTATGCTGCGTGACAGCGCGCATATTCAGATGTTTGAGGCGGAATGGCGAAACCGAAAGGGAAGAAGGGCAGGAAAAGAAGAAGTGATCCCGCTCTACGACATGGACGACGCCGAGGGCGCGATTTCGTGCCTGAAAGGAGTCGCTTATGATCAGGAAATTACCATTTCGAACGCTGTCCGCGCCCGGTTTACGGATGCGGGACATTTGCTTGGATCCGCGTCTATAGAAATCTGGGCAGCAGAAAATGGAAAAGAGAAAAAGCTTGTTTTTTCAGGAGATATTGGCAATAAAAATCAGCCTCTTTTACGAGATCCCCAGTATTTGAGAAGCGCCGATTACGTGGTGATGGAGTCTACTTACGGAGACCGGAGCCATGGAGACCAGCGGCCTGACTATGTGAGAGAGCTGGCGGAAATTATCCAGAAAACCTTTGACAGAGGCGGAAATCTGGTGGTGCCGTCCTTCGCGGTGGGCAGAACCCAGGAGCTTCTGTACTTTATCCGGAAGATAAAGGAGGAAGGGCTTGTAAAGGGACACGATAATTTTGACGTATATGTGGATAGCCCGCTGGCAGTGGAAGCGACGCAGATTTTTTACAAACATATGTGGGACGACTTTGATGAGGAGGCTATGGAACTGGTAAAGAAGGGAATCAATCCGATTGGTTTTCCGGGGCTTAAAACGTCTGTTACCAGCGATGATTCCAAACAGATAAATTTTGATACAAAGCCGAAAGTGATTATATCAGCCAGCGGTATGTGCGAGGCGGGGCGTATTAAGCACCATCTGAAGCACAATCTCTGGCGGTCGGAGTGTACTGTGCTGTTTGTGGGATACCAGGCGGTGGGAACCCTTGGCCGGTCTATTTTGGAAGGGGCGAAAACCGTTCGGCTTTTCGGGGAGGAAATTGAAATTCACGCGGAGATCCGCAGGCTGGAGGGCATAAGCGGACATGCCGATAATCGGGGGCTTATGGAGTGGATCCGCGCGTTTCAGGATAAGCCGCAGAAGGTTTTTGTGGTACATGGGGAGGATACGGTGACCGAAATTTTCGCCTCAAGGCTGCGCAATGAGCTTGGACTTGACGCAGAAGCGCCTTACAGCGGCGCGATGTTTGACCTTCTGGCGGGAAAATGGGAAAAGGTAGGAGAGCCGGTTCGCGTTCAAAAGAAGGAACCGGGCATCACAGTTCCAAAAGAGGCCAGGGCCAACACTGCTTTCGCGCGGCTGTGGGCAGCCGGAGAAAGACTGCTTACGGTTATCCGCCATAATGAAGGCGGAGCAAATAAGGATCTGGCGAAGTTTACCGGACAGATTAACTCTCTGTGCGATAAATGGGACAGATAGCAATCACTCTGGGCGGCCGGTTCGCGCTTTTCATGCGGACAGACCGCGCGGAAACATGGCTGGGACAGACATGCCAGTTACAAAAGTTTTTTGCCAAGAAGCTCGGCATTGGTGCAGTACCGCAGGGCAGTATCCTTTGTGATCTGCCCTGCGCGCCAGAGCTTCAAAAGATAATTGTCCATAGAAATCATATCTTCTTTCGCGGAAGAATAAATCATTCCATCGATCTGATGGACCTTGTTATCCCTTATTAAATTGCGAAATGCCGGCGTCAGCGTCATGATCTCAAATGCCGGGATAAGACGGCCGTCTGTGGATGGCACAAGCTGCTGGGAAACCACGGCCTGGAGAACCATGGATAGCTGAATGACGATTTGACGCTGCTGATTGGGCGGAAATACGTCGATAATCCGGTCTATGGTATTGGCCGCACCGATTGTATGAAGACTGGACAGAATAAAATGGCCGGTTTCGGCTGCCGTCATGGCGGTCTGTATGGTTTCAAAATCCCGCATTTCGCCCAGAAGAATCACATCGGGGCTTTGGCGCAGAGCGGCCCGCAGCGCGACCAGATAGCTTTCTGTGTCTGTATTGATTTCACGCTGGCTTACGATGCTTTTGGAGTGCCGGTGGAGAAATTCCAGGGGATCCTCCAGAGTAATGATATGACTGCTGCGTGTCTGATTGATATGATCCACCATACAGGCAAGGGTCGTGGATTTTCCGCTGCCCGCAGGGCCTGTAACGAGGACAAGACCCTTGGAAATATCCGCCAGGCGCATCAGGGAATCCGGAATGCCAAGCTCCCGGGCCTTTGGAAGGGTAAAGGAGATAACACGGACAACGGCGGCGCAGGAACCTCTCTGCCGATAGGTGCTTACGCGAAAACGGGACAGTCCCATAACGGAAAAGGAGAAATCATCGTCTCCGTTTTTCAGAAAATGGGAAAAATCCCGGCCGTCGGCCAGATCGTAAATGTCCCGGATTATCCGTTCTGTGTCGGCGGGCATCAGCCGCTCACCGGATAAGGACTGCAGAGAACCGTTGATTTTACAGGTAAGGGGAAGGCCCGCTACAATAAAAAGGTCGGAGGCATCGCTTTGGGATGCCTTCTGAAGAAGTTCAATGGTGGTCATGGTATCCTCCAAAAGTTAAAATTTTACTGAGAAACCGTTTCGGTTTCCTCCACATAAACCGGAATCGACTGGTCTCCCTCCCAGGTACCGGTATTTTCCACAAGCCATTTAGCGACGGTGTAAAAGCGTTCCTCCGCCGGCCAGCACAGGGAGAGCGCAACAGAAAGCTGCTGGTCCTCAGAAATGGAAAAGGCCGCAAAGAGCGTTCCAAGGGCCTGGGTATCTGAGAACTCCCCGGCAGTGCTGGACTCCCCGGCAGAGCTGGATTCCCCGGCAGAGCCGGGATCCGTGTAGTATTCGGCGAGGACAGCGCTCTCAGACAGGGCGTTCAGACAGTCGGCCACGGTTTCTGAAGAGGCGTAGATTCGCGCCAGGGCGTCATCCATGTCCCCAAGCCACTGCTGCGCCTGATTTTCCGCGGCCTGGACCTCCAGGCTTCGCCGGGCCTCCTGCTGTGCCAGCACATAGTCCGAACGGGCTGTTACCAGGGAGAGGGCGGAGAAGACGGCAAGGCATAGAACGATAAAAATGACAATGACCAGAGAAAGACCGGAATGAACCAGAGAGGGCGATTTCTTTTTCATGGATAACTCCTTACGGCGTATTTGGAATATGGTACAGTTTATTGAGCTGGTGGACAGTTACTGTGTCGGACAGCCTTTGTATCGTGATGTCTGCCTTCTGCAGACCGGTTTCCTCCTCGGAGCAGGAAATTTCCAGGGAATAGACGGCGTCCGGCTTTCCGCAGCCGGCCATGTCTTTGTCAAACCAGGCGGTAAAGACGCCGTCGGTTTCTTCGGACTCCGGGTATTCCCGCAGAAGATAAAAGAAAGGATCACTGCCCTCTTTTACGGAAGCGTCGATCATGGCGGCGGCGTTTTCCGCAAGCCTTACGGCCTGGGAAAGGGATTTGGCATCCCGGCTGACGGTGTATGCTTTTGTAAAAACCTGTGCACATATGGAAGCGGAAACGGCGAAGATGAAAATAGCAAGTACCAGTTCCAATAAAAACAGGCGGGATTTCGAATGAGTATAAGATTGCATAACATTCCTTTCCAAGGCGGACGAAATGCCTTTTCCGAAAGCCGCGGGCGAAATCCTGGCGGCGAAGTCAGTACAATGCGCGCGGACTTATGTACAGCTCGGTCCGGTCTCCGTCGTTGTTTTCTGCCTGAAGTTTATATAGGGAGTCAGAAATCGGAGTGACAAGGAGCCGGGAAATATCCGCGAGGGCGGTTCCCATTTCGGGATTAATATCGGCGTCTTCACGAACGAAAAGCTCCCGCAAGGTGTCGTCCCAGGTATAAATCCAGGTTATGAAGGTTTCGCCATTGTACTGGGAACGCAGCGCCAGCGCCTGGGAATCGCCGAATTCCTCAACTGAGAAGCTGCCCGTTTCGTCCGTCTGCCGCAGCTTTTCCGCAATATAGCCGGCGGCCATGTCCACAGATGCCAGTTTTTGGGAATTGCTGACTGCGGAGCGGTAAAATCCGGCGCCCAGTACCACGGTGGAAAATGCCAGAACCGCAAAAAAACCGAAGATAATCAGAAGAAACAAAAAGTCCGCGGAATGTTTTCTGGGATACATGGGAGCTCCCTCCTTTTTAAACTATGATTCGTGTCTATTCGCCCCGCGCGGCTACGAAGATCTCCGGCATGATATTTTCTCCGATGGGCTGATAGCTGATGAAAAACCGGCTTCTGTCGTAATACAGAGGGTAGCTGTCGGTGAGTTCGTCCAAACTTTCGGGGTATCGTCCCGTTATCGCGTAAAAGTGAGCCGCGCTGCGGGTGACGGCGGAGCGCAGGCTGTCTTCCTGTTCCTGGATGCTGACCTGGGAGATGGAAGAGAGTCCAAAGTAAAAGGCTGCCAGCAGCAGGACGGCTGCCGCCAGGGACAGGATTATGGTTCGAATCCGGGCAAAGCCCCGGCTGCTTTTGACAAATCGGTTCACTGAAAGACTCCTTTTAAGACAGCGTGGTGATTCCGGTCATGATGCCCAGCAGAGGCAGCATAACGGAAAACAGTATGATTCCTACAATGATGGAAAGGCCGGCGACCATGGCCGGTTCCAGCAGGGAGACCAGGTCGCTGACGCGCTGGCCGGCTTCCTCCTGGTACCTGGCGGCGACTTTCTTCATGGCTTCGTCCATGGAGCCGGTCTTCGAACCCACCAGGATCAGCCGCATGCCGGAGCCGGAGAAGATCTCGTTATCTGAAAGAGCTTTTGAGAAATCCTCTCCCTGGGACAGAGAGTCCCGAAAATGCTGGATTTTGGCCAGAAGGCGGGGCTCCTCTACCAGATCGGCGGCCATCTGAACGCCTTCCTCCATATCCAGCCCGCTGGACAGCGTCAAGGCGACACCGTCCGCGAAGCGTGCCTGGGCCACAAGCATATCCACTTTTTTCAGAAAGAAAGGACGTATCCTGCGCTTTTTGGTGAGCCATCCAAGGCAGACGGCAAGAAGAACCAGTATGAGAAGGGCGGGGAAAGCGAATCGGTTTAAAAGGGTTCCCGCGTTTAAAAGAACGCGGGAGATTCCGGTCATCTCGCTCCCCAGCTCCCGGTACACCTGGTTAAAGACCGGAAGTACTTTTGTTAAAAGCACGACAAGAATCACCAGCAGAATTCCGATCATAATCAGGGGATAGGTCAGGGCGCTGCGGATTTCTCTGGACAGCGCGTCCTGCCGCTCGTAGTAGTCGGCAAGGGAATTCGTCACTTGATCCAGACGGCCGGCTTCCTCTCCGATCCGGACAAGCTGAAGGGCATACGCAGGGAATACCCGGCCGTTTTCCAGAGATTCATAAAATCCTTTTCCCTCGGAGAGGGCATCCAGTATCCGGTCCAGAACCGCCGCGCCGCTCTGGGCGGAATCTTCCCGAAGCATTTGAATCCCCTCTGCCGGAGCAAGCCCCGCCGAAAGAACCATGGATATTTGCCGGAAGAAAACAGCCAGTTCTTCATTCGTCAATTTTTTTTCCATAGAATACAAATCTCCTTTACGTTGACAGTCCGCCGCCGAATAGGCGGCATGTATTCAGGGATGCCAAGTACGCCCGCCAGACTTTGCGGGGGGTGGTACGCCTGCCCCGCGCGGTGAAACCGGCAGCCGCTCAGCGGGAGTATTGAAGGATATAGTTTGCGCTGTCGTCTATGAAGCTTTTCAGGTCCGCGCCGCTCTGGAAGGTGGACGCGAATGTGGGATCCATCATGGACCAGCTTTCGCCGTCAAAATAAATGATATTTTCGACCCAGCCCGATTCCTCCAGGTAGGTGCTTATCCAGGCGTGTTTGGTATCGCCGGCAAAGCCGATCTGAAGCTTTGTGGGAATCCGCTGTGTTCGAAGCATACAGGTCATGAGGGCCGCGTAATCGAAACAGATTCCCTTTTGTGTTTCCAAAGTCAAGTCGATATCGGGCAGGTATCCGGCAAGTTCTCCGTCCGAGGCCTGGCGGGCCTTTTCGTTGTCGTAGGAAATCGTTGAGGTCACAAAGTCGTAGATTGCGGTAACGGCTTCCAGATCCGTTGCGCAGCCCTCCGTCAGCTCGGCGCCCTTCGCTACGGCTTTTGTCTGTTCATTATAATGAACGAACTGGTTGGGGTAGAGGAAGGGGGTGAACTCATTTTTCAGACTTACATTCAGTGTCTGGGCCAAAACCGTGGAATATTTATTGTCGGTGATGTTTTCGTATACCGCGACAGTATAAGAGCCGTCGCCGGCGCTGAGGGGAAACACGTCGGTACTTCCGTCTGCGGCCAGATCGTAGGTGTAGGTCACGCCGTCCGGTCCTGTGGCCTGCAGTTTTACCCTGTCGGATGTCCCGCTGTAGGAGGCACAGAAATAGCCGTTCTCCAGGTGAGACGCATCGATTCGCGCGCCTCCGCTTTCGTAGACGATAACGCCGTCGGCCTGAGGAATCAGAACCTGAGGCGTATTGTCCCTTGGGATTTGCTCTCCTGACGAACATCCGAAAAGGAGCAGCGCCAGAAGAACCGCCGGAAGGGCCATAAATATATGAAGTTTTCCGCGGAGCATTTGGCGCCTCCTTTCAGGCAGGGATCTCTTCTGCTATTATAGCGTATATTTTGGAAAAAGAAAATGAAATTTCCTTGTGTGACCGTTATGTGACCAGACAAACGTATAATAAGATAGAGAGTTATTATGGGTGAGCTATTTGATATTCCTGGAAGAAACCGGGGGAGTTGGACCGGATTTTCATAAGCGCCGCAGAAGCGCCGCAGGAAAGAAAGGAATCTATGAAAAACAGGGCAATACGTTCGGGCAACACGTTTGTAGTGGAAATCAAGGAGACGCAGGGACAGAGCTGGCAGGGCGTTATCCATTGGGTAGAGGCGCAGGAGACACAGGCATTTCGCAGTACATTGGAGCTGATCCGGCTGCTCGATTCCGCGGTAAGCTGCGAAGACGACAGAGAAAACATAATATCCGGAGGCCTTTAAAAGAAGGCAGGAGAGGGAACCGGAATGGTTACTGTAAAAATATTGGGAAAATTTGAAATATCAAGAGACGGCAAAACCCTGGACGACCGGAATTTCCGCTCAAATCAGCTGGTCAGGCTCCTGATATTTTTGGTGATGTACCGTAAACGCAGCTTTTCCGCTGCGGACGCGGCAGAGGCACTCTGGCCGGAAGGAGAGACAGACAACCCTTCCGGCGCTTTAAAAAATCTTGTATACCGGCTTCGCAGCCTGCTGAAAAAGCTGGGAGACGATCCGTTTATTATTCATGAGAGGGGATCTTACCGCTGGAATCCGGCGGTTCCTTTGGAAACGGATTATGAGCTGTTTGAGCAGGCATGCCTGAGAGCGCAGAAGGAAAGCCGGCAGATGGAAACAAAAGACTGCATCGATGTCTGTGAGAAGGCTCTGGCCCTCTATGGCGGTTCGGTGTTTCCCGCTGTTGCGGCGGAAACCTGGATGATTTCCACTGCCACCTACTATCATTCGCTGTATCTGCGTCTGATAAAGGATCTGTGCGGATTTTATGACCAAACCCAGAGATATGCCGAGATGGAGAAAGTATGCAGGGAGGCGCTGGCGGAGGACAGTCTGGATGAGGAGCTCCATTACTGGCTGATTAAGGCGCTGATGGGTCAGCATAACCAGGACCTGGCTCTGCAGCACTATGAGGAGGCAAAGACCATTCTCCGGAAAAACCTTGGCCTGCGCCAGTGGGACCGGCTGGACGACATTTACGCGGAAATTATTTCTATTCAGAATCTCAGGGTCGCGAGCTTTGACGATATTTATCAGGATATTAGTGAGGACATGGAACCCAGCGGCGCTTTTTTATGCGATTACGTGATTTTCCGGCAGATTTACCGGCTGGAAGCGCGCAGGGTGGAACGTTTGGGGATCTCTGAGCATTTGGCGCTGCTGACCCTTGAGACGAAATCAGTAAAGAAAAAGGAGGAGGCGCTGGCCATGCTGCGGACCGGGATGGAAAGGATGCGAGGAGTGCTTTCGAGCTATCTGCGCATCGGGGACGCTGCCTGCAGATACAGCGACAGCCAGTACCTTTTGATGCTTCCCGCCTGTACTTATGAAGCAGGGGCCATGGTATGCGAAAGGCTTCTTCGGCGGTTCCGGGAGGCGCTTCCGAATCCGGCGGTGCAGGTGCGCTATGAGCTGGAGGAAGTGTCTGCGAAACATGTAAAACTGAAATAGCGTGTAAAGTCAAAAACCCCGCAGCAAGCTACGGGGCATCAAACTTGCAGCGAAGCAGAACTGCGGGGTATTTGCCCCCCGCGGCGTTCTACACTCCGTTTTGGTCGGTGCTAAACGTGTGCCACCGGCACACCGCACCGCCAAATGGACATGCAAGCATGTCCGCTTGGCTCGTTGCTCGCGGGAATAAAAAGAATTTGGAAAGGCTTGCGCGGCGGGAGAGAGCTGCGCGGGCCTTTTTTGACTTTCTGAAAAAAAGTGAATGAAAAAAGCAAATTTTGAAGGAGGCCGTGAAAACGGCTTTTTTTGTGAAGCAGAAAGAAGAGATTGTTCCTTATCCGGCGAAGACGTTTTTTTTATAATAAAAGAAAAAACGAGGAGGTACCAAAATGAAAAAGAAAGTATTGGCCGTATTGCTTGCGGTTTCCGCCCTGACGGGGAGCGTCCTGATTCCTGCGTCCGCGGAGGAAGGGCTTGAGACGATTACTTTTTGCAGAACCGCGGACCCGCTGGTGGAATCCAATGTATTCGCGAATATGGAAGGAGCGACCTACGAGGACAATATCTGGACAGACCTGATCGCGGAGCGTCTGGGATATGATGTTTCCTATCTCTGGGTGGCGTCCAGCGCGGAAATCGCGACGCAGAAGTTTAACGCGGCCATCGCTTCGGGGACAATTCCGGATATTGTGTGCGTGAATAAGCAGGATTTAAAGCAGCTTGTGGACGGCGGGCTGATCGTGGACATGAAGCCGTATTTTGATGAGTATGCCAGCGACTATCTCAAGGAGCTCATCGACGCGGCGGGACCGGCCTGTATCGATGCCTGCACTTATGACGGCGTTCAGTACGGCATCCCTTATGTGGACTGTGATCTGGAAAAAGCGCAGATTCTCTGGCTGAGACAGGATTGGCTGGACGCGCTGGATCTGGAAGCGCCCAAAACCCTGGACGAGTTAAAAGAAATCATCACGGCGTTTATGGACTACGCTGGCGAGGGAAGCATCGGCATGGCGCTCAGCAACGACCTTTACGGAAATCAGTTTGACATTAAGGGCTGGTGCAACGCCTACGGCGCGTATCCCAGGTATTGGATTGAGGATGAGAACGGGAACCTGGTTTACGGAAGCACGACACCGGAGATGAAAGAAGCCCTGGGCGGATTGGCTGAACTGTATGAGGCAGGGATGATTGACCCGGAGTTTTTCGTAAATGACAATGAGAAGGCAAGCGAGGCTCTGGTAAACGGAAAATGCGGCGTACTCTATGGATTCCACGCGTCTTCGCTGGATTATCTGCAGCGGGTGATCAACGCGGATCCGGATTCAGACTGGATGCCCTATATGATCCCCATGAGAGAGGAAGGAGAGACGATTACGCCGGGTATCGAAATGTGTACGAGCAGCTGGTACGCGGTGAGCAAGGACTGCGAGCATCCGGAAGCCTTGATCGAAATGCTGAATCTGTACTGTGAGAAGGTTCTTGACCCGGAATTGAATGAGTACGAGGTTTACGCGAATCCCGGGAATGGCGTAGAAGGCGTGTGGAAGCTGGCTCCGGTTCAGTACAGCGGCCCCAACAAAAATCAGGTGACGACCCAGGCTATCTCTGAGGCTCTGAAGACCGGTGATCCGGGCGATTTAAGCGGCGAGCAGTACAGCATGTGGGAGTACAGCTACGCGGCTCAGAACGGGGACCGGACCATGTGGGGATGGAACCGCGTTTTCGGAGCGGATGGTTCCCAGGAGCTTTTGATGGAATATCAGAACAGCGATAACGTGGAATTGGTATATGATGAATTTGTAGCGGCGCCTGGCGAGATCATGTCAACCAGAAAGACCACACTGGACGACATGCTGGATCAGACATTTATCAAGATCATTTCCGGACAGGAGGAACTGGACGCGTTTGATAAGGTCGTGGAAGAGTGGACTACGGCAGGCGGACAGGAAATGACCGATGAAGTAAACGAATGGTATCAGGCGAATAAATAACGGACGTCAAACAGCAATGCAGTAAGCTGACCGCGGTATCACGGAGGATAGGGGAAGGAGAGCTTCCCCTATCTGATTGAATGGATAATTCCGGAGTTTCCGACCTGCATTGGCATCCCTGAATGCATGCCGCCTATTCGGCGGCGGATTTTCAGAGTAAACCTGCATACGCCCGCGGGGCATGCGTACCACCGCCCCGGAAAAATCTGGCGGGCGTACTTGGCATCCCTGAATGCATGCCGCCTATCCGGCGGCGGATTTTCAGAGTAAGGAGTAAGTACATGAAAAAAAGGAAGTCAAAATATACGTTTTCCATATTTAAGAGAGAGCTTCCGCTGCACCTGATGCTTCTGCCCGGTGTCCTGATGATCCTTGTCTTTAATTACACTACCATGGCCGGGCTGATTATCGCTTTTCAGAGGTTTATTCCCAGCAAGGGGCTTTTTGGAGATCAGGAGTGGATAGGGTTTGAGAATTTTTCCTATGTTTTCAAGCTTCCGGGCTTTACCCAGGCCCTGAAAAATACGATTGTGATCGCGTTTTGGAAGATTGTGCTGGGGCTTCTGGTTCCGATTGTATTCGCCCTGCTGCTCAACGAGGTGCGGAACCGGCTGTTCAAGAGGACAGTGCAGACTATCGTTTATCTGCCGTATTTTTTGTCCTGGGTGGTTCTGGGCGGTATTTTTATCGATATGCTGTCTCCCAGTACGGGAATTGTGAATCAAATTATCAAGGCCCTTGGAGGAGAAGAGATTTTTTTCCTGGGGGACAACCGGTATTTTCAGGGGACGCTGATCGCCACTGATATATGGAAAAATTTCGGATATGGGGCGATTGTCTACCTTGCCGCGATTCTGGGAATCGACTCAAATCTCTACGAGGCGGCGCAGATCGACGGCGCGAACCGTTGGCAGCAGACCTGGCACGTGACGCTTCCCGGCATGAAAATGATTATTGTGCTGATGCTGGTGCTGAGTCTGGGGAATGTGCTGAACGCGGGATTCGATCAGGTATTCAATCTGTATAACGTATCGGTGTATGAGTCGGGAGATATTCTGGATACTTTTGTATACCGGCTTGGTCTGCTGAACGCCCAGTATGGCCCGGCTACGGCGGTTGGACTGTTTAAATCGCTGGTATCGACCCTGTTTATCTCCGTATCCTATTTCCTGGCGTATAAGATTGGAGACTACCGGATTTTTTAGGAGGCTGGAGAAAGCATGAAAGCATCGAAAGGACGTATTCTTTTTCAGATTATCAATTATCTTATTATGATTCTGCTGGCGGGGGCGTGCCTGTTTCCGCTGCTGAATGTGCTGGCAATGTCCTTTTCCAGCGCTACGGCGGTGGCAGCGGGACGGGTATCCATTTTTCCGGTTGAATTTACCACAAATGCGTATACTTATGTCATGGAGCGGAAGGAGTTCTGGGCTTCTCTGCTGAAATCCGTCGAGCGGGTGTGCATCGGCGTGCCTTTGTCCATGCTGCTTACGATTCTGACGGCCTACCCGCTGTCAAAGGAGGCAGGGCAGCTTCGGACAAGAGGCGTTTATGCCTGGCTGTTCTTCTTTACCATGCTGGTTTCGGGAGGACTGATTCCGGGGTATCTGCTGATCCAGAAACTGCGGCTGATGGATACGATCTGGGCGCTGGTTCTGCCTACGGCCATATCGGTTTACAATATTGTGCTGATGCTGAATTTTTTCCGGGGGATACCAAAGGAGCTGGAGGAGGCGGCCCGGATGGACGGGGCGAGCCATTTCCGAACCTGTTTTCAGATTTATGTTCCCTGCGCGAAGCCGTCCATCGCTACGCTGACGCTGTTCAGCTTTATCACGCAGTGGAACAGCTATTTTGACGGGTTGATTTTCTCAAATTTCCCGGAAAATTATCCGCTGGCCTCTTATCTGTATACCGTGGTGGTGGAGAGGGACATGAGCCTGCTCAGTGTCGAGGAATATAAGCTGCTGTCCATGGTGGATGACCGGACCATCCGCTGCGCGCAGATCTTTATTTCTATGCTGCCGATTATGGTGATCTATCCGTTCGCTCAGAAATATTTTGTCTCCGGGATTACCGTAGGGTCTGTGAAAGGGTAACGGTTCCGCGGAGCTGAACGGTTGCAACCGCTTTACAAACGTTTTGGGTTCAAGTATACTTTTCTGTAATAATTGGGCGATTCCAAATGGATTTTTGCAGTCGCAGTTCAGCAATGCTGAACGGTAACCGGCGATTCGGCGGCGTTCAGGATGTTCGGGGTACCGGAAAGACAGATTCCGTGACGGAAAAGGACAGGCTTCGAAGGAGGGAGGAGACGCGTATGGTTTCGGGAAAGACGGCGGCGCGGTTAATGATCGCGGCAGGCGGCGCGGCCGTATTTTTGGGCTGCGGACAGATAAGTGACGGAGGCGAATGGCAGACGCTTTCGGAGACGGAGATCTCCGGTAAAATTACGGTCTGGGAGCACGCGATTACTTTTGAGCCGGCCATGGAAAATCTGATCGAAGGCTTTGAGGAGAAGTACCCGGATACCGAGGTGGAGTGGGAAATCTGGGAGGGAGAAAGCTATTATGAGCTGGTATCCCTGGCTTTTCAGGCGGGCGATGGTCCGGATTTATTTTATACGGACGGGATTGCCCGGCCGCAGATGCGTGAATACGCAAAGGCCGGGAAGCTTTTGGATTTATCGGAACTGGTGGATTTCCGATATTTTGACGAGTCCGATCTGTGGAGAGAGATCCTTGACGGGCGCTGCTACGGCGTTCCGTGGCTGACCTTTGACAGCAGGATTGTCTATTACAACGCGGATATGTTCCGGGAATACGGCTGGGACATACCGGAAACCTTCACGGAATTTGAAAACCTGCTGGAAGAGATAAAACAGGCGGGGATTACGCCCATTTCCATAACACCTCATGACAGCTATTCCCTTTTGTTTCTATGGGAACCCATACTTACTGCCATGTACCCGGAGTACGCGTCCGGGCTGGAAGAGGAGTCGTCAGACCTGCTGGGAGAACCCGCAAAAGCGGCCATGCAGAAAATGCTGGACTGGGCGGATGCCGGATATTTCGGAGAAGACTGGTACGATGTGGCCAGCGGAGGCGATCAGGGACTGCAGTTTACGTCCGGGGAGGCGGCCATGAATGTCTGCGGCACCTGGGACGGCGTGAATATTCAGGCGAACAACCCGAATCTGAATATGGGCGTCTTTATCCTGCCCTCAGACGGAGAGAATACGGGCATTATGGGCAGCATAGCCAGCGGCTTTTCGGTAAACGCCTATTCGGATAATATGCCGGCGGCTCTGGCCTTTGCCGATTACTGCGCTTCTCTGGAGGGGCAGACCCGTTGGATTTCTTCCCATGGAGGGATCTCGGCCAGCGATCAGATCGAATCCGCCACGGAAAATTCCCGGATTATCGCACAGCAGGCCAATGGAAACCTGTACACAAGCTGGCAGCTTGTATTGGCTTCCCGGTCCGATGAGGCGGTGAAGGTCTGGGAGGACGGATTTGTGCGTCTTTTCGCGGGAGAAATCAGCATTGAAGAGCTCTGCGCGGATTTAGAGGACGCCCTGGAAACCACACGCGCAGAACGGAAAGAGGCGGAGAAAGGAAGCGTGGGAATGGGATGAAGCGGGTTCTGGAAAAATGCAAAACCCAGGTGAGCAAAATCCAGGTGAAGATTTTTCTGCTGTTTCTGCTGCTGGTTCTCTTGCCGTATTTTCTGCTGACCCGGATGACCTATCAGATGTTTCTGGATTATACGGGAAGAAACTGGGGGAAGAGTATGGAAGACACCTTGATTTCCATAAGCAGCCAGGTTTCTTCTCTTCTGGACAGTTATGAGCGCAACACGATGAATCTTTATTACAGCGGCTGTGTGGATATGCTTGAGCGGGGAGAAGCGGACCGGGAGACCATTGAGGCGACCCTGAACACCTGCTGTTATTCCAACAGCGGAGTGAAATCGGCGTATCTGGTCAGCGGAGACACGGTCTATTACAGCGGCTTCCAGTATGGGAATTTTGTGGAGCTGATGGAGCCTTATCAGGAGGAAATCAAAGAAAGCGGGGGAAAGTGTCTCTGGTATACCACCACGGAGCTTTACGGACGCGGAGAATCCAGGAGCTACGTGCTGGCAAGAGCGCTGAACGGAAAAAACGAGACGAATATCGGGATTTTGTACTATATTGTCAGCGAGCGTATTATCACCAACGCGTTTTCGCGGCTTCAGATGGACGACTGCCTGAAATACCTGGTGGACCGGGACGGAAACGTTCTTTACGCGTCCGAGGAATCCGCGGGAAAGGTGTTCACGCCGGAAGAAATGCCGGAGTTTGAAGAAGGCAGCGGCTATCTGATACTGAGAGACGGAAAACGCCAGGAGGTTCTGGCTTATGATACCATGCCGGATGTGG
The DNA here is from genome assembly GCA_018711185.1 of Candidatus Limivivens intestinipullorum. GTDB lineage: Bacteria > Bacillota > Clostridia > Lachnospirales > Lachnospiraceae > Limivivens > Limivivens intestinipullorum. The sequence goes on along the minus strand of DVIQ01000003.1, from coordinate 15,667 downwards.
GGTGGACATTCTGCAGCTACATTTCCCTGGACAATCTGATGGAAACCCTGTTTTCCATGCAGAAAATCCTGGTAATGATTTCCGTGAGCTACGGCCTGTTTCTGATTTTGATTTTTTATTTGTTCCAGAAGCATTTCCTGAAGCCCATCAGCGATCTGAAGTACGCCATGACGCAGTTCGCGGAGGGAAACATGGAGGTACGCATGAAGGAGTCGCGGGGCGGGGATCTGAAAAGCCTGGCCACGCATTTCAACAGTATGACGGACAAAATAAACGGTCTGATTCGCCATAACCAGGAAGTGATTAATGAAAAAAACAATTTCAAAATGCAGGTATTGATGGCAAAGCTGCACCCTCACTTTGTGTTCAACGCGCTGAATACCATTAAGTGGATGTCGGTGATCAATCATCAGGAGAACATCCAGAAGGTGACGGAAGCGCTGATTTATATTCTCATGAACAATGCCAGGGAGGAGAACAGCGATTACTGCCTGGGAGACGAAATTGAGCTGATCCGGCAGTACGCGGTGATTCAGAAGGCCCGGTTTATGAATTTTGAGATGGAATTTGACGTGGAGGAGAGCGCGCTTTCGTGCCGGATTTTTCAGTTTCTGCTTCAGCCGGTGGTGGAGAACGCCATTGTACACGGATTTCAGAGGGGAATGAGCAGAGGCGGCCGGATTCTGGTACAGGGCCGGCTTGAGGGCGGCACGCTGCGGCTCTTGGTGCGGGACAACGGCTGCGGCTTTGACGTGGAGCGCTGGGAGGCGAACCGGGAGCCCCAGGCAAATCATACGAACATCGGGCTGCGCTATATCCGGCAGATTCTTCAACTGGAATATGGCGGGGAAGCAAGCCTGGAGATTACAAGCCGTCCGGGAGAAGGGACAGACGTAAGCTACCGGATTCCGGCGGTATTTGGAGGTGAGGCCCATGATCCGGGTGCTGGTGGTGGATGATGAGATTTTGGCGCGCGTTGGAATCCAGTCGATTCTGGAAAACTGCGGGGATATCCGGGTGGCCGGGGCCTTTGGTCTGGCCGGGGATGCCCTGGATTTTCTGAAAACGAATATTGTGGATATTGTCATTACGGATATTGAGATGCCTTATATGAGCGGGCTGGAGTTTATCCGGAAGATCCGGGAGCAGCATCTGGCGGAAGGAATTATTATTCTGAGCTGCTACGATAAGTTTGAGTACGCCAAGGAAGCGATTTCCCTGGGGACGGACGGGTATCTTTTGAAAAACAGCATCAATCAGGAAACCATAGAGAAGGAAATCCACCGGGTTTATGAAATGATCTCTCAAAGAGAGGCCAGAAGGCGGCCGGAAAATGACGGCGGTCCCCAGCCGGACCAGGGCGGGATTAAGGCCGTGGCGATCTTTCAGATGCCGGAAAATGGAAAGCAGCAGATGGCCGCGAAACTGGTGAATGATATTGTGGCGCATTACCGCATGGGTTATCTGATTGAGTCCGTTCATGGGCGCAGTCCTTTTGTGATTTTTGAATTTCCGGAGGAGGCGGACCAGGAGGCGCGCAGGGAACTGCTGGAAGGCTATACGGAGGCCATCCTGAAAAATATTTTTCAGTATACCAATGAAATGCCGTATCTGGCGGTGAGCAGGGAATTTCAGGAACTGCAGGGTATACCGAAAGGGTATGAGGAGGCGGAGGACGCCGCGCAGATGCGGTTTTACAAGAAGGATACCCAGGTATTTTACGCGAAGGACATTCGCTGGAGCCAGGAACGGCCGGGCGTTTTGTTTGACAAGAAGGAATTTACCGGGCCGGAGGGAATCGGGGCCTTTGAGCGGCAGCTTCGAAGCTACCTGGATCAGTGCAGGAGGGAACGAATCCGGCCTAAGACGGTGAAGGAGATCCTTACGCAGTCTGTGAGTATTTTTATTTACAGCGTTCTGCGGGAGTATTTTACGGACCGGGAGATTGTATGGTGGAATAACCGGTATCCGGCGGTGGACACCGTGATTTCGGCTAAGTCCGCGGACGGGCTTCTGGAAGGCCTCACAAAGATGATGGCGGGTCTGCGCAGGGAACTGGCGGAAAAGCTGGACAGGGATGGATTTTTTGATGTGCTGGATTACATTGACAAGCACTGTTCCGCCAGAATTACACTGAAGGAGTTGGCGGAGTTTAAAAATATGAGCGTTTCGCTCTTTATCAAAAAGTTTAAGGCCAGGACAAATATGGCGCCCGTCCAGTATATTAACCAGAAAAAGATCGAACTGGTAAAGGAATATCTGAAAGAAGGAACGCATACCCTGGGGGAGATCGCGGAGCTTACCGGGTTTTCCAATGAAAACTATATGGTGCGGGTGTTCCGGAAGACTACAGGGAAAACGATAACCGATTACCGGAAGGAACGGGTAATCGGGGAAGCTGGAAATACCGCCGCGAAGGAAGAATCCGGGTAACGGTTCGGATGCTGGATCGTTACGGATCCGGCGGCGGAGGAAAATGATTCAGGCGTGAGCGGATTCCATTCGCGAAGCGAATTTTCAATGAATCCGCGGGGAGGAAGCATATGCTGTATAAACAAAAGGAAAGCCCGGCATTGACAAAGGAATTGTTTCAGAATCCGGGCTGCGAGTACCGGGGAACGCCTTTCTGGGCCTGGAACTGCCGGGTGACAGAGGAGGACACGGACCGGATTCTTGAGGATTTGAAGAGTATGGGAATGGGAGGAAGCCATCTGCACAGCCGGACGGGGATGGATATTCCGTACCTGTCAGACGCGTTTATGAAGCAGATCCGGTACGCGAACCAGAAGGCAAAGGAGCTGGGAATGCTTACCTGGCTTTATGACGAGGATCGTTTTCCTTCCGGCGCGGCCGGGGGGCTGGTGACGAAGGAGAGGGCGCTGCGTCAGAAATATCTGGTTTTTTCCCCGGAGCCCCTTGAGGAAAACCGGGACCGCTGTCTGCTGGCGCGCTATGAGGTGACACTGGAACAGGGGTGCCTGAAGGCGTACCGGATGCTGGAAGAAGGGACATCGGAAAGGCGGCGCGCGGAGAATAGCCGTATCTGGTATTTATACCGGGAAATTGCCGGGGATAATCCCTGGTTTAATAACCAGGCTTATGTGGATACCCTGAATCCGAAGGCTATTGACCGGTTTCTGGAGATTACCCATGAGGCCTATTTCCGGGCTCTGGGAGAAGAATTTGGCAAAAGCGTGCCCGCTATTTTTACGGATGAACCCCAGTTTTCATCAAAAAACACCCTGGGATTTGCCGGTGAGGAAACACGGATGACGCTTCCCTGGACAGATGATTTTGCCCTTACCTACCGGGAGGCTTACGGAACGGACTTTTTCGCCGGTTTTCCGGAGTGTGTCTGGGAGCTCCCAAACGGGAAGGCATCCGCGGCACGCTACCGTTACCATGACCATCTCTGCGACCGGTTTGTCCGGGCGTTCGCGGACCGGATCGGCGCCTGGTGCCGGGCCCACGGGATTCTTCTGACCGGGCATCTGATGCAGGAGCCGACCCTGGAATCCCAGACCGGATCGGTGGGGGAGGCGATGCGGTCTTACCGTTCCTTTGACATTCCCGGCATCGATATGCTGTACGATTCCAGAGAACTGAATACGGCGAAGCAGGCCCAGAGCGCGGTGCGCCAGTACGGGCGCGAAGGGATGCTCAGCGAGCTTTACGGCGTTACGGGATGGGAGTTTGATTTCAGGGGACATAAACTGGCCGGAGACTGGCAGGCTGCCCTGGGTGTCACGGTCCGGGTGCATCACCTGACCTGGACTTCCATGGCGGGAGAAGCCAAGCGGGACTATCCGGCTTCGATCGGATACCAGTCTCCCTGGTATCGGGAATATCCGCTGATTGAGGATTATTTCGCAAGATTGAACACGGCGCTGACCAGAGGGGTTCCGGTGGTAAAGGTGGCGGTCATTCATCCCATCGAATCCTACTGGCTGTACTGGGGAACCAGGGAACAGACCCAGGAGAAAAGGGAGGAAATGGACCGGAATTTCCGGGAGCTGACGGAGTGGCTGCTGCTGGGGCAGATTGATTTCGACTTTATTTCCGAAGCGCTGTGGCCGGAGCTGACGCCCGATGAGAAACTCCTGGAAGCCGGCGAGCGGGCTGCGGAGACGGAACGAGCGGCCGACCGGGAGCGGGCCGCGGAGACGGAACGAGCGGCTGTCCGGGAGCGGGCTGCGGAGACGGAACGAGCGGCTGTCCGGGAGCGGACTGAGGAGACGAAACGAGCGGCCGTACGGGAGCGGACTGCGGAGACGAAACGAGCGGCCGACCGGGAGCGGACAGCAAAGACGGAACGGGTGGCCGGCCGCGGGCAGATGCCGGCGGACGGAACCTCTGCGTTTATGGTAGGAAAGATGATGTATGACACAATCCTTGTGCCAAACTGCGTTACTTTGCGCCGGAGCACTTTGCGGCGGCTGGAGGCTTTTAAAAGGAGCGGCGGAAGGGTGATCTTCGCGGGAGAGATTCCCAGGCTGACAGACGCAAAAGAGAGCGGGGAGTCTGCCGAATTGGCGAAGAAATGCGAGCAAATCCCATTTTCCAAATGCGGCGTACTGGAGGCGCTGCAGACGGACCGGCTGGTGGATGTCCGCGACAGCCGGGGCGCGCGGGCGGAAAATCTGCTGTATCAGATGCGCCGGGACGGGAAGCGGATCTGGCTGTTTCTGGCTCACTGTTATCTCATGAAAAATCCGGATCTGCCCCGGAGGGAAGAACTGCGGATAGAGGTAAAGGGGTATTACCGCCCGACTCTTTATGACGCTATGACAGGAGAGATTCGGGAGGTATCTTGTACGCATAAGGATGGGCGCACGCGGATTCTGGAGACGGTATATGACCACGATTCTCTTTTGTACGCATTGGACGAAGCGCCCGCGCCGGACCGGAGGGAGGAGCGTTCCACGGCGGAAGCGTCTGCGCGGATTCAGCGTGAGGAGCGTTCACCAGCGGAAGCATCTGCGCAGAACCGGCTGGAAGAAGGCGCGCTGCCGGAAAAGGAAGCGTCCGCTCCGGTTCAGACAGCAAAAGATTCCGGGATAAGGCTGCCGGATTATGTTCCGTTCTGTCTGGAGGAGCCGAATGTTTGCGTCCTGGATATGGCCGAGTCCAGCCTGGACGGCATGAAGTGGGAAGCGCCGGAAGAAATTCTCCGGATTGACAATGCTTACCGGAAAAAGCTGGGCTATCCGCTGAGACAGGAGGCGTTTCCGCAGCCCTGGCTGATGCCGGAGGAAGACTGCGGCAGCCACCGGATTTCCCTTCGGTTTACCATCCGGTCGGAAATTTCCATCGACCATCCCGTGCTGGCTTTGGAACAGGCGGCACAGACCAGACTGACTTTGAATGGAGAAGCGGTTTCACCGGAAATTACCGGGTATTACGTGGACCGTTCGATTCAGACGGTCGCGCTGCCTGGACTGCGGGCAGGGGAAAACATCCTGATCGCGGAAATGCCGTACCATCCCAGGTTTCACCTGGAAGCCATGTATCTTCTGGGAGATTTCGGCGTCCGGGCGGAGGGAAAGAATCTTTGTCTGACAGGCCAAAGAAGGGAGCTGGCGTTCGGGGATTTCTGCGTACAGGGACTGCCCTTCTACGGGGGAAACCTCCGATACCAGATTCCCCTGAATGTGGAACGGGACGGGGATCTGGAAATAAGCGCGCCGCAGTTTCGCTGTCCGCTTATTCAGGTTCTGCTGGACGGGGAGATACAGGGGAGAATCGCGTTTTCTCCATACACGTTAAAAATCCGGAACGTGAAGGCCGGACGGCATGTTTTGGAGCTGAAAGCTTACGGAAACCGCTATAATACCTTTGGAGCCCTTCACAACTGCAACCATACCTTTGCGTGGAAGGGACACCCGGATTCCTACCGGACGGAGGGCGCGGAGTGGGCGTATGAATACCAGCTTCATCCGCAGGGAATTCTGACAACGCCAAAGATTACTGTCCGCGGGACAGTTCCGATAACAAGGAGGACACAGATATGAAATGCTACCGCAAAGATTACCCAAGGCCGCAGTTTGTGCGGAAGAATTGGACGAACTTAAACGGCGTCTGGGACTTTGGATTTGACGATGGGAACATCGGTGAGAGAGACCAGTGGTTTTTGCATTTTCCAATGGAGCGGAAAATCCAGGTTCCGTTTACCTATGAGACGAAACTGAGCGGAATCCAGGACGAGACGCGCCACGATTTTGTCTGGTACCGGAGAACCTGGGAGGCAGACCCAAAGCTTTTCGGGGAAAACCGCTGCATTCTGCATTTTGAGGGAAGCGATTTTCTGACCAAGATCTGGGTAAACGGACAGTTTGCCGGAAGCCACAGGGGCGGCTATGCCAGATTTTCCTTTGACATTACGGATCTGATGCGGGAAGGGGAGAATGAACTGGTCGTAAAAGCGGAGGATTCTTTTGACGCCGGGCAGCCCAGGGGGAAGCAGAGATGGGTGGAGAAAAATTTCGGCTGCTGGTATGTGCAGACCACGGGAATCTGGAAAACCGTATGGTGCGAATATGTTCCGCCGGTACGGCTGGAAAGGGTGAAGATGACGCCGGATCTGGAGCGGAACGCGCTGGAGACGGAGTACGAAATCTGCGCTCCGGAAGGCCTTACCGGTCCGGACTGGATGATTGAGACGGTGATCACCTTTGAAGATGTTTTGATCAGCAGGACGCTGACGGCTGTGACGAAGCCCAGAATAACGGCGGTTCACGACCTCTGCGCGGAAGGGCATACCGGAATGGAGTGGGCTGTGCGCGCATGGAGCCCGGAAACACCGGATTTGTACGATGTGGAATTCCGGCTGCTGAAGGGCGGAAAGCCGGTGGATGAGGCGGGCTCCTATTTTGCCATGCGGCAGATCCGGATTGACGGAGATCAGATTCTGCTGAACGGAACGCCTCTGTACCAGAGACTGATTCTGGATCAGGGATACTGGAAGGATTCCCACCTGACACCGCCGGACGAGGAGGCTCTGATTCTGGATATCGAGCGGATTCAGGCTCTGGGCTTTAACGGCCTGCGCAAGCACCAGAAAACAGAGGACGAGCGCTTCCTGTACTGGTGCGACGTGAAGGGCCTGCTGGTATGGAGCGAGATGGCGGCGGCATACCGGTACGGAGACGATGCCGTGGAGGAATTTACAGAGGAATGGATGGAGATTGTAAGGCAGAATTATAACCATCCGTGTATCATCACCTGGACGCCCTTTAACGAGTCCTGGGGAATCGGAAGAGTAAAAACGGATCGGAAGCAGCAGCATTTTACAGAGGCCATTTATCATCTGACCAAGAGCTTTGACGCCAACCGTCCGGTGATTGTAAACGACGGCTGGGAACATACGGTGTCGGATATTATTACGCTTCATAACTATGAGGAAAAGGGAGAGGACCTGCAGCGGCACTATACGGAGCGATGGGAGGAAATCCTGGCAGGGAAGGTTTCCTGCAATACCGGCGATCATATGGCTTTCGCGGACGGCTATCAATACCGGGGACAGCCGGTTCTGATCAGCGAGTACGGGGGAATTGCTTTTAACAACGATGATTCCGGCTGGGGCTACGGAAATAAGGTGAACACCAGGGAGGAATTTATTCAAAGATACGACGCGGTGACGACGGCGGTCAAGGATCTTCCTCATGTGTGCGGCTTCTGTTATACGCAGATAACGGATGTGCAGCAGGAGATAAACGGACTGCTGGATATGGAACGGAATTTTAAGGTTGATCCGGAGATTATAAAAGAGATAAATGAGAGACGGCGCGGCACGCGCTGAAAAAGAGGCCGCGGCTGGATACGCTTTCCATCCGCGGCCTCTTTACACGATAAGCCAGGCAAGCGACTGCCATGCTGATATAAGCGGGCATTTGCCGAAAACGGAGAGCGCAGGCGCAAAGTTCTTCCGTCTGCACTGCCGGACAAACTGAGGGCGCGCATGCCGCCTGCCGGCGTTTACAGGCGCGGGGCTTACTGCGCGATCGCCTGTTTTAAAGCCTTGGCAAGCTGATCCGGACATGAGGTGGGCTTAAAGCCGCATTTGATGCCTTCCAGGCGCTGAATGGCTTCTTCTGCCGTCATGCCCTTTACCAGAGCGGCGACGCCCTGGGTATTGCCGCTGCAGCCGCCGACAAATCTTACGTTTTTAATGATGTGTCCGTCCAGCTCAAACTCGATGGCCTGGGCGCAGACGCCTTTTGTCTTGTATAACATGGTGAAATCCGTCCTTTCTTGAAAAATCGGGGCGCCGCTGGGGAGGCAGCCCTCTATGTATGGTTATGGAAAACGTTCAGAAGACCGTGGAAGCGGGGTGACTGAACTGAACTCATTATAGCAGAAACGGGGGAATTGTAAAGGGTATGAGGCGGTTGCGCGGAAAAATCCTATTGCCGAAGGCGATTTCAAATGGATTTTTGCGACTGCGGTTCAGAAAGGCTGAACTGCAACAAATTTGCAGCGGTTCGGCTGGATGGCCCGTTACCATGTGTAAATAAAAGTAAAAGAGCCGTTGACGAAAACGTAGATGTCTGATAGTATAAAATTACCTGATGGGTAATTTTATTTGAGGGAGAATATAGAAATCATATATGAAGATCATATATGAAAATGTAAGGGTTGAAAAATATTGCACCAGCTTCAAAGAAGCAAAGAAGATGTTCGGGGGGAATGATATTCTGGCTAGAAGCCTGCTTTCGCGTATAAATGCAATACAGCAAGCTATAGTTATAAAAGATATTATAAGCATGCCGTTCTTTCATTTTCACAAATTAGAGAGAAATTTAAAAGGGTATTTTGCAATAGATGTAAAGACAAGAAAAGAGCCGTGGCGGATTATTTTACAGCCGCTTGATGAACAGGGAGAACCCTATAATCCATGTAACATAGATGAAATAGCTAGTACTGTTCGGATTGTCGGAATAAAGGAGGTCAGTTTGCATTATGAGTAATTATGTTGAATATAATGATAAGATTGCTTTTCATCCGGGATACTATATAAAAGAGATGATTGATGAAAGCGGACTGACACAGGAAGATTTCGCAAAACGCCTGGATACAACTCCCAAAAATCTAAGCTGTCTGGTAAGAGGGGAACAGAGCTTATCGATTGATATTGCCGTAAAGTTATCCCGTATGCTGGGAACTACGGTGGATTATTGGCTCAATCTGCAGAAGGGATATGATGTTCTGATTGCGGAGTTTCAGTCAATGAAAGAATTGGAACAGGAAAAAAGAATTTTTAAATACCTGGAATATGCGTATTTTCGGGATCAATTTGGACTGCCGGATTTGCCAAGGAAAACGGATGAGCAGCTTAAAAGCGTGAGGGAATTTTTGAGGGTTGCTACGCTGCGTGTTTTCGCAAAACCGGATATGGCAGTCAGCTTTCGGGAAATGGCGGGGAAAATGAGTGAAGCAAATACAGTCAGAGCAAATATTATGGTACAGATTGCGGTAAATGAAGCGCTGAAAACAAATGCGCCTAAATTTAATAAAAGGAAATTTGAAAAGACCGTAGATTATGCTCTGACCTTGACCACAAGGCATCAGGAGTTTTTCCCTCTTATAAAAAATGCTTTTGCAGAGTCTGGTGTGGTCTTTGTTATCCTTCCGAACCTGCCGGGATCCGGAATCAATGGTGCTACAAAGAAAGTAGGGCAAAATGTTCTGCTTATGGTAAATGACAGGAGATTGTATTCAGATACCTTTTGGTTTACCTTATTTCATGAAATTGGCCATATTATGAATGGAGACTACGGAATAACATTCGCAGACGCGGACGACAGCCAGGAAGACGCTGCTGATCGATACGCGGAGGATAAATTGATTCCGCCGGAATTATATCAGCAATTTTTGCAGACAGAGGATTTTACAGAGGCGTCGATCAGAAAATTTGCAGCCAGTATTCGGAGAGATCCGGGGATTGTATTAGGACGGCTGCAGAACGACAGAAAAATACCGTTTACGGATACTGTTCTGTCAAAAACCTTGCGGCATCGCTATAAAATTGTAACAGTTCGGCATTGTTGAACCGATGCACGAAAAAAGTGATTCGGGTATAAGCAAGCGGTGTAAACGAATTTTTATACTAGCGATATAATTTACAGATCACAAATTTCGTGCTATATTTATATGGAATGGAAATACGCCCGCGCATCAGGCACAGGCCTGGCGGGAGGCATCCCCTGTTACAGGGCAAAAAGCGGCAAAGGCCGGGAAAGGAGAAGCATATGAGTCGAATAGCTGTCGAACGTATCAGACGATATTCCCCGATGAATGATCAAGGGTATACGCAGACTCATTATGCGCTGTTTTCCGATTCGGAGCAGAGCCTTGGTTTTTTGCGCCTGTATGGAGGAAAGCTATATTGGAATTTGTGTAAGATGCGGAGGCCGCAGTAGCGGCATATCCGGATTCATGAAGGCATGAATTTTCAGATCGCTTATCTGTACAGGACAAGCGGTCTTTTTCTTTTTCAAAGGACCGGTTTTCGCAGCGAGAAGATACGGAACCGCGGTGCTTCGCGGTTCTATGGTATCGGGCGGATGGCCCGGAACAGGAGGAAGAAATGTCGGATATGCCAGTCATCAATATGGCTGAAACGGGTAAAAATATAGAACGTTTAAGAAAGGAAGCAGGATTATCGGTTAAAAACCTTCAGGATTTGTTCGGATTTCGCACGCCGCAGGCGATTTATAAGTGGCAGCGGGGATGCGCCCTGCCGTCCATCGACAACCTGGTGGTGCTGTCGGCGGTATTGAACGTGAAAATTGACGATATTCTTGTGTTGGAAGACGGAGAGTAAAAAAAGTGCCGGGGCCAAAGCTGCCCCGGCCTTTTTACACTGAAAATCCGCCGCCGAACAGGCGGCATGCATTCAGGGATGCCAAGTACGCCCGCCAGATTTTTCCGGGACAGTGGTACACCTGCCCCGCGGGCGTATGCAGGTTTACGTTGAAAATCCGCCGCCTACACCGCAGACCGGGCCTGGCTGCGGGCCTTGTATTCTTCGCCCCAATTCCACATGGCGTCTAAGATCGGCTTTAAGCTGTAGCCGAGATCCGTCAGCGTATATTCCACATGGGGCGGTACTTCCGGATACACCGTGCGGGTCAGCAGTCCGCTTGCTTCCATCTGGCGAAGCTGGGAGGTCAGAACCTTCTGGGAAACGTGGCCGATGGACTTTTTTAATTCGCCGAAACGCTTGGTTCCGGGCATCAGGTCGCGCAAAATCAAAACCTTCCATTTGTCGCTGATTAACGTCAGAGTCGTTTCCACCGGGCAGGCGGGCAGCTCTTTTGCTGGCGTGCCGGATGTTTCTTTTATACTTTCCACGGGTATCTCTCCTTCCCATCGTTTCTTTCAATAGTATCCTTTTGGTAACTATAGCACAATATTGTGCTTACTTTACAGTTTGGCTGTACCATCTTATTATATAACCATCGGAAGGGAAAAACAAGCCGTTCCAAAAAAGAAAAAATGGAGGTAATCAAAATGAACGAAGTTGTAAAGTTTCTGCAGGAGAATCCGGTACAGTATCTGGCTACGGTGGGCCGTGACGGAAAGGCAAAATGCCGCCCCTTCATGTGTGCCGGTGAAATGGACGGCAAGCTGTGGTTCTGCACCAACAACACCAAGGACGTCTACAAGGATATGCAGCAGAACCCGAACATTGAGGTTTCGGTTTCCAGCCCCTCTTACGCGTGGATTCGTCTGAACGGCGAGGCGGTTTTTGCGGACAACATGGCCGCGAAGGAGATGTGCATTCAGAACCCCATCGTGAAGGGACAGTACGGCGAGGCCACGAACCCGATTTTCGAGGTGTTTTATCTCAAGAACGCTCATGCGGTAATCGCGGACTTTTCCGGCAACCCGCCCAAGGAGTACGATCTGTAATATTCCAAATATCTTCGGGGCAAGGTGAAATTCTGTAACAGTTTAGCCCAGGTCTGCGCACAAGCTGCGCGGATCGTAAGAACGTGATTCAGGAGTGCAAAATCCCATCGCCGCAGGCGATTTTAAATGGATTTTGCATGTAACGGTTCAGCAGGGCTGAACTGTTACGAAATTCCTGACCGGCAGTTATAGTCTGCGAGCTGCAAGGGCGGCTGAAACGGCGAAATTCCGTTACCGACGGTGAAAGTCCGGATGAGAGAGGAGAACTATGGAGAAAACAATTACTACCCAAAAGAAAACATCCATTCAGAGCGTGAGAACGCTCACAATGATTGCCGTACTTTCGGCAATTTCCTTTATCCTTGCGTTTTTCGAATTTCCGGTTCCGTTATCCCCGTCGTTTGCGCGGATGGATTTATCGGACCTGCCTGCGCTGATCGGCGCCTTTGCGTATGGCCCGGCGTCAGGCGTCTTAATTGAACTTGTAAAAAATGTCCTGCAGCTGTTCACTTCCGCTACCGGAGGTATCGGAGAGCTTGCCAATTTCATTATGGGAAGCAGTTTTGCGGCGGCTGCCGGACTTATCTATAGATCTCATAAGACAAAAAAGACAGCAATGCTTGCCTGCCTGGCAGCCAGCATTGTAATGGGAATCATGGCGGCTGTCGTGAATTATTTTCTTCTTCTTCCCGCGTTTGAAGCGTTTATGCCCCTTGATCAGCTGATTACTTCTTTCGAAGAATTTATTCCATTTATTAAGACAAAGCTTGACGTCGTTCTGTTTAACGCGTTTCCATTCAACTTGTTGAAGGGGATCGGGATCAGCATTGTCACCATGCTGCTTTATAAACGGCTTACCCCGATCCTGAAGGGCAGCCAGAAATAGGAGGTAATACATATGACGGAGACAAAGGAGTATCTGAAATATCTCGCGGAGGAAATCCATACCACGGTATTTGCCACCACCGATTCCAAGGGGCGGCCGGTGACCTGCGCCATTGACATCATGGACTGGGACGAAACCGGATTGTATTTCCTGACGGCAAAAGGGAAAAATTTTTATGACCGGCTGAAAGCCAATGAAAACGTGGCCCTTACGGGCATGAAGGGAAACGACACCCTGTCCTGCGCGGCGGTTTCCATCCGGGGCCGGGCAAGGGAAATCGGGCCGGACATGCTGCCGGCGCTTTTCGCGAAGAATCCGTACATGGAGAAAATTTATCCCGATGAGCGGACGCGCAGCGCCCTGACGGTGTTTAAAATCGATCAGGGAACCGGGGAGTGGTTCGATCTCTCCAAGCAGCCCATCGAGCGGGCTTCGTTTTCCTTTGGCGGCGTTTCGGAGGAAAACGGGGGCTATTTCGTCACGGACAAATGCATCGGGTGCAAACTGTGCTATTCCAAATGTCCGCAGAAGTGCATCGACATCAGCCAAAAGCCGGTGGTGATCCGGCAGGAGCACTGCCTGCACTGCGGGAACTGCTTTGAGATCTGCCCGGCGAGAGCGATTGAGAGACGGTGAGAAGGCCGGAGGGCCGCTTACTGGTCAGAGAGTAAACCTGCATACGCCCGCGAGGCAGGCGTACCACCGTCCCGAAAAAGTCCGGCGGGCGTATTTGGCATCCCTGAATACATGCCGCCTATCCGGCGGCGGACTTTCAGAGTAACAAAGGCCGGTTGTGGACGTGACGATAATCGTGTATACTATAAAAAAGGCAGAGTAACAGCCTTGCGGAACTGTTGCCAGGCAGCGGCAAATACTCTCTGAAAGAGGGCATCTGCGGCGGATACTTTGAATGTCCGTCGCCGGATAGGCGGCATTTATGCAGGTTTACTCCGAAAAGAAAGGGGGCGGGCGTTATGCGGGCAGTATGGGAAAAAGGAAAAAATATCTCTGCGGAAAGGCACAGGCGTATGCTGGAACAGGCCCAGAGAAAAATTTTCACGTCAAAGCTTGCGCCCTATGTCCGGGAGCTTTACCTTTACGGCAGCGTGGCGCGGGGAGAGGAAACATGGGAGAGCGATATCGATTTGCTTCTGGTTCTGGATGAGCCGGAGGGAGGAAGAAAAGCGCTGAAAAAGGAGATCCTGAACTTAAAGGGAAGCATTTCGGGGGATGAAATGGATGACCCGGAGGTGGATCTGAAGGTTGTATTCGGGGACGCGTGGAAAAGCAGCGGTCAGATGTACTACCAAAATGTGGCAAGGGAGGGGAAACGCTTGTGGGGAAAGAGCTGAAAACATATTATGACTTTGCAACAAACGATTATGAATTTCTGATGGACGCATATAGAGCAGGATTTGTCAGCAACGCTATGGGCGCGATGGCGCAGGGAATCTGCGAAAAATACTTAAAGCATGTGATCAACGAATATGTTCTTCCGGAAACGGCAGAGGACGCGATAAAAAAAACAGAAGCGTTGAGGACACACAATCTGGACCGTCTGTCCAAGTTTTTGGCGGTTTACCTGCCGGAGCTGAAAATAGATAGAAAATCATTGAAAACAGTAAATGGTTTGTATTTTACAACGCGTTATCCCGGGGATGAGAGTATTGTCGTAGAAAAGGAGGATTTGGACGAATATGTTGAGGCCGTAGAGAAATGCCGGAAGGAAATTGACAGCTTTGTGTCTTACCATACGGGAGAACGGCATGAGTGACGGAGATTTTGGCAAATACGGAAAAAGGCAGCGGCCGGAAATTTTTTCTTCCGGCCGCTGCCTTTTTCTGCCTTTGTTATGGTTTTGTTAGATTTGTCTGATATGATGAGAGTGTAATAAAACAACGCAGATCCGTGCGAACTGGAAAAAAAGGGGATGCCTATGATTCGTTTGAGCCTGAAATATATCCGTTATTTTAAAGAGCAGTCGCTCTATGTCCTGTTCGGCATCATTGCCTCCGTGGCCATTCTCACCGCGGTGAACAGTGCTTTCGAGACGAATAACAGGATGGAACTGGAACGGATTCGCGACTACGAGGGAGATTATCATTTTTACTATAATCATTTGCGGACAGAAGATATTGACAGGGCGAAAAGCCTTGCCCGGGAGTGCCATATAGAAAAAACAGGGAGCTTTCAGAAGGGAGCGGCCTACGATAACGAAGAAAATCCTACCTGGATTCAACTGGGTTTTGGGGATGAAGGGTATTTGGATATTTACGGGCTGGAGCTTTTGGAGGGACGCTATCCGGAACACTCCGGGGAGATTGCTTTGGAGGAATGGCTTCTGCCTTATTTTGGAGAAAATCGGGTGGGGGCAAGGATTGAACTGGTCAGCGGCGGAAAAACGGATGTTTATACGATTACGGGAATTTTTAAGAACCGCGCGGAGACGAAAGAGATGGGCTTCCGCTATGGCTATGTGGCCCGTGAGGACGCAAAGGAGGGGGAGTGCCAGCTTTTCCTGAAATATGATGAAAGCATGGACATTACGAAGCTGCAGGAAGCGTTTGGTGAAAAGTTCGGGCATGAGGAGGATATGGGGAGAAATCACAACCTGCTGTACAGCCTCAATCCCGAGTATGATAACAGGGAATACAATGCCAGCCTGTTTGGGCTGGACGGAAAGCTGTTTGGCGAATGGGTTCGCGGAATCGGCCTGGATAAGTCTCTTGGAACTGCTTTTGTAACCGTTTTTGTTATGGTTATCCTGTACAGTATTTTCCGGATTTCGGTACAGCAGCGAATCCGGGAATACGGGAAAATGAAAGCGTTCGGAATGGGCACAGGGCGCATGATGCTTCTGCTGGGGAG
>DVIQ01000024.1 GCA_018711185.1 Candidatus Limivivens intestinipullorum | reverse complement strand
GTGACCTTTGACGAGGGCTATTACCGGAAGCCCATCGAGGACACCTACCGGGACTATTTAAAGGTTCATGAGGAGATTTCCCAGGGCAGAAGCGACAAATTTGTCTGCCTGATGGATCTGGCCCTGGCGGCCATGAAGAAGCTGAAGAAGGAAGGAAAGCTTCCGGATCAGGAGGAGTCCGAGGAGATCAACGCCTGCAGCATTGTGGTGCCGGTGGAGATCGACGGCAGGACAGAGGAATGGCTGGTAAACTTTAAAAATGAGACCCACAATCACCCCACGGAGATCGAACCCTTCGGAGGGGCGGCAACCTGCCTTGGAGGCGCGATCCGCGATCCCCTGTCCGGCCGTACCTATGTGTACCAGGCCATGCGCGTGACCGGCGCCGCGGACCCCACGGTTTCCGTAAAGGAGACCTTAAAGGGCAAGCTGCCCCAGAAGAAGCTGGTGCGGGGCGCGGCGGACGGCTACAGCTCCTACGGCAACCAGATCGGTCTCGCCACAGGCTATGTGAAGGAAATTTATCACCCCAGCTACGTGGCGAAGCGGATGGAGATCGGCGCCGTGATGGGCGCGGCTCCCAGAAGCGCTGTGAAAAGAGAGACCTCGGATCCGGGGGATGTGATTATCCTTCTGGGCGGCCGGACCGGCCGTGACGGAATCGGTGGAGCCACCGGTTCCTCTAAGGTGCACACGGAGGCGTCCATCGAAGTCTGCGGCGCGGAGGTGCAGAAAGGAAACGCGCCCACGGAGCGGAAGATCCAGAGAATGTTCCGCAGGCCGGAGGTAAGCCGTCTGATCAAGAAGTGCAACGATTTCGGAGCCGGCGGCGTGTCCGTGGCCATCGGAGAGCTGGCGGCGGGCCTGACGGTGGATCTGGATAAGGTGCCCAAGAAATACGCGGGCCTGGACGGCACGGAGATCGCCATTTCCGAGTCCCAGGAGCGTATGGCGGTGGTGGTATCCCCGGCGGATGCCCAGGAGTTCTTAAAATACGCGGCGGAAGAGAACCTGGAGGCGGTTCCCGTTGCCGTTGTGACGGAAAGCCCCCGTCTGGTGCTTTCCTGGAGAGGCAAGGAGATTGTAAACATCTCCCGGGCGTTCCTGGATACCAACGGAGCCCATCAGGAGGCTGCCGTTGAGGTTGAGATGCCCTCTGAGACGGAGAAGTACTTTACACGCCCGGATGTGCCCGATGTGCGTAAGAAGTGGCTGAACACCCTGAAGGATTTGAACTGCTGTTCCCAGAAGGGCCTTGTTGAGATGTTCGACAGCTCCATCGGAGCCGGCAGCGTGACCATGCCCTACGGCGGAAAGTATCAGATGACGGAAACCCAGGCCATGGTTGCCAAGCTCCCGGTTCTTGAGGGAAAGACGGACACCGTCACCATGATGGCTTACGGCTTTGACCCGTATCTCTCAAGCTGGAGCCCCTACCACGGAGCCGTGTACGCGGTGTTGGAGTCCATTGCCAGGATTGTGGCAAACGGCGGCGACTACCGGAAGATCCGTTTCACCTTCCAGGAGTATTTCCGCAGGATGAGCGAGGACCCCAGAAGATGGAGCCAGCCCTTCGCGGCCCTTCTTGGGGCATACCAGGCCCAGATGGCCTTTGGCCTGCCTTCCATCGGAGGCAAGGACAGCATGTCCGGTACCTTTAACGAGATCGACGTGCCGCCTACCCTGGTTTCCTTTGCCGTGGACGTGGCCCATGCGGGAACCATCCTGACGCCGGAACTGAAAAAGGCCGGCAGCAAGCTGGTGCTCCTCCATCTGGACAAGGATGCCTATGATCTGCCCATTTACGAGCAGGCCATGGACCAGTACGGAAAGTTCTTTGAGGATATCAAGGCGGGCAGAATCGTATCCGCCTATGCACTGGACGGAATGGGACTGGCGGCAGCGGCCTCCAAGATGGCCTTTGGAAACCGCTTAGGCGTGCGCATTGAGCACAGCGTGGACGCCAGAGATCTGTTTACGCCGGGCTTTGGCGACATTCTGGCAGAGGTCCCCGACGGAAAGGTCG
The DNA here is from genome assembly GCA_018711185.1 of Candidatus Limivivens intestinipullorum. GTDB lineage: Bacteria > Bacillota > Clostridia > Lachnospirales > Lachnospiraceae > Limivivens > Limivivens intestinipullorum. The sequence goes on along the minus strand of DVIQ01000024.1, from coordinate 95,022 downwards.
GCGAGCTGTCCATCACCTATACGGTCGTGGGACAGGTTTTGGAGGAGCCGGTGCTGGAATACGCTTCCTGCCGGATTTCCATGGACGAGGCGGAAAACGCCTGGAAGGGAACCCTGGAAAAGGTGTTTGCCACCCATTCAAACGCGGACCCGCAGCCGGAGGAAGCGCTTGCGGTAACCCCGGCCGAGGAAGGCGCCGTTTATGAAAACGGCTGCTATCACGCGCCCAGGGTACACGTATGCAGGCATAAGGTAGCGAGACCCAGAGTCTTTATTCCTGTTTTTCCGGGCACCAACTGCGAGTACGACAGCACCAGGGCCTTTGAGCGCGCGGGAGCGGATGTGACGGTAAAGGTATTCCGGAATCTGACGGCGGAGGATATCCGGGATTCCGTGGAGGTCTTTGAAAAGGCCATCGACCAGGCGCAGATCATCATGTTCCCCGGCGGTTTCTCAGCCGGCGACGAGCCCGACGGTTCCGCGAAGTTCTTTGCCACAGCCTTCCAGAACGCGAAGATGAAGGAAGCGGTGGAGCGGCTGTTAAACGAGCGGGACGGCCTTGCTCTGGGAATCTGCAACGGTTTCCAGGCGCTGATCAAACTGGGACTGGTGCCCTATGGAAAGATTGTGGGACAGACGGAGGAATCCCCGACGCTGACCTACAATACCATCGGACGCCACATTTCCAGGATGGTATATACAAAGGTGGTATCTGATAAGTCCCCGTGGCTTGCGCAGGCCACTCTTGGCGGTGTGTACTGCAGCCCGGCGTCCCACGGCGAGGGACGGTTCGTGGCTTCCAGAGAGTGCATTGAAAACCTCCTGGCAAACGGACAGGTTGCCACCCGCTACACCGATCCGGACGGCCGGATTCTCTTAAACGACGAGGAAGCGAATGTCAACGGTTCCTACTACGCCATTGAGGGCATCACAAGCCCGGACGGCCGTGTGTTCGGAAAGATGGCCCATGCGGAGCGCCGGGGCGATTCCGTGGCCGTAAATATCTATGGCGAGCAGGATCTCAAAATCTTTGAGTCCGGCGTGGCGTACTTTAAGTAAAACCGTATACGCCCGCGGGGGCAGGCGTACCGCCGTTCCGGAAAAAGTTTGGCGGGCGTACTACAGTTCCGCAAAAGTCCGGCGGGCGTACTTGACATCCCTGAATGCATGCCGCCTATTCGGCGGCGGATTTTCAGAGCAAAATATGATGTCCGGTCTCTGCGGCCAACGTACTGGCCGCAGAGATTTATATGGCTTTTGCATGTCATACTATATCAAAACCGGAAGCGGATGAGAAAGGGACCGCTGGAAATCACGGGAAAAGAAGTCGAAATAAAACAAAAAAAATAAATAAAAGAAAAAATAAAAAAGGTATTGACATTTCCGGAAATCAATTATATAATAACATAGCAGTCAGGGAACAGCAGAAACGAAAGGCTGTGAATATGGGGTCTTAGCTCAGCTGGGAGAGCATCTGCCTTACAAGCAGAGGGTCATAGGTTCGAGCCCTATAGGCCCCATAGAAAACCGAATATGGCGGAATAGCTCAGTTGGCTAGAGCATACGGTTCATACCCGTAGTGTCGAGAGTTCGAATCTCCCTTCCGCTATTGATAGAATCCTGAAAGTTCAGTGATAGGAACTTTCGGGATTTTTTTACTCCAGTATGCGGAGGAACGATATGCCGCAGCTCTGCTGCGTTGCAAATTTGATGCCACGTAACTGGCTGCGGGGATTTTGCATGTAACGGTTCAGCAGGCCGGTTATAAATATTTGTATAATACACGTTCAAAATTAAGATTATTTCATAAAACTTAATCTTCTTTAAGAAAAAAGACAAGATTTAGACAAAAGAAGATGATAGTATGTGCTTATCGGAGAGAGGAAGACATCTGCTGCCGGAGCCGAGCCCGGCACTTTTAAATGGAGACTTTTATTCTGAATCCGAGTGGTAAAGAAACAAGAGCAGGCTGGCGGCCTGACTCAAAATAAGGAGGATCATCATTATGAAGAAAAAAGTTTTAGCGCTCGTTATGGTAGCGGCTATGGCCGCAGTTATGGCAACCGGCTGTTCATCAGGCAGCAGTGAAACAGAAGGAACAACGACTGAGGCAGCTGAGACCACCGCTGACACGGAGGCTGAGAGCTGAATCCCGTGATAAAAAGATAGTGCTGAACCATTTGCAAAGCCGGTTCGGCATTATTTTTTTGGGAAAAATTGACGAATCCTGTAAATATTAATTTTATATTAAGATAAATTAAGAAATAGAGGGTTAAAATTAATAATATTTAATAGAAATGGTAAGACTTGCGGGAAGAAAAGTGATAAGATAAGCACCGTAATTTGAAATCAGGATTTGCAATCGCGGACCTGAATTTGAGGAGGATATGAATATGAAGAAAAAAGTTTTAGCGCTCGTTATGGTAGCAGCTATGGCTGCTGTTATGGCAACTGGCTGTTCATCAGGCAACAACGAAACAGAGACAGAAGCAACTACTACTGAGGCAGCTACCGAGGCAGAGACCACTGAGGCAGCTACGGAAGCTGAGACCACAGAAGCAGCTACCGAGGCAGAGACCACCGAGGCAGCTACGGAAGCTGAGACCACTGAGGCAGCAGCTACCGAGGCAGAGACCACTGAGGCAGCGGCTACCGAAGCTGAGACCACTGCTGAGTCTGAGACCGAGGCGTAAAAACTTAAATAAAACATAAGAAAGAAAAGAGGTTCCCCATAACTTGGGGAACTTTTTCTTTTGCGCAGAAAAAGAAGGAGATTTCGCATTACTTTCCCTTATCCCACTGGAAAAGTTTCCGTCTCCCTCGTTGCCCGGAGAAATAAAGTATGATATAATGGCCCGGAATGGGGCCGGTTCAGCTGACTGGCCGGTTTTTCGAAAGAAAGTAGACAGATGCCGTGTAAAACGCAGACTGGCGGCATCGATTCAGGGACGCCATACGCGCGCCGGATTTTCGAAATGGCGAAAACGGCTTTGCGCGCGCGTGAAGGCGCAGATAAGGAGGACAGAATGCGGGCAGGACTTGGTTACGACGTACACCGGCTTACGGAGGGGAGAAGGCTGATCCTGGGAGGCGTGGAAATTCCTTTCGAAAAAGGGCTTCTCGGTCATTCCGACGCGGACGTGCTGGTGCATGCCATTATGGACGCGCTTCTGGGGGCGGCTGCCCTGGGGGATATCGGCAAGCATTTCCCGGACACGGATCCGGAGTTTGAGGGGATTTCAAGCATCGAGCTGCTCAGGAGAGTGGGCGTGCTTTTGGAGGAGCATCACTATGTGGTGGAGAACATCGACGCCACGGTGATCGCCCAGAGGCCGAAGCTGCGGCCTTTTATGCCTCAGATGGAGGCAAATATCTGCGAAGCGCTTGGAATCGAGCGGAACCAGTTAAACCTGAAGGCCACCACCGAGGAAGGACTTGGCTTTACGGGAAGAGAGGAAGGGATGGCTGCCCAGGCTATCTGTATGCTCATCCCGCTTTTGGATCTTGCGGGAGATGACCGGAATTTCGGATGCGGAGGGTGCGGCGGCTGTGGAAATTGTTAGACGGCTCCGGCGGCAGGAGCATTCCAGGACACGCGGGCTGTACGAGACGGTATTTTCTGAGGACAGCCAGAGGTTTGTGGATTATTATTACGAACGCGTCGCGAAGGAGAATGAGATTTACGTTGTGGAGGATGGGGAAGAGATCCGAGCGATGCTGCACTTGAATCCGTATCCGGTTTGTCTGTACGATTCCGAGTATCTGCTGCATTATATTGTGGCGGTGGGGACGCATCCCGCGTACCGGCACAGGGGAATGATGCGGCGCCTCCTTGGCCAGGCCCTGGAGACGATGTATGACCGGGGCGAGCCCTTTACCTTTCTGATGCCTGCGGATGAGCAGATTTACCGCCCCTTTGATTTTACCTGGATTTCCCGGACGAATTATCAGGAGATCGCGCCAAAGGATTTTCGGAAAGACGCGGGACTGACCGCTTACCGGGCGGAGAGGGCGGACATACCGGATCTGGCATGGATTGGACAGAGGATTCTGAAGGAAAGGTACTGTGTATTCGCAAAGAGAACCCAGGCGTATTTTGAGCGGCTTCTTGAGGAGCAGGAGGCCATGAAGGGTGAAGTGGTTCTTTTGGGAGAAAACCGCATTCCGAGAGGGTATCTGGCATACAGCGCGGAAGACGGCGTTCCGGAGATTAGGGAACTGGCTGTGGAGCGGGGATACGCAAGCCAGGCCTTTGCGGCGCTGGCGGACTGGTTCTATTATGACGAAAAAGTAAAAATGTACGGATTTCCGGAAGAGCTGGAGCTTTCCGGGGCTTCGCAAAGGCCCTTTATGATGGGACGGATTGTGCATTTGGAACGGTTTGTGGAGAGCGTGCGCGCGAAAGAAGAGCAGTTTCTGGAATTTTCCCTTGAGGATAAGCTTCTTCCGAAAAACAGCGGCAGCTTCCGGTGCAGACTTTCCCCGGATGGAAGCGCGGCGGAGCGGATTGCGGAAAGGGAGGGGCTCCCCAGGCTGACGCCGTCTGAGCTTCTTAACAGACTGCTGGAAGAAGAAACGGTTTTCTTCCACGAAACCGTATGAGAGGAAACACGTTACCGTTAAACCCAGGTCTGCGCATATGCTGCGCAGACCGTAAGAATGTGATGCAAGAGTGCAAAAATCCCATCGCCGAAGGCGATTTCAGATGGATTTTTGCAATTACCGTTCAGCAAGGCTGAACGATAAGGAAACACGTTACCGTTAAGCCCAGGTCTGCGCATATGCTGCGCAGACCGAACGATAACCAATATTGAAACGGGCGGGGGATGCCCGCCGGACAGAAAGGATTTCAGCCATGAAAATTTATAATACACTGACAAAACAGAAAGACGAGTTTGTGCCTCTGGTACCGGGGAAGGTCAGCATGTACGTGTGCGGTCCCACGGTCTACAATTTTATTCATATCGGAAACGCAAGACCGATGATTGTGTTTGACACGGTCCGCAGATATATGGAGCATAAGGGGTATGAGGTGAATTATGTTTCGAATTTCACGGATGTAGACGACAAAATCATTGCCAAAGCCATTGAGGAGGGCGTCAGCGCCCAGGAGATTTCGGAGCGGTATATTGCCGAGTGCAAAAAGGACATGGAGGGCATGAATGTCAAGCCCGCCACGGTGCATCCCAAAGCCACGGAAGAAATTCCGGGGATGATCCGGATGATCGGAGATCTGATTGAAAAGGGATTCGCCTATGATGTAAATGGCACGGTGTATTTCCGCACGAGAAAGTTTAAAGAGTACGGAAAGCTTTCCCACAAGAACCTGGACGATCTGCGTTCCGGAAACCGCTCGCTGCTGGTGACCGGGGAGGATCAGAAGGAAGATCCGCTGGATTTCGTGCTCTGGAAGCCGAAGAAGGAAGGAGAGCCCTCCTGGCCGTCTCCCTGGGGCGATGGGCGTCCCGGATGGCATATCGAGTGTTCAGTAATGGCAAAACATTATCTGGGAGAGGAAATTGACATTCACGCGGGCGGGGAGGATCTGGTGTTCCCTCATCATGAAAATGAGATTGCCCAGAGCGAGTGCTGCAATGGAAAGCCTTTTTCCAGATACTGGATGCACAACGCGTTTTTAAATATTGACAACCGCAAGATGTCAAAATCCCTGGGAAACTTCTTTACGGTACGGGAAATCAGCGAGAAATACGATCTGCAGGTTCTGCGGATGTTTATGCTCAGCGCCCATTACCGCAGCCCCTTAAACTTCAGCGCGGAGCTCATGGAAGCCTCTAAAAACTCCCTGGAACGGATTGTCAACGCGGTTTCGAATCTGAAGCATCTGGCGGAGGCAGGCGCAGAGGGGGAAATGACGCCGGAAGAGCAGAAGCTTCTGGAGGAGCTTGCCTCTTATGAGACGAAGTTTGACGAGGCCATGGACGACGATTTCAACACGGCAGACGCCCTGGCGGCGATTTTTGAGATGGTGCGTTTTGCAAACACCCATGCGGGCGAGGGATGCACGAAGGCTTTTGCCCAGGCGGTGCGGGAAAAGATTGCGGAGCTGTCCGGTGTTCTTGGCTTGATTGTGGAAAAGGAAGAGGAGATGCTGGCGGAGGATATTGAAAAGATGATCCAGGAGCGCCAGGCGGCCAGGAAGGCCAGAGACTTTAAAAAAGCGGACGCGATCCGGGACGAGCTGCTTCGCAGAGGGATCATCCTGGAAGACACCAGAGAAGGCGTAAAATGGAAAAAGGCGTAACCAGTATGCTGGAAGAGATCAAGGAGGCCTTTGGCCTTGAGGAAAAGGATCTGAAAATCTATTCGCCCCTGACCCTCGCCTACATCGGGGATGGGGTGTACGATCTGATTATCCGGACAATCGTGGTGGAGAAGGGAAACTGCCCGCCGGCCAGACTGCATAAGCAGGTCAGCGCTGTGGTGAAAGCCCAGGCTCAGGCCCAGGCGATCCAGACGCTGCTGCCGGTTCTGACGGAGGAAGAACTTCAGATTTACAAGAGAGGACGCAACGCGAAATCCTATACCATGGCAAAGAACGCCACAGTGCATGATTATCGCATGGCCACCGGCTTTGAGGCGCTGATGGGCTATCTTTATCTGTCCGGACGGACAGAAAGGATCTTGGAGCTGGTAAAGCTCGGATTTCCCGCCGCGTATCGGATAGCGGATAACCCCGCCGACAAGGCGCAGCAAACCGTGAGGTGAGAAGATGAAATACGAAGAACAGATCATAGAGGGACGGAACGCGGTGCTTGAGGCGTTCCGGGCCGGAAGGCCCATTGACCGGCTTTTTGTGTTGGACGGCTGCCAGGACGGGCCGGTCCGCACGATTGTCCGGGAGTCCAGAAAGCACGATGTGATTTTGAAATTTACGGATCGGGAGAGCCTGGACAGGATGTCCCCAACAGGAAAGCACCAGGGGGTCATTGCGGTGGCGGCGGCCTATGAATACGCCACGGTGGCGGACATCCTTGCGAATGCCAGAAAGAAGCAGGAGCCGCCTTTCCTGATTCTCCTGGACGGCATTGAGGATCCCCACAATCTAGGAGCCATCATCCGGACGGCGAACCAGGCCGGCGCCCACGGGGTCATTATCCCCAAGCGCAGAGCCGTAGGGCTTACCGCCACAGTGGCCCGCACCTCAGCGGGCGCGCTGAACTACACGCCGGTGGCGAAGGTGAACAACCTGGGTACGGTGATCGACGAGCTGAAAAAAGAGGGCATCTGGTTCGTATGCGCGGATATGGGCGGAGAGCTGATGTATAATCTGAACCTGAAAGGCCCCATCGGACTGGTGATCGGAAACGAGGGTTCCGGGGTGGGAAGGCTGGTAAAAGAAAAATGCGACTTTGTGGCCTCCATTCCCATGAAGGGCGATATTGATTCCCTGAACGCCTCTGTGGCGGCGGGGGTTCTCGCGTATGAAATTGTGCGGCAGCGGATGCAGGGATGAGCCGCACGTGGTAAGCCCGGCATAAGCATAAGCCCGACAGGCAGATGCCGGGCCCGCGCGGGCAGCAGAAATTTGCCGGCAGCTGCTACGGTCTCTGTGAAATCCGGTGAGCGGGTCGGAAGGGCGGATAAAAAAACAACATTTCAGCCCAGGTCTGCCTGTAGGAGCTCAGCAAGGCGGAGCTGTGGTCAAAAACTTCGCAGCAAGCTGCAGGGCATTTGCCCCTCGCGGCAGTTGCCAAATGGACATGCGACCATGTCCGCTTGGCTCGTTGCTCGCGGGAATAAAAAAATGCGGAATTCGCGAAAAAAAGTGTTGCTTTTTTTCGAAAAAGTGTTACAATAGACGCATGGGGCATTGGCGCAGCTGGGAGCGCGATACGTTCGCAACGTATAGGCCGTGGGTTCGAATCCCATATGCTCCATTTTTCGGCGGGCTGCGAAGGCAGCCTGCTTTTTGTTTCGCTACGTTCTTTTCTGCCCGCTGACGCGGGTTTTTTTGTTTGCGGGAAAGCAACATTCAGCCCAGGTCTGCGCAGACCGTAAGAACGTGATTCAAGAGTGCAAAATCCCACCGTTGCAGGAGATTTTAAATGGATTTTGCATGTAACGGTTCAGCAGGGCTGAACTGTTATGTGGGATGCCTATGAAAAAAGAAAAAACACTTGACGGACCCGCCCCACCTGTGCTATAGTAAACAGGCGAATGGAAACAGGTCTTTTTTTTATGCCTAAAAACGACAGTATTACGCAAGCTGTCAGCAAACAACCAGGAAGGCGAGGTGGAAGTTGTGCGTGTAAGAATTACATTAGCATGTACGGAATGCAAGCAGAGAAACTACAATACGATGAAGGATAAGAAGACCCATCCCGAGAGAATGGAAACCAAGAAGTATTGTAAGTTCTGCAAGACTCATACGGTACACAAGGAAACGAAGTAATCGGCAGGAATAGACAAAGGAGTGCAGCATGGAAGAAAAAGCAAAGAAGGCTCCGAAGAAGAGCTGGTTTGATGGCTTGAAGTCCGAGTTCCGGAAGATTGTATGGCCGGACAGGACAGAGATCGCCAAGCAGACCGTGGCTGTAGTTGTAGTTTCTGTCATACTGGGCGTGATCATTACGCTGATCGACTTTGCAGTACAGTATGGTGTTGATTTCTTAGTGAAGTAAGGACAAAGGTGAGGATAGAATGGCAGAAGCACGCTGGTACACGGTTCATACCTATTCCGGTTATGAGAATAAGGTAAAGGCCAATATTGAGAAAACGATTGAAAACAGACATCTGGAAGATCAGATTCTGGAGGTCTGGGTTCCCATGCAGGACGTTGTGGAGGTAAAGAACGGCGTCAAAAAGCAGGTGCAGAAAAAGATGTTTCCGGGCTATGTGCTTCTGAACATGGTCATGAACGACGATACCTGGTACGTCGTGCGAAATACCCGCGGCGTGACCGGTTTTGTGGGACCAGGATCGAAGCCCGTACCCCTTACGGAAGAAGAAATGAAAGCTCTGGGCGTAAAGCGCGTGGAAATGGAAGTAGACTTTGACGAGGGAGATACGGTAACCGTTACCGGCGGTGTCTGGAAAGATACCGTGGGCGTGATTCAGACCATGAACCGCAGCAAGAATACCGCGATCATCAATGTCGAGCTGTTTGGGCGTGAAACCCCGGTAGAGATTGGATTCACGGAAATCAAAAAAATGTAACAGAGAATTCCTTTTAAGCCTATTCGCAGCTTAATCGGACAGTGGGAGGGAAACCCCCGCCAATACCACATAGGAGGTGCCTGATATGGCAAAGAAAGTAACAGGTTATATTAAATTACAGATTCCTGCTGGAAAGGCTACGCCGGCTCCGCCAGTTGGTCCGGCCCTTGGTCAGCACGGTGTGAATATCGTACAGTTTACGAAGGAGTTCAACGCGAGAACCGCCGATAAGGGAGATCTGATTATCCCGGTTGTTATCACGGTTTACGCGGACAGAAGCTTCAGCTTCATCACAAAAACTCCGCCCGCAGCCGTTCTTCTGAAGAAGGCATGCAACTTGAAGTCCGCTTCCGGCGTTCCGAACAAGAACAAGGTTGCGACCATCAGCAAGGACAAGGTTCGCGAGATCGCTGAGATGAAGATGCCGGATCTGAACGCAGGCAGTGTGGAAGCCGCCATGAGCATGATCGCCGGCACCGCCAGAAGCATGGGCATTGTGGTTGAGGACTGATTTCAGTATCCGAATGCAGCCTGACGCCGCCTGTACGGCGGCAGAGATCAATGTAAACAATACGAGAACGTGGGAGGGATATTCCCGCAAACACCACCAGGAGGTTATTTAATATGAAAAGAGGAAAGAAGTACGTTGAGGCCGCAAAGGCTATTGACCGTACCACCGCATACGAAGTTCCGGAGGCTATGGCTCTGGTGAAAAAGGTAGCCGTAGCAAAGTTTGACGAGACCATTGAAGCGCATATCAAGACCGGATGTGACGGACGTCACGCAGACCAGCAGATCCGCGGCGCCGTAGTTCTGCCCCACGGTACCGGCAAAAAGGTACGTGTTCTGGTATTTGCCAAGAACGCAAAGGCTGATGAGGCTCTTGCGGCAGGTGCAGAGTACGTTGGCGCAGAGGAACTGATTCCGAAGATTCAGAATGAAGGCTGGCTGGACTTTGACGTTGTTGTCGCTACGCCGGACATGATGGGCGTTGTAGGCCGTCTGGGCCGTGTGCTTGGTCCTAAGGGACTGATGCCGAACCCGAAGGCCGGAACGGTTACCATGGACGTTACCAAGGCTGTTCAGGATATTAAAGCCGGTAAGGTTGAGTACAGGCTGGATAAGACCAACATCATTCACGTTCCGATCGGAAAGGCTTCCTTTACCGAGGAGCAGTTAAACGACAACTTCCGCACGCTGCTTGACGCCATCATGCGGGCAAGACCCAGCGCTCTGAAGGGACAGTACCTGAAGAGCATCACGGTTACCCCGACCATGGGACCTGGTGTGAAGATCAGCACAGCAAAATTTGCGTAAATACCGTTCTCATAAACGCCGGAATGAGGTTCGGGATTTCATGTGGAAATTCCAGGAGCGAATACTTCCGGTACAGAACGAAGGGAAACCGTCTGCGTCAGCAGACGGTTTTTTGTGTAAAAAGCGCGGGAATAAATTTTTATGCTGCGGTTTGGCATGACTGACCGTTGTTACGGGTCAGGAGGTGACCTGTATCGCGCATTTACCTGTAAAATGTGAAATAAATAAAATTTGCTTGACTTTGCCGCAGCTGCGTGTTATATTATCTAAGGAGTTTTTCGTAAGACTGTTTTTTCCACTGGCACGGAGAAAAGCGGAAGTACGAAGGATAAATTTCATAAGGTAAATGATCCGCAGAAAAGGCGGGCCATATACAAATGCGCGTCTGTAGCTCAGGGGATAGAGCAATGGTTTCCGGTACCATGTGTCGGGGGTTCGAATCCCTCCAGACGCGTTTCTTTGTAATATCGGACGTATTTGCTGTGGGCTGGAAACGGAGGTAAAGAGTGGATAATTTTAGAGAATGGCTTTCGGATAATCTCAGATATATCTTACTCGGTTTGGCCATTATCCTGATTTTAACGATAGCTATACTGGCCGTGCGTTTTATCGGCGCAGGCATTGGTGGAGATACAAACGGGGGGAACAGCGGCTCCGGTACAGGTACGGAAGCGGTGACCCCTGCAGGAACAGAAGGACAGTCCGAAACTGCAGGCAGCGGCACAGAGAGCGGCAGTGAAAACGCCGCGGACGCACAGACGGAAGGCGGTACAGAGGCTGGAAGCGCTGCGGGCGGTGAGACGGAAAGCGGAAGCAGCAGCGGTACAGAAGAGGCGCTGGTGGAGAACGATCCCACGGTACTGGCTTTCGTTCAGGAATATTATACGGCGATTCAGAACAGAGATGTTGACGCATACAGCGCCTTGGTTGATGAGGTGACGGATGAAGCCAGAGCTACCTTAGAGGGCGACAGTGTGGTTGAGAGCTACAGCAACATCCGGGTTTATACAAAGAGCGGACTTACGGAAGGTTCTTATGTGGCCTACATGTGCTACGACACGAAGGTTACCGGCGTGGACGAGCTGGCACCGGGTATGTCAGCCTGTTATATCAGCACCAGAGACGATGGCTCTCTGTATATGGTGAATCCGGATTCTGATCCGCAGATTGCCAGTTATATGCAGGAGGTACAGGATGACGCGGATGTCCAGGCTCTGATCACGGAAGTGCAGAATAACTACAATGAGGTTCTCAACTCCAACGATACGCTCAGAAGCCTGATGGATACGATTGCTACTCCGGATACGGAAGTGGTGCTTCCGGACGCGGATTCCACGGGTGTTCAGTCAAATCAAGTGGTACAGGCCACCGCAGTGGTGAATGTCCGGGCAGATTCCACGACGGATGCGGAGATCATCGGTATGCTGGATGAAGGCGCAACGATTACAAGAATCCGCGAGCTGGACAACGGCTGGTCTGAAGTTCGCTACGGCGATGCCATCGGATATATCAGCAGCGAGTACCTTACCGTATATACGGACAGCACGGAGAGTACCAGCGCAAGCACTGAGACGGGAACAGAAAGTACAACCGAAGCGGTACAATAAAGCATTCACAGAGGACACGGTAAAGAGTGTCCTCTTTTTTTGCGCAATATACCCGGAGGGGGGAATGACGCGCCTGCATGGGCGGACGCCGGCCCAGATTCAGGGATACCAAATGCGGCTGCGCGAAAGGGAAGAAAGCAGGAAGGATTGTTTGACAACCATTTCCGGAAACGTTATAATGGAAAAAAAGAAGGGAGATGAGAGTTATGAGGCGAAAAGCAGGCTTTTTTCTGTGGGTGCTGCTGGCCGTTTTCCTGAGTGTGATGCAGGCGGGAGCGGCAGAGGGAGACATTCTGAGCATCTGGGCGGAGGGAAAGGTAAATTCCAAAGAAGGCAGCGCTCTTACCTGGCAGTATGCCAACGTGGATTCCGGCAGACTGCTGGGAAATGGAGAGCCAATCAGCATTGGCGCGGTGGTGTTGTCCGGGACAGGTTCGACGCCGGATTACGCGCCGGAATACTGTGCTACCTATCAGTGGAGGCCGGTCGCGCCATGGATGGAGACGGGGCAGGGTGCCGAGGCTTCCCGGATTCTTGTGCGATCCGGAATCAAATCCATCGGAACCTACGCGTTTTCGAATATGAGGATGCTATCGTCTGTCGTTTTAGAGGACGGCGTGAAATCCGTCGGGGAGTACGCGTTTGCAGGCAACCGGCAGCTTTCTGCGGTACAGATACCGGACAGTGTAACCGCGATCAGCGAGACCGCTTTCCAGAACTGCGGAAGCGTCACCTTGTACTGCAGTCAAAATTCTTACGCGTATGCCTATGCGGAAAAACATGGTATTGCGTACCGGCTGACCGACTGCTCCCATGAAACGACTTACTGGACGGAAACCAGGAAAGCTACCTGCACGAGTACAGGCCAGAGAGTTCAAAAGTGTTCGAAATGCAAAGAAACCGTAAGAACAGAGTCGCTGCCAAAGCTGGGACATGACTGGAGCGGATGGACGACGATAGCGAAGGCGACCACGGCTTCGCCGAAAAAACAGGCGCGTACCTGCCGCAGATGTTCCGCGAAGGAAGAACGCTCCGTGGGAAGCCCTCTGGCTGCCCCTGTAAAGGTGAAAACCATAAAACTATCGGGAAAGACCTCCCTCCTTGCGGGAAAGAGCACAAGGCTGAAGGCTAAGGTGTCGCCGTCCAACGCAAAGAACAAAGCGATTTCCTGGAGGAGCAGCAATACAAAGTATGCCTCTGTTTCTTCGAGCGGCGTGGTGAAGGCGAAAACGGCGGGTGCCGGCAAAACGGTTACCATTCGGGCCACAGCCAGGGATGGAAGCGGTGTAAAGGCTGTTTTTCGCATAAAGATAAAAGGCGCGGTGAAAAAAATCAAGCTGACAGCGCCAAAGACATTGAAAGTGGGGAAGAAAGCTACGGTGAAAGCGTCCGTTACGGTGGGAAAGGGCGGAAGCAAGGCGCTTTCGTGGAGCAGCAGCAATAAGAAATACGCCACGGTAACTTCCAAAGGCGTGGTGAAGGCGCTGAAAAAGGGAAAGGGAAAAACCGTGACGATTACCGCCAAGGCCAAGGATGGAAGCGGAAGAAAAGCGAGCGTCAAAATCAAACTGAAGTAAACGCAAGTAACAGTTCAAAGCAGGTCTGCGCATATACTACGCAGACCTGCTCTGAACTTTAACAAACGCGGCAGATAAGATGCCTGGTCTTAGTCGGATCAGGTATTTTTTTGTTCGAAACACGGCGGGGAGGAATAAGAAAGATTTCTCATGGCTCTGAGGGAAAAACAGGAAATACAGTAAAATGCTGTATAGAAAACCGTCCTTTTTCATATCCTATGGAAAAGGAGGTTGGGACAATGCTACTACAGGCGGAAAAGAAAATATTGGATGAAATTTCTTCCGGCAGCAGGATTGCGCGGCTGGATATTCAGACGATGCTCAGTAAAATTTATGACGAAGAGCTGGCCCTGGATCTGAACCGGCAGGCAGCCCGATATTCCAGAATTCAGGAAAAGGCGGAGAACTGCCTGAAAAAAGAGGGAGAGACGCCAAAGGTTCCCGGCGTTTTGGACCGGCCCAGACGCTGGGCGGCGATACAGGCAGAGACAGCTCTGAATATCAGCACCGAGCATGTGGCGGAGCTCCTGATGAGGGAAGAGAAAAAGAGGCTGGACAATATGATGGACATGGTCCGGGAACAGGCAAAGACCGGCAGAGAAACGGAAGAGATCGCGGAGGAATTTATGGATTTTGCGGAGGAGAACATCCGCATCCTTGGGACCTATATTTAGCCGTAACAGTTCAGCCCTGCTGAACTGTTACAAGTGTTACATTTATCCTGCAGAAACCCACTTTACTAATTTCAAAAAAGTGTGTATACTGTTTCTATCACGCCGTGCCGGTTTTACCACGCTGTGCCGGGACAGCGAAGGAATGAGAAAGGAATGTCCCAGGGGACTGAAAGCACGGAATGGATGAAAGAAAAATGCAGCGGACAGACGCAGACCGGGACAGGAATGTTCCGGTCCGTTTAAATAAATATTTGAGCGAGGCCGGCGTATGTTCCCGGCGGGAGGCAGACCGCCTGATTGAGGCTGGAAAAGTTTATGTGGACGGGAGGCGGGCAGAGACAGGGATTCGGATTTTGCCGGGGCAGGATGTCCGTGTGGAAGGAAAGCAGGTCGAAGGAAAAGAACAGATGGCGCTTCTGGCTTTTTACAAGCCGCGGGGAGTGGTTTGTACCACAGATCGGCGCTGGGGTGACCGGATTATTGAGGATGTCCTGGACTATCCGCAGCGTGTATTTTACATAGGGCGGCTGGACAAGGACTCTGAGGGTCTGCTGCTTATGACAAACAACGGGGATATTGTGAATAAAATCATGCGGGAGGGCAACGCTCATGAAAAGGAATATCTGGTGACGGTGGACAAGCCGGTTACCGAGGATTTCCTGAAGGGCATGCGGGCCGGAGGCCTGGTGATTCAGGGCAGAAAGACACTGCCATGCCGGGTCTGGAAGACCGGCGGGAAAAGTTTCGGCATTGTGCTGACCCAGGGACTGAACCGGCAGATTCGCCGCATGTGTGCCCATTTCGGCCGGGAGGTTGTCACCCTGAAGCGGGTGCGGGTTATGAATATCCGTCTGGGGGATTTAAGGCCCGGCAAATGGCGCAGGATTACCGGAGAGGAGCAGGAGCGCCTATTTGCTCTTCTGAAGGATTCGGCGAATACCCCCGCGTACCGGAAAGACAAGAAAAAAAGAGAGGAAGAAAAATGGACAAAATAACCAGAATGAAAGAGTTATCCCAGGTGCTGCGGGAAGCCGGAAAAGCCTACTATCGGGACAGCCGGGAGATTATGAGCAATCTGGAGTACGACAGGCTGTACGATGAGCTGGCGGCTTTGGAAAAGGAGACCGGGATCGTTCTGGCAGGCAGTCCCACCACCCAGGTGGGCTACCAGGTTTTGGACGAGCTTCCAAAGGAGCGCCACGAGACGCCCATGCTCTCCCTGGATAAGACAAAGAACGTGGAAGATTTGAAGACCTTTGCCGGGAACCAGAAGGTTCTGGTATCCTGGAAACTGGACGGGCTTACGGTGGTGCTTACGTACCGGAACGGGGAGCTGGCAAAGGCCGTTACCAGGGGGAACGGCGAGGTCGGCGAGGTGATCACCGAGAACGCCAGGACTTTCCAGAACATTCCCCTTCATATTTCTTACAAAGGGGAACTCATTATTCGGGGGGAGGCTGTGATTTCCTATTCGGATTTTGAGAAGATTAATGAAGAGATCGGCGATGCTGACGCCCGATACAAAAATCCCCGGAATCTGTGCAGCGGTTCTGTGCGGCAGCTCAACACGGAGATCACAGCAAAGCGACATGTGCGCTTTTATGCTTTTGCCCTGGTCCGGGCGGAGGGCGCGGACTTTGAAAATTCCAGAATGAAGCAGTTTTTGTGGCTTGCAGGACAGGGCTTTGACGTGGTGGAGCACAAGGAGGCCACTGCGGATACCATGGAGCGGGTGGTGGAGGACTTTGCCGGGCGGATCAGCGGGTTTGATATTCCTTCTGACGGTCTGGTGCTGACCTACGATGATATTGCCTACGGGCAGTCACTGGGAAGTACAGCGAAATTCCCGAGGGATTCTTATGCCTTTAAATGGGCGGATGAGACCAGGGAGACAATACTGCAGGAAATCGAATGGAGCCCGTCCCGGACGGGACTGATCAACCCGGTAGCGATTTTCGATCCGGTGGAGCTGGAAGGAACCACGGTAAGCCGCGCCAGCGTTCATAATCTCAGCATTTTAAAGGCGCTGGAGCTTGGAATCGGGGATCGCATTCTGGTTTATAAGGCGAATATGATCATTCCTCAGATCGCCGAGAATCTGACCCGCAGCGGGAATCTCCCGATTCCGCGGACATGTCCGGTGTGCGGCGGCCCTACGAAAATCAGCGCCGCCAACGACGCGGAAACCCTTGTCTGTACCAATCCGGACTGCCAGGCGAAAAAGATCAAGGCCTTTACTTTGTTTGTGAGCAGAGACGCCATGAACATCGACGGGCTCTCCGAGGCTAGTCTGGAGAAATTTATCGCCATGGGATTTATCCATGAGCAGGCGGATATTTTCCGGCTGGGAGAACACCGGGAGGCAATGGAGTCTATGGAAGGTTTCGGAGAAAAATCCTGCAAAAACCTTCTGGAAAGTATCGAGAAGGCCAGGGACACCACTCTGCCGCGGCTTCTGTACAGCCTTGGAATACCGAATGTAGGCGTTGCCAACGCAAAAGTGCTTTGCCGTGCCTTTGATTATGATCTGGAAAAGCTGCGGAACAGTACACCGGAGGAGCTGGCCGCTGTGGATGGCATTGGCCCGGTGATCGGAGAGGCCATTGCGGATTATTTTCAGGATGAAAAGAACCGGGCGGCTTTGGAGCATCTTCTGAAGGAAGTGCGTATTGCGGTTCCCAGGGATGATACGCCGCAGATTCTTGCCGGCCAGACCTTTGTGATCACGGGCTCCGTGGAGCATTTCGCGAATCGAAACGAGCTGAAAGCGTTTATTGAGGCACGAGGAGGGAGGACAGCCGGCAGCGTTTCCTCGAAAACCAGCTGTCTCATTAACAATGATACCGCTTCCACCTCCTCAAAGAACAAGAAGGCAAAAGAGCTGGGAATTCCGATTTTGTCAGAGACGGATTTCCTGAATATGGTAGGCGAATTGGATGAAAAAGAATAGGACAGAAACAGATTACACGAAGAAAGACGAAGAAAATCAAAAGACAAACGAAGAAAAAATACGGCCTTTGAAGAACCGGGTGGAGATCATGGAGCGCATCGACAAGGCGGAACTGCGCAAAAAGATTGAAAACAGCCAGACGATAGAAAAGGGAAGAGAAGGCATCGCCCATGTGATCTTCGGAAGATCCATGATTATTTTCGCGCTGATGCTTCTGCAGATTATTCTGCTTTTCTGGGGTCTGACAAGACTGTCGGAAATCTGGTACGCGTTCAGCGGAATCATGACGGTGCTGGCCCTGGTTCTTGTGGTACACATTATTAATAAGACAGAGAATCCCGCGTACAAGCTGGTGTGGACTGTGATGATTCTTGTGGTGCCTTTGTTCGGATCGGCCATGTATTTGTTTGTGGAAGCGCAGATCGGGACGAAGTGGATCAATGCCAGACTCCAGTATATTCACCGGGATATGAAGCGTTACTGGGCCCAGAAACCAGAAGTTATGCGCAGACTGGCTCAGGAGGACGAGCAGATGGCAAGCCTTGGAAAATACGTCAGCGAAAGCGGCGGTTATTCTATATATGAAAATACTTCGGCCAAATATTTCCCCACAGGTATGGACAAGTTCGAGGAGCTGAAAACCCAGCTTCAAAAGGCGGAAAAATTTATTTTCATGGAGTATTTCATCGTCAGCAAGGGCTATATGTGGGATTCCGTGCTGGAAATTCTGAAGGAGAAGGCAAAAGAAGGAGTGGAGGTCCGGTTTATGTACGACGGAATGAACACCGTGGCCAGGCTTCCCTATAAATATCAGGAGCAGCTTCGCAGCTACGGTATTCAGTGTCACGTGTTTGCTCATATCCGCCCGAGCCTTTCCACCAGACAGAACAATCGGGATCACCGGAAAATTGTGGTCATTGACGGTCACACGGCTTTTACCGGCGGGATTAACCTGGCGGATGAGTATATTAACCGGAAGGAGCGTTTCGGCTACTGGAAGGATACGGGAATCATGATCCAGGGGGAGGCGGTGCGCAGTTTTACCCTGATGTTTTTAGAGATGTGGAATGTGGAGCGCTACGACATGTACGATACCTACGATAAGTACCTGACAGCGGCTGCGAACCGGGAGCCAAAGCCGGGAGACGGGTTTGTGATGCCCTACGGGGACAGCCCGGTGGACAGCGAGAATGTGGGAGAAACCGTCTACATGGACATCCTGAATACTGCCAAAAGGTATGTACATATTATGACGCCCTATCTGATTCTTGATAATGAAATGCTGACTGCTTTGAAATACGCTGCCAAAAGAGGAATCGACGTAAAGATTATTATGCCGCATATTCCGGATAAGTGGTACGCTTTCGTGCTGGCAAAAACCTATTACAACGAGCTTTTGGAGAGCGGTGTGAAGATTTATGAGTTTGTGCCGGGCTTTGTCCACGCCAAGAGTTTTACCTCGGATGATGAAAAAGCTGTGGTGGGAACCATAAACCTGGACTACCGCAGCCTGTATCTGCACTTCGAATGCGCGGTGATGCTTTACCGGAACGAGGCTGTGGCGGCTGTGGAAAAGGATTTCCAGGATACCCTGGACAAGTGTATTGCCGTAACCCCGGATGACTTCGGAAACCAGCCTCTGCGTGATCAGATCGCGGGGAAGGTATTCCGGCTGCTGGCGCCGCTGATGTGACGCAAGAAGACAGCGCGGCGTCTGTCCGCGGCGGACAGTTGTACTGTGAAATTGTGCTTTCGTAAAAACAAAGAATTATGATATACTGGTAACTGTTCAGGCCAGGCCGCATCACTTGCTGATGAGGCCGTAAGAAAATGATTCAGGTGTGAGCAGACCCCATCAGCGAAGCTGATTTTCATGGGCCTGCGAATCGAAACTGTGAAGGCACTGAACAGTTGCGTATACTAGTAACAGGGCAGCTTCCGCAGTCAGGAAAGCTGCCTCTTTGATACAAATCTGCGCGCTTTCTGCGCAGAATCGAACCCTGCATGATAAAACGAGATGGAAGGTGAAAATATGCCGGTTAAGGTACAGGGAGAGCTTCCCGCAAAAGAAATATTGGAGCGTGAAAATATATTTGTCATGGATGAGAACCGGGCTGTCCATCAGGACATCCGGCCTCTGCAGATCGCGATTTTGAACCTGATGCCCCTGAAGGAGGATACGGAGCTGCAGCTTCTGCGCTCGCTGTCCAACACGCCCCTCCAGGTTGATGTGACGTTTCTGCTGGTAAAGAGCCATGAGTCCAGGAATACATCCACCAGCCACCTGAACAAATTCTATGTGAGCTGGGACAGCGTAAAGGAACACCGTTTTGACGGTCTGATTATTACCGGGGCCCCGGTGGAGCACTTGGAGTTTGAAGCGGTTGACTACTGGGAGGAGCTTACGCGCATTATGGACTGGAGCCTCACCAACGTGACATCTACGATTCATCTGTGCTGGGGAGCCCAGGCCGGCCTTTACTATCACTATGGCCTGAAAAAGCGCCTGCTTCCGAAAAAAATGTTCGGCCTCTACTGGCATAAGGTGGCGAACCGGAAAATCCCTCTGGTGCGCGGCTTTGACGATATGTTTCTGGCGCCCCATTCCCGCCACACGGAGGTGGCGGCCGAGGATATCCGGGCCTGCTCCGATCTGATGATCCTGGCGGAGTCGGAGGAGGCCGGCGTATTTCTGTGTATGACAAAGGATGGCCGTCAGATCTACATTATGGGACACCCGGAATACGACCGCGTGACCCTGGATCAGGAATATAAGCGGGATAAGGCCAAGGGCCTGCCCATCGAGCTGCCGGTAAACTATTATCCGGATAACGACCCGGAAAAGAAGCCCCTGCTTCTGTGGCGGGCGCACGCGAACAATCTGTATACAAACTGGCTGAATTACTATGTGTATCAGACGACGCCGTATGATCTGGACGGGACGCCGTTTTGACGCAGCAGCCCTTAATCGCAGGTGAAATACCCTGCGATTTTTGTTCGCTTTTTGAACAGAATCAGGTAAGCCCCCTGCTCCTATTGTGCAGAGCAAACCTGCATACGCCCGCGGGGCTGGCATACCGCCGCCCCGGAAAAATCCGGCGGGCGTACTTGGCATCCCTGAATATATGCCGCCTATTCGGCGGCGGATTTTCAGAGAGGAGGGTGGGCTCTTTCTGAGAAGCCGCAAAGCGGCAATATTTGCCCGAAAAATTTTGTAAGGTTTTGCTTCCTGCTAAGTCTTATAGGGGAAAGGAGGTGGTAGGGTGACGGAGTTCGAGAAAATATACCGGACTTATTTTAATGATGTGTACCGCTATATCCGCGGGCTGTCTGCCGACGAGCACCTGGCGGAGGAAATTACAAGCGAGACATTTTTTAAAGCAATGCGTTCAATCGGCGGTTTCCGCGGCGACTGCGACATTCGCGTGTGGCTCTGTCAGATCGCGAAGAACTGCTATTGCACCCATCTGAAGAAGTCGAAACGAACGGACAGTCTGGACAATGGGGAGTTGCCGGAATTGCCGTCAGAAGAAAGCACCGTCGAAGAACAGTATATCAGACACGACGAGGCGGCACGGATCCGGGCGGTTCTGCATGACGCGCCTGAGCCATACAAAGAGGTTTTTATGTGGCGGGTGTTCGCGGAACTGAGTTTCCGGCAGATTGGTCAGATATTCGGAAAATCGGAAAACTGGGCCTGCGTGACCTACCACCGGGCCAAAGCAATGATTAAAACAAGGATGGAGGACAAAGCCTATGAGAAATGAATGCAGCGTTATACGAGACCTTTTGCCGCTCTACGCGGAAAAGATGGTTCGCCCCGATACCGCGGACTTCATAGAAGAACATTTAAAAGGCTGTGAAGCATGCCGGGAGGAATTCCAGAGTATGAAGGAGCCGCGGTGTCTGGAAGAATCGTATCCGGCCCGTAAAACAGCCGATGCCGCGCCGCTTTTGGCCCTTGGCCGGAAACTGAAAATCAAGAGAATACAGACGATCGCCTTGACAGCCGTATTTGTGGCGGCACTGTTTCTCTCTGCTTTCGCAGTTTTGGATGCCCCCATTTATTTCCCCTATTCCGAAGAACTGGTTACCATAGACGAGCAGGGAGAGCAGGGGATGCTGCTGACCTTCGACGAAAAAGTAACGGGTTTTGACTATACCGTATACGAGGACCCGGACGGGGGAGACTTTTGTTACTGCGATATTCAGGCATGGACTTCCCTCTGGGATCAGTGGTTCGCAAAAGGAAATGGAAAGCTGTCGACCGCAGTGACAACCGGGCAGACGAAGCCGGTTATCGCGGTCTATGTGCCCAATGACGGAAGTGAAAATATCTGTATCGGAAAATACGATCCTGCCGCGGAAGACCCCATTGAAAAGGATGTGAACTACGGGTCTGTGACGGTCCTGCCGCGTTTGTCTCTGGGATATTATTTACTCCTTGCGATAGCGGCCCTGGCTGCTTCAGCCGTTTGGTGGCTTTTGACCCGAAAGAAGGCAGAATGGCGCGTTTGGGCAGAGCGCGTCGGCTTATATCCGGTTTCCTACCTTATCAGCTTTTGCATCGTGAAAGGGATCAGCACAACGTCTTATGCTTTGGAGCGGGATTTTTTCCTGATTCTGTTTCTGTCGCTTCTGCTTTACAGTGGTCTGCTGCTGGCCCATAATATCTGGCGGCTAAAGAAGGAAATAAAAGAAAGTGGCGGGTGAGCGCGGCGCTGCCGCCGTCACAGTTCCACGGCCGTAAGAAGCTCAAAATGTTTTCGGTTGGTCTTTAGGATCCCTTCCTGCTGCAGCTTAGAGAGTTCGGATGACATGGCAGCCCTGTCCACGCACAGGTAGTCCGCAAGCTGCTGCCGGTCAAAGGGAATGGAAAAGGAGCGTTTTCCCTGGCGCAGAGCTTCCGAGGAGAGATAGGACAGCAGCTTTTCCCTGGTGCTTCGCTTGCTTATGTGTGTGATTTTGGCGTTAAAGAGCAGCACTTTTTCGGCAAGAACGGAAACCAGATTCCGGATCAGCTTATTGTGGTGCTCGCAGGCATTGGAGCATACCTGGAGAAGACGGCTGATGCTGAGCATCAATACTTCGCAGCTTTCGGCGGCCACCACGTTGATGTTCAGAACCGCGCCGGGGGTAGCCGCGAAGGATTCGCCAAAGAATCCGCCGGCCTCGATTTTATTCATAATATTCCGGTGGCCCCACAGATCTACCTGCTCCACGATCACAGCCCCTTCGAGAACCAGGCCCATGGAGGTTGTACAGTCTCCGGCCCGGAGAAGATACGTGCCCTTCGCTTTGGAAAGAATCTGCGCGTCTGTGCAGCGCAGAACGGAAAGCATTTCCGCTTCCGTCATTCCGGAAAAGAACGGGTAATCTTTGAGTAAAAATAAATAGTTCTCTAACATACAGCCTCCTGGTTAAAAGTTCCGATTCCTACCCAGTATTTCCCTGGATTTGGAGAAATATGCGGCGTTCGCGGCCCATTGCCGCGCCGGCGGATTAAGTTCCGTTTCCGTAGCGTTTTTTCAGGTCCTGGACGGCGGACAAATTTTTCATACCCTCCGGACCGGCCTTTTTGGAGAGGGCGACGACCAGGGCGTCGATCATAGCGGCGGCGGCTGTCATGGAATGGTATTCCTGCTCCGGACCCCGGCAGACGTAAAGGTTTAAATCCGCCTGCTCTTTGGGCTGCGTCCGGAGACGGCTGGTGAAGGCCAGGGTTTTGTAGCCTGCCGTTTTCCGGCAGTCCAGCAGAAAGCGCGCCTCGCTGGAAATTTTGGAGAAGCAGAACAGAATCACCAGGTCTTTGGGGCCTGCCAGGGCCAGACCCTCCGCGATTTCGGAGCCGCCGGAGGGCAGAAGCGAGACGGCCAGGCCAAGTCTGCGCAGCCGGAAAAAAAGAAGCTGCGCCATGGAGGCGGAGGCGCTTTTTCCATGGATAAAGATTCTGCCGGCGGAAAGGATCGCGACAGCCGCCTGATCAAAAACCTCCGGGTCCAGATTCTCCGCCGTTTTTTCAAGAAAGCGCATCTGCGTCTGAAAGTAGCCGGCAGCCTGAAAGGCTTCATCCTTTAAAAGGGTCTGCGCCAGCTTTCCCACAGCTCCCTGGGGGCGGGACTGCTCCATAACGGCAGCCTTCAGGCTTTTGAAATCCTGACAGCCCATATGACGGGCAAAGCGGGAGATGGTGGCCTCAGAGACGCCAAGGCGTTCCGCCATCTGGCCGATGGTCATAAAGAGAAATTCCTCCCGGTATTCTTCAATAAAATCCAGGATATTCTGTTCCGCGGGGGTAAGCCTCTCTGGGCTTTCCGGAAAATTCAGATACAGCATAACTGCGCTCCTTTCAAGTGTTAAGCGGCGTTTTTTCCCAGCAGTACCGATACATAGTCGCCTCCCAGGGCGTGGATTTCTTTCAGGGCAAGCTTCAGCGTTCCGGCGGCCTTGACCTGGGAGCCGGCATAGTCCGATATGCGGATGGCATACCGGCCTGCCCGCATTTCCTCAAAAAGTGAGGAAACCGTGGCGCAGGTTTTTTCAAATTCCGTGCGGATGCATCCGTACTGGACTGCCTGGTGGGTATCGCTCCCGCCTACCACGGGCTTGCCAAGCTTTTGCCCCAGGGTGTAGGTGAGGATTTCCGTGCGTTCCCGGTCCTGGGCCACGTCCTTGCCGTTCAGGTCAAGAAAATGAAAACGGGAAAGTTCCTCAAGAGGAAGGTCCGGGATATGGCCGCCCTCACGGAAGGGATGGCCCGCGCCCACAAGGACGGGATAAGCCTCGAACAGGTCCATCAGTCTGGAAAAGGGGAGAAATTTCCCTTTTTCTTTGAAGGGTTCCAGGCGGCGGTTCAGTTCCAGGATGGCGTCCAGGGGACCGATGGAGAGAACATGGCCGCCCTCGGCGATGTCGGTCTCCATTCCGGGGAAAATCCGCAGGCCGTCGAAGAGAAGGGTATCCCCCGCGCGGTCGGAGCAGTCCCGGATATAGCGGTAAACCTGGGCAAAACCAAGGGTATTGAAATGTTCCGTGAGACAGAGGGCGTCCAGACCGGATTCTTTGGCCTCACGGAAAAGCCAGTGGGTATAGTCAGGGGAAAACGGCAGCTTTTTCGCCAATTTTCCATGGGTGTGAAAATCAATAAACAACAGAAAGCTCCTTTCAGATCAGGCCGGAGGCCAGGATGGAAACCGCGGTCCACAGGATGGAGGCGGTTAAAAAAATCAAGTCGTTCAAGGTTACCTTCAGGGAAGCCAGCTTCATGCGGCGCACCTGCCTGCTGGACTGGGCGTACCGGTATCCCCGAAGCTCCAAAGCCTCCACCGTGGTGCGGGAACGCTTGGCCGTGTTCAGCATCAGCGGGTAGAAGGACTGGATTATAATGCGGACCTGATAAACCAGGTAGCGGATCTTTCCGGCCGCGGTATCGTGGGCGGGGGGATTTCCCCGGAGACGGTAGGACAGAAGAACGTTCTGAAATTCCTCCATCAGGATGGGAAGCATCCGGTAGGCGTAGGAGATGGAGAAGGACAGGCGTTCCGGGCAGCCGTACCACATCAGGCCGTTGGAGAGCCGGTCCGGGTCCAGACCGGAGAAAACGGTGACAGAGGCCAGGGATACGGTGGCGACCTTCAGGGTAAGCACCAGAAGGGGCGCCACGGAGGAGGCGTCGCCTCCAAAAAGCAGGGTGAAAATCAGCAGGTATCCGGTCTGGGTAAATATGCCCAGAACGAAGAGAAAAAGCACCAGGCCGGCGACTCTGGCAAGGACCGTGGTGACCATGACCAGAAGAAAGCAGCCAAGCAAAAAGGGTATATCATCCGCGAACCAGGGCACTATGGCGAAAAACAGATACCAGGCCAGCAAAATCCTGGGGTCCAGGCCGGCGATGACCGTGTCGTCGTTGCCGTAGGCGTTTTTCAGAACCTGGCTGCGGAGAAAATCCATGGAAAATTTGTCCAGGATATTTTCGGAAAGCTTCTGCATCCATTTACTCATCGCGTGTCTCCTTAAATGCGTTTAAAAAATCATCCACTGTATAGCACAGCGCCCGTTCATCCAGCGCCCGTCCCAGGGCAAAGATTTCCGGGGGACGTATGCCGACCAGGTCAAGAAGCCTGCGGTCAGCGAAAATTTCATCTCTGGTGCCGTCGGCGGCAACGCGTCCCTGATGCAGCACAAGAATCCGGTCCGCCCATTCGCAGACAAGCTGCATGTCGTGGGTGGCGATCATGACGGTTTCCGTAATATCCTTCATTTCTTTCAGAGTATACATGATTTCTTTGCGGGTGGCAATGTCCAGATTTGCCGTGGGCTCATCCAGAAGAAGAATTTTCGGGTTCAGGGCCACGCCGATGGCAAGGCTTGCCCGGCGCATCTGTCCGCCGGACAGCAGCCGTCCGTCCCGGTTCGCGAGGTCCGTAAGGCGGAAGCGTTTAAGGAGCAGCCGTGTTTTTTCTTCCCAGTCCGGGATTTTCCGCGCCTGCATGGCGTAGGCGATGTCGTTTTTAATGCTGTCCTTGATAAACATGTCCTCCGGGTTCTGGTAAACCAGGGAAACGGTCTGTGAAATTTCTTCCGGAGAGGCCTCGGAAATGAGACGGCCGCCCAGGGAGATATTGCCGCTTCCGGGGCGGATCAGTCCGGTCAGAAGCTTCATGAGCGTTGATTTTCCCGCGCCGTTTGTCCCTACCAGGGCAATGTTTTCGCCGGAGCGGAGGGTCAGGTTCAGGTCCTCAAAGACCTTATGAGGTTCCCCTTTTACAGAACGGTAGGAAGCGGAGACATTGAAAAAGGACGCCACAGGGCGCGGCGGTTCGGCTTTTGCCTTTTCCGGAGCCGGCTGCGTTTTCCAGGACAGCTTTTGAAAGGCCCTGGTTCCCTCGGAAACCGTCACCGGCAGGGGAGCGCAGGGAAGGTATCGGCCCTGTTTTTGGAGACGGGAGGCGGCGATGGTCACCTGAGGAGGGAAAATACTGCTTTCTTCCAGCTCCTCCACCCGTCCAAGGGCCTCCCGCACCGGCAGCTTCCAGACGGCCCGGCCGTCTTTCATCAGCAAAACGTGCCGGCAGTAGTCGGCGATGTATTCCGTATGGTGTTCGATGACGATGATGGTTTTTCCCTGCTTCTGGTTCAGGTCGCGGAGAATCTGATAGATACGGTCCGCGTGGGCGGGATCAAGCTGGGCGATGGGTTCGTCCAGAATCAGCACATCCGGCCCCAGGGCAAGGGCTCCCGCCAGCGCCAGAAGATGGGTCTGGCCGCCGGAGAGCTGCCAGATGTAATCCTTCTCCCTCCCGGAGAGTCCGGACAGCTCCAAGGCCTTTTTCCCGCGGTCCAGGTAATCCTCCATGCCGTAGTTTAAGCAGGCGTAGGAGGCGTCGTCCAGGACGGTGGGCCGGACGATCTGATTCTCAAAATCCTGATAGACATAGCCGACCCGCCGGGCCAGGGTTCCCACGTCCATGTCCAGGGTGTTTTCGCCGTCCACGAGAACCGTTCCGGAAAAATCGCCGGCGATAAAATGGGGAATCAGCCCGTTCAGGGTTTTGCAGAGGGTGGATTTCCCGCAGCCGTTGTTTCCGACGACTGCCAGGAAATCGCCGGCTTCCACATCCAGGGAAAAATTTCGCAGGATGGGTGTGCTTGCGCCGGGATAGGTAAAGGTAAGATCCTGAATGTGAATGAGGCTCATGGGCGTTCAACCGCCTTGTCTATAGAAGCTGCTCTTTTCTTCAGAACGGCTAGAACAGCCAGCGCGAGGATGGCCGCCGCGGCAATTCCCACGGCCATGGCTGTGCCGCTCTCTGCCCAGGAGGCTTCCCAGTCGATGAGTTCCATGCCGCTGGAAGCCAGAAGCTCGGCGGCTGCGGCGCAGGCGAAGAACGCGAGACAGACCACGATGGTTTTCAGACTGATTTTGCCAAGGCTGTTCTCGGCAGTGCGGGGCCGCATACCCAGCAGGGGCTCAATCTTGCCGTAGAGCCTGGGAACCAGGTACAAGGTCGGCAGCAGGCAGAAAAGGATGCCGGAAAAGAGCAGGTCATTCAAAAAGGCAAACCCCTCTGTGAAGAAAACACTCTCCGGAAGTCCGGCCACGGCCTCAAAATCCTCCACGGCAAACTGAACCTTCAGAATATCCACAACCATACCCATAAAAAGCTGGGCTGCGGTGCCGAGGAAGGCGGCAGCTCCCACAAGGGCGCGGTTTTTGGGATTGCGGACCATACGGCCGGCAAGGTAGACGCCGATGGTGACGGTGAGAAATTTCTCCAGTTCGCCGAGGCCTCCGAACTGGCCAAGCATGATTTCGCTGAACACCAGCTCGCCGGTGGCCGCGCCGAGAGCCGCGGATAAGGGATCAAAGAGCATAGCCAGAACCAGCGGGATGAAAAGGAAATATTCCACGGAAAACTCCACAAGTCCAACCTGGAACTTGGGAATCAGCTCCGTAAAAAGAGTCGCAAGTCCGTACAGGGACATGCTCAGCACAAAGATCATAAGCTTCTGGGACTGCATGGCAGTCTGTTTCTGATTGGCAGACATTTTGTTTCCTCCTGATCATGAATGATGGTGTTTGGTTTTCCAGGCCGCGGGAAGCGGCCGGCTTGTATAGGTATGAGTTTAAAAGAGGTTTGTAAAGAACAGCAGAGTTTTTTGTAAAATGTAATTTAAATTTCTTAAATACTAAATATGAAAATAAAATTTCATACTGCCGGCCGTAAAATCCTTTCCTTGCGGTTTTATCCAAAACCCTCTATAATGAAAAAAACGTTACGATTCGTAACAGTTCGGCAGAGCTGAACTGTTACTACGATTCACGGCAGCCGCAGACACCTGTTGCTTTCGGCGTGAGAAGAGAATGTATGCGGAGCCATTATGGAGAACGGCCGGAATCGGAGAAAAACTAGAAGATGAATCGAAAAAGGAATGGAGAGACAGACATGAAAAACATTGCGTTGATTGGATTTATGGGAGCGGGGAAAAGCACGGTGGCCGCGGCGTTTCAGGAGAAGTTTGGCAGGACAGCGATAGAGATGGATGAGGAGATCGCCCGCCGGGAGGGAAAATCCATACCGGATATTTTCAAGGAAAAGGGAGAGGATTACTTCCGGGAGCTGGAGACGGCTTTTCTGCGGGAGCTTTCCGGCCGGGAGGGACTGGTGATCTCCTGCGGCGGCGGCGTCCCTCTGCGTCCGGAAAACGTGGCGCTACTGCGAAAAGGAGGAGTCGTGGTGTGGCTGGCAGCCCGGCCGGAGACGATCCTGGAACGGACGAAGGGAAGCGACGACCGGCCGCTGCTGAGAGGAAAGAAGGATATCGGAAGCATTTCACAGCTTATGGATGCCAGGAGGGAAAAGTATGAAGCGGCAGCGGACATCCGGGTCTGGACCGATGGAAAAACGGGAGAGGAGATCTGCAGGGAGATTCTTGGGGCTCTTGATGAGGCGATTTAGCAGGCTTTCCATTCGAAATCAGATTCTTGCGTCGATTCTAGGAACATCTCTGATCTTTATTATGATCCTCGGCGTATTCTCCTATCAGATCGCCAAGGACACCATTGAAAGCAATTACCGGGAGGATTTTCTCTACAATCTGCGGGTTTCCGACAATATTTTTGATATGCAGACGGACAGCATTATCGAGCTGCTTCGAGGGCTGCTGATTGAATCCTCCTTTATGGATACCCTGGCGGAATCGAACGATGGGGCGGGACGCTATTTTTCTTCTTATGACAGCCAGATCTTTGAGCGCTTCGCGGGGGAGCTCTGTTTAAGCGCCAACGCAGTGGACGAGTTCCTGGTAGTGGGGCTGGATGGAAAGCTTTACGTTTACAGCAAAAACGCCGGCTCCTCCTACAGCCGTTAT
Source organism: Candidatus Limivivens intestinipullorum (assembly GCA_018711185.1). Taxonomy (GTDB): domain Bacteria; phylum Bacillota; class Clostridia; order Lachnospirales; family Lachnospiraceae; genus Limivivens; species Limivivens intestinipullorum. Next base: position 65,850 of record DVIQ01000024.1, on the reverse strand, counting down.
TACCGGGAGGAGAACCTGACAGAACAGGAGTGGATCAGTCAGGTTGCCCGGGCGAACGGGCGGGAGGTGTTCTTTTCCAATAATATTTTGCGGCCGGAGGAGGAATCCAAGGATTTGTCCATAGCCAAATATATGATTAATCCATATACTTCGGAGCCGGTAGGTTATGTGATTGTGAATGTGCGGAAAGACATGCTGAGGAAAGCGTTCGCGGATAAGGGAGGTTATGAGACAAACTGTTTTCTTGTAGTGGACCGGGACGGAGCCTATCCTCTTGTCTACTTTCAGGGAAATGAGGAGTATCGGGAGGAGGTACTCAGAGATTACTTGTCAGGAGAAACCAGGCAGTACGTATTCAGCGTCTATACAAATAAGCTGACAGATTGGGATTTGGTGAGCGTCATCGCCCGTCGGGAGCTGAGCCATGCCAGCAACTGGATACGCGTTCTGATTCTTGTGGTAGCGCTTTCCTTGGCGGTCTGCAGCCTTGTAGTGGCGGTTTTTGTGTCAAAGCATATCTACAAGCCCCTAAAAACGCTTGAGAAGACCATCGAGCAGGTGGGAGAGGGCAGCAGGCATCTGACGGAACAGTTCGATGACAGCGAGATCGGTATGCTTGGCAATAAATTCAAACGAATGGTTAATCATAATCTGGAGCTGAGGGAACGCCTTTTGGAGTCCAAAATCCGGGAGCGGGAGGCGGAGCTCTACTTGCTGCAGGAGCAGATCAATCCGCATTTTCTGTACAATGCCCTAGATTCCCTGTACTGTCTTGCCATGATTCACGACGCGGAGGACATCGCGGAGATGGTGGAAGCTCTTTCCGGCACGTTCCGGCTGAGCCTGAACAACGGAAGCACGGTCATTACGGTACGGGATGAGCTGAAACATATCGAAAACTATATGGTCGTGCAGAACATGCGCTTCGACGGCCGCTTTCATCTGGATATTCAAGTGTCGGAAGCGCTGAAGGATATCCCTATACAGAAGCTCCTTCTGGAACCCTTTGTGGAAAACGCCGTCTACCACGGACTGGAAAGACGCACCGGCGAGGGAACCGTGAAAATCCGGGGACGGCTTGAGGGGGAAGATCTGTATTTTCTCATCGAGGACGACGGCGTGGGAGTAGAGGATTTATCCCGGCTGGAACAGGGATATGGAATTACGAATGTGCGGGAGCGAATCCGGCTGTATTACGGAGAAAACTATGGAGTATCGTTTGAAAGCGAGAAAGGTGTGGGAACAAAGGTAACGGTTCATATCAGCACATCGAAGGAGAGGGCGCGGGATGAAAAGCTTGGTGATTATTGACGATGAAGCATTGCTGGTCAGGGGGATTTCCACGATGCTGGAAAAGGAGGGGCTGGATTATCAGGTGACGGGAGCTGCCGGGGACGGGCTTACGGGGCTCTCCTTGATTCGGGAAAAGAAGCCGGATGTGGCGTTCGTGGATATCCGGATGCCGGGAATGGACGGACTGGAGCTGATCGAGAAGGCAAAAAAGGAATTTCCTGAGCTGGTGTTTGTAATTATCAGTGGATATAAGAAATTTGAGTATGCCAGAAAAGGGCTGGAGCTTGGGGTCTGCGCGTATCTGGATAAACCGGTGACGAGAGGAAAGCTAAGAAGCGCCCTGAAGGCGGCCGAGGAGGCGATGGGGAAAAATACCGGGGCCAAAGGAATTTATCCCAAAGAGAATCTGGGACAGCGGCTGGCGGCAGTGCAGCAGGAGATTATCGAACTGGTGGGACAGAAGAAGGCCGGGGACGGGATGGAGCGGGTGAACGAATACCTGTCGCTTTTGGAAGCGGAGGAGACGGAACTGGCGGAAATCCGCAACCGGTGCTTTCAGTTTCTGTGTACCGTTCTGGGGATTTTCTATGAGCAGTGGAAAAATTATGAGAAGGAGCTGGCCTTTCCATCTTACCAGAATGTGGTGAACCTGCAGACAAAGGAAGAGGTGGAGGAATATACAAGAACGCTTTTTGCGCGGATTTTCGACAAGATTTCCGCCCGCTCCCTTGGAAGCTCCCACCGGATTATCCTGCAGATTCTGGACTATATCAATGAAAATTACCGCAGAGACATCGGCCTTTCGGAGCTGGCGGATATGGTGAAGATGACGCCGGGGTATCTGAGCATTCTGTTTAAGGATGAAGTGGGCGTTACCTATGTAAAATATCTGACGAATGTACGGATGGATCACGCCAGAGAGCTGCTCCGGGAGGGTTATAAGGTGTCCCAGGTCAGCGAAATGGTGGGCTACAGCAATTACCGGTATTTCTGCGACGTGTTTAAACGGGAAGTGGGGAAAACGCCCACGGAATACCGGGGCAACATCAGAAAAAGATAAAAAAAGCATACATTATCATAAAAATTCCAGACTTTTTATTTTGAATTCCCCAAATTATAATGAAGCTATCAAAAAGCAGAAATCGAAAAAGAAAGGATGGATCGGTTTTATGAAAAAGAAGATTGTTTCCCTGATGATGGCCGCGGCGCTGGCGGCTGGCATGACATCCATGGGAGCCATGGCCACAGAGCCGGATACGTCCCAGGAAAAGGAGTTTAAGGTTCTTTCCATATGGAGCGACGAGAGTCCGGACGGCCAGATTCTGGTGGGAATGCTGGACAAGTACGCGGAGGAAAACCCGAACTTTACCTATGAGTACGAGTATGTGGCAGCTTCGGACGTGACCACGAAAATCGCCACGCTGGTGGCCTCGGACGATCTGCCGGATTTGTTCGCTTACGCGGCCGGAACACCGTTGAAAACCCTGATCGACGCGGACAAGGTGGTAAATATCAGCGAAGAGCTGGACAATCTCGGACTGAGCGACAAGATCACGGACGGCGCGAAGAGTATTATGACCTCCCTTTCCGGCACCGAGGATATGTATGACCTGCCTTTTGGCATGAACGTGGAAGGCTTCTGGTATAATAAAGCGCTGTTTGAACAGGTGGGCGCGGAAGTTCCCACTACCTGGGACGAGCTGCTGGCAGTGTGCGATCTCTTCATGGAAAACGACATTCAGCCTCTGGCAACCGGCGGTTCGGATAAGTGGCCGTCCAGCCGTATAATTAACGCCTATACATACCGCACCATGGGCGCGGACGCGATTCAGAAGGCGGCAAACGGCGAACTCTCCTACACGGACGAGGGCTTTGTGGCCGCTGCGCAGATGCTGTCGGATATGGTAAACAAAGGCTACTTTGGCGAAGGCGCGACAACGGTGGATAATACCACGGCGGAGAACATGCTGCTGGCCGGCCAGTGCGCGATGATTTATGACGGAAGCTGGTTTACCTCCGCGATTACGGCGGATACGAACCCGTCAGGAGCGGACGGCATCGGCTTCATCGGCGTACCGGTGGTGGACGAGTCCATCAGCCCCGCTACGGAGTACCCCATGAACTGCGGCAATATCCTCTGCATGGCGAAATCCAAATATGACGGAGCCTCCGCGGCGTTCCTGCAGTACTTTGTAGAGAATATCGGCGATTACGCCATGGAAAACTATCAGTCTGTGAGAGGTTATACCTACAGCGTATCCGACGATTCCCTGGATGAAATCACAAAGGAAATCGTGGACACCATCAACACGGCCACCGGATCAACGGCATGGTGGGAAGCCTACATGAACGATGAGACAAAGTCAGCCGCCCAGGACAATGTTCAGACCTTAATGAACGGGGACATGACTGCGCAGGAATATATGGAATCCATTCAGGAAGCCTATGATATGAGCAAGTAACGGCAGGAAACGGCGGACGCGGACAAAAAACGGACCGCGGGAGAACGGATTCCTGAGATCGGGCTGCTGCATGACGCAGCAGCCCTTTTTATGATAAAAATCCGCTGTCCGATCGCAGACAGGAAAGGAAGAGTGAGATGAAAAAAGTTTTAGGAAATAAGAAAGCGCTGATGCTTTTCATACTTCCGGGGCTGATTCTCTATGTGGGAATCGTGATTGTTCCGGTTATCTGGTCCTTCGGGTATTCGCTCTACACCGGAACACCAGGACTTGACTGGGAGTTCAGCGGCATCAGAAATTATCAGCGGCTTTTTCAGGACAGCCGGCTGCAGGCAGCCCTGATTGTGAATCTGAAATACATTCTTTATACCATGCTGGGACAGGTGGTTTTAGGGCTGTGTCTGGCGCTTCTGTTTCGCTTCGGGCTGAAACGGTTCAAGAGCGCTGTCCGCACCATCGCCTTTTTTCCGGTAATCCTTCCTACGGTGGCGGTGGGCCAGCTTTTTGCGAAAATCTATGAGATTCAGCCGAATTACGGCCTGCTGAACAGCCTTCTTGACGGACTGGGGATTCAGGAACTGGTGCAGCCCTGGATCGGCCAGGCATCCACGGCCCTCCCGGCTTTGAGCTTTATGGACATCTGGGTTTCTATGGGATTTTACGCGGTGATTTTCTTTGGAGGACTTCTCGATATCTCCGATGATATTGTTGAAGCGGCAAAGATCGACGGCTGCGGCTTTTGGCGGATGTTCCGGAGCATTCTTTTCCCGCTTCTTAGACCGGTTACGATTACCTGCCTTGTATTCAGCTTCGCGGGAACCGTTAAGATGTTCGAATCCGCCATGGCCCTTACGGGAGGCGGCCCCGGAAACGCTACCACCTCACTTTCCATGTATATGTACAATGTAGCTTTCAGCTACGGGAATGTGGGGTACGGAAGCGCTATCGCCATTGTGATCTTTGTGATCTGCATAATCGGAACCCGGCTGATCCGGGCGTTTGACAAGGAGGAATAGAAATGAGCGCGAAGGGAAAGAAGATTACGGTATCGGTTCTTTTAAAGATTGTGGTCGCGGTTATCGTTATCATGGATGTTTACCCTATTATCTGGATGTTTCTGTGTGCCTTAAAGGAGCCCACGGAATTTGTCACCAAGCCCTCCTATGCCTTGCCGGACGCTTTTTATCTCCAAAACTTCGTGGACGCCTGGACAAAGGGAAACATGGGAACCTTCTTTTTCAACAGCCTGGTTTATACGTTAATCGCTCTGGTATTTATTGTGATTCTGAGCATGACCATCGGCTTTGCTGTTACGAAAATGGAATGGAAGATGAAAAGGTTTTTTCAGAGCTTTTTCCTGCTGGGGCTGATGATTCCTGTGGCCACGGCGCTTCTTCCGCTGTTTCAGGTTTATAACCGGATCGGACTGATTAATACCAGAACCTGTCTGGTGCTGACATACATCGCTTTTGGCCTGTCTTTGTCGATCTTTCTGGTTACCGGATACATGCGGGCGCTTCCCAACGAGCTTCTGGAGGCCAGCGTGATTGACGGCTGCGGGATTTACAGTATGATGTGGTACATTGTGGTGCCTCTTATGAAAAACGCTATGGTGACGGTTCTGGTTCTCCAGTTTTTCTATAAATGGAATGACCTGCTGTTTTCCATGACCTTTATCAGCGACACAAAGTTGAAAACCATTCAGACAGGCCTTCTGTATTTCCAGGATCAGTTCGGCACCAAAAACTGGGGAGCTATTTTCGCATCTGTGACCATCAGTGTGGCCCCTATGCTGGTGATTTACGCGATTCTGAATAAGAAGGTCATCGAGGGCATGGTTGCTGGCGCCGTGAAGGGATGATTCCGCGTAACAGTTCAGCTCAGCTGAACTGTTCGATTCTGTGGCCTGCCGCGGGAAAGAACCTGTGCCAAAAGAAGATGTCCGCCATGCGGAAAATTCGAAATGCCGGGTTAAAGGAGTTGAACATAAGAAAAGAAACAGGTATAATTTTTGTATCTACGGGCTGATAAAGAATTATTTTCTGTAATTTTCAAAAAGTTTCGTAACGATTCAGCCGGCCTGCGCACTTGCTGCGCAGGCCGTAAAAATGCGGCGGCAGCCGGCATTTATGTCCCTGCCGAAGACAGCGAGTATAATGAGGAGGATTGCGATATGAAAGCAGCATTGGTTTACACCAGCACGACGCCGGAGCTCATCGAGCTGGTGGAAAAGGAAGTAAAAAGCCGGATCGGTGAAGACGCCGAGCTTTTGCGTTATCAGGATCCGTCGATCCTGGCCGAGGTAAGGGAGAACGGCTATGTGACGGCAAAACCCGCGGCAAGGCTTATCGCCATGTATATGCAGGCGGTGGCGGACGGCGCGGACGCCATCCTGAATATCTGCTCTTCTGTGGGGGAGGTGGCGGACAGCGTCCAGGACGCGGCGGCTTACATCGGGGTTCCGGTTGTGCGCATCGATGAGGAAATGTGCCGGGACGCTGTGCGCAAAGGCAGCCGGATCGGCGTGCTGGCGACACTTCCAACGACCCTGGAGCCTACAAAGAACACCGTTAAGCGTGTGGCAAGGGAGATGGGCAGACACGTGACCTTAGTGGACGGGCTCTGCGACGCTTTTGGACTTGACCAGGACGCTTTCCGGAAGATGCTTCTGGATAAGGCGGAGGAGATCTGCGGTCAGGTGGATGTGATTTTGCTGGCCCAGGGTTCCATGGCCTACGCGGAGCAGTACCTGGAGGAGCAGATCGGGAAACCGGTCCTCTCAAGCCCCCGCTACGGAGCGGAAGAACTGAAAAAAGCGCTTATTAAGAAAGGAATCATCGCATGCTGACAAATACGACACATTCAAAATACGCCAAGGCCGCGCCCCTTTCCTGGAACGCGGTGAAGTGGACTGACGGATTATGGGCGGACGCGGAGCGGGTCTGCAGAGATAAGACGGTGCCGCATCTGCAGTCCATGTTTGAGGCAAAGGATATCAGCCATGTCCTGGAGAACTTCCGGATCTGCGCCGGAGAGGCGGAGGGAAGCTTTGACGGAACGGTTTTCGGGGACGGGGATTTTTACAAATGGATGGAATCGGCCCTCTACACCGCCGCGAAGAACGGGGATCAGGCCATGATGGACAAGCTGGACGAGTACATCGACCTGATCGGCAGGGCGCAGCAGCCGGACGGTTACCTCTCCACAAAGCAGATCATCGGGGAACGGGAGCACAACGGGGTAAAACGCCACGGGGACATCAATGACTTTGAGGTTTACAATTTCGGCCATATGTTCACCACCGCTTCTTTACACTACCGGATCACAGGCAAAGACAATTTCCTGAAAATCGCCGAGCGCACAGCTGATTACCTGGACCGGATGTACCAGGAGAGCGCCAGGACGGGAGAGGTGCAGACCGCTGTCTGCCCGTCCCACTATATGGGACTTATCGAGCTGTACCGGACCACGGGAGAGAAGAAATATCTGGATCTTGCGAAGCTTGCCATCCAACTGCGGGATAAGGTATCGGACGGCACGGACGACAACCAGGACCGGATTCCCTTAAAGGAGCATGACAAGATTGTAGGCCACGCAGTGCGCTCCAATTACCTGTACGCAGGCGTGACGGACCTGTATCTGGAGGACGGGGACGAGGAGTATTTTTCCATGCTCCACAAGGTGTTCCGCAGCATGGCGGACAAAAAGATGTACCTGACCGGAGGCGTGGGCGCCCTCTACAACGGGGCTTCCCCCTATGGAAATTTCTTTATCCATCAGCTTGTTCACCAGGCCCATGGTTATGAGTATCAGCTCCCCAACGTGACGGCTTACAATGAGAGCTGCGCCAACATCGGAAGTGTGCTGTGGCTGTACCGGATGTTCCTGGCGGAGCCAAAGGCCGAGTATTTCGACCTGATCGAGCGGACCATGCTGAATACGAATCTGGCCAGCATCAGTCTGGACGGCCAGAAGTATTTCTATGAAAACATGCTGCGCAGGGCAAAGAAACTGGACTATGAGCTGATCTGGCCCCTTACCAGAACCGGTTATATTGAAAGCTACTGCTGCCCGCCGAACATTGCCCGGACCATCGCCCAGGCGTCGGAATACGCCTACTGTGTTTCCGGGGATACGATCTGGATGGGAATGTACGGCGCGAACCGGGCCCAGGTGAGCCTGGAGCAGGGTACTTCCTTTGTTCTGGAGCAGCGGACGGAGTATCCCTATGACGGCAGAATCGCCCTGGCGTTTTCCAATGTACAGGGGAAGGCTTTCACGGTTCAGCTGCGGATCCCGGGCTGGGCGGCAGGCGGAAGCATCTGCTGGCAGGGAAAAGAAATCCCCATCACCAAGGCCATGAGCGGTACCTATTATCCGGTGACCGTGGAGGGAGACGGGGAAATCCTTTTGACCCTTGCCATGCCGGCCAGATATACCACGGCCCATCTGCTGGTGGAGGAAGATACCAACCAGGCAGCCGTAGAGCGGGGACCTCTGGTTTACTGCATCGAGGGGATGGACGCCCCCACGGATACCCTGGACGATCTGATGCTGGATCTGAACGCCTCCTTTGTGCTGGAGATGGAGACGATTCAGGGCAGGGAAATTCCGGTTCTGAAGACGAAAATGTATAAAATCGAGCGGCCGGACTACGACCCGGAGGCGCTGTATCAGCCCTTGTCCTTCGGCGGCCTTTCCAGTGTGGATGTAAAGATGGTGCCCTATTATGCCTGGGACAACCGCGGCTATGATGAAATGAAAATCTGGCTGCCTGTGGCGTACCGGTAGGAGGAGGGGAAGATGACAGACGATAAGAGAAATCCCCTGCCCCTTTCGGCGGCGGCCGACTACCGCCCGTTTGATCCGGAAAAGGCAAGAGCGCTTTTGAATGGAGAACGGGACGGGTTTGACGCGAAAATCGTGGTGCTGGACGACGACCCCACAGGGGTTCAGACGGTTCACGACATTCCGGTCTATACGGACTGGTCCGGGGAGACGCTGAAGGAGGCGTTTGCCCAGGACGACCGGATGTTTTTTATTCTGACTAATTCCCGGAGCTTTTCGGCGGAGGAGACAAAAGCGGCCCATCAGGAGATCGCCCGGGCTGTGGTGGAGGCGTCAAAGGATTCCCAAAAGGGCTTTTTCCTGATTTCCAGAGGGGATTCCACCCTGCGGGGCCATTATCCTCTGGAGACAGATACCCTGATGGATACGGTGGAAGCCCTTACGGATATCCGTTATGACGGGGAAATTCTGTACCCCTTCTTTCCCGAGGGGGGAAGGTACACCATTGGGAATGTCCATTATGTCAAAGAAGGCGCGCAGCTTACCCCCGCGGCGGCCACGGAGTTTGCCGGGGACCGGACCTTTGGCTACCGGCATTCGGATTTAACCGAATATATTGAAGAAAAGTCAAAGGGGCGGATACCGGCGGCCTCCTGCCTGACCATTTCCCTTGAGGAACTGTCCGCGGGAGATGTGGACGAAATCGAGCGGAAGCTTCTTTTGTCCAGAAACCGCCAGAGGATTGTGGTGAACGCTGTTTCCTATACGGATCTGGAAGTGTTCTGTACGGCTCTGTGCCGGGCGGCAAGGGCCGGAAAGCACTTCATGGCCCGCAGCGCGGCTGCCCTTCCAAAGGTGCTGGGTTTTGTGAAGGACCGGCCTTTGCTGACCAGGGAAGAGTTTTTAAAAGCGGCGGAGAATCCCGAAAAAACCGTGGGAGGCATCGTGATTGTGGGTTCCCATGTAAAGAAAACCTCCGATCAGCTGGCCGAGCTTTGGAAGTCCCAGGCAAAGCTTCGGTTCCTGGAATTTCACGTAAACCGGTTCTTCCAGGAGGGCGGTCTGGAAAAGGAAGTGGAGGAGACCCTGGCCGCGGCCCAGGAGGCGATCCTGGAAGGCGTTACGGCGGTGGTGTATACCAGCCGGCAGCTCCTGGCGCCGGAGCACGCGGATAAGGAGCAGCTTCTGGCCGCCTCTGTGGAAATCTCCCGGGCCCTCACCAGCATTGTGGCGAAGCTGACGGTGAAGCCGTTCTTTATCCTCGCGAAAGGCGGAATCACCTCCAGCGATGTGGGAACCAAGGGACTTTCTGTGAAAAAGGCCATGGTGATGGGTCAGATCAAGGCCGGGATTCCCGTATGGCTTACCGGGCCGGAGAGCAAGTTCCCGAATACCCCGTATATTATTTTCCCAGGAAACGTGGGAGAAGTATCCACCCTGCGGGAGATTGTGGAGGAGCTTTCCTGAGCATGTGAAAAGGATGTAACGGTTCAGCAGGGCTGAACTGTTACAAAAGGAGGATTTTTATGGAAAAGATCATTATTTCTGTGGCCCCCGTGGAGGCCGGAACGCCGGTGGACGCGGTGCCGCTGGCAGAGGATGTGGCGAAGTGCGTGGAGGCGGGGGCTGCCATGTGTCATCTGCACTGCAGAAGGCCGGATGGAAGCCTCACCGAGGATACCGGCTATCTGGAAACCTGCTTTGAGGAGATTCTCAAGCGGACGGACGTGGTGGTCCAGGCGTCCACGGGAGGCGTGTCGGACCTGACCATCGAGCAGAGATGCACGCCTCTGGATTACAAAAAGGTGGAGAGCGCTTCGTTAAACGTGGGTTCCACAAACCTGGGCGAGGCGGTTTACATTAATTCCTTTGAGCAGGTGCGCTATTGCTCCCAGGCGGTGTATGACCATAAGATTATTCCGGAGATCGAGGTGTTCGATATCGGTATGATCCACAATGTGGAGTTTGTCCGGGAGACGATTCCATTCCGGGATCCGGTGCTGTTTAACCTGGTGTTCGGGCACAAAGGCGGCATGCAGCCCAGGATGGACAGTCTGGCGGTATTCCGCTCCTTTGTCCCATCCTGGGGAAAATGGGGCGTCACCCATTTCGGAAGGGATAACTGGAACTTCCTGGCGGCTGCCATTGCCATGGGAGCCCGCATCGTGCGCATCGGGTTTGAGGACAGCCATTATCTGGCGCCGGGCGTCATGGCGAAATACAATTACGAACTGGTGGAGAAGCTGGTGAAGCTGATTCATGCCATGGACTTTGAGGTGGCTTCTCCGGCAGAAGCCAGAGAGATCATGAACATTCAGAAACGCGAAACAGCAAAAACGTGAAGACGGCTTTGAGGAGGATATATGCTTTCGGTAAAAGAACTATATATGGATTATGAGAAAAATCCGGTGGGAATCGATCATGTTCCGCAGTTTGGCTGGATCATCGAAGGGAGCGGACGGGGGATTGTTCAAAGCGGCTGCCAGCTCCAGATCGCTTCGGACAAAGAGTTTACCGGTATTCTGTACGACAGCGGTATGACAGACAGCGGCGAGTCCGCCCATTTTCACGTGGAGGGATTTTCTCTTGCTTCTGCCACGAAGTATTATGTGCGGGTTCGTGTGCGGGCCGGGGAAGAGGTCAGCGATTACTGTGAGCCCGGTTTTTTTGTCACAGGTATTCTCCGGCCGGAGGAGTGGAAGGCGGCATTTATTTCGGCGGAAACCGAAGAAGACGCGGACAATTCCAAGGGAACCTGCCTGGGGCGCACGTTTTCCCTGAAAACAGATACCCCCATCCGTGAGGCCTTCGCTTTTACCACGGCCCTTGGACTTTATAATTTCTATCTTAACGGAAAAAAAGTGGGGAAGGATGAGCTGACGCCGGGCTGGACAACGTATAAAAAACGTGTGCTGTACCAGACCTATGAGGTTACGGAATACTTGAGAGCGGGAGAAAACGAGACTTCCGCCATGCTGGGAGCCGGATGGTATAAGGGCCTTATGGGAATCTGCAAGCGCCGGAATAATTACGGAAAACAGACTGCGTTTCTGATGCAGATGGTGGTGCGCTATGAAGACGGAAGCAGCCAGCTTGTGATAAGCGATCCCTCCTGGCGGGGAGCGGATTCCCCGATTGTATTCTCTGAGATCTATGACGGAGAGATCCGGGACGACCGGCTGATGAAGGACGACCGGGTTTACGGAGCCGCTTTTGCCGACGGAAGCCGCCCTGTGGAGACGGTAGCCTACCCCATGAATGCCCTGGAAGCCCAGGGAAACTGCCGGGTCCAGGAAATCGAGGAGGTTCCCGTAAAGCAGGTGATTACCACCCCCAAGGGGGAGACGGTTCTGGATTTTGGCCAGAATATGACAGGCCGCATCCACGTGCGCACCCACGGAAAGCCGGGAGAGACGGTGGAGCTGCGCTGCTTTGAAGTGCTGGACGCCCAGGGCAACGCCTATTTCGACAACCTGCGCCGGGCAAAGGAGACCTTCCGCTATACCTTTGGAAAGCAGGAGAACGTGGACGTGTACCCGTATTTTACATTCATGGGCTTCCAGTACGCCCAGGTGGTTTCGTGGCCGGAGGGCAGCGAACCTTCTCCGGAAACGGTGACAGCGTACACGCTCCATTCCAGAATGGAACCGACCCTGGATTTCACCTGCTCAAGAAAGGATTTGGAGCAGCTTAACCATAATATTCTCTGGGGCATGAAGGGCAATTTCGTGGATGTGCCCACAGACTGCCCGCAGCGGGATGAGCGCCTTGGCTGGACGGGAGACGCGCAGATTTTCTGCCGGACGGCGGACTATCTGATGAATACGTTTGCCTTTTACCGGAAATGGCTGAAAGACGCGGTGCTGGATCAGACGGAAGAGGGTGGAATCCCCCATGTGGTGCCGGATCTTCTGACAGGCCAGAGCTCGGAAAACTGGCTGGTAAAGGAATGCCCTCATTCGGCGTCTGCCTGGGCTGACGTGATTACCATTATGCCCTGGAATCTGTACCTGAACTTTGGGGACAAGGATGTGCTGGCGGAAAATTATGACGCGATGAAAGCCTGGGTGGGCTTCATGGAGCGAAATTCCAAGGATTATATCTGGAATTACAAGGTTCAGTTCGGCGACTGGGTTGCCCTGGACGCCGAGGAGGGAAGCTATTTTGGAGCGACGCCAAACGACCTGACCTGTACGGCGTTCTTTGCCTATTCCACGGAGCTGACCGGGAAAATCGCGAAAATCCTCGGAAGAGAAGAGGACGCCGCCTATTATGAAGCTCTCTATGAGAAGATCAAAGAGGCCTTCCAGAAGCAGTTTTTCCGGGAGGACGGGACCATGACAGCCCAGACCCAGACCGCCCATATCATTGCTCTGTATTTTAAACTGGCACCGGAAAAATACGTGGATAAGACGGTGGAGGGACTTCTGCGCCTGCTGGAAAAGGAAAACGGCCATCTGGTGACAGGCTTTGTGGGGACGCCTTATTTCTGCCATGCCTTAAGCCGCTACGGCTGCCTGAAGGAAGCTTATGAGCTGCTTCTGAAGGATGATTTCCCGTCCTGGCTGTATCAGGTGAAGATGGGCGCCACCACTATCTGGGAGCACTGGGACGGCAAAAAGCCGGACGGCACCATGTGGAGCGCCGGTATGAATTCCTTTAATCACTATGCCTACGGGGCGGTGGGAGAGTGGATCTACCGGGTTGCCGTGGGCCTGGATACGGACGAGGCGGACCCTGGTTTCCATCACGCCCGGATCGCGCCGCATCCCGGCGGCGGGATCGAGAGTATGGGCGCGTCCTATAAAACGGTTTACGGAAAAATTGCCGCAAAGTGGACGGTGAAGGACGACGTGGTGAGCCTGGATATTACCATTCCGGCTAATACTACGGCGGATATTCTGCTCTATCAGGCAGAGGAGCTTCTGGAGACAGACGGGCTTTCCTTTGAAAAGGATGGAGAGAATCAGAAGGCAGCAGCCGGCTCCGGCACCTATCATCTGGCATACCGGAGCGCAAGCGTGCTGTAACCGTTTGTGATTACCACAGACGGATACGGGGGGACGGCGTCTCAAGGGGGCCGATTTTAACGGCGTTTCCGCGTTTGTTTCCGTAAAAGTCGGTGTTGATCTGAAGCGGGCTGCCGTCCGGATTTTCAAAGGCCTGGTCGGATTCAAAGGCTTTTCCAAGGGTTTCCGTGCTTACCGGGGAGGCCAGCAGATCCAGAGGCGCGTCGTAAAGGTTGGTATTCAGCCAGCACTGACCGTCCTCCCAGGAGATGGAAAATTCGGCCGCAAATCCGGAGGCAGTCCGGGGATTTTCTTCCAGGGAGGAGGGAAGCGCCCCGTTTACGTAAGCGTTGTCGCGGATCTGTACGGGGAATGTATACACGGTGTCAAACTGGGCGGAGTTTGCCAGAGTTTCGCTCTGGGAGAGAACGCTACCGTAGCCATCGTAGCAGGAAGTCCCGCAAGTCTCGTGCTCTGCCCGGGGGCCGTCTGTTCCCGAGAAAATGTTATTGAGGATGCGGTCATCACCGCCGTATACCAGCATGACGCCGCCCACCGCGGTGGAGTGGGGCAGATGATACAGGGTAAAGCGGTTTGTATCCGGGAGGGCGTACAGTGTGCCGGCGAACAGGTTGTGGACGCAGGCTGTTCCCTGGGAAACATTCAAAAAGCTCCGGTCAGAGAGCATGATGTTGTTTTCCACCAGGCAGGGGCCGTGGCATACCTCAACGAAGAGATCCTCCGTCCGGTTGGCGTAAAAGGCGTTTCTGCGGACAGCCGCTCCCTGCGCCTGCCAGTCCAGCCAGAGCCCCCGGGTACAGTCGTGAATAAAGTTTCTTTCAATCATGACGTCGATGGCCGCGTGAAGCTTGATGCCGGCAATCTCCGCGCCGGAGATCTCCTGGCGCACATTAATGTGATGAATGTGATTGTGGACGATTCTGGAAAAAGCGCCGCCCATGCATCCGATAATGCCCGCCTGTCCACAGTTGTAAATCTCATTGTCCCGCACGGTATGGCTGCCCACATGTTCTTTGTTCCAGCCGTCCCGCAGATTCGAAAAAATCATTTCCGTGTAAGTCTGTGTGCCGTTCTTGATCGGATTTTTGGTCCAGGCGTTGTCTTTTAAATCTTCTTTTTTTCCAAGGCTGATGCCGCTGCATTTGCTGTCGTGGATACGGCAGTTTTCGATGATCCAGCCCTTGCTCCAGTTTGGTCCGATGAGCCCCGGCTGAAACGCGGTGGGCGGTGCCCACTGTACGGCTGCCTGGCGTATTTCAAAACCGGAAACGGTGATATAGTCCCGCCCCGTCCTGCTCGGGAAAAAACAGAAGGGACGCGCGCTGATTTCCGTCAAAGCGGCGTTTGGATCTTTCCCGCAGAAATTTCCGTAAAAGATTGTCTGCTTCCCCGTCACCTGTGCGAACCAGGAAAGACGGCCGGCATCGCCGGCATTGTCCAGAAGTGCCTCCAGCGAGGGGCTTTCGTACATGGCTTCCCCGTCTAAGAACAATTCTCCCGCATGGTGCGTCTGGCCCAAACCGTCGTACCAGTCGCCGTACAGCTCTTTCTCATAGGGATTGCGGCCGGCAAACAGCGCATTGTCCACTGACGCGCTCCAGACATTTTCCTTTTCCCGTTTCCAGCCGTCGATGATTTCCGCTCCGCTGATTACCGGCCGTTCTCCTTTGGCGGCGAGATAGGTGATCCGCTGGTTGTTGCCAAGGCCTCCGTTTTTGGGATCCACCCATTCGCGGTAAATGCCCCCGCCGATGAGAACGGTGTCCCCCGGCATGGCGATCCGGGCGGCCTGCCCGATGGTGCGGAAAGGATCGTTTTTTGTCCCGGTTCCGGGCGCTTTATTTTTTTGAGATACATAGTAAATCATAGAAAAAGCCTCCTATTCATTATATTGCTGTAACGTATACGTGTAACACTTCAGCAGGGCTGAACTGTTACACGTATACTGCCGAGTACGCGGCCTGCAATCAGGGATGCCAGACAGGCCGGGCCTTTTTGAGGGCAGCGGTACAGGAATGTTTCTGCCGTTACTATAGCACGGCGAAAAAAAAGAGACCATGCGCAATCTTGCCTTTCACATTTACTATTTTGCTCTTTTATGATAAAATCGAAGCAATTCAGGAGGAAAACCATGGGCACTTTTTCCATTGACCGGATTTCTCCGGTTTTTGTCAGGTGGCACGATTCATCCGCAAGCCCCCACAGCAGCAGCAGCGATTCCTACGGAAGACGCGTTGTGGAGCATTATGAGCTGGAATACATTGTCTCATCCCACAGCGGCTATATTCTGACGGAAGAAATGCCGCTGCCCGCGCTGCCGGGAAACCTTTTCTTCCGCTTCCCGGGAATGGTGGTGGAGGGAATCGGCGTGTACCACTCCTTGTATATTGAATTTGAGATGAACGCGGAGGGAGACCGCCTGGAGAATGAAGAGGCGCTGCCCTACCGCTGCGGGGAAAACGGGCCAAGGGAGTCCGACGAGGCGTTGTTTTATTCCCTGCGCCCCCCAAAGGCGTCTACGCCCGCCCATACTTTCCGGACAAAGGCGCGGATTTTAGAGCTTTTAGCCAGACTCATGGAACAGGCGGAGGAAAACGGGGCAAAAAAGCCGGAGGGAGAGCAGGCGCAGAAGATTCGGAGCGCGCTGCGGTACGTGCAGCTTCATTATATGGAAAACATAACGGAATCAGAAATGGCCCAGGCGGCCGGATACAGCGTTTACTATTTCTGCCGGCTGTTTAAGCGTCTGACGCAGCTTACGCCTATGCAGTATGTGGTGCGCTACCGCATAGAAAAAGCCCGCGTCCGTCTGCTTACCACGGATGAACCGGTGGAAATCATTATGGAAAAGACGGGATTTCATCATTACAGTTATTTTTGGCGGGTGTTTAAGCGGGTTTACGGGTGTTCGCCATGGGAGTATCGGAGAAAAGGAAGGTTTTGAATTATTCGCCGCGGTATGGGTTTTACAAAATGCAAAAGGACCCTCCTCCTTTGGCGTTCCAAAGCGGCCAACATATTTTCAAGAGACTGCAACGGCCCTCTGCCGCACAGAAAAAGCCCGTCTCCATCTGCTGTGACCGCCGGCGACCCGGCGGCAAGCATCATGGAAAGATGGGCTTTTTTCATCCGTGCTGTTTTATTTTGCGCAGGCTTATCCTGTAATAATCGTACCTTCCTTGCCGTCCAGGGCATCCTTGGCGTGGTCGAGATCTGTGATAATCGCGCGCTTTCCGCTTCCGGAGCGAACGAAATCCACCGACGCCTGAACCTTGGGGAGCTTGGAGGCCTTGGCGAACTGATTCTCCGCAATGTACTGCTCGGCCTGCTCCGCGGTGATCTCCCGAATGGGCTCCGGATGATCTGTGTTGTAGTAGAGATTCAGGTGGGGCTCATTGGTAAGGATCAGCAGAAGATCCGCGTTTACCATCTCGGCCAGTTTTCCGCTGACATAGTCCTTCTCAATAATGGCGCTGGCGCCTTTTAAGTTAAAGCCCTGAGCCATAACGGGAATCCCGCCGCCCCCTGCGGCGATTACTACCTGATCCGCGTCCAGGAGAGCGCGGATGGCGTCGATTTCAATGATATCCTTGGGGCGGGGAGCCGCTACGATTCTGCGGAAGCCTTTCCCGGGCTCTTCGATGACATAATTTCCTTTCTGTTCCTCGGCATCCGCCTCCTCCGCGGTCATATAGCGTCCGATCACCTTCACGGGATGATAAAAGGCCTCGTCGTAGGGATCCACGAGAACCTGGGTCAGGATCGTGCTGGTGGTTTTGCTGATGCCTTTCTTTAAAAGCTCCGTGCGCATGGCGTTCTGGAGGTCATATCCGATATAGCCCTGGCTCATGGCAGAGCACACGGACATGGGGGCTACGGTGTAAGCCGGATGGGCCTTCCCAAATTCATTCATCGCTGTATGAATCATCCCGACCTGGGGGGCATTGCTGTGACAGATGGCAAGCTGCCATCCCTCCTCCACAAGCTCAGCCAGCACAGGCGCTGTTTTTTTCACTGCTTTCTGCTGCTCGGGAAGCGTCGTGCCCAGGGCACGATGTCCAAGCGCGACAACCATTCGTTTTTTCATAAAAAGTACCTCGCGTTTCGTGAAATCTGTCTGTCCGACACTTTTTTTCATTATATAATTTTTGACAGAAAAAAGCAATAAAATATTACGGCAAACCCCATGGTAAGAGCGGCATTCCAGATGGCCCTGCAGGGAACGCTTCAAAGGCGGTAACAGTTCAGCCCTGCTGAACCGTTACCAAAGGCGAACTAATTTCAGATAATCATTTGCTTAATGTTCGGTGACGGTGAGCATATCCTGTATGTATACGGTGAGTACCGCGATGATTCCGATATTGGGAAGCTGATGCATGAAAGATTCCAGTTTCTGAACGTGAAAAATATAGGGCATCAAACTTGCAGCGCAGCAGAGCTGCGGGATTTTTGGTCTACGCCGTTGTTCGCGGGAATAAATAATCAAAGATGAAATATCAGAATATTTAAACAAAATAAGTTAATAAATAATTAATAAATAAAATTTTAAAATATAGGTTGACAAAAATAGATCCTTATGCTATAGTATAGACATCAAAAAGCAAAGCGGTTTATAAAAAGATAAATCGCCGGGGAGGAGATTCCAGTGAAAACGTAATAATTCATTCAATTTCAAGTGTTTAAGAAGGCGAATGAAAACAAAGGAAAATACAGCAGAAAGGAAGGTACGGACCAAAGGGAACATAACGATTTACCTCAAAAAAAATCTGTAGAAAGAGAGGTACGGACCACCGAGAACGTAACGATTTACCCCAAACAAAATCCGTAGAAAGAGAGGTATGGACCCAAGAAGACGTAACGAAGTACCCCAAAGAAAATCCAATGAAAGGAAGGTACGGACCACCGAAAACGTTAAGCTTTCCATCATAATTTAAGAAAAGAGAGGTTTAGTCCAATGGACACAGAAATGAACTAGCGGTTATGAGTTCTGAGAAAAGAAGTCATAACCGCTATTTTTTGCCTGTCTGCGTGCAAAGCCCAGCTATGCTGTGAGCCAGACACGCCGCGCAAGCAGGCGTCTGCTGGGCATCTGCCGCCGTTAAAGAAGAAAAGAGCCGATCTGGAATACGGCAAAGGTCAGAATCCAGGCCACGGCGATCTGGAAGAAGATGGAGCGAAGCGTCCAGTTCCAGCTTCCGGATTCTTTATGGATGGTGGCGATTGTGGCGGCGCAGGGCACGTACAGGAGACAGAAGAGCATCAGGCAGTACGCGTTCAGGGGGCCGAAGCCCATACCGGACAGGAGGGCCGAAAGCTGGGTCATACCTTGGGCGCTGTTGATGCCGGAGATACCGAAAAGCACCGCGCAGCTTGATACCACGACTTCCTTCGCGGAGATGCCGGCGATCAGGGCGACGGCAATCTGCCAGAAGCCAAGGCCCACAGGAGCGAGTACCGGCACGAGCAGCCTTCCGATGGACGCGGCAAAGCTTTCCGACATGACCTCCGTGTAGCCGTTCATACCGAAGTTCAGCAGTACCCACATGATAACCGAAGCCAGAAAGATGGTGGTTCCGGCTTTTGTAAGATAATCCTTCAGCTTTTCCCATACATAGATAAAGACGGTTCGCGCGCCGGGGGCTTTATACTCCGGAAGTTCGATGAGAAGCTGGTTCTGATCCTGGCTTTTGTCACCTTTGTGCAGGAAAAACGCTGCCGCGATGGCGGTCACGGCTCCGATCAGATACATGGAAAAGGCCGCCAGCATGGCGTAATTTCCAAAAAACATTCCCGAAAACAGAATGTAAATGGGAAGCCGGGCGCTGCAGGACATAAAAGGCGTAACAAGCATAACTCTGCGGCGGTCGCGGATGTTTTCCAGGGTGCGGGATGCCATAATGGCGGGAACGGTACAGCCAAATCCCAAGATCATGGGAATAAAGGCGCGGCCGGAGAGTCCGAGTCTGGACATGATGCCGTCCATGACATAGGCTACTCTGGACATATAGCCGCTGTCCTCCAAAAGCGCCAGGGCAAAAAACAGGATGGCGATGTTTGGCAGGAAGGTAAGAATACCGCCTACGCCGTTGATTACGCCGTCCACCAGCAGGGAGATCAGGATCTGGTTCGCGTGGGCGGCCGTAAGGCCGGTGCGGACCAGGGAGGAGAAGGCTTCCAGAAGCATTTCCATGTAGCCCTTCAGCCAGTCTCCGATGGCAAAGGTAAAGAAAAATACCAGGGCCATGATGCCCAGGAAAATCGGGATACCCCAGATTTTATGGGTCAGGAGGCGGTCAATCCGATCCGTGGACGCCTCTTTGGCGCTTTTGTTTACCACAACCTCAGCCGCCACTTCTTCGATAAAATCATAGCGTTCATTGATCATATCCTTTTCATAGCTGCGGGTGATAATATCCGAGGTATCCAGCGGGTATTTCTCCGTAATCTCTTTGTCGCCCTCCAAAAGCTTGATGGAGTGCCAGCGGTAATTTTTCATGTCCGGGTAGGCTGAAGAAAGCCGCTGGGAGAGTTGGTCGATCTTATCTTCCAGGACGTCATCGTAAACCATGGCGTACTCTTCGTGGTGATTGTGAATATGATGAGACACGCGCTCATGATCGTGAATCAGACGGTCCGGCTCCGTGATGTCCTTATGATGGGCGATGGCGTGAAGAAGAATGTCAAGGCCCGTCCGTTTCCTGGCGGACACGGGGATTACCGGGACGCCAAGCATTTCCGGAAGCCGGTGGAGATCAATTTCCATGCCCTGCTTCTCTACAATATCCATCATGTTTAAGGCGACCACTACGGGCTTGCCAAGTTCAAGAAGCTGCAAAGTCAGATAGAGATTCCGCTCCAGAACGGAGGCGTCCACCACGTCTACAATAACGTCCACCTCGTCGCTCAGTATAAATTGTCTGGAAACCTGCTCTTCCATCGTATAGGAAGTCAGGCTGTAGGTACCTGGGAGATCCACGAGGCGGTAGGTGTAATCATGCCTGCGCATCATGCCCTCGACCTTTTCCACGGTGACGCCGGGCCAGTTGGCCACCTTGAGATTCGCCCCGGTATAGGCGTTAAAAAGCGTCGTCTTTCCGCAGTTGGGGTTTCCGATAAACCCGATGGTAAGATTCTTTTTCACGGCGTTTCCTCCTTTACGCGGATGTTTTCCGCTATTTTCCGGCCGATGGCGAAGCGGCTGCCCCGCAGGCGGATAATCAGAGGCCCATGTCGTTTGCTGTTCAGTACGGTGATTTTTGTGCCTTCGGTCATACCCAGGGCTTCCAGACGTCTTCCGGTACTTAAAGGAAGAGATACCTGGGAGACCGTATAGGTTCTGCCGATTTCTCCTGAATCGAGTGTCATTTGTGTTTTCCTCCGATGTATGGTGGTTAATACTGCCGCTGTCCGCAGGCAGGCGGCAAGGATTGCTTTCCAGTACATTATAGTCTTGTTGATAAAAAGATGTCAATTAGTAACTGCGCGATACTTTTTTCAGGAATATTTTTCCGGCTCTCTCATATATTTGGGATAAAGGAGGACAGGAAATGGCAGAAAGGGACGAGTTTGTAAGATTGTTTTCCTCGGAAATCCGTTCGGTTTTCGGGGGACTTCCCAAGGATTTTGAGAGCATTCAGGAAATTCGCCTTAGGGCGGGAAAGCCCGTGCTGGTAATATATAAGGGAAGAGAATTTTTTATGACACGGACAGGCGCGCTGACAGAGGAGGAGGCCCGGGGCTATTCGATTGGAAGGGAGGAGCTGCTTGAGACCATCCAGCATATCGGGAGCTATTCTCTGTATGCCTATGAGGAGGAGCTGAAGCAGGGCTTCCTGACGGTAAAGGGCGGACACCGGATCGGGGTGGCTGGAAGGGTGGTGATGGAGGGAAACCAGATCAAGAGTGTGAAGTATATTTCTTTTCTGAATGTCCGACTGGCCCATGAGCAAAAAGGCTGTGCCGACGAAGTGCTTCCCTATGTGATAAGGGAGGACGGGGTGTGCCATACACTGATTATCTCGCCGCCAAGATGCGGAAAAACGACGCTTCTGAGGGATTTGATCCGGCAGATTTCGAACGGCAGCGGCCCTCTGCCGGGACAGACGGTGGGAGTGGTGGACGAGCGGTCAGAGATTGCCGGGTCCTACCGGGGAGTTCCCCAGAATGATCTGGGGATACGCACAGACGTGCTGGACTGCTGCCCCAAGGCTCTGGGCATGATGATGCTTCTGCGGTCCATGGCGCCCCAGGTCATCGCGGTGGATGAGCTGGGGGATTACGAGGATATTCACGCCATTGAGGCGGTGAAAAACTGCGGCTGCCGGCTTTTGGCGACGGTGCACGGAAGTTCTGTGGAGGACATTAAGGCAAAGCCTCTTCTGCAGAAGCTGGTTACGGAAAAATTTTTCCAGAGATATGTCCTTTTGTGGAACCATGACCGGGTGGGACAGATCAAGGGGATCTTTGACGAGCGCGGAACGCCGCTGCTTCCCGGAGAGAGCCTATGTTGAGGCTGGCCGGATTTCTCCTGATTTTTCTGGGATGCGCCGGTATGGGCGCGGCTGCCGGAGAGGGGCTGCGGCTGCGTGTGGTGCGCTTAGAGGAGCTGCGGCATATGCTGAAGCTTTTAAGCAGTGAGATACGCTGCGCCCACTCGGCGCTTCCGGAGGCCTTTGCCCGGACGGGGCGCCGGGTAAAACGGCCATTCTCAGAGTTCCTTTTGTACGCGGCCGGACGCATGGAGCAGGGCGATGGTGAGAGTCTGCCCGAGATTTTTGAGGAGGCTGTTTCCCAGGAGACGGTGAAGAAAGCCTTGTGTCCGGAGGATCGGGAGCTTTTGCGGGAGCTGGGAGACAGGCTGGGGGTGCTGGATGTGGAAAACCAACTGGGAAGCCTGGAACTGTCCCTGCAGAAAGCCTGGGACCAGGAGAAGAAGGCCAGGGAGGAATATCAGAACAAATCCAGGGTATTCCGGTATCTGGGGGCATTGGGCGGCCTGTTTCTGATCGTGCTTTTTTTGTAACGGTTCAGCCCTCTTGAACGGTTGCCATTTAGCTTCTTTTCTGAGAGGAGGCGGGAATGAGTGTTAATCTGATTTTTAAAATCGCGGCAGTGGGAATCCTCGTTTCCGTTCTCTGCCAGGTTTTGAAGCACAGCGGGAGGGAGGAGCATGCTTTTTTGGTGAGCCTGGCCGGCCTTTTGCTGGTGCTTTTCTGGATTCTTCCCTACGTGAGCCAGCTTTTTGAGAGCATTAAAGACTTGTTTTCGCTGTAGGAGAGGGTATGCTGAAAATCGGTATTCTTGGACTGGCAGGGATTTTGCTCGCGCTGCTTATCAGGGAGGTAAAGCCGGGCTTCGCGGTTCTGATCAGCATGGCCACCTGCGTTCTGATTTTTTATTATGGGATCGATCGGCTGTCCTATGTGGCCCAGGCTGCCAAGACGCTGCAGGAATATATCAGGCTGCAGGATTCCTACCTGAAAATTCTTCTGAAAATGGTGGGAATCACGTATATCGCGGATTTTTCCGCCAGCCTGTGCAGAGACGCGGGCTACAGCGCTGTGGCGGGACAGATTGAGTTTTACGGGAAAATTTCCGTGCTCTCCCTGTGTACGCCTGTGCTTCTGGCTCTTTTGGAAACCATCAATGACTTTCTGGCATAGAAGGGGAGCGCAAAACATGAAAAGAGCGGCGGCCGGAATTCTTGCCCTGGGAGTGTTTCTTCTCTGGAGCGCGCGGGCTTTTGCGGCGGGCGTCTTGGAGCAGGATGGCGTCTTTCCGGCAAACGCGCCGGGACAAGGCGGCAGCGCGCGGCAGGAAGAAACCGCGGGAACACAGGAAACCGACGCGCCGCAGGAAGCGGATTTCTCCCAGGAGGAAGCCGATCTCTTGCAGCAGCAGCTTTTGGAGGAACTGGATCTGGAGGCGGCGGACCGGGCTTTGGATGAACTTTTGGGAGAGAATCAGGTGTCATTAAAAAACTATGTGACCTCCCTGATCCGCGGAGAGATTCCTCTGAATCTTTCGGAGCTTCTGTCCACCGCGGGGGAGGCAGCGGTTTTGGCCCTGACCTGGCAGCAGGAGACAGCCTTTTATATCCTGGCTCTGGCGGTGGCCTCCTGCGCGTTCGCGAAATTTGCCGGGGTCGTTGAGCGGACCCAGGTATCTGAGGTCAGCTTTTACATGATGTATTTCCTGCTGTTCACGGTTCTTGCCAGGGTGTACCAGACGCTGAGCCAACTTGCCCAGGATACGGTGGGACAGATTCTGGATTTTATGAAGATCCTGATGCCTTCGTATCTGGTGGCCTCTGTGATTTCCTCCGGTTCTGTAAGCGGCGCGGCTTTTTACGAACTGATTCTGGCTATGATTTCCGCGACCCAGTGGCTGGTGCGCTATGCAGTAATCCCGGCCGCGAACCTGTACATGCTCTGCGTTTTGCTGAATCAGATGTCCAGGGAGGACTTTTTGAGCAAACTGGCGGAGCTGCTGAAGATGCTTGTGGAGTGGGCGCTGAAGCTTTTGACGGCGGCGGTGATCGGTCTTCAGGCGGTTCAGAGACTGGTTCTGCCGGCTGTGGACGCCCTGAAGCAGACGATTCTGCAGAAGGCCGGGAGCAGCATTCCGGGAATCGGCAACCTTTTCAACAGCGTGACGGAGATGTTTCTTGGCTCCGCTGTGCTGATAAAAAACGCGGTGGGAGTGGCCGGTCTTTTGATTCTGGCGCTGATCTGTCTGGTTCCGGTGCTGCGCCTGGGGGTCTGTGCCCTGCTGTACCGGCTGATGGGAGCTGTGCTCCAGCCCATCGCGGATCCGCGCATTACGGAATGCGTCTCCGGGGTGGGAGAAGGGGCGCTGCTGATGATGAAGATTGTGTTTACTACCGGGCTTCTCTTTTTTCTTTCGATTGCCATGGCAGTGGCATCTCTTTAACTGAAGCGGGGAAGCCGTCAGATCCAGGCCGCGCGGAACAAGTAACCAGTTCCGCCATGTCAAACTGCCGGCAGGGGCTGGCCCCGGGAAATTTGGGAGGTGGACGGGTGGAAGACATTATGGGCTGGATAAAGCAGGTGGTTTGTTATCTCTGCGTTTTTCAGATTTTTCTGCAGATACTTCCGGATGGAACTTCGAAAAAATACGTTCAGTTTTTCGGCTCTCTGATCCTGGTTCTGCTGGTGGCAAGGCCTCTGACGGATCTGACAGGTACAACCCTGGATCTTGAGAAAGAAATTCGCTTTTTTATGGCCCAGGAGGAGCTGTCGGAGCTGACCATGGGGATGGAGGGGCTGAACGAGCTGCAAAATGACAGCATTGACGAGGCCTTCCGCAGGGAGCTGGCCCGCCAGGTGGAGGAGCTTGCCGCAGGCTGCGGCCTAAAGGAACCCGAGGTCAGCCTGAGTACGCTGCGGGACACACAGGGGATTCTGCAGGTAAACCGTATTTCTATAGATGCCTCCGGAACAAAAGAGGCGGCGCAGGAAGCCGTCCGGCAGATCTGCGCCCTTTATGGGCTGCCTCAGGGAAGCGTAACTGTACACGGCTGGACTGCCGCGGACGCGGAAAGGCAGGGGTGACGAAATGAAGTTTGACAAATTGCTGGAGAAAAAAAATCAGTGGCTGATCCTTTTGCTGGTCGGGCTGCTGGCAGTGGTGATCGCGCTGCCCTCCGGGGAGGAACAGCGGGATGTTCAGGAGACGGAAACGGCCGTGCCGGCGCAGACATGGGAGGACGGCGAGCTGGAAATTCTGGAGAGGAAGCTTTGCGGCGCCCTGGAAAGTGTAGACGGTGTGGGGAAGGCGGAGGTCATGATTACTATGGAAGCCACCGGGAAAAAGACGGTGGAGAAGGACGCCCAGACCACTGTGCGGATATCCGGGGGGACGGATCAGACCAGCGGCACCTCCTCCACGGAGCAGTCTGACTCAGCGTCCACAGTATACGAACTGGATCAGGACGGCAGCCAGACTCCCTATGTGACCCAGGAAACTTCCATGACGATCCGGGGCGTTCTTGTGGTGGCCCAGGGAGGAGGGGACCCGGTGATTGTCCAGAATATCACCGAAGCGGTCATGGCATTATTTGGGATCGAAGCGCATAAAATCAAAGTGATGAAGATGAGCTAAGGAGGGGAAAATGAAACATATCTTTAAGAAAAATCAGATTGTCATTACCACCCTTGCCGTGATGATCGCCGTGGCCGGGTATCTGAACTATTCCGGCTTTGAAGGCGGGACGGGCGGCACAGACGAGGCGGCGCCTGCCGTGGCTGAGGACAGTACGCTTCTGGATATCGAAAGCCTGGACGATCCCAATGAGGGAGATACGCCGGACGAGACAGAAGCGGAGACGGACCTGGTGGCTTCAGCGGATACAGCGGGGACAGCAGAGGATTCCCAGGTGACGGACACACCGGGAGAAGCGGTGCTCACCAGCATGTCAGCGGGCAGCGGTTTTGCCGCCGAGGCCAAGCTTACCAGGGAACAGGTTCGTGCCCAGAACAAGGAAACGCTGCTGGAAGTGATCAATAACAGCAGCATTGCCCAGGAGCAGAAGCAGGAAGCCATTGACAGTATGACGGAACTTACGGACATCGCGGAACGGGAAGCCGCCGCGGAGCTTCTGCTGGAATCCAAAGGCTTCGCGGATTCTGTGGTAAGCCTTACGGACGGAACGGCGGACGTGGTGATCTGTCAGTCAGAGATCAGCGAAGCGGAGCGGGCACAGATCGAGGACATTGTAAAACGTAAGACTGGCGTTTCCGGTTCCGCCATTATCATCAGCCCCATGTCGGCGGAAGAATAAGACGCACAAATCCCCTGCCAGCGCAGGGGATTTGTTATCGTTCAGCCCAGATCTGCGCACATGCTGCGCTGATCGTAGGAATGTGATTCAGGAGTGCAAAAATCCTATCGCCGAAGGCGATTTCAAATGGATTTTTGCTGTACCGGTTCAGTAAGGCTGAACCGGTACGGGGATTTTTCGCGGGTAAGCCCGTTGACACGGAAAGGCAAAGTTGGTAGAATAACCATGACTATTTGGGCATCTGTCCGGGTGTGCGGACGATGGACGATTTTGGAGGAAGAAACGTGGCTGACAGAACGAATGAAATAAAAAAGCGCCGGACCTTTGCGATTATCTCGCATCCCGACGCAGGTAAAACGACCCTGACAGAAAAATTTCTGCTCTATGGAGGCGCCATTAACCTGGCGGGTTCGGTAAAGGGAAAGGCGACGGCCAGACACGCGGTGTCTGACTGGATGGAAATTGAAAAAGAGAGAGGTATCTCGGTTACGTCCTCGGTGCTTCAGTTTAACTATGACGGCTACTGTATCAATATCCTGGACACGCCGGGACACCAGGATTTCTCGGAGGACACGTACCGGACGCTGATGGCGGCGGATTCCGCGGTGATGGTGATTGACGCTTCCAAGGGCGTGGAGGCCCAGACCAGAAAGCTGTTTAAGGTCTGCGTTATGCGCCATATCCCGATTTTTACGTTTATTAATAAGATGGACCGGGACGCCAACGACACCTTTGAGCTTTTGGACGATATTGAGAAGGAGCTGGGGATCGCAACCTGCCCCATCAATTGGCCCATCGGCTCCGGAAAGAGCTTCCGTGGCGTCTATGAGCGAGGCAGCGGAAAGATCACGGTGTTTTCGGACACGGCCAAGGGCACAAAGGAAGGAGAAACCAGGGAGATTCCTTTGGATTCCCCGGAGATCGACGAGATCGTGCCCGCGGATCAGAAGGACAAGCTTTTGGAGGAGATCGAACTTCTGGACGGCGCCAGCGCGGAGTTCGATCAGGAGCTGGTGAGCAAAGGAGAGCTCTCCCCGGTATTCTTCGGATCGGCCCTGACGAATTTCGGCGTGGAAATTTTCCTGAAGCACTTTCTCACCATGACAAGCTCTCCCCTGCCAAGAAAAGCGGATATCGGAGAGATCGATCCCCTTACGGAGGAGTTCTCCGCTTTTGTATTTAAAATTCAGGCGAATATGAACAAGGCCCACCGGGACCGGATCGCGTTTATGCGGATCTGTTCCGGAGAGTTCGACGCGGGGATGGAGGTTTACCATGTCCAGGGAGACCGGAAGATGCGCCTCTCCCAGCCGCAGCAGATGATGGCCCAGGAGCGGCATATCGTGGATAAGGCTTATGCCGGGGACATTATCGGCGTGTTTGATCCGGGAATTTTTTCCATTGGGGATACGATCTGCATGCCCGGGAAAAAATTCTGTTATGAAGGAATCCCGACGTTTGCCCCGGAGCATTTCGCCCGGGTGCGGCAGATGGATACCATGAAGAGAAAGCAGTTCGTAAAGGGAATTACCCAGATTGCCCAGGAGGGCGCGATTCAGATTTTCCAGGAATTTCATACCGGCATGGAGGAGATTATCGTGGGCGTTGTGGGCGTTCTTCAGTTCGAGGTGCTGAAATACCGCCTGGAAAACGAGTACAACGTGGATATCCGTCTGGAACAGCTGCCTTATGAGCATATCCGCTGGATCGAGAACGAGGACACTGATGTGGAGCATCTGGTCGGAACCTCGGATATGAAGAAGGTAACGGACCTGAAAGGCCGCCCGCTGCTTTTATGGATAAATCCCTGGAGCATCGGAATGACTCTGGAGCGAAACGAAGGCCTGCGGCTGGCGGAATTCGGGCGGTCATGATCATAGTAACAACGGTTACATTGCCTGTTACGAATTATCCGAAAAATGATTGGCAAACGTTTGGTTTTTTGGTATAATAAATTTATGGTTTTGCCTGTAGGACGCGCAGAGCGCGTCGGGAGGAGGATAGCATGGGAAAAGAAGAGAACCAGAATGGATATACGCTTCCGACGGATGAAAGCTTCGGCCAGGTGCAGATCGCGGATGAGGTAGTAGCGATTATCGCGGGGCTGGCCGCCACCGAGGTGGAGGGCGTCGCGAGCATGGGCGGCAATATCACCAATGAACTGGTCAGCAAGCTTGGCATGAAAAGCCTGTCCAGAGGTATTAAGGTTTCTGTGACAGAGGGTGTGGTGACCGTGGACGTCACCCTGAACATCGACTATGGCTACAGTGTGATCAAGACCAGCGAAAAGGTTCAGGAGCGCGTAAAGAGCGCCATCGAAAACATGACAGGGCTTACGGTGGCGGATGTGAATGTCCGGATTGCCAGCGTATCCATGCAGAAGCAAAAGTAAAGCAGGAAAAGACGGCGGCGAAGAAAAGCGAAGCTGCCGAAAGCAAGAGGGGGGCTGCCCGCGTATGCGGCAACCCCTTTTTGCCCGAATAGCCCGGGGCCGGCCCCTATTCGGCGGCGGATTTTCAGAGTAAACCTGCATACGCCCGCGGGGCAGGCGTACCACCGTCCCGCAAAAATCCGGCGGGCGTACTTGGCATCCCTGAATGCATGCCGCCTATTCGGCGGCGGATTTTCAGAGTAAAGGAAAGGAAAGCGGTGTTTCGGCGAGGCCGGGACATGAGGTACAGCTATGACGAGAAGAGAACTGAGAGAACATATATTTCGGCTGCTTTTTCTGGCAGAGTTTTACGAGGGCCAGGAGCTCCACGAGCAGACGGAGCTTTATCTGGACAAGCTGAAGACAGCCCAGGAAAAGGATCTGGTTTATCTGCGGGAAAAGACGGACCGGATCGAGGAACGCCTCAAAGACATCGATGCCCTTTTGGACGGCGTCTCCAAGGGATGGAGCACCGGCCGGATGGGCAAGGCAGATTTAAGTATTCTGCGACTGGCAGTGTATGAGATGAAATACGATGACGATATTCCCACGGGAGTGGCCATAAACGAGGCGGTGGAGCTGGCCAAGCTCTACGGAGGAGAGGACTCCGCCTCCTTTATCAACGGCGTCCTGGGGAAATTGGCCTAGCCGGAGGGGCGTATGCAGAACGTATACACGGTGGGCCAGGTAAACGCTTATATCAAAAACATGTTTACCCAGGATTTTCTGCTGAAGCGGATCGATGTAAAGGGAGAGGTCTCCAACTGCAAATACCACGGATCCGGCCATATCTATTTTTCGCTGAAGGATTCCACGGGAACCATTGCCTGCGTTATGTTCGCGGGCTCCAGAAAAGGGCTGGCTTTCCGGCTGGCGGACGGGCAGCAAGTGGTGGTCCGGGGCGCGGTAAGCGTTTATGAGCGGGACGGGCGCTACCAGCTTTACGCTTCGGAGATCCGCCAGGAAGGGGCGGGAGAACTCTATGAACGTTTTCTGGCCCTGAAGCAGGAGCTCCAGGAGATGGGAATGTTTGCCCAGGAATACAAGCAGCCCGTTCCCGCCTATGTAAAGAAGCTTGGGATTGTGACGGCGCCCGCCGGGGCGGCCGTGCGGGATATTATGAATATATCCAGACGGAGGAATCCTTTCATCCAGCTAGTGCTTTACCCGGCCCTGGTGCAGGGAGAAAAGGCGGCGGATAGTATCGCCAGAGGAATCCAGGTACTGGATGACTACGGCGTGGATGCGATTATTGTGGGAAGAGGAGGAGGTTCCATAGAGGATCTGTGGGCCTTCAATGAGGAGAAGGTGGCCAGGGCCATCTTTTCGTGCAAAACCCCAGTGATTTCCGCCGTGGGACACGAGACGGATTTCACGATCGCGGATTTTGTGGCGGATCTGCGGGCTCCCACCCCCTCGGCAGCCGCGGAGCTGGCGGTGGCGGATGTCCGGGTTTTACTGGAACGGCTGCGGGGGACGGCCCAGAGCCTGGACCGGCTTTTGGAAAACGCGGTGGTCCGGAATCGGGAACGGTGTCAGCGGTACCGGGCGCAGCTTGAAAAACACAGCCCGGAGAATCAGATTCGGGAAAAACGGCAGTTCCTGCTGAATGCGGAAGAACGTATGGAGCGCAGTCTGGACGAGAAACTTCAGAGAGACCGGGAGCTGGCGAAGGAGACGCGCCGGAGGATGGAGCAGGCGGCCAGCCAGTGCCTGATCCGGAACCGGCACCGGATGATGATGCTGGCGGAGCGCATGAAGGGCGTTTCGCCCCTGGAAAAGCTCAGCCAGGGCTACGCCTGGCTCTCGGATGAGAAAGGCAGGCGGATCGCCAGCGTGGAGGATGTAAAGCCGGGCATGCGTTTTACCGCCGCCATAAGCGACGGGCGCATCTTCGCCGTGGCGGAGGGCACCGAAAAACAAACACGGTAAGAAGCCCGGCGAGCGCGTCAGGAGGAGGAAAAGATGGAAGAAAAAGCGGGAAAAGGCTTGGATATGACCCTGGAGGAGGCTTTCGGAAGGCTTGAGGAGCTTCTGAAGGCCATGGAGAGCAGGGATATTTCCCTGGAGGATTCCTTTCAAAAGTACCAGGAGGGCATGACGCTTCTGAAGGCCTGCAATGATAAAATCGACACGGTTGAGAAGAAGATGCTTATACTGAACGAAAGCGGTGAGGCGGATGAATTTTAATGAGGAGCTTGCCTGCCGGACAAGACAGGCGGAAA
Organism: Candidatus Limivivens intestinipullorum; assembly: GCA_018711185.1. GTDB lineage: Bacteria > Bacillota > Clostridia > Lachnospirales > Lachnospiraceae > Limivivens > Limivivens intestinipullorum. Next base: position 34,819 of record DVIQ01000024.1, on the reverse strand, counting down.
CGATAATCGGAGTATACCTTCCAAAAGCGGAGGGTTTTCAGAAAACACTGCTGGAAGCCATGAACTACAGCATGACTGCCGGAGGAAAGCGTCTGCGGCCCATCCTTCTACAGGCTTCCTATGAGATGTTCGGAGGGAAAGGCAGGGTACAGGAGCCCTTCATGGCGGCCATTGAGATGATCCACACCCATTCCCTGATCCACGATGACCTTCCGGCCATCGACAACGACGATTACCGCCGGGGAAAGAAAACCACCCATGTGGTTTTCGGCGAGGCCATGGGAATCCTCGCGGGGGACGCGCTGCTGAATCTGGCCTATGAGACGGCCCTTCGCGCTTTTGACCTGGAGCCTGAGAATCCGGGAGTGCCCCGGGCGCTGCGGATTCTGGCAAAAAAAACCGGGGCCATGGGGATGCTGGGCGGCCAGTCGGTGGACGTGCAGTATGAGGGCGCTGCGCCGGACAGGGACAGGATTGATTTTATTTACCGGCTGAAAACCAGCGCGCTGATGGAGGCGCCGCTGATGGTTGGCGCGGCTTTAGCCCAGGCGGGACCGGAAGCGGTGGATGCCTGCGAAGCCATTGGCCGGGACGTGGGCCTGGCATTTCAGATCCGGGACGATATTCTGGATGTCACCAGTACCACCCAAGCGCTGGGAAAACCGGTAAAGAGCGATGAAAAAAACAAGAAAGCGACTTATGTGACTCTGGAAGGCATTTCCAGAGCGGAAGAGGATGTAAAAAGGATCTCCGAGAGAGCCTTGAAGACACTGGACGCGCTTCACGTTTCCGGCGGTTTCCTGCGGGAGCTGATCTGGGATCTGGTAAGCCGGGAGAAATAGAAGGTGATATACACATGTATCTGGAACGGATCAATGAGCCTGGGGATATAAAGAAGCTGGAAAAAGAAGAGCTTTTGGAGCTGGCCCAGGAAATCCGGGAATTTCTTGTGACGAAAATCAGCCAGGGAGGGGGCCATCTGGCCTCCAACCTGGGCGTGGTGGAGCTTACCATGGCCCTGCATCTGGTGCTGGATCTGCCCGGGGACAAGATTATCTGGGACGTGGGCCATCAGGCCTACACCCACAAGCTTCTGACCGGACGGCGGGAGGGGTTTGACAGCCTGCGCAAATACGGCGGCATGAGCGGCTTCCCAAAGCGAAAGGAGAGCAGCTGCGATGTCTTTGACACGGGCCACAGCTCTACCTCCATCTCCGCGGGCCTGGGATATGTACAGGCCAGGGAGCTTCTGCGAGAAAGCTACCGTGTCGTCTCGGTAATCGGCGACGGCGCCATGACCGGCGGCATGGCCTTTGAGGCCCTGAACAACGCGTCCAGGCTGAAGAGCAACTTTATCATTATTCTCAATGACAATGAAATGTCTATATCGGAAAACGTAGGCGGCCTGAGCGCCTACCTTGGAAATATCCGGACAAACAATACTTACACAGGGCTGAAAACGGGGATCACAAATACTCTGAACCGGATTCCCGTTTACGGCGAGCGCATGGTGGAGCAGATCCGCAAGACAAAGAGCAGCATCAAGGAGCTGTTTATTCCCGGAATGTTTTTTGAAAATATGGGAATCACCTATCTCGGGCCGGTGGACGGCCACAACATCGATCTGCTGGTAAAGAATATCCAGCAGGCCTCCAAGGTGGAAGGGGCGGTGCTTCTCCATGTGATAACGAAAAAAGGAAAGGGGTATCTTCCGGCGGAGCGGCATCCCGCCCGGTTCCATGGGGCGGAGCCTTTCGAGATCAGCACAGGGATTCCCAGCCAGAAGCGTGTGAAAGCAAACTACACGGACGTCTTTTCCACGGTCATGCGCAAGATGGGCGACCGGGACGAGAAAGTGGTGGCTGTGACAGCCGCTATGCCGGACGGTACGGGGCTTAAGCGCTTCCGGAATATGTTTCCGGACCGGTTCTTTGACGTTGGCATCGCGGAAGAGCACGCGGTGACCTTCGCGGCGGGGCTGGCGGCGGCGGGGCTTACGCCGGTGGTGGCCATATACTCTTCGTTTCTGCAAAGGGCCTATGATCAGATTCTCCATGACGTCTGTATTCAGAATCTCCACGTGGTATTTGCCATCGACCGGGCCGGACTGGTGGGGAGCGACGGGGAGACACACCAGGGTATCTTCGATCTCTCCTATCTTTCCAGCATCCCGAATATGTGCGTGATGGCTCCTAAGAATAAATGGGAGCTCTCCGATATGATGAAGTTTGCCGTGAATTACACGGGCCCCATCGCTCTGCGCTATCCCCGGGGGGAGGCATATGACGGCCTGAAGGAATTCCGGGCCCCAATCAAATACGGAAAAAGCGAGGTGCTGTACGACGAGACGGAAATCGCCATCCTGGCAGTGGGAAGCATGGTGCGCACAGCCCAGGCGGTTCGGCGGGAGCTCCGCCTGCGGGGCTATAACTGCTCCCTGATTAATGTCCGTTTCGTAAAGCCCATCGATGAGGAGCTGCTGATGACGGTGCAGAAGGAACACAGGCTGGTGGTAACCATGGAGGAGAACGTCCGCAGCGGCGGCTTTGGGGATCATGTTCTGGAATATTATAATGACATTGGAAGCGTGGTGAAGATTCTGAACATCGCCCTTCCGGACGATTACATTGAACATGGAAATGTGGAGGTCCTGCGAAAGGAGACGGGAATCGACGAGGAATCTGTTTTAAAGCAGATCATCACCGCGTATACCGGATTATAGGAAGCCCCGGAGACTTTCGCGCGGGCTGAGCCGCTGTGATGAAATTTGCCGTAAGACGCGGCGAAGGCATTAGGAGGAAAGCATGAAGGAACGATTAGACGTGCTTCTGGTAAAAAATGGGCTGGCTGCTTCCAGGGAGAAGGCAAAGGCCATTATTATGTCCGGAAGCGTATATGTGGACGGACAGAAGGAGGATAAGGCAGGCTCCATGTTTCCGGATACGGCCGAGATTTCCGTGAAGGGACATACGCTGAAATATGTCAGCCGCGGCGGCTTAAAGCTGGAAAAGGCGGTGGAGGCGTTCGGCGTCCGGCTGGAAGGAAAGGTCTGTATGGATGTGGGCGCCTCCACAGGCGGTTTTACGGACTGCATGCTTCAAAACGGAGCGGTGAAGGTCTACTCGGTGGACGTGGGCAGGGGCCAGCTTGACTGGAAGCTGCGCCAGGATCCCCGGGTGGTCTGCATGGAAAAGACGAACATCCGCTATGTGACCAGGGAGCAGATACCGGAGCCGGTTTCCTTTGTGTCCATCGACGTTTCCTTTATTTCCCTGACGAAAGTGCTGGGGCCGGTGAGGGAGCTGATGACCCCGGCCGGAGAGATGGTCTGCCTGATTAAGCCTCAGTTTGAGGCCGGAAGGGAAAAAGTCGGGAAAAAGGGCGTTGTCCGGGACAAAAAGGTTCATGAGGAAGTGATCCGTCTCGTAACCGCCTATGCCTCTTCCATCTGGTTCCAGGTGATGGGGCTGGATTATTCCCCCATAAAAGGTCCCGAGGGAAATATAGAATACCTGCTTTATCTGAAGAAGCAGGAGGAAGGATACGTCCAGGAAAGTTTGTCGGTTTTCCCGGAGGAAATCGTGGAAAAGGCCCACGGCGCCCTGGACTGACGCGCCCATGGAAAAATTTTTTGTAATCACCAATGCCCAGAAGGACCCGGAGCTTACCGTGACAAGGGGCATCAAGGAATACCTGGAAGAAAAAGGAAAAACCTGTCTGATTCCTGAGAAAAATCCGGCAGCGGACGCCGGCTACCGCTATACGGACGCCAGGCTGATCCCCGGGGACGTGGACTGCGTCCTGGTGGTGGGAGGCGATGGAACGCTTCTGCAGGCTTCCCGGGATCTTCGGGGGCGGGACATCCCGCTGCTGGGAATCAATATGGGAACTCTGGGTTACCTGGCGGAGATCGACCGGGGAGGAATCCGCACGGCCCTGGACCGCCTGATCGGCGGGAATTACACTGTGGAGAGCCGGATGATGCTTTCCGGCTGCTGCGAGAGGAAGGGACGCGTTCTTTTGGAGGATGTTGCCCTGAATGATATTGTGATCGGGCGCTGCGGGAGACTTCGGGTGGTGGATTTCGATATTTATGTGAACGGGGAATTCCTGAACGCCTGCAGCGCGGACGGAATTATTATCTCCACCGCCACAGGTTCCACAGGCTACAGCCTTTCCGTGGGAGGCCCCATCGTCTCACCGGAGGCGTCCCTGATCCTGATTTCTTATATTGCTCCCCACACCCTGAATTCCAGAAGCATCGTGCTTCCGGCGGACGCCCGGGTTACCGTGAAGGTGGCCGGCGGGCACACGGGAGCGGAGGAGGGAGCGGAGGCATCCTTTGACGGGGATACCTCCGTCCGCCTGGCACTGGGAGATACCGTGACCGTAAGCCGGTCCGAGCTGGTGACAAAGATGGTAAAGACAAACAACGTAAGCTTCTTGGAGGTGCTCCGAAGAAAAATGAGCAGCTAGGGGCGGCTTGACGGGAGGATATGGATGAAGATTAAGAGACATGCGAAAATCATTGATCTGATCAGCCGGTATGACGTGGAAACCCAGGAGGAGCTGGCGGATCTGCTGAACCGGGAAGGGTTTCAGGTTACCCAGGCCACCGTATCGCGGGACATCCGGGAACTGAAGCTTACGAAGATTCCCGTAGGCGGCGGAAAGCAGAAATACGCGGTTATGCAGTCCCAGAATTCCGGGATGAACGAGAAATATCTGAGAGTACTCAAAGACGGCTATCTGTCCATGGATATGGCGCAGAACATTCTGGTGGTCAAGACGGTGTCCGGCATGGCCATGGCGGTGGCAGCCGCCTTAGACGCCATGCAGTGGCCGGAGATTGCCGGGTGTATTGCCGGGGATGACACGATTATGTGCGCGGTCCGAAGCGTGGACGAGACACTGATCGTAATGGAAAAAATCAGAAAAATTATAGGAGTGTAGCCGAAAAATATGCTGCTGAATATACACGTAAAAAATATGGCGCTGATCCAGGAGGTAGATATCGATCTGGGAGAGGGCTTGAATATCCTGACCGGGGAGACCGGCGCCGGAAAATCCATCATTATCGGCTCGGTGAATGTGGCGCTGGGTGCCCAGAGCTTTAAAGGGTTTGCCAAGGAAGGCGCGGATTACGCCCTGGTGGAGCTTTTGTTTGCCCCCGGGGAGGAGATCGGACGGAAAATTTCGAAGGAGCTGGACATCCCGTGGCAGGACGGCCAGATCATTATATCGCGGAAGCTGGTAAATGGCCGGAGCATCAATAAAATAAACGGGGAGACGGTGCCGGTGGCTGCTCTTCGCAGAGCTGCCGGCCTTCTTATTGACATTCACGGCCAGCACGAGCATCAGACGCTCCTGCAGAAGAAAAATCACCTGGCCATCCTGGATTCCTTTGCCGGGGACGCTATAAAGGAAGCTTTGGAAACCAACGAAAGCATGTACCGGGAATACGCCAGGCTTTCCAGACTTTTGGAAGAGTCTTCCATGGACGAAGGGCGCAGGCTCAAGGAGATCGATTTTCTGAAATACGAGATCAGTGAGATCCAGGAGGCGGCTCTCAGGGAGGGCGAGGATGAAGAGCTTGAACGGCTCTACCGGAAAATGGCAAACAGCCGCCGGATCATCGAGGCGGTGACGGAAGCCTACCAGGCCGCCGGAAATGAGTACGGCGGCGCGGCGGATCAGCTTGGAAGGGCCATCCGCGGTCTGCAGGCCGCGGCGGACTGCGACGAAGGGATCGCCCAGCTTCTGGCCCAGCTTACGGATATCGAAGGACTGTTGAATGATTTTAACCGGGACGCGGCAGACTATATGGACAGCATGACGTTTGACCCGGAAGAAATGGAGCTTACGGAGTCCAGGCTGGATTTGCTCAATCGCCTGAAATCCAAGTACGGCGGCAGTATTTCCAAGGTGCTGGCTTACCAGGAGGAACAGCAGCGCAGGCTGGAAAAACTGTCGGATTTCGAGAATTATCGTGCCCGCCTGGAAGAAGAATATGCGAAGACAGAGAAGGAACTGCTGGGAAACTGCGAAAAACTGTCGAAGATCCGCCAAAGCCACGCGGCGCTTCTGGCGGAGCAGATCCGCGGTGCCCTGGTGGATCTGAATTTCCTGGATGTCCGTTTTCAAGTGGAGTTTTCCAGAATGGAGAAGCCCGGGAAGGACGGTTTCGACGAAATCTGCTTTCTGATCGCTACCAATCCAGGACAGCCTCTGCGGCCTTTGCAGGATACAGCTTCCGGAGGAGAACTCTCCCGAATTATGCTTGCCATAAAGACCGTCATGGCGGACAGGGACCATACGGGCACCTTGATTTTCGACGAAATTGACACGGGAATCAGCGGAAGAACGGCTCAGAAGGTGTCGGAAAAGCTGGCGCTACTGGCCGGAAGGCATCAGGTGATCTGCATCACCCATCTTCCTCAGATCGCGGCAATGGCGGACAGCCATTATGTAATCGAAAAAAATGTGGAAAATGCTTCCACCGTCACCTCTGTGCGAAAACTTTCTGATCAGGAGAGCGTGGGCGAGCTGGCCAGGATGCTGGGCGGCGCGGAAATTACAGATCGTGTTCTGGAAAGCGCCGGCGAAATGAAAGAATTGGCAGCCAGAACAAAAAAATACTAGAGTGAAAGCGACGAATATCCGCATACTAGAAAAGGATGTACCGTAATGGTACATTCTTTTTGATTGCCGCAAAAGAGAAAGGAAGTGAGACAGGATGCAAAAAAAACATATTGCCGGCTTGGCTGCCTGTCTGGTACTGCCGGTCCTTCTGGCTGCGGTTGTCTGGCTTTTTCTGTGGACCCGGATTCCGGATGAAATTTACGCCGAGGAGGGAACCAGCCTGGAAGGGCTCCTTAGCTATCCTCTGGATGAGGTGATCGAGGAGGAAGTCGTCACGGTCTTGGGCCAGGATTCCTCCAATATTCCCCAGGGCCAGGTGCGGATTTGCTGCAGCCTGTTCGGCGTCATTCCGGTGAAGGATGTGGAGGTGACGCTGTGTGAGGAAAAGAAGGTATGGGCGGGAGGAGAGCCGGTAGGGATTTATATGAAAACGGACGGAGTCCTGGTGGTGGGAACCGGGGAGATTACCCAGGCGGACGGAACGGTTCTGGAGCCGGCCAGGAATATTGTCCGATCCGGCGATTATATTTTGGAGGCGAACGGACAGAAGACCGAGACCAAGGAGGATTTGATCTCCTGTCTTGCCCAGTGCGCCGGCAGCGATGTGGTTCTGGCTGTGAACCGGGGTGGAGAAGTATCCAGTATCCGCCTGTCGCCGGTGCTTACCGCGCAGCAGGACTATAAGCTGGGGATCTGGGTAAGAGATGATACCCAGGGAATCGGCACCCTGACCTATGTGGACGAAGAAGGGAATTTTGGGGCCCTGGGCCACGGCATCAGCGACGTAGATACGGGAACGCTTCTGGAGCTGCAGGAAGGGACGCTCTATCGCACGAATATTCTTTCGGTGATTAAGGGAACCCAGGGCATTCCGGGAGAGCTTTCCGGCGTTATCCGATATGCCGGAGAGGAAATCATCGGAACCATCGCGGAGAATACACAGACAGGGATTTTCGGGAACCTGAACCGGCATCAGGAGGAATATGAGAAGGGCGAGCTGGTGGAGATTGCCTATAAGCAGGATGTGGAGACCGGCCCGGCCGTGATCCGTTCTTCTGTGAGCGGCGAGCTGAAGGAATACGACATTGTCATTGAAAAGGTCCGCGTCAGCGACCGGGAGGTCAATAAAAGCATGGTGATCCGTATAACGGATCCGGAGCTTCTGGAAATTACGGGAGGGATTGTACAGGGAATGTGGGTGAGTTATAATTGGGACAACACAGGAAAGCCTGATTTTTCAAGGGTTTCTGGTGTTGCTCCCCTTCATTGACCATGGAAGGGAAAACATATCTGCGCAGATAAGGAACAGTGTTTTAGCGGCAGGCTGCATAATGATAATTCGATACCTGCGATAAAAGGCCGGGCTGGAGTAGCTAACTAGCCTGGCCTTTTGATATATTACTCGCAGAGAAAGGGAGTAAGCAATATGAGCAGCAAAATCATCGCAATAGCAAATCAAAAGGGTGGTGTCGGGAAAACGACTACCTGTGTGAATCTTGGAATCGGTTTGGCGAGAAACGGAAAACGAGTACTGCTGGTCGATGCGGATGCACAGGGAAGCATGACGGCCAGCCTGGGAATCCAGGAACCGGATGAGTTGGAGAATTCTCTCGTGAATATCCTTGAGAAAGTGCTGAATGATGAAATAATTGAACCGGAAAAGTGCGTCCTGCGTCACCAGGAGGGTGTAGACTTTATTGCAGCCAACATTGAGCTGGCCGGGCTGGAAACCTCGCTGGTGAACGTTATGAGCAGAGAGACCGTACTGCGCCAGCTTCTGACGCCTTTTCGGGAGAAATATGATTATATATTGATTGACTGTATGCCCTCCCTTGGCATGTTGACAATCAATGCCCTTGTGGCGGCAGACGAGACGCTGATTCCGGTCGAAGCAGCATATCTGCCGGTAAAGGGGCTTCAGCAACTTTTGAAGACAATCGGGAGGGTACGCCGGAAGCTGAATCCATCGCTGAAAATTATGGGAATCCTGATCACAAAAGTAGATCGACGCACGGTTTTCGCGCGTGATATCATTGAACAGCTTCGGGAAGCCTATGAGGAGCATATACATATATGCAGAAATTGTATTCCGCTGTCGGTAAGGGCAGCGGAAACAACGGCAGAGGGGAAAAGCATTTTCCTCCATGATCCGAAGGGGATTGTAGCTCAAGGATATCTGGATCTGACGGAGGAGGTGCTGGGGTATGAGAAATAAGAGCGCGGCAAAGATTCAGCTACGATCTTATGATGATCTTTTTGGAGGAGGAAAGCAGATTAATTCGGAAAACAACCAGGTAGTGGAAGTTCCGCTTACAGATTTGCTGCCCTTTAAAAATCATCCGTTCCGGGTGCTGGACGACGAGAAGATGACGGAGCTGGCAGAAAGCATTCGGAAATACGGCGTACTGACACCGGGGATCGTTCGTCCGTGTCCGGGGCGGGGATATGAACTGATTGCGGGACATCGGAGAAAGCGTGCAAGCGAACTGGCCGGCAATACAACAATGCCGGTATTTATCCGGCACTGCACGGATGATGAGGCAGTAGTCTTTATGGTAGATTCGAACTTTCAACGCGAAAATATTCTTCCAAGTGAAAAGGCTAGAGCGTATGCTATGAAATATGAAGCGCTGAAGCATCAGGGCACAAAAAAGGAGAAGGATACCGCCCAGGAGGTCGGCGAAAGCACAGGCGACAGCGCCAGGACTGTCCAGCGGTATATCCGATTGACGTGCTTGATAGAGAAGCTGCTTATGTATGTAGATCAGGGAAAGATTCTCTTGGTAGCGGGGGAGAAATTGTCATATCTGACTCAGGAGGAACAAGGGTGGGTAGCGAAAGCGATTGTGGCTGGAAATACATTTCCTTCGGCGGTTCAAGCGGATCGGATGAAGAATCTTAAATATGATGGGAAGCTTACAGAAAAAAAGGTTCGGGAGATTTTGGCAGGAAAAAAACATTCCAGATTGAGTCTGACTTTACCGGAGCGCAGAATCCGAGACTATTTTCCTGATGGATATACGAAAGAGCAGATGGAGGAGGTAATTTATTCACTTCTAGCAAGATGGAAGAATGGGGAAGGAGGAAGCATAGATGCAGGAACTCATATTTGATTATTTCCGGGGGATGGAGGCGGAGCAGCATAGTTTTTACCGAGTACCGAAGGTCTTATTTACTGCGGAATGTTTTAAAAATCTTTCCTGCGAGGCGAAGGTACTGTACGGATTGATGTTGGATCGTATGAGTTTGAGCTTGAAAAATCAATGGTTTGATGATGATAAGCGGGTGTATATTATTTTTACCGTAGAAGAAATTATGGAGCTTCTGGGATGCGGGCGGCAGAAAGCGATCAAAAATATCACGGAGTTGGATTCAGAAAAAGGGATTGGTCTGATTGAAAAGAAGAGGCTGGGTTTGGGCAAACCCAATATTATATATGTAAAAAATTTTATTATTCAGGACGCTGCTGTGGAAAATGCAGGAGACAGAAACGAGGAAAAACTTGAAACCGTCCGGAAATATGAATATGACAGTATTGTTGAGGAAAACAATAAGATCCCGGAAATTCTGGAATCAAATACCCAGAAATATGAAAATCATACTTCTGGAAGTTCGAAAATCATACTTCCGGGAACTATGAAATCACGCATTCAGAAGCACGAAAAATATCAGCTAGGAGGCTTGAAAACCCCATTTTCGGACAAAAATGAAGAAAACGGCCGGGGGAACATCAAACTTCCAGAAGTTCCGAAATCAAACTTCCAGAAGTTCCGAAATCAAACTTCAGGAAGTTTGAAAAACGAACTCTCAGAAGTTCGAAAATCGAACGGTAATGAGAATGATATAATCTATACAGAGTTTAGTGAATCAGATAATCATAATCTGATCAATCAATCTCCATCATCTTTGAAAAAAGCGGATGAAGTTTTTAAGGATGCCTTGAAAACGCTGGATACATACAGGGATATTATCCGACGGAATATTGAATATGAATTATTCCGCAAAGATTCTCGATTTGATATGGAAGATGTGGATGAATTGATTGAGCTGATGGCGGACATTATGACAATGCCGGATAACAGTACCTTGCGGGTTGCGGGAGCGGACAGGCCGGCGGCTATTGTAAAGAGTCGTTTTATGAAGCTGAACTATGAGCATATACAGTACGTTCTAAACTGTCTAAACAGAAAAACGGGGAGGGTAGGAAACATAAAGTCTTATCTGTTGACAGCACTTTATAATGCGCCAACAACCATCCGAAACTATTATGCTGCCCAAGTACGGCATGATTTATATGGTGGTAGTGATGGATAAAGAGACGCTTTGCGTCACGGTGGCAAAAAGAGTAATAAGAAACTTTACGCCACAATGAGAATGGATCAGCAAACTTCACGTCATGATGGCGTAAAGAGCGAAGCGGAAAACTTCACGCCACGATGACGTAAAGCGTGGACAGAAAACTTCGCGTCACGATGGCCGAAAGCGTGAACTAAAAACTTTGTGCCGTGATGGCGTAAAGTGTAGACTGGAAAGCTTCATGCCACACTGGCGTAAAGAACGGATCAGCAAACTTTACGCCATGATGGCGTAAAGAGCGAAGCGGAAAACTTCACGCCACGATGACATAAAGCGTGGACAGAAAACTTCGCGTCACGATGGCCAAAAGCGTGAACTAAAAACTTTGCGCCGTGATGGCGTAAAGAGCGAAGCGGAAAACTTCACGTCACGATGGCCAAAAGCGTGAACTAAAAGCTTTGCGCAGCAATAGCGAAAAGTGTAGACAGAAAATTTTACGCCACAATGGCGTAAAGAACGAACAAGAAGCTTCATGTTACGATGGCGTAAAGGCGGAAGAACACTTCATGCCATAATGGCAAAAAGTATATTGAGATATTGGGCAAAAGATGTTTGTTGTAACATATCAATCCGATGAATAGAGGAAATTTATGAAAGAACTGTGTGAAAAAGAAATTAAAGAGATTTTGCGGATTGGGCCGGAAAAATTCGAAAAAAACTGCCAAGAACGATTAAGGAAGGTATTAGAAGAATTTATCCGCTCAAAAGCAGAAACAGAAGAGTACCAGAGACTGCGCATGGAGTTGATACAAACATATTCTATGCCTGGATATACAGAGGAGATACATATCTCATCAGGCTATAAAAATAGTGATCAGATTCTAAACATTTTGGAAAATTCAGAGCACAGTTTGGCAGAATATAGTAATGCTTTATACATAGAGGCACAAAAGATAGTGGAAGATATCCAACATATAAGACGTTTTAAAATCATTTATCGTAAACTACCGCAAGAATGGCAAAACTGGTTATGGGCCTTATATCATGACAATATACCGTGGAAAACGATAGAAATAGAAAATGATATAAGCCATGCACGATTTACCAAGATTCGAAAAAATATTATAGAAGAGATGTGTCGGCTCTTTAATAGCTCTCTTACTGATGCACAGTTGATTTGTGCCAAATGGATTTCAGAGAATGCAAGTAGGATTTAGAATTAAGAACAACAAGAAGTTTTAGATGTCTTGGATGTTCTTTTTTATTTTGCTTGAAAAAATACAGACATAATAAATGTTTGAAAAAAAAGAAAGTGGGAAGCCTCTATGAAGAGGATGCTGAACTTAAATAACAGGGAAGGCATCTGGAAAGCCGGATAATAGCGTCACAACTACAGAAGAAATTGCGTAAAATTCTCAAAAAATAGGGAGGAAGCTAAGATGGCAAGCTTTCGAAAGGTAGTAAAAGATTATCAAGATGAACTAAGAAACGGAATTGCCTGGGTGGCATTTTGGCGGGAGGGTAGGTCCTGGAACGCTGATTATTTTTACTTAGATCCAGACGATTATCTTAAACCGGAAGATAGGATACGGCTTGAAGAAATTTATAAACAAGATCCCTCTGCGGTAATACTAAATGGCTATTACTGCGGGCAGCTTGCAGAGAATATGTCCGTAGATGAGTTGGCAACTGGAGTACGACATCACTATGTAAACGGATACAATGGCATCAAAGAGTTTATTGAAACCTTTGATGACCGTCTGCCTTTGGAAAAAGTCGAAAAAGGAAAAGCAACCGCCCATACTATAGGGATTCCTTTTATAGAAAAATATTACAAAAGTGAAGAAGAAATAGATCTCTATGCATATGATGGAAATATGAGTGTAGAAGATTTTGAACTTCGATTACATAAAAACGAAAATGAGGGAAAAAAGAGATGAACTGCTTCAAAGTAATAAGCAGTTTGCTAATAATTGTAAGCTTGATAATGAATAAAATATTTTGCCTGAAAAGGTAAAAGATAATTAAAAGGGAGATAAAAATGAAGTGGATTGACAGTTTGGTAATTATTTTGATGGTATTTGCCATGTTGTTTTTATGTTTGATTTTGTATTCTGTGGTTCGTGTTGCCTCGAAGATATCACGAAATGAAGAAAATAATCCGTACGCAATAAAAGCACAAACAGAAGATGAGAGTAGGGGTATTAAAGAAGACAATCATGAATAAGCAATCAGAAATTAATGGGATAGTTTAAAATTAGAAACATACAACGCATATATAAAAATGCTGAAAATCGGGTAAAAAATGGAAGGTGAAAAATGTGAATAAAGTAATACTGACAGGAAGACTAACCAGGGATCCGGAAATTCGATATTCCGGTGGGGAATCCACTATTGCTGTAGCAAGGTATACCCTTGCGGTGGCGCGGCTAGACCGCAGCCATGAGAATGGAGAAACAGATTTCTTCCCATGCGTTGCATTTGGAAAGAACGCAGAGGTTGCGGAGCGGTATTTCAGCAAAGGAATGAAAATCGTGGTTGCCGGTCACTTGCGGTCCGGAAGCTATACAAACAAAGATGGTTACAAAGTATATACAACAGACATTGTAGTGGAAAACCAAGAGTTTATGGGTTCCCTGGGGCAAAAAAATTCAGCGGAAGAGGCAACTGGTATGCCGGAAGCCGCGCCGGGAGGTTGGTCGGATATTCCGGGTGACATGGAAGATTTGCCTTTTAATTAACCGGCTTTGGCCGATCTGAAAGGGAAAATGAAGCTTATATATAATAGAAAAAATCAAAATACAGCTTGCATTGGAGGAAGAGCTGCAAGTTGAAGAAAGAAGATGATAGTCAGCTGTCATTTGATTCCATCCAGATGGGAAAAGAAGAAAAGGAGATCCGGCGGCTGCGGGAGGCAAGCAAGGGAGAAACCGGCCAGTTTTATGAAAACTGACTTTCTTATCAAAAAAGGCGACCTGAAACGACCTAAAACGACTTAGAACGACGTGGACATTTTTTTTTTGCGTGATAAAATTATAATTGTAAAAGAATATAAAAAGAAGTAGGCAGCTTCCGGTATCTCCGAGCTGCCTTTTCTGCTGGAGGAGAATATGAAAAACAAGAAAAGGGGCCATGGCGAGGGCTGGTTTTTCTGCCTGGTTGCCGGTATCTTAATTGTTTGTGGGATTGGATATGCCTCCTACATCACATGGGGATACTGGAGGGGACGGAACAAATATCAGACAATCCAAGATAGCTACACTTATGAGTATGTGGATTCAGAAGAAATCACCGGCGCTGTTCTGGAAGAAACGGACAACCGGGAAAATACCACAAAAGAAAAACAAAGCGCTTTCCAGACGCCGGAGATGGCCCAGGAAGCGCTGTTATTGCCCGAGGATGCACCGGAGCGCATCGCGGTGGATTGGGCTGCACTTCTGGCTGATTACAGCAGCGTGGCGGCCTGGATTCAGCTCCCAGCATTGGAGCTGGAATATCCGGTCATGCAGGCGCAGGACAATGAATATTTCCTGCACAGGGCTCCGGATGAGACGTCCCTGTTTGCCGGAAGCATTTTCCTGGACAGCCAGAACAGCCCAGGGCTGGAAAATTATAATACGCTAGTCTATGGGCATAACATGCGGGATGGGAGCATGTTTGCGAAGCTTTCGCGGTATGCTGACCCTGATGTGCTTTCATCCTGTCCCTATTTCTGGCTGTATACGCCGGCCGGGGATTTCCTGTACCGGATTTTTTCCGTCCACTGTACAAGCAGTACCGGGAATACCTACACAATCCGCTTTCCTGATTATGCGTCGTTCTGTGAATGGCGGCAGGAGATGCTGGAAGCGTCTGATCCGGATACTGGGTTTCCGGAGACGGAGCTGGATAGCAAAGACAATGCCGGGTATGGGAAAGTAGTCACCCTGTCCACCTGTACAGGGGACAGCAGCATCCGGCAGACGGTCCAGGGACTCCTGATCTGGCAGAGAACAGGGGCGAAGAGAGATGAATTAATGTTTAAAACTTACTCAAAAAAAGAAAATATTAGGAAATAAAACAAAACAAGATAGAACATTCAAATATAACGCAAAAATAACAACACTTAGCTGAACTTTATTGCACTGTTTATTGACATTTGAAACATGACAGGTTAAAATTAAATGCAACAGAAAATAGAAGTGGAGGAAACGGATGCAGGAATCAGAATTAAGCAGAAGTATCCGAAGCGCCGGGATAAAAGCCCAGTATGATGCGCAGTGCAAAAAGATACTGGGCAACAAGGAAATCCTGTCCTGGATCCTGCGCGGGACAATGGAAGAGTTCCGTGGAAAAGATCTGGGCTTTATTAAAGGATGTATTGAGGGGACACCGGAAATTTCAACGGTAAAAGTAAACCCGGGCGAAACCAACGGGCCAAAGCGGGAGCGGGTCACCGGGATGCCGAATGAGGATAAGGAACCAGGCGAAGGGGCTATTTACTATGACATTCGTTTCTTCGTAAATATCCCGGAGAGCGGTGAGAAAATACGGATCATTGTAAATGTAGAAGGCCAGAAGTCCTTTTACCCGGGATACCAGATCGTTACCCGTGGTATCTTTTATGCCGCCCGAATGCTTTCGGCCCAGCTTGGAACAGAATTTTCCGTGCCTGAGTACGATGGCCTGAAGAAATGCTACAGTATTTGGATTTGCTTTGGCGCGCCGCAGAAGATCGGGAATGCCGTTTCAGAATACTCCATATATAAGAAAGACTTGATAAAAGGCATTCCGGACCAAAAGGAAGCATATGACAAGTTAAGCGTTGTCATCCTGGCGCTGAACCCAGAATGCGAGATAGAGGGGACGGATGCCGACGATGAGACGGGAAAGCTTTTACAGATGCTCCTGACGGTGATGTCCCCAGATATGGGGTACCAGGAAAAGCGGCGGAAAATAGAACAGGAATATGAAATGGATATGGGCAAAGGTCTTGGAAAGGAGCTGGAGCTTATGTGCAACTTAAGCGGTTATGTGGAAGAAAGAGGATACGAAAAGGGGATCGAAAAGGGAGTCGAAAAAGGGAAAAGACAGATGATTTTCGTCATGTTCAAAAGAAATCTGCCGGATGAGGAGATTGCGGATTATAGCGGCTACAGCGTGGAGGAGATCCGGCGGCTGCGGGAGGAAAGCAAGAGAGAAAATGGCCAGTCGAGAGAAGAATGAAAGGGAACCAAGAACTGGACATATAGTAAAAAGGCATTATCCCCTAAATAATGGACGATTTAGGACAATTTAGAAAGAATATAAAAAGAAGCAGGCAGCTTCCGGTATCTCCGGGCTGCCTTTTCTGCTGGAGGAGTATGGGAAAAAGAAAAAGGTCTGCGGCAGGGGGCGGTTTGGTATGCAGGGAATACGTGGAATTTTCCACAGGATGGGAAAAGTATTCCCGGATTCGTTTCGGAGAAAAGAAAGAAATACCAGATCACCTATTATGAGCATACGGAGAGCCTGGTTGGGATCAAATGAATTGGGTAGAATATCCCCAAAAAGTGTAGCGCGCTTACTAAATTCATAGTATAATTTGTATAGGAAAACATGAGGTGAACGAACCATGAATGAACGGCGAAAAAAGTATCTGCTGGAATATTATAAAAAATTCAAAGAAATTCGCTTTCGTGTAAAAATGGAAGAATATAAAGCATATGAGGAGGCGGCCCAAAAAGCCGGCTATCCAAGTATGCGGCAGTTTTATCTGGAAGCGATCCATGAAAAAATGGAAAAGCTCCAAAAAGAAGCAATGGAAAACCAGGATGAGAATATGGTGCCATAAATGGCACCGAGACGGGGGTCAATAAAATGCAGGAAAAAACTTTAACGAAAGACGGGCTGCCAGAAGATAAGGGATATCTAGAGTGCGGGCTTCCTTCTTATTTGGAGGAGTCCCTTCAGAAAATGAAAGAAGCCTGGGGAAAAAAAGAAAGAGGAGAAGAGTATAATTATTTTGATGCGGACTATTGTACGCTTCAGAGCGATATTAACTGTGCTGAGGTAAACCAGGAAATAAGTACAGAAGCGGCGTGGTATCTGCGTGAAAAATATTTGGATATTTCAAGGGAGACGATTTTGTGATGGACTTTACTTTATTGCCAAGAAAGAAAAATTCCGCAAGAAGATCAGGAAATATCATCAAGCCGTCGGAGATAAATCGGAAGGTGCCATAAATGGCACCGAAAGCAGAGGAGGTGAGCCGGATGCCGGAATATGACAAGATAGATGTTTTCCGAGGAGACGAGCTGAAAACGGTTGTATTTGATGAAAAACGGGACTGCTTCCCGGAACTGATGCGTTTCCTCCTGGAAGACCGGCCAGAATATGCCGGAAAAATCTGTGCGCTCTATGGACTGCGCAGAACCGGGAAAACGGTGCTGATGTACCAGTGCATCCGGGAGCTGCCTTTGGAGGCCAGGCAGGAAGCCGCTTACATCCTCTGCCACAGAGGCAGCGAGGTCCTGGAGCTTCGGCGGGCCATGAAAGACCTTATGGAGGATGGCTTCCGTTACTTTTTCATAGATGAGGTAACATATCTGCGGGATTTTCAAACATACGGAAATGTGCTCTCCGATTATTTCGAAGCGAAAGGCGCTAAGATTGTCATAGCCGGGACGGACTCTCTGGGAATCCGGCTGGCGGAAGCGGATATCCTGTTTGACCGTGTGTTCCAGATCCATACATCGGTTATCCCGTATGGGGAGTTTTCAAGGCTCCTGGGAGGGAAAACAGTTCAGGAATATATCGAGTTTGGCGGAACACTGGTCCACGGGCCGTATAAACCGGAAGTGTTCTGGGAGGATTACCAAAATTCGGCTATCATCGAAAATATCCTCCATTCCCTGGAGGGCAGCGAGGAATCGAGGCGCTATGGCGCGGCGCTGACTGAACTTTACAGCCGGGAAGAGCTTGTATCGGTTATCAACAAGATGATTAACAAGTTCAGCTACTTCGTGACTGTGAAAGCGGTTGAGAAGAGCTATCGGAGCGCGCCTCTTTACGCAGGCGTACACAACATGCCCGACGTGCCATACGACGAATACCTGGATTTAGCGAAAATAAACCAGGCAACGAAAAGAGCCCTTGGAATCAAGGATAAAGAGGAAATGGAGACGGACCTGTCTCCCCGACACCTGGAAGAGATCAAAGCTTATTTGAAGGACCTGGAACTTTTTCTGGAGGTACCAAGTTATGAATCTTTAAAACAGGGAATCCGTAATGAGAACCTGGAAATCTTCCTTCAGCCTGGAATGGTCTATGCCCATGCGGAGAAGTTGATACAGCAATTAGAAAAAGACGAGACATGGAGCCGGGAATGCGGGATTTCCAAGCGTCGTCAGTTTCTGCTGCGGACAGAAAACTTTGTGAAAGGAATCCTGCTTGAAAATATAGTAATCGCTGAAACGTATCTAGCGTTTCGTAAGATCGCCCCGGAGAGGTACTATGTATCACAGCTTGCTACGCGGCTTCCTTCAGGAGAGTACGCGGAAGCGGACATGATTGTGGCGGACCAGGAAAATGATGAGGCATATCTCTTTGAGATAAAATACTCATCAAATAGTACGGAGGAACAGACAAGACATCTGCGGAACCCAAACCTGATACGCTATGCGAGTGAAAACTTCGGCCAGGTGAAAGGCAGGGCGGTTTTGTACAACGGTCCGGATGAGAAGGAGGAGGAGGAGATTCCCTACCTGAATGCGGGAAATTTCCTTGAAGACGTTTACTCGATGCAAAGAAGGGGCGAATGGTCTTTCGGGCGGTGGTTTCCGGAAGATGCGGAAAGACAGCGCGATGGGGAGGAAATTGGAAAATGCCGTTAGGTGCCATTTATGGCACCGGGAGGGAGGCCGGATATGCGGGCGGTATGGGAAAAAGGTGCCACAAATGGCACCCAGGACAGACACCAGAGAATGCTGACGCAGGCCAAAGAAAGGATTTTCCAGTCCCCTGTTTCACCATATATTCGGGAACTGTATCTGTATGGAAGCATGGCGAGAGGGGAGGAAACCTGGGAGAGCGACGTTGACCTGTTTTTGGTTTTAGATGAGCCGGAAACGGGAGTAGACCGGGAACTGAAGAGGGAAATCCTGTACCTCAAGGGGAGCATTTCCGGGGATGATATTCGTGATCCGGAAGTTGATCTGAAAGTAGTATTTGGCGATGCATGGAAAACCAGCAGCCAGATTTATTATGATAATGTGAGGAGGGAAGGGATTAAGCTGTGGGAAAAGAACTGAGAACATATTATGATTTACAATGCGCTATCCTAGAGATGAAACGATACTGGTGGAAAAAGCAGACCTGGATGAGTATGTGGAGGCGGTGCAGGAGTGCCGCAGGGAAATAGATAAATTCATGGCTGAACATAAACCAGAATGGCGGGAAGCAAAAGAAGGAACCGGCCGCTCAAGATGAACGATTTTTGTGAGAAAAGGGGTGCCACAAATGGCACCCAAACGACCGGTTACAGCCAGGTGCCACAAATGGCACTCCCGCAGAGAAACTAAATTTTAAAACTTAAAATTCATGGGAGGTTGAAGTGAGAAAGAATATTATCGGGATGATCGTACTTCTGATTGTTTCTGTATTTGGCCTTACAGCATGCAGCCAGGCAAGCCGTGTAGAAAGCAACCTGACAAAAGAAGCAGACAACTTCAATGTGGTGCGGCAGCTGACAGTCATTAACTGTTTGCAAGGAGATGTTCTGTTTCAGATGACAGGGAAAATGGCAATCACTGCAGATATAGAAGACAACCAGCTTGAAATTATCGTAGAAAATGAAGATGGGAATTATACAAAGCATTTTGTCGGACTTTCCGATAATGTGACTTATATAGTGGAGGACTTAAATCTCGGCGCAAATGACGTTGAAAAATACAAGTACACGCTGAACTTCAACCCGGAAATGTGGTTCCCGGTAGAAGTTGAGACAATAGATTAAATAACATTTGTATTGGGGGGAATGATTATGGAAAAGATGAAAAAACGGCTTATGCTTTTATCAACCGGCTTGTCAATCGCTCTTGGAGTGGCTTTTCTTCCCTGTGATGTTTCCCCGGTTGACACCGGGATTACAGCGGAGGCCGCGGCGAAAGCAAAGCTTAGCGCATCGAAAAAGTCCGTAGAGGTAGGGGACACCGCTGCGATTACTTTAAAAAATGTGCCGAAAAATAAAAAAGTAACCGTCAGCGTATCAAAAAAGGGATACGTGACGGCCAGCGTTGGAACGTCGAAAACAACCGGTTCCAACACGAAAGACGTTACCATTAACATTAAGGGACGGAAAACAGGTACAGTACGGTTAGCCGTGCGGTGCAATGGAAAGAAATATATCTGCACGGTGACAGTGAAGAAATCTACAGTTAAGCTTTCGGATACATCCAAGAGCCTGACGAAAGGCCAGAGCTTTACCCTTGCGCTGAAAAATACATCCTCCACAGCCAAGTGGAGCACAAAATCCAGCAGCATCGTAAAGCTTACAAAGGTCAGCAAAAACAAATACAAGGTGACGGGTAAAAAGGCCGGAACTACTTACGTATACGCAAAAGTGAACGGCAAAACATACAAATGTAAAGTAACGGTCAAAAATCCGTCCCCAAAGATCAGCAAGACGAAAACCACGTTAAAATACGGCAAAGCGTCCACGATCACGCTTAGCAATGCCGTAAAGAAAGTGAGCTGGTCAAGCAGCAATACTTCCGTGGTGAAGGTAACTTCCAGCGGGACGAACCGCTACAAGGCAAAGCTAACGCCGACCGGCGTGGGAACCGCGACAGTGACAGCGAAGTCAAACGGAAAGACCTATAAGTGCAAAGTGACGGTGAAAGCTTCCACATCTCCGAAGCTGAGCAAAAGCAGCCTTACCCTGGAAACCGGGGACAGCGAAAAGCTGACGGTAAAGGGATATAAGTACACCCTCCGGAGCTGGGCAAGCTCAAATAAAAAGGTGGCAACCGTAACAGGCAGTGGACAGGTGAAAGCGGTAGCGCCGGGAACTGCAATGATCAGCGTGAAAGCGGATGGCGTTACCTTAAAGTGCAAGGTGACGGTTAAGAAAGCTCCGGCAACAACTCCTTCCACGGAACCAGATCCAGACGATTGGTTTACCGTCATCGCGCCCTCTACGGAGCCGACAACGGAACCGCAGACACCATCCACAGAGCCGACAACAGAACCCAGCACCGAACCTTCAGCCAGCGCAGGGGATACCCCAACAACGGGAAGTGGAGCGGCGGAGCTGCCGTATGAATTTACTCTGCGGTGGGACAAATTGCAGATAAAAGGCGGAGATAAAGACCGTGTAGTATTATTTACAGATGCTCCTATGTCTGCTTTATCATATAAGGTTGAAAATAAAGGTGGTGAAATCTCGGTTGATTCGTTCAGTGAAGTTCCGGCCGAGGAGAGTTACCTGGGTGGAAGATATGTTTCAGCTCATTTCATCGCCATGCGTGAGGGAACATCAATCGTAAGGCTTTATTATAACAACACGGAAGTTGCATCCGCAACTATTACCATTACATCCGACTATACCGACTACTATACTTACATGTCCTGGAAAGAAACCTGGAAGGCTCAGAACTGGACTTCCTCCATGGATGCCCGCGAAAAGCTCCGTGTAGCCGGCCAGTGGGTACTGGATAACCTGGACTACAACACCTACAACGCAAGCCAATACCTGTTCGCCCAGGGAATTGGCGGTACCTGTATTGCCAGTGCTGGTTTTATTGTAGATCTGGCGCATGACCTTGGACTGGAAGCGGTTTATCTGGATAAAAATAATTTAAGTACAATTAAAGACGACCACGTTTTAGCGTCAGCAAAAATTGACGGACATTGGTATAGCTTTGAAGCTGGATTTAACGGTACAGCGGGCAACCGTGGTTATTGTGTGGTGGGTACATTGACTACATGGGATTAAGATTTGCTATAAATTTTTAGGGTGCCACAAATGGCACCCTTCCTCTCAAAATCACAGGATCGCTTATACAGCGGTCCTTTTTTTGTGCCCAAAAAGAAAAAACTGATTCCAAGGTGTGTTCCGGGAAAATAGAAAGCGAGGTGAAAATCCAATGCAAACCGAAAAAAACCGTGCGCCTCCCACTAAAGAATCGTGGGAGAGAACAAGATACAAGGCTGCTTACGCGGCCCTATTTTTTGCCCGCGACATCTCCGGGAGGGGACCGCGGCTCCTGTCCCGGAGACAGGTAAATCTATGTAAAGAGAGAAAAACAGGAGGAAACTCTATGAAGAAGAAAGGAAAAACAGGGAAACGCCTTATGTCCTTGCTGCTTACAATGGCAATGAGCGTTTCCAACATGGCAGGCGTACTGCCAGCCTATGCTGAAGAAGCAGATTCAGCATCGGCAGAACAGACTGTGGAGACGGAAGTCCCGCAGTATGAGGCAGTCCTTCCGTACTATGACGGCTTGACTTATTCTTATGACTCTGCCAGGGTCAAGGAAGCGGTACAGCCCAACACGGATATTACCCTGCTCTATGAAGCTGGGGAAGAAGTCGAGGTATCCCTAGCAGAAACAACAGGGACAAGACAGATCAGCGAAATCAGGATCTGGGATGACGAGAATAAAGAAGTTGGTTGGTCCTGGACAGAGACAGGCGCAGTAGAACTGTACATGCCGGAATCGAACATCCGGTTTGAGGTATCCTTCGCGGAGATCCAGACAGAGCCGGTAACAGAAGCTCCGACCGAACCAATTACCCAGGCTCCCACCGAGCCAGCAACAGAGGCTCAAACGGAGCCAGTGACGGAAGTTCCTACAGAGGCAGTAACAGAAGCACCGACGGAGGCAGTAACGGAAGCACCGACAGAGGCGGTAACAGAAGCTCCGGCCGAACCGACAACGGAAGCTCCCACAGAGGTGGTAACGGAAGCTCCGGCCGAGCCGACAACGGAAGCTCCCACCGAGCCAGTGACGGAAGCTACAACGGAGCCGGCAACAGAAGCTCCCACAGAGCCAGTAACGGAAGCGCCTGTGGACGCTTATGAACCGGTAACAGAGTCGGACGGTCTGCCGGAGCAGGGAAGCATTGTTTCCGTTGACGCGGTAAGCATCCCCTATGATACCTGGGACTTTGACCCGGAAGCTGATTTTACAAACATCAACTATGATACAGAACTGTTTTCAATCAGCCATGTATCCAATGACATTGTGTATGATACGCCTGGAACCTACAGCTCCATTTATAAGGTGACAGAAAATGCAACCGGGAAGTTCTGGTTCATCCTTCGCCCGGTGATCGTTATGGAACCGGAGGAGACGGAAGCACCAGCACAGACTGAAATACCCGTAGAACCAGGGACTGAGCCTGCGACAGAAGCAGTTACGGAATCGGAGGCGTCAGAAACCGCAAAGGTGACCTTTGTTGTTGAGGGAAATGGCACGGTAGAAGTCAAGGATGGGGATGGCAATACGGCAGCGACAGTTTCTTCCGGCGATTCTTTCGTATATGAGGGAGAAACAGGGGAAAACCTGACGGTTACCATGAAGGCGAAAGCCAGTGCGATTCCGTTCGCGATGTACCGCTCCGATGCGGAGGCAACGATCTTCGAAGACGCATCGGCAGGCGGGGAAGAAACGGCAACACTTACCCTTACAGAAGAGGAGGAAGAGGTTGAAATCGACTTCCTTTCACAAATGAATTACGCCATGGTCACAATGTCCTTGAATGAGATTATGCCCCTGGCAAACACCGGCACCTGGGATAACCCGGCTGTAGGCGATGTTTATACTGGTAGAGGGTATATTTCAGGCTCTACGCCCGGCTACAGCATCAGCAGCAGCTACGGTCCAGGCAACTCCATTTACTTCACCTGTACGGGCGGCGATGCGGCAGGCTATACATTCAATCCGACCCAGTGTATTTCCGGACATACCTATGCCGGCCCGCTGGTTGGCACATCCGGAAGCTATTCCATTCGGATTACGTCTGTGGATTACAACACTGGTAAAGTAGGCATATCCTTTACCATTACGCCGGATAATCACAGCAGCGGTTACCAGATCGTATCCGGCTCGGCGCAGATCGATGGCCCCAGGTTCGGAACAATCACGATCCAGAAGAAAACTTATTTTTCCTCGGATTCCCGGTATGACCTGATTGCGTCTTCCGATTCTTATAAGGATTTGACTACGAAGTTTAACGTTTACTCGGATCCGGATTGTACAAACCTGGTAGACGAGGTTACAACCAACTCGGACGGCGTTGGAACAACAGACGGCGATCTGAACATTGGCAGGACTTACTATATCAAGGAAGTGACGCCGCCGAAGAACCATATGCTTCAGGAACGCGTTTACTCGGTAACGATCTCCACAAGCGGCGCTAAAGTAACGGTGTATAACCGGCCTTACAGCATTGACCTAAAAATCAAAAAGGTCGATGAAAGAACCGGAGAGTGGAATGATGACCTGAAAGGAACCCAGGTATCCTTATATTCCGGTAAAGCCTGCAAAGCATCCCAGCTTATTGAAACAATTACAATAAACAGCGAGGATGGGCGAAGCTTTAATACAAAAATACCGTTAGGAGTGACTTATTATTACAAGGAAACCCATGCGACAGACGGCTATGATCTGAACGAAAAGGTATATTCCGTTCGGTTTACAGAAAGCGGTATCGACATCGGGGACGCAGCTGAAAACGGATTGATTCCGGTGGAGAGGACAATAGAGAATACTTCTTCGCCTTTCAATATCTCTATCCGTGTACGGAAATCCATGAGCAACGTGCCTTCCGCAATTAGTTCGCTTGGAATTTATGACCTCAGTGACATTGATTACGGAATCTATACAAACCGTTCCTGTACCCGAGAGATCGGAGAGGTGACAACGCTGGAAAATGGCTATTCCAACTACCTTACGATTGACAGCAATGATTATCCTTCTCTGACATCGGAGGGAGAGCATACCGTTTATATCAAAGAGAAAACAGGTAACCGTTCCGTAGCCATCAGCGATGAAGTATATGAGGCAACCTATACGGTATCCAATAACCAGGCTTCAGATGGCGATATTCGCCTGACTGTGCGGGTATCGGATAAGGCCGTTGTCGGTTACGGAGTGCTGGTACAAAAATACGCAAGAAGGAGTGGTACTACCGAGCCGCTTCCGGGCGCGCAGATCACAGTAACCTATGCGGATGCCCAGCAGGGAGCCAACATCCAGACCAGGAAATGGGTATTTTTAACTGATAGCAACGGCCAGGTAAATTCCGAGACCGCAGCGAACCAGTTAGACCCGTCGGCTTCCAGTGACGCACTGTTCCGTGACAATGACGGGAACGTTTGCTGGCCACGCGGTTATTATACAATCCAGGAAACAAAGACCCCGGAAGGATTTGAAGGGGATGATGCAGAACGCTACATCACTATGCGTTCGGATCCGGATGACCGTTACAAGGAAACCTGTGTTTTCACTTATGTAACGCTTTATAATGATGAGACTTCCCGCCCGGCCTATGTGACGAAAACCTCTGCAAATACGGCTATTACCAATAATAACTCCATGTATTCGCTTGAGGGAGCCAAGTTTAAGGTAGAGGACAGCACAGGCAAGACGGTAGCAACCCTGACAACCAATGCCCAGGGCAGAACGGAAACCGTAAACCTGCCGGTAGGCACCTATAAAGTAACCGAGACAACTGCTCCGAAGGGCTATAAGCTTGACAGTACCCCGAAGAACCTGGTTGTCACAAGCAGCAACAGCGCCAGCAATCCGGCAACGGTGAGCTTCGCGGATGAGCCGATCACTGCATCGATAGATGCACTGCTGGAGAAAACAACTCCTTATCTGACCACAAGGAGCCTTGCCGGGGCAGAATTTAAGGTAGAGTTCTTCGGAAATGCGAACCATTCAGGCACTCCATTAAGAACATGGGTGATTAAAACAATCGAAGAAGAGGATGGGTTTTATGCTTATCTGACGAGTGCCTGCAAAGTAAGCGGCGATGCTTTTTATGGAGAAGGAATGCTTCCTCTTGGCAGTATCCGGATTACAGAGACAAAGGCACCCGCAGGCTATACCATTAGCAATGAAGTAAAGACAGCAACGATTACCCAAAGCGGATATGCAGGAAACATATCATTTGCCAACGATGCCACCTATGAGGAAATCCCTGAGTTCGGCGGCCTTTCCATTCGCAAGTACGATAGCCAGAGCGGTTCCACCGCCCAGGGCAACGCCACTCTGGAAGGCGCAGTCTACAACATTGTAAACAACAATGAGGTAGAAGTTTCACTGAGTACGAATCCTGATATTGGCTACGCCAAAGGCGAAGTGGTCATGCAGATCACCACAAACGCGAGCGGTATCGCCTCAACGGGCAACGAGATTCTCCAGTCCGGAAACTATATTGTATACGAGGTATCCGCGCCGACCGGCTACCAGGTAGACCCGACCAGGTATACCTATACCGTAACCGATAAGACCATAACGGACAGACCTTCCAATGCTTCCGCCCACGGCGGTTCGGACGAGGATGTGATCCGGGGCGGCTTTACGGTTACTAAAAAGGATTATGATACCAGTACCGCAGCAGCCCAAGGCGATGCCACACTGGCCGGGGCGCAGTTCACCCTCTACAACAAGTCCGCGAAAGCAGTCATTGTGGATGGCAGAACCTATAACCCGGACGCGGTGATCGCAACCTTCACAACGGACGCAAACGGCGTTATCCGTACTGCTTCCAATTACCTGCCTTACGGCACGTACCGTTTAGTTGAAACCAAAGCCCCGACCGGTTACACCGGCGATGGAGCATACCTGGACCGGACGTTCTCTATTACGTCAAATGGCCAGATGTATACTCCGCCCACAGAAGAGCATCCGGAAAACGAAGTAATCCGGGGCGGCTTCTCGATTACGAAAAAAGATATTGTATCCAAAACAAACGTACCCCAAGGTGATGCTTCCCTGAAGGACGCCGAGTTCACGCTTTACAATAAGTCCGCAAAAGCGGTAGTGGTAAATGGAACGTCCTACAATCCCGGAAGTGTGATTGCCGTACTTAAGACGGATGAGAATGGCAGCATTTCCACAGCGGCCGATTACCTGCCTTACGGCACGTACCGTTTAGTTGAAACCAAGGCCCCGGCCGGCTACACGCTGGACGGATCAAACCTTGATATTACCTTCAAAATCAGTATAGACGGTCAGATGTATACGCCGGGCGATACCGAACAGCCCCAGGATGATGTAATCCATGGCGGATTTACCGTCACGAAAGAGGATTACGATACCGTAAGCGCAGCGGCCCAGGGAGACGCGACCCTTGAGGGAGCCCAGTTTACCCTGTACAACATGTCCGCAAATTCTGTTTACGTGGATGGATCCTGGTACGAAAACGAAGCCGTAATCGGTATATTTACGACAGGAGCCGACGGCAAAATCCAGACAGCAACGGATTACCTGCCTTACGGCACATACCGGCTTGTGGAGACCAAGGCCCCGGCCGGCTATACCGGCGACGGAGCAAACCTGGACATTACGTTCTATATCCGCACAGACGGCCAGATGTATACGCCGGGTGATAATACGGCGCAGCCGCAGAACGAAGTAATCCGCGGCGGTTTCGCGATCACAAAGGAAGATTACGATACCACAAGCGCGGCGGCCCAGGGAGACGCAACCCTTGAGGGAGCAGAGTTCACCCTGTACAACATGTCCACCGGTTCCGTAGTCGTAGATGGCGACAGCTACGCGCCGGAAGCCGTAATCAATACCTTTGCGACAGACGAAAACGGCAAAATCCAGACAGCGGCCGATTACCTGCCTTACGGCACATACCGGCTTGTGGAGACCAAGGCCCCGGCCGGCTATACCGGCGACGGAGCAAACCTGGACATTACGTTCAAGATTCGCGCAGATGGCCAGATTTTCACTCCGGAAAACGCACAGGCGCAGCCGCAGAATGAGGTAATCAGGGGAGGATTTGAGCTTTATAAATGGGACCAGGAGCTGAATGAAGCGGGCGTTACCCAGGGAGACGCCACCCTTGAGGGGGCAGAGTTTACCCTGACCAATGAATCCGCTCATTACGTAATGGTTGACACAGACGGGGATGGCACACTGGAACGGTATGAGCCGAACGCCGTGATCGCGACATTCACGACCGATGAGGAAGGGCATATCGCGACAGCAGCGGACTACCTGCCGTATGGCTCTTACGTCCTGACTGAGACACAGCCTCCGGAAGGCTATACCGCCAATGGTGAGAACCTGACCAGGCATTTTACAATCCGTACAGACGGTGAATACCATAGCTGGGATGATGAGGAAACCGCAGCGAAGAACCGTGTAATCCGGTTTGACATCCAGATCATCAAGTTCCGGGATACGCTCTCCTCGGAGGACGCTACGGACGATGTGGAACCCATCGAGGGTGTTGTATTCGACATTTACTTAAAATCTACCATGGAATATGTGATGTCGATTACCACAGATGAAGAGGGTGTCGCTACCACGAAAGACCCGGAGAACTACCCGTATGGTCGACTGCCTTATGGAGAATACCTGATCCGGGAAGTGGAGCATCCGGCGGACGTAAGCCCGGTGGAAGACTTCACGGTAAACGGTACGATTGACGGAAAGACCTACAGCGGCATCTATAAAAACGATAAGCCCATCGAAGCTCCGATCACCGTTCTGAAGGTGGATGCGGAGTCCACAAAGATCGTCGCGGAAGAAGGCTTTGAGTTCCAGATCCTTGACGAGAACAAGGAAGTTGTAACCTTTGATGTATATTATCCGCATCCGGAAAAGGTGACAAATTTCATAACGGATGAATCCGGAACCGTAACGCTTCCGGAGAAGCTGCTCTATGGCACTTATTACATCCATGAGGTATCCGCACCTTACGGATATGTGCTTGCGGATGATATGGAGTTCACCATCACTGAGTATGGCGCATGGACGGAAATTATTGAAATCCCGTTTGCCGATATGCCGGCGAAGGGGAAAATTGTCGTAAACAAGTACGATAAGGAGACACACGAGTCCCTGGCAGGAGCGGTCTTTGACGTGTTCGCCGATGAGGATATCGTAACGCCGGACGGCACGATCCATTACGCAAAGGGACAGTGGATCGAGAGCTTCACCATTGGCGAGGATGGCGTCGGAGAATCCAGCGAATTGTACCTGGGCAAATACTATGTACAGGAATCCCAGGCGCCGGAAGGTTACTGCCTGGATGATACCCGCCATGAGTTTGAGCTGGTATACGAAGATGATGAGACACCGATTGTCTATGCGCATTACGATGCGTATAACCTTCCAACAACCTTAAACCTCTACAAGACGGACATTGACGGGCAGGCACTGGAGGGTATCTCGTTTGATATTACCTTAATCAGTGATATTTACGGTAACCCGATAGACCAGGGCGGAACCGGTGAACCGGACGGTCCGGAAACAGAGCTTCCGGAAAGCGAAGGGGCACAGGATGGCCAGGAAGAAACCGGGGAGACGGTGGAAGAAACGGACAGCGGTGAAGAAACCGAAAGCCAAGAAGAACCGGCAACCGGCGCATATGTAACCAATGCGGAGGGCATGATTACCGAGAAGTACCTGACCTCTGGAATCTACGAGGTGCGCGAGGTATCCACGCTTCCGGGCTATGTACTGGATGATACCGTGCGTTATGTGACGGTAGACCGGAACGGATTTATCTATGAATCCGACGCTTCCGGGAACAACCTGGATGCGGACGGAGGAAAATCCCATACGGAAACGCTTGCATGGGAGAACGATTATACGAAACTGGAGATCAGCAAGACCGACATAACCGGCGAAGCCGAGATTCCGGGAGCCCAGATGCAGATCCTGGATGAAGAGGGGACGGTTGTTTATGAGTGGACTTCCACAGAGGAGCTGCACCGGATTGACCGCATCCCGGCCGGCAAGTATACATTGGTTGAAGTCCAGGCACCGGCAGGCTTCGTACTGGCTTCCGAGATCGAATTTATTGTCGAGGAAACCGGGGAAGTACAGACCGTAGAAATGACGGATAAGCAGGTGATTGTCTCAAAGAAAGCGATTACCGGTGAGGATGAGCTGCCTGGCGCGGAACTGATGGTAACGGATGCCGCGGGTAACGTGGTTGACTCTTGGGTTTCTGGAGAAGAGCCGCACGCGGTAAGCGGCCTTACGGTAGGCCAGACCTATACGCTGACTGAAGTGACAGCACCGGAAGGGTATGCGATTGCCACATCCATCGAGTTTACGGTAGAGGACGATGGAGAAATCCAGCAGATCGAAATGATCGATAAGCAGGTAATCGTTTCCAAACGGACAATTACCGGAGAGGATGAACTTCCGGGAGCAGAGCTGACGGTAACGGATGCAGAGGGCAACGTGGTTGACTCCTGGATTTCCGGAGAAGAGCCGCATGCGGTAAGCGGCCTTACGGTAGGCCAGACCTATACGCTGACCGAGGTAACGGCACCGGTAGGATATGCGATTGCCACATCCATCGAGTTTACAGTGGAGGACAACGGCGAAATCCAGCAGGTTACAATGATCGACAAGCGGATCTTAGTGGTCAAGGTGGATACATCCATTACCGGACTTGCGGGAGCGGAGCTTGAGGTACGGGATACCGAGGGCAATGTGATCGATGCCTGGACTTCTGACGGGACACCCCATGCGGTAAGCGGCCTGAAGGTTGGAGAGTCTTATGTACTGGTGGAAACCAAGGCTCCGGAGGGCTATGCCATTGCTTCGGAAATTCCCTTTACTGTGGCAGATGATGCAGAAGACACGGAAATTTCCCTGGTAAATAAGCAAGTCCTGGTCCACAAGACGGATGTAACCGGAACGGAAGAGCTGGAAGGCGCCTTCATGGAAGTACGGGATGCTGAGGGCAACGTGGTTGACTCCTGGGTATCAAACGGAACCGCCCATGCAATCAGCGGAATCACGGTTGGACAGTCGTATGTACTCTATGAAACCGCCGCGCCGGAGGGCTTTGTGGTCGCTTCCGAGATCCCGTTCAATGTAGCGGACGATGGCACTGTGCAGCATGTCTACATGGCAGATAAGCAGGTGCTTGTAACAAAGTATGACGTAACCGGTGAAGAGGAACTCCCGGGAGCGGAGCTGACGGTAACGGACGCCGAGGGCAACGTGGTTGACTCCTGGACTTCCGGGGAGGAAGCCCACGCAGTGAAGGGCCTGACGGTTGGCCAGACCTACACACTGACCGAGGTAACGGCACCGGCAGGATACGCAATCGCAACGGCCATCGAGTTTACAGTGGAGGATGACGGCAAAATCCAGCAAGTCGCAATGGTTGACAAGCAAGTGTTCGTTTCCAAACGGGACGTAACCGGTGAAGAAGAACTTCCGGGAGCGCAGCTGACCGTAACCGATTCCGAAGGAACCGTGGTGGATTCCTGGACTTCCGGCGAAGAGCCCCATGCGGTAAGCGGCCTGAAGGTTGGCGGGACCTATACACTGACCGAAGTTGCGGCTCCCACGGGCTATTCGATTGCGGAATCCATTATTTTCACGGTAACTGACGACGGAGCGGTGCAGCAAGTGGTAATGTACGACGATGTTATTGAGGTTCAGATCACGAAAGCGGATATTACAGATAACGAAGAACTACCTGGCGCGGAACTTGTGATTACGGACAGCGAAGGCAAGGAAGTTGACCGGTGGGTATCCGGAAAGGAGCCTCACAGCATCAATCTGGCTGCAGGGACCTATACCCTGACAGAAACCCTTACCCCGGCAGGTTACGCAACCGCGGAGAGCATTGTCTTTACCGTAACGGACAGCCGGGAAATCCAGACGGTAACGATGTATGATTACCCGATCCAAGTGGAGATTTCCAAGACGGACATTACAACCGGAAAAGAACTGCCTGGCGCGACATTGACGATTACGGATGGCGAGGGCAATGTAGTGGAGACATGGACCTCCACGGATGAGCCGCATACCTTCCAGCTTCCGGTCGGGACGTATACCCTGACAGAGGTGCTTGCTCCAGAGGGATATGCGACAGCGGAGGCGGTAGAGTTTACCGTAACCGATACGAAGGAAATCCAGAAGGTGGAAATGCAGGATTATCCGCTTGGAGTAACGATCTCCAAGAAGGACATCACGAATGAGGAGGAGCTGCCCGGCGCGACATTGACGATTACGGACAGCGAAGGGAAGATCGTTGACCAGTGGGTATCCGAAGAGAACCCGCATTACGTGTCCCTGCCCCTTGGTGATTACACCCTGACGGAAGTTTCCGCCCCGGAAGGTTACGCAACAGCGGAAAGCATCGAGTTTACGGTAACAGACACCAAAGAGGCACAGGCAGTCACGATGTACGATACGCCCATTCAGGTAGAAATTTCCAAGAAGGATATTACCAACGAGGAAGAACTCCCTGGAGCAGAGCTTACCATTACAGACAGTGAAGGTAATGAGATTGAGAAGTGGACCTCCACGGATGAACCGCATACCTTCCAGCTCCCCGAAGGCGAGTATACGCTGACTGAGGTAACGGCCCCGGATGGTTACGCAACAGCGGAGAGTATCGAGTTCACGGTGACGGATACCATGGAGGTACAGCATGTCACCATGTACGATACGCCGCTTACCGTAGAGATCTCCAAGAAGGACATTACTAATGACGAGGAGCTGCCTGGAGCAGAGCTTACCATTACGGACAGCGAGGGCAATGAGGTTGAGAAGTGGACCTCCACGGACGAACCCCATAGGTTCCAGCTCCCCGAAGGCGAGTATACGCTGACTGAGGTAACGGCCCCGGATGGTTACGCAACGGCGGAGAGTATCGAGTTTACCGTAACTGATACGATGGATGTGCAGCATGTCACAATGTACGATACGCCGCTTACCGTGGAAATCTCCAAGAAGGACATCACCAATGATGAGGAGCTGCCTGGCGCAAGGCTTGTGGTAAAGGACAGCGATGGCAAGACGGTAGAGGAATGGATTTCCTCTGACGAGCCGCACAAGATCCAGCTCCCGCAGGGCGAATATACCTTAACGGAGATCACGGCTCCGGAAGGATATGAAGTAGCGGAAACCATCGAATTTACGGTAACCGATACGATGGATGTGCAGCATGTGACCATGTACGACACACCCAAGGACGATACGGTTGACCTGACGGGCAAGACGGATACGACCAGCAATACAACGCCTGGGACACCGTCCGTGATCCAGCAGGTAACAACGGCTGTCCAGACCGGAGACTTCTTCCGGTATCTGCCGGCGGTTATCCTGATCGCTGCCGGCGCAGTGATTATCCTGATTGCCGTAAAGAGAAGAAAAGGACAGGATGGAGAGAAATAACAAAACAGAGCAGAAACCGCAGGTGCCATAAATGGCACCTTGCGGCCTCTGTGACTGCCACATATTTTTTCCAGCTTTGGGTGCCATTTATGGCACCCTTTTTTGTAGAAAGGAAGAATGACTTGAAGAGAAGATTAAAGAAACCAACCGGACGGATAAATGCTGCGCGGTGGATGATCCGCTGCCGCCAGGTTGCCGTATTGGCTGCGGTGATTGCGTTGGCATTGCCGGCATATGTTTATGCGGAGGAGGACATTACGACTGCAATGACATCCCTGACGGACCTCGTCATGAAGATTGTGCAACTGGCCGGAGGCATTGTCATAATCTGGGGAGTTTTTGAGTTCGCTTCCGGCTACCAGTCCCATGACGGCACACAGCAGACAGCGGGGCTGAAACGGGTCGTGGCCGGGCTGCTCATGTTCTTCGCAGGCTCCGTGCTATCCGCTATGGGCGTCAGCGTATAAGAAGGGGGAACTGCGTATGGGGCTGATCAGCGGCGCGATCAACGACGCGCTTATTGCGGTTGGCAGCGGCCTTATGAGCGTAGGGGAGACTGCCCTGGAAGCAGCATACGGGGTATGGAGCGGGGCTGCCGGGATTACCATAAGCTATGCCAGGCAGTCCCCGGCAAGCCAGGGAAACGCCTGGGCGCTGGTGACAGGGAATCTTTATTCCCTGTCCCTGTCGGTAGCGGCGTCCCTGTCGGTTTTGTATTTCGTGATTGGGTGGCTGGCGGACGCAATCGATATCCGGAATAACTTTATGTTAGAAAACATCTTTAAATTTTTCGTCCGGTATCTGATTACCGTATCCCTGATTGCCAACTCCCTGGCATTGGTGGAAGGCATCACGACTTGCACCGGGGCGGTTGTCGCGACGGTCGCGACGGAGGCGGACGAGATGGACAGCGTGGATGGCATCTTTGACGAGATGCGGGCAGAGCTTGACGAGCAGGAGGACGGCGGGGCCTGGCTAAGTTCCGGCGTGATCGGCTTGCTTGGCGGCCTGATCGGGGCCCTGGTGGTGATCGTCTGCTCCATAAACCTGATCCTCGCTGTCTTATCCAGGCTGTTTAAGATGCTTTTATGCATCCCCTTTGCCCCGGTGGCCCTGGCCGGGTTTGCCGGCGGCCATGAGTTTTCAAGATTCGGGAAGGCCTGGCTGATGACGTATCTTGGCTATGCCCTGGAGGCGCTGGTGATCGTCCTTGCGCTGCTTATAAGCCTGGGGCTTTTTCGGGATGCGGGGATTTTTGATACAACCGGAGCAGGTTGGACCGGCGTAGTCCTGCAGATCTGTGAGTTCTGTATGCCGATGCTGACCGCCTGCGCCTGCGTGCGTGGGGCGGATACCATCGTGCGCCGGTGCCTTGGGCTTGGATAAGTCCAGCTAAGAAATGTCAAGAGGTGATATGAAAAAAGTTAAATTTATTACAACAGAGCAAAAAAAGGTAACCTTAACAGACCATTCCCCGATATAGGACTGGTCAGAAACTAAATATCCAGAACGCC
>DVIQ01000023.1 GCA_018711185.1 Candidatus Limivivens intestinipullorum | reverse complement strand
GGAAATACTATAACCAGAAAGATAAATTCGACAAAAGATACGGCTGCAAAAGCCGACAAAAACCACTACATATCGAATTCTTATCTGGAAGGTTTCATTCCCATAGACACAGAATATTTTACAGCCTCATTTTAGAGGTTCTGTATGTTTTTCGGCTCTCATTTATCTTTTTTCCAATGTTGATAAAAAGCAAATGCTATTGCCACCTGTAAGACTCCGCATTGCGGTTTACCCATCTGCTTCTCTTTTGCACATATATGTTGAATAATAGCGTTTTCAGAAAGTTCATTTTCTATACATTCTCGTAATTTATTATTCTTAGAAACCCAACCCTCAAATTCTATGCGCTCATCCTTATTAGCAAAGATCAAAACTGGCATTTGTAATCCTGAACGATTATTACACTGATGCTTTCCATACGCAAAAATTGGTAGTAATTTGCCGCTCAATGAATCCTGCTCAATATAATAATAAAAAAGTTTGTCCTCCATATTATACCTTCTCTCTGGCTTGGGAATCAAACATCTTCCCATATCCATATACCACAATTCTGTTTCATACAAAGTTGTAGTTAAGTATTTTAGTTGAAGCGGAGCATATAACATTTTTTCATCATCATAAAAATATCCTAAAGGTTCATATCCTTCATTAGAATCAAAAGCTATAATTTGATATTCTGGTGAAATCAAATTATAGCTATGTCTATCCGAATCCCATGCAGTTTTAGACCAGTTCTCTGTATCTTCTAACAGTTGAAGTAGTTTTTGAGAAGGTGACAAATCTATCCCAAATCTCTTTCTCCATAAATATTCTGTATGTTCAAAACTTGCGGTCTGTTTTCTAGGAGTATTTACATCATTAACTCGAGTGTAAATTGCTCCGGCATTCAATTTTTTCTTCGAATCATGACTTGGCGAAAATTCTTCTGTCAAATAATATGGTGTATTATGTGTACTCTGAATAATTAATATGTCCAACTCGTGATTGCCAGCCTTTATTGTCCTGACTGATATTTTGGGGACATAACCTCCAGCAAATGGTTTTGACCTCAAAAATTCTGTAACCGACTTAGTTGTATATCTGCTATATGTAGTATTTTCAATCCCCTTTATGTTTCCACTATCATCAGCGCCATAAATTAAATATGCTTCATGTCCGTCAATATTATTTGCCATGCAAATGATATCGATCAACTTATCTTCTTTACAATCTGTATAATCTTCTTTATAATCCCAGTACGTTCCCTCATATCCAAGTCTTAACAGGTCTAAAATGGTCTCTTTCAAATCCCTATCTGACATACTCTTCTCCATTTTTTGATTTTATCATTCTCACTATCCAAATCACTGCCTCGACATCTCCATAAAAACATCCAAACAGCCTACTCAACCTATTCACATCCAAATCAGCGACTCAACTGTCTAATAAGCATCTTGGATATGTTTTGTCAATGCAGTTTCTTCCGTTGTTATGGCCTGACACTGTCACCGATAAACTGCCACAAACACAAGAAATACGGCATTTCCCGTTGATTACTCCTTCACGCGTGACATCAAAACTACCGTCTCCACATGAGAAGTCCCCGGAAACATATCCACCGGCCAAACTCCCTCGGCCCGATACCCGCCCTTCCCGCACAGGTATTCCAGATCCCGTTTCTGCGTAACCGGATTGCAGGAAATGTACACCACCTTCTTCGGCGCCAGACGGACGATGGAGGATAAGAACGCTTCATCACTTCCGCTCCTGGGCGGATCCATGAACACCACATCCGCCTTTTCACCGGCGTCGGCCATGTCCACCATAAAGCGGCCGGCGTCCGCGCAGTAGAAGCGGACATTGTCCGCATGGTTTTGTTTCGCGTTGATTACGGCGTCCCGGACAGCGTCCCGGTTCAGCTCCACACCGATGACCCGGGCAGCGTAGGGAGAGGCGATCAGGCCGATG
Organism: Candidatus Limivivens intestinipullorum; assembly: GCA_018711185.1. GTDB lineage: Bacteria > Bacillota > Clostridia > Lachnospirales > Lachnospiraceae > Limivivens > Limivivens intestinipullorum. The sequence continues at coordinate 136,284 of DVIQ01000023.1, read as the reverse complement.
GTGCCGATGCCGCAGTACGCGTCGATGACGGTTTCGCTGCCGGTCAGGCCTGCCAGAGAAATTGCCTTTTGATAGAGCACTTCGGTCTGGGCCGGGTTGATCTGATAGAAGGATTTTGCCGATATACGGAAGTGGAAGCCGCAGAGAATGTCCTCAATATAGCCTTTCCCATATAAAACGTGTTCTTTGTCGCCAAGAACCATGCTGGTACCTCTGCCGTTTATGTTCTGGATAACCGTGGTGATTTCCGGGTGGCGTTGGCGGAGTGCCTTGACGAAATTATTCCGGGAAGGAAAAACGGGAGAGGCCGTTACCAGAACGACCATGATCTCGTTTGTCTGAAACCCTCTTTTTACCAGGACATGGCGCAGCAGGCCATAACCCGTGTCCTCGTCGTACACGGTTATCTTAAAAGAACGGAGCATGTTCCGGATGGTAAGAATAATCTCATCGGCTTTTTGGTCCTCGATCAAACAGGAATCAATGGGAATAACTTCATGGGTGCCTTCCCGGTAAATGCCTGAAATCGGATTGTTTCTGCGGTCCCGGTCGAAAACGGCGTGAACCTTATTCCGATAATGAAAAGGATGCTCCATGCCGGCAATGGGATGCACCTTGCAGAAGCCGGAGAGAAGGGCCGACACCTCTCGCTGCTTTTTCTTTAACTGCACATCGTAAGGCATTCCCTGATACTGACATCCGCCGCATTTTTTTGCGTAAGGACAGACGGATGAGGAGAGAGAGGCGCCCTTTGAGCGAGTATCCGACATTGGATGCGGCACGCTTTTCGGGGACTGCGCGTGCCCCGTATTCTGCGCACTTTTTGCAGACTGTGCGTGCTCTGTATTCTGCGCGCTTTTTGCGGACTGCGCGTGCCCTGTATTCTGCGTATGCTTTGAAGCGTGTGGATCCGGCTGTTTTTTCATGTATTTCTGATTTTTCATAGTTTTTCCTGTTCGTTTTTCCATTCGTTTTGAACCTGTATTTTGTTTATTCCCGCACGCGGCGAGCCGCATGGCCCTGTTGACGGCGGGGACTTTGACTGTATTTTCCGATAGATACTCAGCGGACCGCGTGTTTCCTGCGCGGTCCATAAGAAAGCAGGCTGCTTTAATTCGATGTAACAGTTCAGCCCTGCTGAAACGTTACATGTAAAATCCATTTAAAATCGCCTGCGGCGATGGGATTTTACACTCCTGAATCATGTTCTTACGGTCCGCGCAGCTTGTGCGCAGACCTGGGCTGAACTGTTACAATCCGCTGTTTCCGCAGCCTCAAAAGCCTCAAACCGCTTTGCGCCCCACCAATCCGGCGCCAGCTCTTTTAAGGGGACGGCGCGCCAGGAATCGCTGTCTAACAGGACTTCCATATCTTTACTGTCTCTGTCAAGCTGCATCAGAAGCTCCCGGCAGGCGCCGCAGGGAGCGACGGCTTTTCCATCCGCGGAGACCGCTACGATTTTGGCGATCTGACTCTCACCGTGGGTCAGCATAGAGGCGACGGCGCTGCGCTCCGCGCACATGCCAAGGGAACAGGCGGTATCCATGCACACGCCCACGTAGATGTTTCCGGATCTGGTCAGCAGAGCAGCGGCCACAGAGCCGGCATCCACAAATGGGGAGACAGCCCTGGCATTTAATACGGCCATGGCTCTGGCGTGGAGCGCTTCCCAGATGGCGGTGTCCGGATGCTCTTTTTGTCGAAAATATTCTTCCCGCAGGAGAGAATACCAGACCTGATCGCAGGGCGTACCGCGGTTGGTTATTCCGGCGGCCCGCCTGGTGCCTTCCAAAAACATGCCGGCTTTTCTCATAACTCTTCCGGAGCGGGGATTGCCGGGAGCGTGGCAGGCGCGGACGGAATGTAATCCAACCTCTTCGAAAAAGAAGGCGACCACGGCTTTGAGGGCTTCCGCTGTAATGCCCTTGCCCCAGAAGTCCTGGCCGATGCAGTAGCCGACGGAAGCGGAGGCGGTCTGGTCGTCTGTCTCTACGGCCGCGATGGAACCGATGGGCTCTCCGTTTTCTTTCCAAACAATGGCCCACTGATAAGAGGCCGGATCTTTGTAGCTGGCGCACCACTTTGCCAATATCTGTTCTGTCACATGGACGTCAGCATGAGGCAGCCAGGTCAGAAAGCGGCAGACCGCTTCGCTGGAAGCCCAGTTCCGGTACATGGCGCCGGCGTCCTCCGGCCGGAAGGGCCGAAGAAGCAGACGTTCTGTTTCAATGGTTTTTGTTCCAAGATGTTTCATAGGATAGGATCCTTTCCGCCGCCCGATGAGCGGCAATTTTATAGTCGGAAATCGGATAGGGAAAGAACTCTACAGTGTTTTGTAGAGCTCCAGGGTGGCGGCATAGCTGCCGCCAAAAAGGAAATAGTAATCGATCTGGCTGGTGCCGTCCATGTAAATATAATTGCCATAACTTGGAACGGCGCAGCACAAAACCGTCCTGGGGCCGGCGATTCCGATGCCGTATCCGCGGTCGGAAACCAGAAGGGGCATCCGCAGGGGCAGGCCGCCAAAGCTGATATACCGGGCCTTGTGATTGATGCGCTCCAGATCGTCCGCGAGAATGCCTTTTACGGAAAGCTTTTCGCTTTTTTCCCAATCGAAGTATACCCAGGCTCTGGACGGCTGAGGAATCTGTCTGGGGAGAGAGGGATTCTCCGAAAGCAGCGGCTGCCGGTCTTTGTCAAAAAAGGACAGGGCCCCGGTTTTCTTGGAAATGCGCACAAGGATGCTTTCGGTGGCTGCCTCTGCCAGCGTTTTTCCTGCTTTGGCGGTCCAGGCCACCGCGGTTTCCGGTTCAGAGCGCCAGAAACCCGCAGGGAAGGGGGAGGACCCCATTTGAAACTGGACGCGGAATATCCGGTCGGAAATGGGCGTCAGTCTGAGAGTGCCGCAGCCGCAGTCCGCGTCCAGATAATGCTTCGTCTTTTTCAGCCCGCGGATGGAGAAATCGGTGATCCGCGGTTTTGGAGGATACAGGAGGCCCTGCTCCGGTATGTCTCCAAAGCGGTGAGGCGATGGATTGACAGGCAGCGGCCTGGCTGGTCGGCCGGAAGCGCATCCGGCATTTGCACGGTGCGCGCGTGAAGCGCTTCCCGCGGATGCGCCGCTGCCGGCTGTTCGTGAAGGGCCGCCCGTGGGCGAGCCGCCGTGGACTGCGCGTGAAGGGCCGCCCGCGGGCGAGCCGCCGTGGGCTGCTTGGGGAGCGCTTCCCGCGGATGCGCCGCTGCCGGCTGTTCGTGAAGGGCCGCCCGTGGGTGAGCCGCCGTGGGCTGTTCGTGAAGGGCCGCCTGTGGGTGAGCCGCCGTGGGCTGTTCGGGAAGCGCCGCCCGCGGATGCGCTGCCATGGGCTGCATGGGAAGCAACGTTCGTGAGTGGGCCGTCATTCGCTGTCCGGCCAGGGCTGTCTGTGGCCACAGCATCCTCTGATTTGCCCACTGTCATTTTCCGGGAACCCGAAGCCCTGCCGCGGACAACAACCGGCGCGGCAGCCTCCAGCGTTCGCTGGCTTGTCCCCGGGGCAGGAGGCTGTCCGATCAGGTCGGTCAGATCGCCCTGATGAAGGACGGCCAGTTCGTGGAGGGCGCGGGTGGCGGCCACATACAGGCGTTTTACAAAGGCGTCCCGGACCGGGTAGCTCTGCTTTGACGGATCGTACAGCAGCACCGCGTCAAATTCCAGGCCCTTGGTGTATTCTACGGGAAGCACCAGAATCCCGGTGTCGAAACGGGCGGTCTGGGGATTGCTGTCCGCCAGGGGCAGATGAGGGCGCAGGCGGGCGCTTACGGCTTCCGCCTGGGCTTCGTCCCGGCAGATGACGGCGATGGTCTCGTGGCCGAGGGATTGCCAGGCGCGGATAGTGCGGATACATTCTTCGGTCAGAGCCTTTTCATCCGCACATTGGATTACCCGCACCTGGCTGCCGCGGCGGTTTACCGGCTCGGAGGGATAAACGGGGAAATTGCCGTGGCGCAGGATATCCGCCGCGAAATGGGCGATTTCCACGGTGTTCCGATAGCTCTTTTTCAGCACGTCAAAGCGGTCGAAATCACCGGTAAGGATCAGGCGCTTCAGTTCTTCCCAGTCGTTCAGTCCGCAGCCGAAATGAATGTTCTGGGAGATGTCCCCCATAATCGTATAGGTACAGCCTCTCAGACAGAAGGCCAGAGCGCTGTAGGCCATCATGCCGAAATCCTGCGCTTCATCAATGATCATATGGGAGGCCTCCCGGATGCGGTCCGTTTCTTTTATGCGTCGGTAAAGATAGGCCAAAGCGGCCAGGTCATAGAGATCAAAAGCGGTACATCCGGCCTGGATCTGCGAGAAACTGCCGCTTTCAAAGACCGGTTCCGGCATGGAAACCGTTTTTCCACGGTCCTGCTGGCTTTGGAGAAATTCCCGGTACACTTCGAAAATAGAACCTTTCCATCGCTTTTGGCCGAAATGGCGGCGCAGGGTACGGAACAGCTCCTTCTTTTCTTCGGGAGTGCAGGAGACATATTTCCCGGAGAGCTCGTTTTCCAGCCTGGCCACAAGCGTTTCGTTCAGAAGATTTTTCTTTTCCTGCATGGACAAGTCCGGATGCGTTTCCAGACAGGCCCGGATGGCAGCGGCACTAAGAAGAAGGGCCCCGGTTTTTTTCAGACGCACGTCCTCCCCCGGGATTTCCCGGCGCTCGTATTCGGCGCAGAAGGCAGCCAGATCCTGAAACCAGGACAGGCTGCTCTTTAAGCAAAACTGCGGATCGGCGGTATCTGCCGGGCGAACCTGATGGAATCTGGGATCCCAGTCCTCGTAAAGGAGGCGTATGAAAAGCTGTTCCATGGTCATCTGCCGTACGCCGTAGACATCCAGATCCGGAAGAACGCTGGTGATGTAGTTCAAGAGAATCCGGTTGCTGCCGATGATATAAAAATCCTCCGGGCGGAAATCCTCTGCGTAATTGTATAAGATATAAGAAATCCGGTGCATGGCCACCGTGGTCTTGCCGGAGCCGGCCACGCCCTGGACGATCAGGTTTATTCTGGGAGACCGGCGGATAATGGCGTTCTGCTCCTGCTGTATGGTAGCGATGATTTCGCTGAGAACGGCTCGTTTGTTCTGGGCCAGATATTTGTTCAGGAGCTCATCGGTGGCCACAATGTCCGAGTCGTAGAAATTCTTCAGCCGGTCATTTTCAATCTCATAGGTGCGCTTCCGCAGAAGATCGATTTCGCAGAAGCCGTGATTCTTTACTTCGTATCGGCAGGGCCCCAGGGCATTCTCGTAGTAGACAGAGGCCGCGGGGGCGCGCCAGTCTATGACCACAGGATTTGAACCGTCTTCGGCGATACCAACCCGCCCCACATAGTAGGATTCCGCTGCAGGCTGCTTTTTGTCTTTGAAATCGATTCGGCCAAAATAGGGTTTCTTTCGGGCTTTTTGACACCGGATGAGATCGTGCCGGGCTTCCGCAAGCTGAGCCTGGGTATTGTGCAGAAGGGAAAGGGCTTCGGTATCTTTCGGACCATAGGTTTCCGTCAGCACATGCAGCTCCTCGGAAAGCTGCCGGATCGTGTTTTCTGTCTTCTCGAGATTGCTCTGGGCCAGGCGGAGAATCCCGGCCAGCTTTTCTTCCTCCTCAGTCCGGGTCAGAGGAGGATGGGATGGTTTGGTTTCTGACATGATTTCTCCTTATAAAAAATCCATCTGTTTGTTTCATAGGAAACTTTGCTCCCTATGAAACAAAACGCTCCGCGGGATGCGCACTCGCGCGAAGCGGACGATTGTCGCTAAAGCGACCGCGCTCGGCGCGAGAGTTCCGCTTGCGGAACTCTTTGTTCTATAAAGGCATGATAATAGAAAACCTCCGTAAAAGCAAGAGCTTATCGCGCGAAAAAGGCATGCGCGTTTCGCACATGCCTTTCGACCGTCCAGGGGTCAGTCGGAACTACTCGAATAGCCGCTTCGCGGCTGCCAAGACCTGCCGGACAACTCTTTTTAATATAGCTCGGCCGCCAGCAGCAGCCATCTGGCGGCGCTGGTGGTCCATACTTCTTTATAGGTCGCGTTGTTTTCCATGGGCCAGTAGGGGACGTCTTCGTTGCCGCGGGTTTCCACTCCCACCGGAATGCTGCCCACCATTTCGCCGTTCAGGGCTCCGTACTGCTGGGCAAAGTTCCGGCCCGCGCCGTAGATTAAGGACTGGCCGAAGGGATTCTTTCCGAAAATCCAGTAGAGCTGATCCCTGGAAATCTGTAGCAAATCCTCATCCTGAAAATAATTTCCCAGGATTGCCGCAGCCGCTCCCTCAGAAAGGTGAATGGCCGTATTGCCCCGGAAGGAAAACCAGATGGGGAACTGCCGGAGACAATGGCCTTCTCCAAGGGGAATTCCCTGCTTTAACTGGCGTTCGTAGTTGGGACTCTCTTCCTGGAACGGGGACTCCAGATGCATGAGAGCAAAAAGTGGTTCGTTTTTGTACTCGTCCATTTTGTGGATACCCGCGGGGAGCATTCCGTAAGGCTGGGCATAGGAAGCGATCTGCTTCAGGTAACCGGCGTAGAGGCTCATGGCGTGTTCCCAGGAGGAGCGGGCGGGATGCGCAGGCTGCGTCCGGCAGAGGGCCGTCAGGGCCTGCATATACAGGTGCTCCCGGGATTGATGATTAAAATGAACAATATCCTTATGATCCGGTTCCCGATAGAAGAAGCCGGACATGGGGCAGCCCGGCGTCCCGGTTTCCTGGCAGGAGAGGAGCTTTTCTCCAAAGGAAACCGCGTATTCGGAAAAAGCGGGATCTTTTTCGCAGGCATAAATCTGAGAGGCTGCCCAGCTCGCCGCTGCCCAGTACAGGGAGAGGCTGCTGTTGTAAGAATGCTCAAAATAGATGGGAAGCTCCATCCCTTTTTCTTCAAAGCGTTTCAATGCAAAGCGATAGTCCTCGCAGGCCGCGGCATACGCTTTCCTGGCAAGCGGCGGATCCAGCTCTTCCAGGGCGCGGGCAGCGCAGGCTTCAATGCCGGACATCAGGAAGTTTTCAAAGGCGTGATTGTGTACCCGCGCGGCGCAGTCGTCAAAATTTCCGATCATGCCGTCGCTCCAGCGCCGTATCCCGGCACTGGTGGCGCGGTAGCCGTCACCAAACCGCATCCGGAGCACAAAATCCAGTCCCCATACGGCTTCCTCCATCAGCCGGAAATACAGTGCCGGTTCAGTCTCACGGACACGCCGGGCGTTTTCCAGAAGGGCGTATACAACCTCAGCCGTCTGAAGGGTCTGCTGGCTGACGTCGCCGGCGTCGTGCCATCCGCCGGTATAGGCGAGCTTTACGCCGCTGTGCTCTGCCAGAATATCCCCGTGACAGGTGCCGTGGCCCCGGCCTACCGGGTAGCCGCAGCGCTCACAGTACAGAAAATGGAGCACTTTCCACACGGACTGATAGAGGGGATGCGAAGAAAGAGGAAACGCGGGCGTCCGGAGAGGACCGGATTCCAGATAATAGATCCCCTCTTCTTCGAAAGAAGAAAAGTCCCACAGATAAAAAGCGCCTTTTTCGTTTTGGATGAACAGGGGCGTGCCGGTAAAGGCCACGGAACTGTCCTCTGCCCGAAGGAGAGAGAAAGAATCCGTCTTTTCACAGGTTACCGCCTGCTTTGCGCCCTTTGCCCAATAGCCCTCTGTGGAGTATACTACGGTATCCGGATCGCACTGCCAGCCAAGGGTGTGCCAGGTGACGGAGGTATGTTCCAGAGAGATCTCTTTGATCTTAAAGCGAAGGGTTCCGTCCATGGAAAGCTCCTTCCCATACCGGTGGACAAGAAAGGAAAGGGAAGTGACGCGGTCCCTGGGCAGAGAGGGAAACTCCCAGACACAGTCGTTCCATTCGCCGTTTTTCAAATGAATGATATGGTAACCTTCCCGGTGATAGCGGTCCGGTATTTTTTCTTCACCGTCGTTGTACAGCTGCAGGGCGATCATAGGCGAGTGCATTCCGGGACAATCCGGGAAAATCCGGAAACGCAGGCGGTTGTAAGAACGCCAGTCGGCGCCTTTTGTGTCCAGACTGGCATTCAGCTCCCCAAAGGCACAGTAATCGCCGTCCTCGGGGGAACCGGCCGGCCACTGACCGGCCCGGGCCTGGGCTTCCATGGAAAGGCAGCGATCGTCCGTTACGGAGAGAACGCCGTCCCCTTCCTGCGACCATGGGGCAGAATCCTGTCCGTCCCACAGAAGCTTTGAGCGATCCACCGGCTTCTGACGGAGGCGGGATTCATAGGAATCCGCCTCTTCCGCGTCCATGCGCCAGTGAAGCATGCCGGTATGCAAGAGCTGCTGATCAAATGCCGTACGATTTTTCATGGGAAACCTCCTTACATATGGGCATTTTCATCCACATCCTGGATAAGCTCGATGACTTCCCCGCCCGGCGCGTTTAAAAAGCCGAACTTCATGTGAACAACCTGTCCGGAGCGGGTTGGAATATGGGAAATCGCGGGTGAAGTGGCGACGGTGGCACCATTTTCCAGGGCGCGCTTGTAAGAGGCGTCCATATCGTCGGTCCAAATCGCCACATGCTGCCATTTTCCTAAAGAAAAGGGCTCGTCGCTTCCGAAAATCTCCAGATAATCGCCGACTCCGAGATCCAGAATAAAGGCATGGTCGTCTTTGCCTTCGGTGCCCCATTCGGCAACCAGCTCCGCGTCAAAGGCGTTTTGATAAAAGGCAGCGGTTTCGTGCAGATTGGGAACCCGCAGGCATACATGGTGAATTCCTTTTTGCTTCAGCTTTCTGTACATCATTTACCTCCCAAACGAATGATTTTGCAGGTAACGGTTCAGCAGAGCTGAACCGTTACAAGGATTTCTTATTTCCGGTGATCCAGGTTTTCCCTGGGATTTCCGTCTAGGTGCCCGCCGTCGGGAGACGGAACGGTCATAAGCGGGCTTGGAGCCATCCATCTCGCCGCGTTTCGGAGAACCTGATGGATTTCCTTCTGATATAGGATAGGAAAGGTTTCATGCCCCGGCGTAAACTGAAATAATTTCCCTCTGCCGCGGTAGAAAATATTGCCGCTGCGGCAGACATCTCCGCCTTCCCACCAGGCCAGGAATACGGTCTGGTCAGGCTCAGGTATTAACTGAGGCTCACCGTACATTTCGTCAGCCGGAATTTCAATGCATTCCGGAAGCCCATAGGTAATGGGATGTCCCGGATTGATTACCCAGAGTTTTTCTTTTTCGCCTTTCGGCATGGTGCGGAAGCGTCCCCATTGCCCGGCATCGTAATAGATGCCGAGCATCTTCTGCCAGGGTTTGGAAAAAATGGAGGCATGAATCGCGATAAATCCCATGCCGCGGTTTAAAACGTGATAGCAGATCCGATCGGCGATTTCTTCGTCAAAAGCGGCGTTATCGATATGGCTCCACCAGATAAGGACATCCGTGGACGCGAGAACCTCCTCGGAAAGACCGTGACAGGGCATGTCCTGGGTGGCGATGACAACGGAAAATTCGTCGAAACCTTCAAAGGCTTTTGCGATGGCGGCGTGAATGCCGTCGGGATAAATGGATTTTACCGGTTCCGAACGATCCTGATTATGCTCATTAAAGATTGTAACATGAATTTTTTCTTTCATAGTATGCCTCTTTCTGTATCAGTCCTGACCGTGAAAACCGCGCCAGTCAAAAATAGCGCATGGTTTCTCTAATTTTCCCGCTGCGATATTCGGATAAAGCACAGAACACTCCTGGGGTGTAAAAAGTTCGTAGATGCCATCGGTAACAATCGACCCGTCCCGGATCCATTCTAAAGCGGTCTGCATGCTGCGCATATTGCTGTTCGGGTCAAAATCGCCGGAATAGCGCGGAATGGACCATTCAAAGCCGGAATAAACATGCAGGTAGGAATAGAAAATCTGCCGCAGAAGCTCATGGGCGGTGACGTCCGAGGTGGGTCTCCAGGGAACACCTACTAAAGCCAGTTCGCCGAGTTGGCGGATGTAGGGGATGACCGAGAGAATGGCCTGATCATTGCCGGAACAATCGATGGCCAGTCCGACGCTTTTTTCGGGCAGCCCGAAAGAAGCCGTGGAAGCGCTTACGTGTTTCAGGCCACATTCCCGGGCGGTTTGCTGCCTTTTCTCATCGAGATCAAAGGCGTAAACCGGAAAACCGCACCGCTGCATAACCTGGGCGCACATAAGTCCCACAATGCCAAGACCGGACACCATGACGGCCTCGGTAGGCTTAATCCGACTGTGAAGGAAAGCGGTCATGGAAACGGCCGGAAACCGGCAGAGCGCCGCCTTTTCCGGGGCAATATCTTCAGGGATGAGAAAAACATCCTTAGCCGCCGCTTTATTGTACAGCTTGTGAGGGGTTAAAGAAAATACCAGATCTCCCGGATGAATGTCCTCGACATTCTCCCCCACCTGTGTGACGCGGAGAATATTGGCGTACCCTGTTTCGCAGGGATAGAGGCCTTCGCCTCCGCCATAGCCCATAAAACCGCCGGTTTCCGAACCGTTTGAGATTACGGAAACAACGGTTTTTCCGATAATTTCGCCTTCCCCGGGCGTATCGGTGAAGGGCGACGCGATGAGTTCGGCTTTTTGCCGCTGGGTGAAAATAACACTGTAATTTGTAGACATGCTCTACCTCCTTTTTGCAAAACGTTTACTGTTCGAAAAAGCGGCCAAGTTTTGCGCCGCAGGATTCGCGAATGATCAGACGCGGTTCATGAGAGATGCTGATACACTCGGAATCGTTATGGATTGCACCGATCAGCGTCATAATTGACATGCGCCCGAGATAACTGTTCTGCTGGTCCAGGGTAGTCAGGCGGGGGCAAGTATATTCGCCTGAGGGAAACTGATCACAGCTTACCACAGAAAGATCTTCCGGGACCTGCAGTCCTTTATCGACAATGGCGCGGATCGCGCCTTGTGCCACGGCATCATTGATGCAGACGACCGCGGTAGGCAGATTCTCCGGATTCTCAAGGAGCTTGGACATGGCAAGATATCCGTCCGGTGCGTAGTAGTTGCTTAAAGAGACAAGGGCCGGGTCATAAGGGAGCCCTAAAGCCTCCAGGGTCTGCCGGTAGGCCGAAAGCCTGGCAGTGGTGGTGCGGACACCTTTTTCGCCGCCGATAAATCCGATTTTGCGCCGTCCCAGGGCTAACAAATGGTGAATCAGCGTGGAGACGCCGCCGCTTAAATTCCGGTTGATGAAAATGCAGTCACAGCCCGGAATTGTCTGTCCGAGAATGACGACAGGAATCTGTTTGCTCATACGGTTCAGAGCTTCTTTATAAGAGGCAGAAACGTGGTCAAGGTCGATTTCGCCCCCAAGAATCAGAACGCCGTCCACCTTTTTTTCCAGCATCGTTTTAAAATAGGTATCTTCCGGAATGGCGGCGGACACTCCATGGGAAGCGCCGCCGTAAAAGGTATTGCATAATATAAGAGAGTAGCCGTAATCCACAGCATATCGCTGAATTTCCAGATACAGTTCACTGAAATAAGGGTTCGTAATATCTGAAATAATAACGCCCAGGGTCTTGGTCTGATTGCTGATCATGGCACGGGCCACCGCGCTTGGAGCATAATGATACTTGTTGATCACATCCAATACGCGCGCCTGTGTTTTTGCGGAAACATAGGGACTTTTATTCAGCACGCGCGAGACCGTAGACACAGATACGCCGCAGAGCTTGGCTATTTCGTAAATGGTTACTTTCTTTTCGAGTTTTTCTTCCATTATAACTTCCTCCATTACAGACCGTTTCCGCTGACAGCGTGCGCGGTTGGCCTTTTCACTTTATTATAGCATAAAAAAGAGAGGATTTTTTATGGTATCGGTACCAAAACAGCCTGAAACGGCTCTTTCTCCTGTGAAGATGGACGAATAAATGATCATCCATGAACTAAAAAAAGCATATCACAAAGGCAAAAGAAAGTCAATCTATTATCCGAAAAAAGTGGAAACGATACCAATAAAATAGAAAAATAGACCAAGAAATAAAAAATATATAAAAACAGTATTGACAAAAGTGACAATATATAGTATTCTGATGGCGAATAGATGGACAAAATGGCAAAAATGAAAGCCTTTAATTTTTGATTGTTATTGAAACCGATACCAAAAGAGAAAAGATGCCCGCATCAGCGGGATTTTAAAAGCGGGAAAATGGTACCGGTACCAAAACGGAAAGGAGCAGGACGATGTACCAAAAAGACGGATAGAAGATTTGAACGGCAAAAATAGTATTGGAATCCGCAGGGAAGGAGTAAGGGAAATGCGAAAAGATGGGAAAGCAAAAACGAAAAAGGCGCCAAAGGCGCGCGGCAAGACAGGAGGAGTATTCCAGGAATTATATAAGCACAGGTCGTTATACTTGATGACTGTTCCGGCGTTGATATTTTTCCTGATTTTCAGTTACATCCCCATGGCCGGTATCTATTATGCGTTTGTAGATTATGATTTTTCAAAAGGAATCTTTGGAAGCCCGTTTGTCGGCTTGAAAAACTTTCTGTATTTTGTACAAGGCGGATGGGACGCTCCGATCGTATATCTGACCAGAAATACGGTACTGTACAATCTGGTATTTATCTTTCTTGGGAACGTTATCCAATGCGCGTTTGCGATTATGGTTTCCATCGTTGCCAGCCGTGTATTTAAGAGAGTAACACAGTCGATTATGCTGCTGCCATATTTTGTTTCCTATGTTATTGTGGGAACCATTGCCTACAATATTTTCAACAGCAACTATGGCGTGCTGAACTCGATCATCAGCGCTCTGGGCGGCCAGGAAATCAATGTTTATATGATGAAGTGGGTATGGCCCTTTATCATTGTGTTTTTCTACCTCTGGAAGGGTACCGGCTACGGCATGGTTGTTTACCTGGCGGCCATCACGGGCTTTGATCAGGAAATTTATGAAGCGGCTAAGATCGACGGATGCAACAGCATCAAAGAAATCCGGTACATTACGCTTCCTCTGCTGAAACCGACCTTTATTATGCTGGTTTTATTCAGCCTTGGAGGAATTATGAGAGGACAGTTCGACCTGTTCTACAATCTGGTTCAGAGAAACGGACAGCTGTTCCGTGTGACGGATGTTTTGGATACCTATATTTACCGGTCTATGACGGTGAACTTTAATATGGGAACTTCTACCGCGGCCGGCGTGTACCAGTCGGTATTCGGATTTATTCTTGTGTTGATCGTAAATACGATTATCCGGAAGAAGAGTCCTGAAAACGCGCTGTTTTAATCGAAACAGGGAACGGAGGATGACGATGAAAAAAATAAAACGATCAGCGGGAGAGAAAGTCCTGAATACAGCAATCTATATTATTTTGACGATCGTGGCGATTGTCTGTGCGCTGCCTTTTGTTCTTATCATTTCAGGCTCGTTTTCGGACAGCGCCGAGATTATGAAAAACGGATATTCCATTTTGCCGAGAGGATTTTCTTTAGACGGATACCGCAGTATTTTCCTGTTTCCGAAACAGATCGCGCGGGCGTACGGCGTCAGCATTCTTGTGACGGTGGCGGGTACAGTACTTGGTCTTACGATCATGACTCTCTGCGGCTACGCGCTTTCCAGAAAGGAACTGAAATACCGTAATGTAATCGCCTTCATTGTTTATTTTACGACACTGTTTTCCGGCGGCATGGTGCCCTGGTATATTGTCATTACGCGGCTGGGAATGCGAAACACGCTCTGGGCTCTGATTATTCCGCCCTGCTGCAGTTCCTTCTATATTTTATTAATCAGAAACTTTATGAAAACAATACCGGATTCCCTGGTGGAATCGGCAAAACTGGATGGAGCGGGGGAGTTCCGGATTCTGATTCGGATTGTCATACCGCTGTCTACCCCGATTCTCGCCACAGTCGCGCTGTTCCTGGCGCTGGCATATTGGAACGACTGGTATCACGCGTCCCTGTTTATCACAGACGCGGATATGTGGCCGCTACAGTATCGCTTATATAATATTTTAAATGCGGCTTCCAAAATCGCGCAGGCTGGTATCGAGAACTTCAGCGGCAACATTTTGCCGACAGAGACGCAGAAGCTGGCAAACGCGGTGGTCGCGACAGGACCGATTATCTTCTTATATCCCTTCCTGCAGAAATATTTCGTTCAGGGTATTTCGATTGGAGCGGTTAAGGGATAACACAAACAGGATAGTAATGAATTTACTATACAAGAAGCCGGTTTCTTTGAATCAGGGGCAAGGGTCGGAGAAACCGCAGAATTTTTCTAAAAAAGGAGGAAAAGAAATGAAACAGAAAAAAATGGCAAAACTGACGTCGGGTCTTTTGGCGGCGGCTATGGTACTGGGCTGCGTGCCCGGTATGGGACTGAATGTCAGCGCGGAGGAAGCGGAGTATCAGGGAGATCTGGAATACGTGGAGCTGAAGCTGTACGCGATCGCGGACGCTCCGAATAATACGGACCTGGCATCGCAGTTCTGGGACGAACTGAACAGCCGCCTGAAAGCGGCGCTGAACTGTACCATCGATTATACCTACGCAGCCGGAAATGATTATACGAACAACTACGCCCTGGCCCTTGCGTCTGGTGATTCCTATGATATGATTCAGGCGGCTCCGGGATGGCTGGATTACCAGGGGTATGCGCTGGACAATGCGTTTATGTCTTTGGATGAGCTGATTCCGGAATACGCGCCCTATCTCTGGGAGACGATTCCCGAGGAGACCTGGGACGCGGCGACCGTGAACGGCCATATTTATGGCGTTCCGACCTTAAAGACCGGCGTTACGGTTCCCACCTTTGTATACAGGGAGGATCTGAGAAAGAAATACGATCTTCCGGAAATTGATTCCATGGAAGACATTGAGACGTATCTCCAGTGCATTAAGGACAATGAGCCCGGACTGTTGCCGGTAGACGATTATCAATGCCAGGTTTATGGAACTTCCTGGATCTATAACACTCCCTATATCGGAATCGATGAGATCCATGACGCGATGTTCAATTTCGTTTATGATCCCAGAAACGGAGAAGTGCTCAGCGTAATTGAAACGCCGGAATACAAAGACTATATGTATAAGATGAAGGATTGGGCAGACCGCGGATTCTGGTCATCCAGCGTACTGGCCAGCACGAACTGGGGCGTAATGCAGGTATTGAACGGCGCGGCGGCAGCCTCCTTCAACGAGCAGCTTCCGAACTATAACTGGCATGCAACGCAGGTAGAGCAGGAGCACGGAGCGGAAGGCTGGGAGCTGGGATTCTATATGTATTTTGAAGGCAATCCCGACAGCGTGCTTTCCGGTTCCACCATCGGAACGATGACGGCAGTTACCGCCAGCGGGAAAAATCCGGAAAGAGCCCTGATGGTTCTGGATTATATCCAGCAGAATGAAGAGCTTTGGGATTTCGTAACCTATGGAATGGAAGGCATTAACTATACGTTAGCGGACGATGGAAGTATTGATACTTCAAATATCGCGGACGGAGCAAGCTTTAACTATTTCCCGAGCTCCCTGGTTGGAAACGAGAATTTTGAAAAGCGCCAGTCAAACTACTGCGATGACTATGACGAAATCATGGAAAAGATCAATAATAAGGTAGTGCCGAGTATTTTTGAAGGTTTTGCCCTTGATACCAGCGGCTTCGATACAGAGTATACCGCACTCTACAATGTGCAGAGCGAATACGGTTATCCGCTGCAGGCCGGACTGGTAAACGATGTAGACCAGGCATATGAAGAATATCTTGCGGCAGCGAAGAACGCCGGGCTTGATATGGTGAGAGAAGAGGTAGAAAAGCAGGTTAACGCATGGCTGGATTCCAGAAATTAAAAATATAGAATGATATATCAATGGGGGATTCAGAAAATGGATGAGTTGTTGACGTATGGAAGGAGAAGGACGGTTGTCGTAACTGGTGCTGACAGCGGGCTGGGATTTGAACTTGTTAAACAGTATACAGAACGGGGCGACCGTGTATTTGCGGGAAAATACCGGGAAAACTGGCACCGTCTTGAAAAACTGAAGGAACAATATCCGGACAGGCTGGATATTGTTGAGCTGGATGTCAGCAATGAAAAAAGCGTGGATAAGGCGGCGGAGTTTATATTAGAAAGAACCAAGGGGATCGATATTCTCATCAATAATGCCGCCGTGTGGCTTGAGCATGGTGCCGGAACGATTCTGGATGGCAAATTAGATTTCGAAGCGATTATGGCCCAGATAAACATAAACGCGTTAGGAGCTCTGCGAGTCACTCAGGCGTTGATTCACGCGGTGCTGAACAGCTTTGACCAGCTTGTGGTTAATGTATCATCCGAGGCGGCAAGTATGCAGGAATGCAGTAAAGACAGCCAGTTTGGATATTGTATGTCGAAAGCGGCTTTGAATATGGCTTCCTGCATTGTATTGAACGGGATTCGGAAGGCGGGCGGCAGCGTGATGAATCTCCATCCGGGCTGGATGCAGTCTGTTATTGGAGAATCCCCGGATCCAGACGCTCCGTTTGTGGAACCGGCCAGGCCGGGGACGGTGAAATTTTATACAACGCCGGAAATTACAGCGAAAGGCTTCCTCCGTATTTTAGATGAGCCAGAGAGGTTTTCCGGGCACATGCCGGGATTTGTGAACTACCGCGGGGACAGGATGAATTGGTAACCGGTAAATTGCTGCCGCTGTTCAAAGCGGCAGCAGAGTGGAGGAAAAGAAAATGGAGCAGAAAAATGTACTGATTGTTTGGGACGATTATTATCATCCGGAAGCAAATTATCGAGAAGCAGTCAGAAAAAGCTTTGAAGAAAATGAAATGTGGAATGTGACGAAAACACATCGTGTCAGAGACCTGCTGGAGACAGAAGAGAGGGTGGATTTGTGCATTCATTTTACAGTAGGCCTTCCGGAAGGCGAGTCAGGACTCACCATCGAGGAGCAGGAGCAGATGAAGACCATGGTAGAAGAGGGTATGGGAATGATGTTTATTCATGCGGGAATGGCCTGCATCCAGGATGGAACGCCCTTGTTTGAATTGGCAAGAGGACGCTTCGCGAGTCATCCGGAGCCCCATTATGACGTTTACTGCACAAAACTTCCCGGCTGCACCCATCCGATTATGGATGGAATTGAGCCTTTTATAACAGCGGATGAGCATTATTTCTGCAAGGTGGATATCGAAAACGTCTGCCCGATTTTGGTGAGCTGTTCGGACGCCGGTACAGAGATCGCGGGATGGGCCCATACCGTTGGAAAAGGACGGGTCTGCAGCCTGACGCCGGGACACAATCATCCGATGCTTATTAAAATGAGGCCTTTGATGGAAAGCGCGGCCCAGTGGTGCACAAAAATGAAAGGTTAGAACTGCGGATTTGCGGCGTACAGGTATGAGAGGGCAAGGAAGATGCAGAAAAAGTTTGGAATTGGCATGTATACCGTGCATCAAAGCGTAAGACGGGATATGTACGGAACGTTTCGCGGCCTTGCGGAAATGGGATACCGCGGAATTGAGTTTTATGGAGAATTGGATTTTGATCTGAAAGAGATAGAGAGATCCCTTCGGGATTCCGGATTGACGCTCACAAGCTGGCATGTGGAATGGAGAAATCTTCAGCCGGACCGGTTCGGTCAGACGGTGAACTATCTGCAGGCGGCAGGATGCCCCGCGGCAGTGATTCCCTGCCTGGGCGGCAAATGGAATGTTGCCCACGGCCCTCAGGAGGAATGCAGAGAGATATGGCTGCGCTATATCGAGGAAATGAACCGAATATGCGAAAGGCTGAATGCCGAGGGAATCCGAACCGGCTATCATAACCACGAGCATGAATTTAAGCTGGTTTATGAAGGGAAGAGCGTATTTGATATGCTGTTTGAAGGTCTTTCCCCGGAAGTGATTATGGAATTTGACAGCGGGAACTGCATTGAAGGCGGTACGGATCCGCTGACGGTATTGCGAAAATACCGTGACAGAGAGATTCTCCTGCATTTAAAGCCCTTTTCCAGAACCAGAGGATTTGATACGGTATTGGGAGCCGAAGATGACGAAAACGACTGGGAGCACATTCTTGCGTCCCATGATTTCCTCTGGCTGCTGGTGGAAAGTGAGAACGCACAGCTGCCGGAAATGGAGAACGCAAAACGTTGTCTGCAGGGAATAAAAAATATCTGCCAGTAAGAGACTGGCGGTGAAGGAGGACAAAATGGCTATTCTTGCGATTGATCAGGGTCAGACAAAAACAGCTGCATTGCTTTTATCAGAAGAGGGAGAGATCCTTGGAACGGGAAAGGCAGGAGGCGCCAGCCATTATAAAGACGGACTGGCAAAGGCATCCGGGATGATGCAGGAGGCGGCTGATATGGCGATCCAGGATGCCGGACTCCAAAAAGAAGCGATTTCCCAGGTTTATGGCGGGATTGCGGCGGCTAACTGGCCGGATGAAATAGAAATGCTGCAGGAGGAATTGAAAAGAAGGTTTTCAGTACAAAAAGCGGATGTTGTAAATGATTGCGTGATTGCGCTGAGAGCGGGAACGGACAGTGATAACGCGATTGTTCTGTGTACGGGTTCTGGAATGAACAGCGCCGTTTTTGTAAATGGAAAACTGGAGCTGGTGTATAACAATTACATTGATTTTTACGACCAGGGTTCCGAAGGCTTGAGTTCCCGGGCGCTTCGTGAGATTTTTCAGAGCCATATGGGCTGCGGGCCCTATACTTCGCTGACAGAAGGCATGAAGGAATATTTTGGAATAGACGATATGGACAGGCTTATGCTGGCGTTTTACAGAAACCAGCTGCCAAAACCATTGAAAGATGCCTGTGAAGTGGTTTTCCAGGAAGCAAATAAAAATGATCCGACTGCTTTGGAAGTGATTTATGAGTTTGGAAAATCGATCAGCCAGTATGTAACAGGAGCTGTGAAGCGCTTCCAGATCGAACCGGCCGGATTTGAGGTGATTTTAAGCGGCGGTGTTTTCAAAAACTCTAATCCGCTGCTCTACGAAACGGTTTGTTCTCAGATTCACCGGAAATATTCGAATATTCCGATCAAACAGTCCTTTTATGAGCCGATTATCGGCGCGGCCTTGCTGGCGTTTGATGAAAAGGGGGCAAAGGATGACGATGCCCATGAACGCTGTAAAAAGGAAGCGTGCGCCCGCGGACTGGTTCGCTATTAGAAAAGGGGAAGCGAAATGAAGATAATAATAAAAGAAGAAAAGGATTTTTTCCGGGAAGCGGCGTCTGAAATAGCTCAAGTGATCCGAAAAAAAACCAGCGCGAAGATAGGCCTGTCGACAGGCCGCACGACAAAAGGCGTCCATGCGGCTTTGGTAAAACTTCATGAAGAGGAAAAATTTGACTGCTCCGGCATTACGGTATTCGGAATCGATGAGATTACGAATATGAGCAGGGACTGCAAGGCGAGCTGCTACTATATTCTGCTTCACGAGGTGGTGGAGCCTCTGGGGATTCCGCTGGCGAACTTTATTATGCCGGATCCCATGGCGGAGGATCCTCAGAAGGAATGCAGGAAATTTCAGCAAAAGGTTCTTGCGGACGGAGGAGCGGATTTTATTTTTCTAGGACTTGGGGAAAACGGCCATCTGGGCTTTAACCAGCCCGGCACCCCCTTTGGTCAGACAGCCTGGCTCTCCTGGATGGATGATTCGCTGAATGAGAGATTAAGACGGGAAAACAATATACCGGACGAGGTGAAGATGGGCGGGCTGACCCTGGGCATCAAGGATTTTATGCAGTGCCCGCATCTGGTCATCGCGGCAAACGGTGAAAACAAAAAGGAAAGCGTTGCACGCATGATCGAAGGGCCGGTGACCGAGGCGGTTCCCGCCAGCATACTGCAGCTCCATCCGGACTGCAAAGTCATTCTGGATGAGGCGGCGGCCGGGGGACTGAAAGTAACCGTTTAGCCCAGGCCTGCGCACATGCTGCGAAGACCGTAAGAACGCGATTTGGGAGTGCAAGTAACCGTTCAGGCAGGTCTGCGCACATGCTGCGCGGACCGTAAGAACGTGATTCAGGAGTGCAAAAACAGCCGGTGCGAAAGGGCTTGAGAATCTCTGTGAAAGTATTATAATAGGGGAAAAAGCGAAGCGGATTTTCATGGGGCTGTGAAAAAACGCGGCCCCGGGGCCGCTTTCAGGGAGGATACGGACATGGAGAGAATGACAAGAGAGGAAATCGAAAAGAAACTGACAGCTCTCGCAAAGGAACAGGGCTTTGACCATACGGCGTTCCTGCCGGTGAAAGACCTGGTTTTTGTGGAGGAATACCGGAAATACTGTGAGGACAATCTGTGCGGAAATTACGGGAAGCTGAAAAACTGTCCGCCCATCTGCGGAACGCCTGCCCAGATGAAGGAGCGGGCCTGCCGCTATGAGACCGCCTTTATCATGCAGACGATCTGTGAAGTGGATGTGTATGACGAGAAAGCCACAAAGGCCTTAAAGCACCGGCACAATCAGATGACGCAGGCCGTTACGGCCGCCATGGAAGCCCAGGGAGTCGAAGGGCTGACCATGAGCGCAGGTCCCACCAGGGACAGTGCCTGTATGTCCGCCTACTGCGTGGACGCGGCGAAAATGGCCGAAGCCTGCGGCATGGAATACTGGCTGGGGGATAAGAAAGCGGCGTTTTTCAGCCAGTTTTTGTTTTAATTGAAGAATAAGCGATGCTTGGGTCAAAAGCCAGGTGTCGCTTATTTGCTGTGGTGCGCCTGGCGAGCGCACGTTCTAACAATAAGCCAGGCGGGCGAAACGCCGTGCTTGCGTGGGCGGATATTCGCCGGGTAACGGACGGGAACCAGGCATATTCATTTAGCCTGTGAGCATTGAACTTTATCGGCGATGTTTGTATAATATAGGAAGATAATACGCAAGATAATACGCAAGACTGCGGAGGTGTTTTTGTGGGAGAATATAAGCCGCCTTTTACAATAACAAATGAAATATTGGCGTATGTATCGTCTGTTTCTGAAAAAATAGGACGCATAACCGCTGTGAGCAATCTCGCGGCAAAACCGCATTTGAGGAAGAATAATAGAATTAAATCGATTCATTCTTCTTTGAAAATCGAAGCCAATTCTCTGACTTTCGGACAGGTTCGGGATGTAATCAATGGGAAGACTGTACTGGGTGAGCAAAAAGAGATCCAGGAAGTAAAGAACGCCTATGCCGCGTATGAACGATTTTCGGAAATCGATCCCTATAATATTCAGCATTTGAAACAGTTCCACGGGATTATGACGAAGTATCTTGTGGAGGAGTCCGGTGATTTCCGCTCAGGAGAGGAAGGCGTTTTCAATGGCGATCAATGTATCTTTATGGCGCCGCCGGCACGGCTTGTCCCACAGCTTATGGATGAATTGTTCAGTTGGATGAACGCCGCGCGAAGCGAGGTTCACCCATTGATTTTGAGCAGTGTATTTCATTATGAGCTTGTATTTATCCACCCGTTTTCAGATGGAAATGGCAGAATGGCAAGACTGTGGCATACGGCCATTCTGGCCAAATGGAAGCCGGTATTTGAGTATATTCCAATTGAAAGCCAGATTGAGAAGTTTCAAGACGAATACTATGAAGCCATTGCGAAGTGCCATGCTGCCGGAGAATCTACAATTTTTATCGAGTTTCTGCTGTCTCAGACAGATAAGATTCTGGATGAAGTTTCCGTTCAAATCAGCGAGGAAAATGAAGATCTTTCAGAAGCGGTTAAAAGACTGCTGGAAGTCATGGAATATGATATTCCTTATACAAGCAAGGCGCTTATGGAAAAGCTGCAGCTAAAATCCAGAGAGGGATTCCGCAGAAATTATCTGTGCCCGGCTATAAAATTAAGGCTTATCAGGATGACAATTCCTGATAAGCCTAACAGCAGAAATCAAAGATACAGAAAGATTTAACCAAACTGACTGTTATACAGTTCCGCGTAAAAGCCTTTCTTTTCCAGCAGCTCTTCGTGGGTTCCCTGTTCGATCACATGGCCGTCTTTCATGACCAGAATCCGGTCGGCTTCCCGGATGGTGGAGAGCCGGTGGGCCACGATGAAGCTGGTTCTGCCCTCCATAAGCCGGGCGAAGGCGTTCTGGATTTTCAGCTCTGTGCGGGTGTCGATGGAGGAGGTGGCCTCATCCAGAATCAGCATGGGCGGATGGCAGAGCATGACTCTGGTGATGCACAGAAGCTGCTTCTGGCCCTGGGAGAGGCCGCCGCCGTCCTCGGTGATCCGGGTGTCGTAGCCCTGGGGCAGCCGGCGGATGAAGCTGTGGGCGTGGGAGGCCTTGGCTGCCTGGATAATTTCTTCCTCGGTGGCGTCAGGCCGTCCCATGACGATGTTTTCCCGGATGGTTCCGGTTTTCAGCCAAGTATCCTGGAGAACCATGCCGTAGCCGGCCCTGAGGCTTTTCCGGGTGATGTCCCGGATATCGTAATCCTCCACCCGGATGGAACCGCCGTTTACATCGTAAAAGCGCATGAGCAGGTTGATAACCGTGGTTTTTCCGCAGCCGGTGGGACCGACGATGGCAATGCGCTGGCCGGGCTTTGCGGTGAGATTCAGGTTTTCAATGAGGCGCTGGCCGGACTCATAGGAGAAGGTCACGTCGGAAAGGGATACGTTGCCCCGGATATCGGTCAGGGACAGGGCGTTTTCCGGCTCCGGAATCTGGGGCTCTTCCTCGATGAGCTCAAGAATCCGTCCGGCGCAGGCGATGGCGTTCTGCAGTTCCGTCACGACGCCGGAGATTTCGTTAAAGGGCTTGGTGTACTGGTTCGCGTAGCTTAAAAGACAGGTGAGCTGCCCGACGGTCAGATGGCCTGCCACCGCCGTCAGGGCGCCGGTTACGCAGACCGCCGCATAGGCCAGGCTGTTTACAAACCGGGTGGCCGGGTTGGTCAGGGACGAGAAGAAAATCGCCTGGAGGGAATACTTCTGGAGGCGTCCGTTGATCTCGTCAAATTTTTCCAGAGCCTCGTCTTCGTGGGAGAAGGCCTGTACTACCTTCTGGTTTCCAATCATTTCTTCGATGAGGGCGGTCTGCTCGCCGCGGGTTTCCGACTGCAGCCGGAACATGGTATAGGTTCGTTTGGCAATAAAGCCCGCCACAAAGAAGGATAAAGGCGTAATCAGAACCACCACAAAGGTGATTCCCACATTGATGGAGAGCATGAAGCCCAGGGTGCCGGCGATGGTGGCTATGCCGGTGAAAAGCTGGGTGAAGCCCATGAGAAGGCCGTCCGCCAGCTGATCCACGTCGGCGATTACCCGGCTTACGACCTCTCCGTAGGAGTGGGAATCGATGTATTTCAGAGGAAGGATCTCAATTTTCTGAAACGCGTCGTTCCGGATGTCCCGGACCATCTGGTAGGTCATTTTGTTGTTGCAGATATTCATAATCCACTGGGCCAGGGCTGTGACGGCGATGCAGACGCCGATCTGGATCAGGATGCGGATAATCCGCGGGAAATCCACACGCCCCTCGCCCAGGATAAAATCAATGGCATTGCCCGTGAGGGTGGGGACATAGAGGGTCAGGGCCACGGTCACGGCTGCCAGGAGGACAGATACGGCCAGATAGACGCGGTACGGCTTCAGATAGCGGGAAAGCTTTCTGAGGGTTTCCATCTGCCGGGCATATTTTGGTGTGTTCATGCGTTTGCCGCCTCCTTTCCTGCATTCTTTTTGGCGCTGCCAGCGTCAAACTGCGAATAGTAAATTTCCTGATATTCCGGACAGGATTCCAGGAGTTCCTGATGGGTGCCAATGCCCGCGGGCTTTCCATCGTCCAGCACAATAATCTGATCGGCGTGCTGGATGGAGGAGGTGCGCTGGGAGACAATAAACACCGTAGTCTTCCGGCGCAGATTCCGCAGGGCCTTTCGCAGGCGCGCGTCCGTGGCGAAGTCCAGGGCGGAGGCGCTGTCGTCCAGAATCAGGATTTCCGGGTTTCCGACCAGAGCTCTGGCGATGGTGAGTCGCTGCTTCTGGCCGCCGGAGAAGTTCTTTCCGCCCTGTTCCACCGCGGCGTCCAGGCCTTCCTCCCGATTCGCGACCACTTCTCTGGCCTGGGCGGTATCCAGCGCTTCGTACAATTCTTTATCGGAGGCCTGCTCATTGCCCCAGAGCAGGTTTTCCCGGATGGTGCCGGAGAACAAAACGGCTTTTTGCGGCACAACGCCTACTTTTCTGCGCAGCTCTTCCAGGGAATAATCCCGGACATCCCTGCCGTCTACGAGAACCCGCCCTTTGGTGGCGTCGTAGAACCGGGGAATCAGGTTTACCAGGGAGGTCTTCCCGGAACCGGTGCCCCCGATGACGCCCACCGTGGAGCCCTTGGGAACGGAAAAACGAAGGCCGGTCAGGGATTCGCCTCCGGCACCCTTATAGGTAAGCGAGACGTCCTCGAAAGCAACGGCGGGAGCGTCTTCCTCTGTTCTTCCGCCTGCGGTGGTCTTGGGCGCCTGCATGCTGGATTGGATTTCCAGCACACCCTGGATGCGGTTCGCGCAGGCGGCGGCCTTGGTGACGGTGATAATCAGGTTTGCCAGTTTAATCAGCTCCACCAGAATCTGGGACATATAGTTTACCAGGGCGATGACCTCTCCCTGGGTCAGAACGCCGGAATCCACCCGGAGGGCGCCGCAGTAGATCAGGGCGATGGTGGCACCGTTTACGATGATGTAGGTGACCGGATTCATGAGTCCGGAAATACGGCCCACAAATTTCTGCAGGGTGGTCAGGGATTCATTGCTGGTGCGGAAGCGATCCCATTCGTCCGCTTCTTTGTTGAATGCGCGGATTACCCGGACGCCGGTGAGGTTCTCTCTGGTAATCCCCAGCAGCCGGTCCAGACCAGCCTGGGCCTTTTTGTAGAGGGGCATGGTGATCAGCATGATGCCGAAGACCACAATGGAGAGCAGGGGAATTGCCACCACAAAGATCAGGGCCGCGGGCACGTCCACGGTAAAGGCCATGACCATCGCGCCGAATACGATAAAGGGCGAGCGCAGGAACAGCCGGAGAACCAGGTTGACGCCGGACTGCACCTGATTGATGTCGCTGGTCATGCGGGTGATCAGCGTAGGGGTTCCGATGGTGTCCATCTCCGTGTAGGACAGGCTCTGGATGTGGGCGAAGAGGACATGCCGAAGCTTTGTGGAAAAGCCGACGGCAGCCTTCGCGGCAAAGTACTGGGCCGTGACGGAGCAGACAAGGCCGATCAGGCCCAGGGCGGCCATAAGAAGGCACATGCGGACGATATAGCCGTTTCTTCCGCCGGTGATGCCGTTGTCAACCACAGCGGCCACCACAAGGGGGACGAACAGCTCAAAGGACGCCTCCAGAAGCTTGAACAGAGGCGCAAGAACGCATTCCTTCTTATAGTCTTTCAAAAAGACAAGAAGTTTTTTCATGTTGATCTCCTGTTCCCCGCGGCCGTCTCTTTTCGTAGCAGGAACGAGCCGGGCCCGAAAGGACAAAACCGCGGACAAATGTTTTCCGGAAAGCGCGGCCGTCCGCGGCATGATTTCGCGTGATAAGCCCGCCGGGCGGACGCCGTGCCTGCACGGGCGGGCATCCGATCGGTTCGCGCGCGGATCTGAGTGAACGGTCACTCCGGTTCTGAGAATACTTTAACATAAAACTTGCCATATGAAAATAATTAGATTAATATAGTTTCTATATCATACTCGTATGGCTTTGCGCACCGCGGACGGAGGGAGGTTTCATGGATTTAAAACAGTTGGAATATTTTAAGGCCGTGGCGGACGAGGGGACGATTTCCGCCGCGGCCAGACGGCTGAACATGTCTCAGCCGCCCCTCAGCAATCAGATTCATCTTCTGGAAAGGGAGTTCGGGACGCTGCTCTTTGAGCGGGGAGCCAGGAAAATTGAGCTGACGGAGGCGGGCAGGCTTCTCTACAAGAGGGCGGAGACGATGCTGGGACTTGCCAGGCTGACGGAGCAGGAGCTTGCGGATTACCGGGAAGGACGGGCGGGAAACCTGCGGCTGGGGGTGGTTTCTTCCGTGGGGACATTGCTTTTGCGGGACTGGATTCTGCCGTTTCATCAGAAGTTTCCGCAGATCGGTTTTGAAATATACGAGGGGAATACGTATCAGCTCATCGAGCAGCTTCGGGCGAATCTCATTGAGCTGGCTCTGGTGCGGACGCCGTTTCCCACGGAAGGGCTTGGGACGCGGCAAATCCGCAAGGAAACCATGATTGCGGCGGGCAGGCCGGAATTTTTTGGAAAGAAGCACGGACCTTCCGGGATAGCCGGGGAAGCTCTGTGCGCGGCCGCCGCGCAGGAAGCGCAAACTGCCGGGCGGACGCTGGAACTGTCGGAGCTGGCAGGGAAGCCCCTGATTATTTACCGGAGATGGGAAGCTTTTTTGACCGAGCGTTTCCGGGAGGCGGGAGTGGTTCCCTGGTATTTCTGCATCAATGACGACGCCAGGACAACCCTGGAATGGGCGGGAAGCGGTCTTGGCATTGCTGTCTGCCCGGCTTCCGCGGCGGACGTGCCGCCCGGACAGCCAGGCCTTTTGACGTACCGCATTTCCGACGCGCGGATGGAGTCGGATATCTGTGCGGTATACGCGAAAAACGGCCATCTGTCGGCGGCGGCCAGGGCCCTGCTCGCGGCCGTTTAGACCGGGATTGCTTTTTAGGCCCGGAGACGGTACAATAAGAAAAAAACGCTGGATTTTTGCAGTTACGGTTCAGCGAGGCTGAACAGTAACAAAAACTGCGAACAGCCGTGAGCGACAACGAAATTTACAGGAGAGAAAAGAATGAGTACAGCGATTGCGACACTGAAAAAAGGAGCGGGACGCGCCCTGAAGGCGGGGGGTCCCTGGATTTATGACAATGAAATCGAATCGGTGACCGGAAGCTTTGAGGACGGGGACATTGTTCTGGTGCACGATTTTGACGGGTACTGCCTTGGAAGGGGCTTTCTGAACAGAAATTCCAAGATCACCATTCGCATGATGAGCAGAAGGAAGGATCAGGAAATCGATGAGGCGTTTCTGGAAACGCGGGTGCGCGCCGCCTGGGAGTACCGGAAAAAGACGGTGGATACCGGAAGCTGCCGGGTGATTTTCGGAGAGGCGGATTTTCTGCCCGGCCTGGTGGTGGATAAGTTTTCGGACGTACTGGTGGTACAGTCTCTTGCCCTTGGCATCGACCGGCTGAAGGGGACGATTCTGGAAATTCTGAAGCGGGTGCTGGCAGAGGACGGCATTGTGATCCGGGGAGTCTATGAGCGAAGTGACGCCAAGGTGCGAAAGCAGGAGGGCATGGAGCTGTACAAAGGCTTCCTTGGCCCGGAGTTTGACACGGAGGTGGAGATTCAGGAGAACGGCGTGCGCTATCTGGTGGACGTGAAGGATGGCCAGAAGACGGGCTTTTTCCTGGATCAGAAGTACAACCGCCTGGCGATTCAGCGGCTCTGCCGCGGCGCGAAGGTTCTGGACTGCTTTACTCATACGGGTTCCTTCGCGTTAAACGCGGCCCTGGCCGGGGCATCGCAGGTTCTTGGCGTGGACGCTTCGGAGCTGGGCGTGGAGCAGGCCCGGAAAAATGCCGGACTGAACGGACTTTCGGACCGGGTCTCCTTCCTGTGCGCGGATGTTTTCGAACTTCTGCCGAAACTTGAGGAGGAAGGGGAAACTTTCGATGTGGTGATTCTGGACCCGCCGGCTTTTACAAAGTCGAGAAATTCCGTGAAAAACGCCGTGAAGGGCTACCGGGAAATCAATCTGCGGGCTATGAAGCTGGTAAAGGACGGCGGCTTTCTGGCAACCTGCTCCTGTTCCCATTTTATGACCTACGAGCTGTTTACCCAGACGATTCATCAGGCCGCGGGGAACGTCCATAAGCGGCTCCGCCAGGTGGAATACCGGACCCAGGCGCCGGATCACCCGATTCTCTGGGCGGCGGAGGAGTCCTATTATCTGAAGTTTTATATTTTCCAGGTGTGTGACGAAAAGTAGGGAGTTTTTCGTAACAGTTCAGCCCAGGTCCGCGCACATGCTGCGCGGACCGTAAGAACGTGATTCAGGAGTGCAAAAATCCCATCGCCGCAGGCGATTTTAAATGGATTTTTGCATGTAACGGTTCAGCAGGGCTGAACTGTTACAGTTTTTCGTGTTAAACAAGAAAAAGTTATTGTTATCGATTAGTTTTTTGGTATAATAAGATAAAAAACGAGGTAATGTTTTTCTTTCCTTTGAGGAGGGATATACATGATTATCAGACCGGACTATATTGATGCGATTTCACCGTTTATTGATCAGCCTCTGGTAAAAATTCTTGCAGGTGTTCGGCGATGCGGGAAATCTACAATTTTTGAAATGCTGGCGGAAGAACTTCGGAGCCGGGGGATTCCGGATGATCGCATTATACAGAAACGGTATACAGAAATGGATATTCCGGAAGATATTTCAGCAGCGGATATGTACGAGGAGCTGCTGGATAGGATTCACGGAAAAGAGCGCTGTTATCTGCTGTTAGATGAAATACAGGAGGTTCACGGCTGGGAGCGGTGTGTCAACAGCCTTTTGGAAGGACAGAACGTGGATATTTATGTAACGGGTTCAAATTCCAAGCTTATGTCCAGTGAATTATCGACCTGTCTGACCGGACGGTTTGTGTCCATTCCGGTGTATACCTTGTCCTTCAAGGAGTATCTGGATTTCAAGAAACAGGATCCCCGGTCTAAGAAGGAATTAATGGAGGAATATATCCGTTTTGGCGGCTTTCCCATTATTGCGCTGGGCAATTATGATGAGCAGAGCGCCTATCAGATTGTCAATGGTATTTACCATACGGTGATTTCCAGGGACATTGTTAAGCGACACCGGATCAAACGGCAGGATCTCTTCGACCGTGTTGTGAAGTACCTTGTGGAGAATATGGGAAAAACCTTTTCAGCCAGTTCTATCTCTAAATTTTTGAAAAGTGAACATCGTGCGGTTTCCGTAGAGTCCATTTATAATTACCTGCGCTGGCTGGAGCAGGCCTTTATCATTTGTCCCTGCCACCGCTATGATATCCAGGGGAAAAATATTTTAAAGACGCAGGAAAAGTACTATCTTGCGGACGTTACTCTGAAATATTGTCTTTTGGGCTATAACCGGAAGATGCTGGACGGCGCGTTGGAGAACATCGTATTTTTGGAGATGAAGCGGCGGGGATACGAGGTCTATATAGGAAAGAACGCTTCTAAGGAGATCGACTTTATCGGCGTTCGCCGGGATGAGAAGATCTATGTTCAGGTCTGCGTCCAGCTGCCGGAGAACTCAGACCGCGAGATTGGCAACCTGATGGAGATTTCGGACCATTACCCGAAATACGTGGTGACAACAAACAGCATGGATGCAGGGAATGAAAATGGTATACGGATCGTGCATCTGTCAGATTTTCTGCTTTCGGAAAGGTGGTAGGACCATCCCTTCCTTTTCTCCTCAAAACGTGCTATGATATGGATGAAATACCACCGGAGGCAGCCGTGAACACCCGCTGTCTATGAGGTGGAAAGCGAATTTTGGGTAACAATTCAGCCTAGGTCTGCGCACATGCTGCGCAGACCGCATTGGCGCAAACGGTAATAAAAAAACTGCGCTGCGGCGCAAACAGCCGCGGCCGTTGGATCAGGAGGAATGATTTATGAATCTCGAGACACTCAGAAAAGATATGGTAGCGGCCATGAAGGCCAAGGATAAGCCCAGAAAGGAAGCGATTTCTTCCCTGATTTCCGCTGTGAAGAAGGCGGGAATCGACGCGGGATGCCGTGAGGATATTCCGGAGGAGATGGTGGATCAGGCGATTTTAAAGGAAATGAAGACTGCCCAGGAGCAGGTGGATACCTGTCCCGCGGACCGCGCGGAGCTTCTGGAGGAATACCGTTTCCGCTATGAGGTGATTAAATCCTACGCGCCGGCTCAGATGGAGAAGGAAGACATCGAGGCGTATATTAAGGAGCATTTCGCCGAGGTGGCGGCCACGAAGAACAAGGGCCAGATCATGAAGGCCGTTATGGGTGAACTGAAAGGGAAGGCCGACGGAAAGCTGATTAATCAGGTGGTAGCCGAGCTGTGCAAATAGAAGAACTGTACAAACGCTGCCGTCTCTGCCCCAGACGCTGCCAGGTCAACCGCCTGGCGGGGGAGAGAGGCTTCTGCGGCATGGACGCCCGGATTTTCGCGGCGAGAGCCGCCCTTCATTTTTGGGAGGAGCCGTGTATCTCCAGGGAAACGGGTTCTGGAGCCGTATTTTTTTCCGGCTGTTCTCTGCGGTGCTGCTACTGTCAGAATGCCTCGATTTCCGGAGGCGAGGCCGGAGTGGAAATCACAATTCCGCGTCTGGCCGGGATTTTCTTAAAGCTTCAGGAACAGGGAGCGGCGAATATCAATCTGGTGACGCCGACGCATTTTGCCCCTTCGATTCTGGCTGCTTTAAAGCTTGCCAGGCAGGAGGGGCTTTCCATTCCCGCAGTGTACAACTGCAGCGGTTATGAGTCTGTGGAAATGCTGGAAATGCTTGCGGGATGGATTGATATTTACCTGACGGATTTTAAATATGCAGACCGGGAGCTTGCGGCCAGATATTCCCGGGCAGCGGATTATCCGGACCGGGCCGCTGAAGCGGTGGGAGAGATGGTCCGCCAGACGGGGCCGGCGGTCTTTGACGGAGACGGGCTTATGAAGAAAGGCGTGATTGTCCGCCATCTGCTTTTGCCGGGACATGTGAAAAATTCCAGGGATACCGTGCGGTTTGTATACGAAACCTGGAAGGACAAGGTCTGGATCAGCCTCATGAACCAGTACACGCCCATGGAGGCGGGGCTGAAAAATTTCCCGGAATTAAACCGCAGGGTCACGAAAAGAGAATACAATCAGCTGGTGGACTTTGCCCTGGATCTGGGCGTAGAAAACGGATTTATTCAGGAAGGGCCCACGGCAAAGGAGAGCTTCATCCCGGCCTTTGACGGGGAGGGGCTTCGGTAGCATTTCCAAATCTTCCGGAATATACTAAATATAGCCTAAGCCTGCCAAAACCTGCGGGGAGCGGCTCTTGGGCAGGAGAAAAGAAAAGGAGAGGCGGCAAGCCATGATTTATAACAATGTGCTGGAAGCCATTGGCCATACGCCGATGATTCGCTTAAACCGGCTGCCCCAGGCGGACAGCGCGGAAATCCTTGTGAAGTATGAGGGAGTCAACATCGGCGGTTCCATAAAGACCAGAACGGCCTGGAATATGCTCCGGGAGGCGGAGCGGAAGGGAAAAATAAAAGAGGACTCCATTATTGTGGAGCCCACCAGCGGTAATCAGGGAATCGGAATTGCCCTGGTGGGTGCTGTGAAGGGCTATCAGGTCCGCATTATTATGCCGGATTCCGTGAGCGAGGAGCGGCAAAAGCTGATGCGTCAGTATGGGGCGGAGGTGATTCTGATTCATGACGGCGGGGATATCGGAAAATGCATTGACGAATGTCTGCAGACAGCCCTGAGGATGGAGCGGGAAGATCCGAAAGTCTTTGTGCCCCAGCAGTTTTCCAACCCAAATAACCCTCTGGTGCACAAATATCATACGGCGGTGGAGATTTTGGAGCAGGTGGGAGGGCCGATTCACGGCTTCTGCTCCGGCGTGGGAACCGGCGGCACTCTGTCGGGAATCGGAGAGGTGCTGAAAAACCAGTATCCGGACATTGAGATCTGGGCCGTGGAGCCTGAGAACGCGGCAATTCTCTCCGGCGGCAGCATCGGAACCCATCTGCAGATGGGAATTGGCGACGGACTGATTCCGGAGAATCTGAATCAGAGTATTTATCAGGACATCTGCGTCGTGACGGATGATGAGGCTCTGGAGATCACCAGAAGACTGGCCAGGGAGGAAGGGCTGCTCTGCGGAATTTCCAGCGGCTCCAATGTGGCCGCGGCCCTGCGTCTGGCGAAAAAGCTGGGGCCGGGGAAACGGGTGGTCACGGTGCTGCCGGATACGGGAGAACGGTATTTCAGCACCGTCCTCTATGAAGACTGAGCGTTACGATCTCTGCGGTTGAGCCCCGGCCGGGAATGTGCTATACTTGGGAAAGGAACCCGGCCGCTTTCAGGCGGCCGCGGCGCGGCAAGTTCAGCCGGGCTGAACCGTTACATGCAGAATCCATTTAAAATCGCCTGCGGCGATGGGATTTTGCACTTCTGAATTACGTTCTTATGGTCCGCGCAGCATGTGCGCAGACCTGGGCTGAACTGCTGCAAAATATTACATCAGGGAGGAACAAACATGAGCGATTACCGCATTGAAACAAAATGCCTTCACTCCGGCTATACGCCGGGAAACGGAGAACCCCGTCAGATTCCCATTTACCAGAGCACAACCTTTAAGTACGACACCAGCGAGGAAATGGGCAAGCTTTTTGACCTGGAATCCAACGGATATTTTTACACGAGACTGCAGAATCCCACAAACGACAGCGTGGCCGCGAAGATCGCGGACCTGGAAGGGGGCGTGGGAGCGATTCTGACCTCCTCCGGACAGGCGGCCACCTTTTATTCCCTCTTTAACATCTGCGAGGCAGGGGATCATGTGGTCTGCTCCTCAACGGTTTACGGGGGAACCTTTAACCTCCTGGGCGTGACCATGAAAAAGCTGGGGATCGACGCCACTTTTGTGGACCCGGACGCGCCGATTGAGGAGCTGAACAAGGCTTTTAGGCCAAACACCAAGGCGGTTTTCGGGGAGACCATCGCGAACCCGGCCCTGGTTGTTCTGGATATTGAAAAATTCGCGAAGATCGCCCATGACCATGAGGTGCCCCTGATTGTGGACAATACCTTCGCCACGCCGGTGAACTGCCGTCCCTTCGAGTGGGGCGCGGACATTGTAACCCACTCCACCACCAAGTACATGGACGGCCATGCTGCCCAGGTGGGCGGCGTCATTGTGGACAGCGGAAACTTCGACTGGTCCAAATACGGCGACAAATACCACGGCCTGACCCGTCCGGACGAGTCCTACCACGGCATTGTGTATACGGAGCGTTTCGGAAAGCTGGCTTACATCACAAAGGCCACCTCTCAGCTTATGCGGGATCTGGGGTCGATTCCGTCGCCGATGAACTGCTTCCTTCTGAACCTGGGATTGGAAAGTATGCCTTTAAGGGTGGAGCGCCACTGCTATAATGCCTCGAAGGTGGCAGAGTACCTGAACAGCCATGAAAAAGTGGCCCATGTAAACTACGCGGGACTTCCGGGAGACAAGTACCATGAGCTGGCGAAAAAGTATCTGCCCAAGGGAACCTGCGGCGTAATCTCCTTTGAGTTAAAGGATGGGCGCGAGGCGGCGGTGCGCTTTATGGACGGCTTAAAGCTGGCAAGCATCGCGACTCACGTGGCGGACGCGAAGACCTGTGTTCTTCATCCCGCAAGCCATACCCACAGACAGATGAACGACGAGCAGCTGGCGGAGGCCGGCGTTTCTCCGGGACTGATCCGGCTGTCCGTTGGAATTGAGAATGTGGAAGATATTCTGGCGGATCTGGAACAGGCGCTGAAGCTGGCGTAAGAAGCTATTTGGTTATAAGCATAGCAGCGAAGCAGACTTTGGATATCCGATTGGCTGGCGAGAGAATGGATGCCGCTGTGAATCCTGCGAAACTTCCGGTGCTGCGGTAGAAGACCATTTGCGTAAGGTCACGAAAATGGTCCCGCTGGGAAGTGGATTGAAGCGCAATGTCAGGGATTACATTGCCTGTTACCTGATCGCCCAAAACGCTGATCCCAAGAAGGAGGAGGTTGCTTTTGCGCAGAGCTATTTTGCCGTGCAGACCAGAAAACAGGAGCTTATGGAAGAACGATTTGGCAGAATTCGCTTCAAAGGTGATACGGCGTTGTTGGGCGGTTACACCACACAGGACATGAAGCGAAAGCTAGGTGTGAAAGAGAATCGCAGAACAGGCGGGAAAACTCCCTGCTGACGATGAGGAGAACTAACTGTATGTTACTGTGAGAACAGGGGGGCTAAACCCCCCTGTTTGATTATTCAGAGAATGTGCCTCAATCCTCCACCGGCACCTTCTGGTTAAAGTAATCCAGAATCAGCGCCGCCGCGATGCCGATAACAATAAACACCAGGTTTGTTACGCACTGTCCGACGGATACGGTGAAACTGTCGAAGGGAATGATCATCACCGTCGCCGCGATCACGATGCCGATGATGGCATGAAAGGCGATGCTGTAGTAATGATCGAAAAGGGCGTTTACCGCTTTGGCCAGGCAGATCACGGTGATCAGGGCGCCGATGCCGCCGGGGATGAGAACCCCGAAATCCAGATGGCCGATGCCGTCAACAAAGGGCGTGTAGAGTCCCAGGGGCATCAGCAGGGTGGAAAAGCTCATGCCCGGGGCGATCACGCTGAGAGCCAGGCAGAAGCCGCAGAACAGGTACCAGGCAAAGTTCGGGGTGATCACAACGGAAGCCGCGTTTAAGCCGCCCAGCAGCAGGAAAATCACCGCCATGGCAATGATCATGGAGACAAAGGAGCCGGTGCTGCGGCCCTTTTCCCCGGCCTCCCGGAACAGAGAGGGAAGCATGCCGACGATCAGCCCCACAAACAGACATACCGAGGTGTCCGGATATTTCTCAAGAAAGAAGGCCAGAAGATTGGCGATGCCCAGAAAGCCGATGGCAGCGCCGATGATAACGGGAATCAGCCGGGGGACATGGGTTTTGAAGTTTTTGAACGGGTTTGAGAGCAGCTCCATAATCGGTTTGTAGATGCCGAATACCACGCAGAGCACGCCGCCGGAGATTCCCGGAAGAACGGCGCCCAGGCCGATGAGAGCGCCCTGGAAAATCTGCAGGATCAGACGGAAAATCGATGGATTGCCGGTTTGTTTCTTACTCATAATAACTCCTATCTTCCCGCGCGGGCGGGTATGTTTACTCTGGAAATCCGCCGCCGGATAGGCGGCATGTATTCAGGGATGCCAAGTACGCCCGCCAGACTTTTCCGGGGCGATGGTACGCATGCCCCACGGGCGTATGCAGGTTTACTCTGGAAATCCGCCGCCGGATAGGCGGCATGTATGATACGGACAGCGCCGCGGCCTGCAGGACTTTTCAAGGATGCCTGCAGGCCGCACAGGTAACGGTTCAGCAGAGCTGAACTGTTACGTTTCTTTCCGGCCGCCGGGTCCGAAACCCGCGGCTTTGTCACACATGGACGATGCCCGTCACTCTGCCTTCGGCTTATTATTTTTGGCCAGGAAACGGTTGATCCGGTCAATGGGGGTCAGAAGGCTGCTGATGGACGCGTCGTGGTTCAGCGTATCAATCAGGTATGCGATGTATTTGCTGAGGTCGCAGTTGATATAGTAGGGTTTCTGAAGCAGCTCCGGCGTCTGGTAGACCAGATTTGTAGTGAGGACATAGTCGAAAAGACCTTCCTGATAGGCTTTGTCGAACTTATCCAGGCCGTTGGTGAACAGACCAAAAGTAGCGCAGATGAAAATCTTGGCGGCTTTGCGCTTCTTCAGCTCCATGGCAACTTCCAGAACGCTGTCGCCGGAGGAGATCATGTCGTCGATGATCACCATGTTTTTCCCTTCCACATTCGAACCCAGGAACTCATGGGCTACGATTGGGTTCCGGCCGTTGACGATCTTCGCGTAGTCCCGGCGTTTATAGAACATACCCATATCCAGACCAAGGACATTGGCCATGTAGATGGCGCGGCTCATGCCGCCTTCATCCGGGCTTATTACCATCATATTTGTCTTGTCGATATAGAGACCGGATTCCGCCTTGAAAAGCCCCTTTATGAACTGATATACGGGCTGCACGGTATCAAAGCCGCTCAACGGGATGGCATTCTGCACTCTGGGGTCATGGGCGTCGAAGGTGATAATATTGTCAACTCCCATGCGGACAAGCTCCTTTAAGGCCAGAGCGCAGTCCAGGGATTCCCTGCCGTTTCTTTTGTGCTGGCGGCTTTCATAGAGATAAGGCATAATTACCGTGATCCGCCTTGCCTTACCGCCTACGGCGGCAATGATTCTCTTCAGATCCTGAAAATGATCGTCCGGGGACATGTGATTGGTTAGGCCGCAGAGCGAATAGGTCAGACTGTAGTTGCAGACATCTACAAGAAGATAGAGGTCGTCGCCCCTTACGGAATCATTGATAACGCCCTTTGCTTCTCCGGAACCGAAACGGGGGACTTTCGCGTCAATAATATAAGAATCCCGCTGATAGCCTTCGAAAGCAACGTTTGCTTTGTGCTTGTGGTTCCGCTCCTTCCGCCAGGTCACCAGGTAGTTGTTTACCTTTTCGCCTAACTGGCGGCAGCTTGCCAGGGGAATGATCCCCAGCGGCCCCACTGGGATGGTTTCAAGGTTCCGTTCATCAATTTGCTGCATGGTTTTTCCTCCGCTTTTACTTACTCTGATAGACCGCCGCCGGATAGGCGGCATGTATTCAGGGATGCCAAGTACGCCCGCCGGACTTTTGCGGGACGGTGGTACGCCAGCCCCGCGGGCGTATACAGGTTTTCTCTGTAAAGTAGCTCTCGCGTACGCTTTTCCGGCGCGAAAACGCCCGCGGTTGCGATTACACACAAAGTTTAACACAAAATCTGAATAGGTCAAGGCCTGATTCCAGCGATTTTTTTCTGAATCCGGATGTCGTCGCCAATAAGCTTGCGGATTTTGTAGCCGCTGGAAATCCGGGAAAAGACGCGTTCGGAGTAGGTATCCCGAAAAACGTCGATGGGCAGGTTCGTGGAGATAATGGTGGAGCGCCGGGCCAGGAGCCGTTCGTTGACGCAGAGAAAGAGCTGCGAGGCTACAAAGGAATTGGTAAGCTCCGTTCCCAGGTCGTCAATGATCAGAAGATCACAGTCGAAAACATAGGAATGCATCTCCTTCAGCTCCTCTGCTTCGGAACGGTCGCGGCTGAAGGTGGTCTTTGAGAACAGATCAAAGAGCTCAAAGGCCGTGAAGTAGATCACGGAATGAGCGGTATCGATGAGTTCTTTGGCGATGCAGTGGCTGAGAAAGGTCTTTCCCACGCCGGTATCTCCATAGAAGAAAAAGTTGTCGGACTGCCGGTCGAAATTGTCCAGAAAATCCCGGCATTCCGCCACCAGCTTTTGCATGGTGGCCAGGGCTGTGAGGCCGGTGGAAGGATTTTTGACAGTGTCCGAGTAGTAGCCAAAGGAAAAATGCTGAAAATTTTCCGTTTCCAGAATATTCCGGATATTGGACTGGGTGTACAGCAGGTCGATGACCGCCTGGCGGAAGCAGGTGCATTTTTCGCTTCCGATGTAGCCGGTATCCCGGCATTTGGGGCAGGCATACTGCATCTCCAGGTAATCCGCCGGGAAACCGCCCTTTTCCAGAAGCGCCCTGCGGGTGTCCGAGAGGGCGGCAATCTCCTCCCGAAGACCGTCTATGGCACGGTCGTCTCCGTTTAAATACTTTCTGGCCCGGGCCACGCTTAATGCGGCGATCCGTCCGTTCAGCTCCCGCAGAGAGGGAACAGCGGCAAGGGCCTTTTTCGTCCGCTCGTCAAGCCTTTGCCGGTCCGCTGCCTGTCGGCGTTGGTATTCACGCATGATTTCATCGTACTGGGAATTATTCAGTGCCAAAATAAAGCCTCCTAGCTGTTTAAAAGCTGCTTTTCAAGCTGTTCAAAGTCGTAGTCGCGCTGGTGGAAGTTGTTGAAACGGTTGTTGGAAGCAGGCTTTGGCTGCGCGGACTTTTTCGCCCTGGCCCGCTGGGCGTCCAGAGCGGGAATGTCGTTTATATGCCGCACGCCTTTTTTCTGCCACTGCTTCAGGATCTTGTCGGTGTACTGGAAGCTGGGTTCGTGGATCTGGGCGATGGTGCGGCTGCAGGCTTCCACAATAACCGGAAGGTCGAACTGGTATTCCTGGAACCAGCGGTCTATGTATTCGCGTTCGGGGGCCGCGGGCCCTCTGTTTTTGATGCCGAAGGCATTTAAAACGGAATAGTATTTTTTATTATAGAGGTTCGTGCTGGCCTTGGCCTCCTGGACGGTGGAAATCCCGTCCCCGGCCCAGCCGATGGCCACCTTTTCCATGTAGTGCCGGCTTTTGTTTCCCTTGGAAACGCAGTATTCCACAAGATACTCAATGAGATCCGCGGAAAAATGCAGTCCGTCGTAGTAGTAGAGAATGTCGGATATCTCCGCTGAACTCAAAGGCCGGCCGATGTACTGGGCCGCGATAAACAGAAGCTGTTCGATATCCTCCTGCTTGCGAAGCTCATCGATCCGATCCGCGGTAAGGGGCTCCCGTTTGGGAACTTTTCGGGAAGCCTCCTGGGGGGAGTGGGAAGAAGCATCACGGTCATCCTTTTCGCCGGCGGACTCTGAGTAAGCGGCCGCGGTTTCAGCAAAAGCCGGGATTTCCTGAGAACCTTTGTCTGGGGCGTCCCAGGGACCGGTGAAAGCGATCTCGCGGATCTCGCCGGAGGAATCCCTGGAAAGGATCAGCAGCCCCTGCTTTTCCCAGTAAACCAGAGCGCGGCGGACATCGTTTTCCGTGTGATCAAAAATGTCCGCGATGGAGCTGATGGTGAGTTCGCCGGTATCCTGCAGATTGCGCAGAAGATAAAGATAAATTTTGACAAATTCACCGTTAGCATCCGGCATATACTGATCAATAAAAAGGTTATTTACTGCTGTGATGCCGGCGCTTGCCGGCTTTTTTAAGGTAATCATGCTGTATCCACTCCCCAGGTGCGCTTTGCGCGGCAGTAACAATTCTGATTTATTTACTGCTCCAAGTATAGCATAGATTATTTTAAAAGAGAACCGGAAGTTTTCCAACGTATCCTCGGTGAATAATCCACTTTTCGAATGTGGATAATGTGGATAATGTGAATAAGTTTGTGGAGAAATAAAATGCGTAACTGCGAAAAACCTTGAAAAATAAAGCATTTTGGCGAACCAGAGAATTATGAACGGTAAGTTATGTAAATCAGTCTTTTCCACAAAAAAATCCACATGTTTATTCTTGAAAATTGTGAATAAACATGTGGATAATGTGGATAACTTACTGTCCCAGCAGATTTTCCCCTATTTTTACCACATCTCCGGCCCCCATAGTTATCAACACATCACCGTGTATACAATTTTCCAAAAGAAAATTTTCTATGGCGTCAAAGGTGGGGAAATAGTACGCTTTTGTGCCGAGATCCTCAATTTTTTCCCTGAGCATGTCGGAGCTGATTCCTAAGGTATCCGTCTCACGGGCAGGGTAGATGTCTGCCAGAACAACCCGGTCGGCCAGAGAGAGAGCCCTGGCGAAATCGTCCATCAGAGCCTTGGTGCGGGTGTAGGTATGCGGCTGGAAGACGCACCACAGGGTTTTGTGGGGCATGGTACGGGCCGCTGTGAGGGTCGCGGTGATCTCCGTGGGGTGATGGGCATAGTCGTCAATAATCGTGACGCCGGCCACCTCGCCTTTTTTCTGGAAACGCCGGTCTGTGCCGCCAAAGGAGCTAAGTCCCGTTGCCATTACCTGGGGAGAAATTCCAAGGAGATCCCCAAGGGCCAGAGCCGCGCAGGCATTGGAGACATTATGGGCTCCGGGTACATTCAGTGAAAAGTCTCCCAGTTTTTCGCTTCCTTTATATAAAGAAAAGCTTCCCCGGGCATTTTCGTCAAATACCGGGTTTCGGAAGGAATAATCACAGTCCGCGTCCGGGCCATAGGTAATGACACGGCAGGCCAGGCCGTCGGTGATCTCGGAAAGGCTGGGGATGGAGCGGTTGATAATCAGAGTTCCATCCGCGGGAAGCAGCTGGGCGAACTGCCGGAAAGAGCGCCGGATATCGTCCAGATCCTTGAAAAAGTCCAGGTGATCGGCGTCGATGTTCAGGATGATGCCGATTTTCGGGAAGAAGCTGAGAAAACTGTTGGTGTACTCGCAGGCTTCGGTGAGAAAGAGCTTATGGGCCCCTACGCGGATATTTCCGTGGATTGCCTGGAGAATGCCGCCTACGGAGATGGTGGGGTCCGTGTCGGCCGCCATGAGGATATGGGCCGCCATGGAGGTTGTGGTGGTTTTTCCGTGGGTACCGGCTACAGCGATGGGAACCTGATAGTTTTTCATAAGCTGTCCCAGAAGCTGGGCGCGGGTGAGCATGGGAAGTTCTCTGCGAACCGCCTCGGCGTATTCGGGATTATCCGGGTGGATAGCGGCAGTATAGACCACAAGCTCCGTGTCCTCGGGGATGTTCGAGGCCCGCTGGCCGTAGAAAATCTTCGCGCCCATGTCCGACAGCCTGTCCGTCAGGGGGCTTTCCTTTGCGTCGGAGCCGGTGACCGTGAAGTTCTGGTCCAGGAGGATTTCAGCCAGGCCGCTCATGCTGATGCCGCCGATGCCGATAAAATGAACGTGAAGGGGCTTTTGAAAGCTTATCTGGTACATAAAAAATCTCCTTAATCTTTGATCTTTTGTTTCAGTATACTCTTTTTACGCGGAAATGGAAAGCCCTTTCCATTTTCACGCCTGCCCGTTGCAACAGGTCAGCCCTGCTGAACCGTTACATGCAGAATTCCATGGCCTGGCACCGGAATTGACCGATAGTTGTAAAATACGACAAAGATCGCAGGCGAGTATAAACTATTAAAGTGCAAAATAGACAAGAAATGTCAAAAACATTTCCAATGG
The DNA here is from genome assembly GCA_018711185.1 of Candidatus Limivivens intestinipullorum. GTDB lineage: Bacteria > Bacillota > Clostridia > Lachnospirales > Lachnospiraceae > Limivivens > Limivivens intestinipullorum. The sequence continues at coordinate 95,568 of DVIQ01000023.1, read as the reverse complement.
AACATTTTAAATTTGTGATAATCATGAAAAACTGAAAAAAAATACACTTTAAATTGTAAAAACTGTTCACTATTTGGAAAAACTGTGTTATAATATTTACCATCAACTTAACCGAAGCCGCCGGGCGGCTGTCCGGTTATTGAGAGTCTCCAGGCCTCTGCGGATGGCAGGAGAAAGCTTAAGCCAGTGGCGGGCGGAGAAAATCGGTATCCCTCACTGGCATGCAGCCAAGTCACGCATCTTTATTTCCGCAGGCAGGAAGCCGGGCGGGCATGCCCGCATGTCCATACGGCGGCTGCCGTCAAGTATTCCGCAGCGGTGTACTTGACTGAGATGCCGCAGTACTCTGTGAAATTACCGAGCGCGAATCGAAACAATATCATAATACAACAAGAGGTGATAGCGTGATTAAAAAAGAAATGATAGCTATGTTACTGGCAGGCGGCCAGGGCAGCCGCCTCGGGGTGCTGACCTCAAAGGTGGCAAAACCTGCCGTTGCGTTTGGCGGGAAATACCGCATCATTGATTTCCCTTTGAGCAACTGTATTAACTCTGGTGTGGATACGGTGGGCGTTCTTACTCAGTATCAGCCGCTTCGGCTGAACACGCATATCGGAATAGGTATTCCGTGGGATCTGGACAAGAATATCGGCGGGGTAACTGTGCTTCCGCCTTATGAGAAGAGCAGCAACAGCGAATGGTACACGGGCACGGCCAATGCCATCTATCAGAACCTCAGATATATGGAGCTGTACAACCCGGACTATGTGCTGATCCTTTCCGGAGACCATATTTATAAGATGGATTATGAGGTCATGCTGGATTTCCACAAGGCAAACAACGCGGACGTCAGCATCGCGGTAATGCCGGTTCCCATGGAGGAGGCAAGCCGGTTCGGTATTGTCATTACCGATGAAAACAGCCGGATCACCGAGTTCCAGGAAAAACCGGAGCACCCCAAGAGCAATCTGGCTTCCATGGGCATCTACATATTTACCTGGAAGGTCCTGAAAGAAGCTTTAATCACGTTATCAGAACAGAGCAACTGTGACTTTGGAAAGCATGTGATTCCTTACTGCCATGAAAACGGCACCAAGATGGTGGCTTACGAGTACAACGGCTACTGGAAGGATGTGGGAACCCTCGGTTCTTACTGGGAAGCGAATATGGAGCTGATCGATATCATTCCGGAGTTTAACCTCTATGAGGAGTTCTGGAAGATTTATACCAGCAGCGAAGTGACGCCGCCTCAGTATGTGGCCGCGGACGCGGTCATTGAAAAGAGCATCATTGCCGACGGCACAGAGGTATACGGTGAAGTACACAATTCCGTAATCGGCGCCGAGGTTACCATCGGAAAGGGTGCTGTGGTGCGGGATTCCATTATTATGAAAGGCGCGGTGATCGGCGAGGGCTGTGTTGTAGATAAGGCGATTATCGCGGAAAATACGGTGGTGGGCGCGAACTGTGTCCTGGGAATCGGCGAGGACGTTCCGAATAAGATGAAGCCCTCCGTATATTCCTTCGGCCTGGTAACCATAGGCGAGGACTCCGTGATTCCTCCGGGAGTGAAGATCGGGAAGAATACGGCCATATCCGGCGCGACCACTTTGGAAGACTATCCCGGCGGCGTTCTGGACAGCGGTGAAACATTGATTAAGGCAGGTGAGTTGGCATGAGAGCAGTAGGTATTATTTTGGCAGGCGGAAACAATCACCGCATGAGAGAACTTTCAAACAAACGAGCGATTGCGGCTATGCCTATCGCGGGGAGCTACCGGAGCATTGACTTCGCCCTGAGCAATATGACAAACTCTTCCATCCAGAAGGTGGCAGTGCTGACTCAGTACAATGCCCGCTCCTTAAACGAGCATCTGAGCTCTTCGAAGTGGTGGGATTTCGGAAGAAAGCAGGGCGGCCTTTATGTTTTCACGCCGACGATTACGAAAGAAAACAGCTTCTGGTATCAGGGCACAGCGGACGCTATTTACCAGAACCTGGATTTCCTGAAGAAATGCCATGAACCTTATGTGGTCATCGCATCCGGCGACGGAGTTTATAAGATGGACTACAATAAGGTCCTTGAATATCATATCGAGAAAAAAGCGGATATTACCGTTGTCTGCAAGGAAATGCCTTCGGAGGAGGATGTGACACGCTTTGGCGTGATTAAGATGAACGAGGACTGCCGGATTGAAGAGTTCGAGGAGAAGCCCATGGTCAGCAAGTCGAACCTGGTATCCACCGGAATTTACGTGATCCGCCGCAGACAGCTCATTGAGATGATCGAGCGCTGCGCCCAGGAGGACAATTATGATTTTGTGCGGGATATTCTGATCCGCTATAAGAACCTCAAGAGAATTTATGGCTACAAGATTAAGGAATACTGGAGCAATATCGCCAGTGTGGAAGCCTATTATCAGACGAATATGGATTTCCTGAAGCCGGATGTGAGAAGGTATTTCTTTAAAGAGCATCCATATATTTATTCCAAGGTGGACGATCTTCCGCCAGCCAAGTATAATCCGGGCTCCTGCGTGAAGAACAGCCTGATTTCCAGCGGCTGTATCATTAACGGCTATGTGGAAAATTCTGTTTTATTTAAAGGAACCTTTGTGGGAGAAAACTGTGTAATTAAAAACTCCATCGTCCTGAACGACGTATACCTGGGCGACAACACGCATATTGAAAACTGTATCGTGGAAAGCCGGGATACGATCCGCGCGAATTCTTACCATGTAGGCGAGGACGGAATCAAAATCGTTGTGGAGAAAAACGAGAGATATGTGCTTTGATTGAGAGCCGTACCTTACCGCGCGGTGAAGGAAAATCGCTGCGAACGGCTGTGAGCAGAACCAAAAACTGCGCTGCCGCAAGCAGCGGCAAGGGTATCTTAAAAAAGATACAAGGGCGGCCGGAAAACATCAGACGGTCGCCGGAAAGACTTGAAAGGGGACGAAAGAGATATGAAAATTACAGATGTGAGAGTTCGTAAGGTTGCAAAAGAAGGAAAGATGAAAGCAGTGGTATCCATTACCATTGACGATGAGTTTGTGGTGCATGATATTAAGGTGATCGAAGGGGAGAAAGGGCTGTTTATCGCGATGCCCAGCCGCAAGGCCTCCGACGGAGAGTACCGGGATATTGCCCATCCCATCAACTCTGAGACAAGGGAACGGATCCAGAAAATTATTTTAGAGCAGTATGAGACTGCGGCCGCGGCGGCGGAGGAAGCCGCGCAGGAGGCAGTGAATCAGTAATTGGCAGCGGGCAGTCCCTTATCCCGGCGCTGTAAAACGCGGGATAAGGGATTTGCCCGAATATTTTGTCCGACAGGCGGCGAGGCGTACAGAAAGAAGGAAAATGTTGTGGCGGAACGGACAAGAGGCTTCTGCAAATATTGCGGAAAGGACTACACAAAAAGCGGAATGATCCGGCATTTCATGTCGTGCGGCGAAAGAAAGAAGTATCTGGAGGCGGAACACGGAACGAAAAGCTGCGGATATTTTCTGGTGGTAATTTCCGATAAATATCAAAAAGATTACTGGCTTATAGTAGAAATAAATGAAAATGCCAGATTAAAAGAACTGGACCAGTTTATTCGGGATATCTGGGTGGAATGCTGCGGGCATTTAAGCGAGTTTGCAATTCAGGGAGTACGGTATGAGTCTGAACCAAGCGAGGATTTTTGGGGAAGAACGGTTCATAAGAGTATGAATGTCAGACTGAAAAATGTGTTTGCGCCGGGAGTAATCGCGGAATACATGTACGACTACGGCTCTACCACATCGCTGACTTTGGAAGTAAAAAGCTATCGCGCGGGAGCGGAAGGGAAGGAAAAGATAACCATTCTGTCCCGAAATAATCCAATAAAAATATTATGTAGCCAATGCGAAAAGAACACGGCGGAATGGGTCAATCCGCTGGCTTTTTATGACCAAAATCCATTCTGGTGCATGGAGTGCATGCGTAAGGAGGTCATGAAGGACATGGAACCGGACGAAGCCGCTGAAATGGACGATGACGACATTCTGGATTGTTTTGAGATTTGGCTTCCGGTCTGTAATTCCCCGCGGATGGGAGTATGCGGATATACAGGAAGTTCGAAGTATCCGGATCAGTTCCTTCCGGATAAGCCGCAAAAAACATAACGGCGGCCGCACAAAGCACTGTGCGGCCGCCATCGTTTTCCGCGAACAGCAGCGTGGAAGGTCAGGAACTATATACAGTTCAGCAGGGCTGAACCGTTACGGAATTATTTCTGCTTTTTGGAGAGTTTTCCGAGGATCCAGACCACCAGCATAATCAAAAGGACTGCGGCGAAGATGCCGATCATTCCTTTTACCATAATCTCAAGCGAGATCAGTAAGTTTTCCAACATAGCCGTACCTCCTATAAGAAGCTTGTTACCAGGTTAATAACCATTCCGCCGGCAATAACAGACGCGATCTGTCCGGAAACGTTGGCTCCCGCGGCATGCATCAGAAGGATATTGCCCGGATCCTCAGCCAGCGCCATCTTCTGGATAACACGGGAGGACATCGGGAAAGCGGAAATACCGGCCGCGCCGATCATGGGGTTGATCTTCTCCTTGGAGAATACGTTGATCAGCTTCGCCAGCAGAACACCGCCGATGGAGTCAAAAATGAAGGCCAGAAGTCCGATTACCATAATCAGGATCGTATTTACGTTTACGAAGGACTCTGCCTGCATGCTGAAGGAAATGGTGATTCCAAGCAGCAGAGTGATCAGGTTGGACAGATTGTTCTGGGCAGCGTCGGAAAGAGAGTTCAAAACGCCGCATTCACGGATCAGGTTGCCGAACATCAAAAAGCCAACCAGAGCCACTGAGGAAGGAGCGATCATTCCTACAATGATGGTTACGATAATCGGGAACGCGATGCGGGTTGCCTTGGAAACATTGCCCGGCTCGTAAACCATGCGGATCTGCCGCTCTTTTTTCGTGGTAACCAGCTTTACGGCAAAGGGCTGGATAATCGGAACCAGCGCCATGTAGGAATAAGCCGCCACCGCGATGGCTCCTACATACTGTGAATCCAGCATCTGAGAAACAAGGATGGAAGTGGGGCCGTCCGCCGCACCGATAATACCGATGGAAGCGGCGTCTCTCAGATCAAAGCCCAGAAGCACAGCCACGCAGATGGCCGCGAAGATACCGAACTGGGCGCCAGCGCCGAAAAGGAACATTTTCGGGTTGGACAGCAAAGGACCGAAGTCGATCATCGCGCCGATACCGATGAAGAGAAGTATCGGCATGGCCTCGGAAGCTTCGATTCCGGTTTCGAAGAGCCATTGGATAATACCCTGTGTCTCACCAACCCCGTTCAGCACCTGGTTCAGAACGCCGGTTGCCGGAAGGTTTACCAGAATGGCGCCGAAACCCATGGGAAGAAGCAGGGCGGGCTCATAGTCTTTTTTGATGGCGAGCCAGATCAGCAGAATACCGATTGCGTACATGACCAGCTCTTTCCATGTGACGGCCATAAAGCCCTCAATTAAAAACTCCATGTGACAAATCACTCCTTTTGAAATTATTTGGGAGGGGATTGCGGACAATGTGATATGCAGCGGTTCAGCATGGCTGAACTGTTAAAGAAAAAGACTTTTACTACAGGCCCCTGCTGCAGTAAAAGTCTTGCCATTTCAACTTGCCGCGGATAGACACAGCTATCGTACTGTCGCGGAAAATACCCAGAAAACTGCGCCGGCTACTCCCTTTTACTTTCAAAAAACAGTATAAGGGTTTTGAGAGACCATTGTCAAGAAGAATTATGGAAAAAAAGGCGTAACAGTTCAGCCCTGCCGAATCGTTACGAAAAAAGAAATGGACAGAATGTTTTTTTTCCTGTAGAATGAAGAGGAAACAGCAAGGCGCGCCTTCGCGCCATGCCTGAAAAGAAAAGTTTGAAGTACAAAAGGCCCGGCTTTGCCGCGGGAGAAAGGGAGAATGTTTCCCGCGCGGCAAAGGTGGGCGATGTGTTGTGTAAACCTTCCTGCGCCTGCGGGTAGAATATAAAGCGAATAAGAAGAACAGGAGAATGAAGATGTATATTATTGCTGGACTTGGGAATCCGGGGAGCCGTTACGCCCATACCAGGCACAATGTGGGCTTTGACGCAGTGGCCTATCTTGCGGATTACTATGGAATCGAGCTGAAGACGAAGAAATTCAAGGCGCTGGTGGGCCAGGGCGTCATCGAGGGGAACCGGGTGCTGCTGGTGCAGCCCCAGACCTACATGAACCTCAGCGGGGAAAGCCTTCGGGAAGTGATGGACTTTTATAAGGCGGACCCGGAGGAGGAACTGATCGTGATTTATGACGACATCAGTCTGCCGCCGGGACAGCTTCGCATCCGGGGAAAAGGAAGCGCCGGAGGGCACAATGGGGTAAAGAGCCTGATCCAGCATCTGGGCACCCAGACCTTTAAGCGGATCAAGGTGGGAATCGGAGAGAAGCCGGAGGCCTATGATCTGGCGGATTATGTTCTCGGCCGGTTTCACGGAGAGGAGAAGGCCGTGATGGAGGAGGCCCGGAAGCGGGCAGCCAAGGCGGCGGTGAAGATCATGAACGACGGACTTGAGGCCGCCATGAACGAATATAATAAGAAATAAAGCGGCGCGTCAGGAGGAGAAATGATGAAGGCATTTACCGATCCATTGAAAAAGCTTGGAGAGTTTCCGCAGATTCTGGAAAGCCTGAAGGCAGGCGGCGGGATGACCCAGGTACAGGGCTGCCTGGACTCCCAGAAGGCGCATTTCTTATACGCGGCGTCAGAGGATTTCCCCTGCCGGGTGATTGTGACTTACAGCGAGCTGCGGGCAAAGGAGCTGTATGAGGATTACCGGTTCTTTGACAAAAACGCGGTGCTGTTTCCAGCCAGGGATCTGATCTTTTTCGGCGCGGATATTCGGAGTAACCTGATTGTAGAGCAGCGGATACAGGCCATGAAGGCCATCTTAGAGCAGGAGGAGCTGACGATCATCACCACCATGGGCGGCTGCATGGATCATCTGATTCCCCTGGCGGATTTCAAAAGCTGCGTAATCGATCTGAAAAATGACAGTACGGTGGATCTGGACGACCTGAAGCGCCGCCTGGTTTCCATGGGATACGAGCAGACGGGCCAGGTAGAGAGCTCCGGCCAGTTCGCGGTCCGGGGCGGGATTCTTGACATTTTCCCGCTGACGGAGGAAAACCCTGTGCGGATTGAGTTCTGGGGAGACGAGGTGGATTCCATCCGCAGCTTTGACACCCAGAGCCAGCGTTCCATCGAAAATCTGGAAGGGCTGCATATTTATCCTGCCTGCGAAGTGGTGGCGGACCGGAAGCGGATCGGTCAAGCCATGGAGAAGCTTCGGAAGGAAGGAGAAAAAACAGGGGAAGCCCTGCGCAAAGAAGGGAAGATTACCGAGGCGGCCAGGGTATCCCAGCTTGTGGAGGAGGCCTGCGAGAATCTGGAGGAATTTTCCGGGATCACCGGTCTGGAGGCCTATGTGGGCTATCTGTACGACAAGACTGTGACGTTTCCGGATTATTTCCGGGATCGGAAAACCCTGTTCGTTCTGGATGAACCAAACCGGATTCTCCAGGAGGGAGAGGCAGTCGAGCAGGAGTTTCGGGAGAGCATGGCAAGCCGCCTGGAAAAAGGGTATCTTCTGCCTGGCCAGATGGATCTGATTTCCAGTACGGCCCAGACGGCCGCGCTGCTGCAGAAGAATCACTGTCTGGGATTCTGCACCCTGGAATCGGCCAGGGCTCCCTGGAGGACAAAGGACCAGTTCGGAGTGGACGTCCGGGCGGTAAATCCCTATAATAACAGCTTTGAGCTGTTGGTAAAGGATCTGGGACACTGGAAAAAGGAAGGCTATCAGGTGATTCTCCTGTGCGGTTCCCGCTCCAGGGCGGCCCGTCTTTCCCAGGATCTGCTGGATAACGGGCTGAACAGCTTTTATACGGAGGACCTGGATCATGAGATTCTGGGAGGACAGATTCTCGTCACCTACGGTCATACGAAACGAGGATATGAGTACCCCCTTCTGAAGTTTGTGGTAATCTCTGAGAGCGATATTTTCGGCAAGGAGAAGAAAAAACGGAAGCGTCAGAAGGCGTATGAGGGACGGAAAATCCAGAGCTTCACGGAGCTGTCCGTGGGGGACTATGTGGTTCATGAGAATCATGGGCTGGGAATCTACCGGGGCATTGAGAAGATCGATGTGGAAGGGGTCTCCAAGGACTACATGAAAATCGAGTACGCCGGGGGCAGCAATCTCTACATTCTTGCCACCCAGCTTGACGTTATCCAGAAATACGCCGGAGCCGACGCCGAGAAGGTACCGAAGCTGAACAAGCTGGGTACCCAGGACTGGAACAAGACGAAAACCAGAGTCCGCACGGCGGTGAAGGAGATCGCCCAGGACCTGGTGAAGCTCTATGCCGCCAGACAGAAGGAAAACGGCTATGTGTACGGGCCGGATACCGTATGGCAGCGGGAATTTGAGGATTCCTTCCCCTTCGAGGAGACGGACGGACAGATCCAGGCCATTGAGGATACCAAGCGGGACATGGAGAGCACCAAGATCATGGACCGGCTGATCTGCGGCGACGTGGGCTACGGCAAGACGGAGGTGGCCATCCGGGCCGCGTTCAAGGCCGTGCAGGAGAGCAAGCAGGTGGTATTTTTGGTTCCCACCACGATTCTCGCCCAGCAGCACTACAATAATTTCGTCCAGCGCATGAAGGATTTTCCCGTGCGGATCGATCTGCTGTGCCGTTTCCGGACAGCAAAGGAGCAGGCGAAAACCCTGACGGATCTGAAAAAAGGTCTGGTGGATATCGTCATCGGCACCCACCGGGTTCTGTCAAAGGACGTGGCCTTTAAAGATCTGGGACTTCTGATTATCGACGAGGAACAGCGGTTCGGGGTGGCCCATAAGGAGAAGATCAAAGCGCTGCGGGAAAATGTGGACGTTCTGACGCTGACGGCCACACCGATCCCTAGGACGCTGCACATGAGCCTGGTGGGTATCCGGGACATGAGCGTCCTCGAAGAGGCGCCCCAGGAGCGGGTTCCTATCCAGACGTACGTTATGGAATACAATGAGGAGATGGTCCGGGAGGCCATCAGCCGGGAGCTGGCCAGGGGCGGACAGGTGTATTATGTGTACAACCGGGTAAACACCATCGTTGAGATGACGAACACCATCGCGAAGCTGGTGCCGGAGGCAAACGTGGCCTTCGCCCACGGCCAGATGAAGGAGCGGGAGCTGGAGCGGATCATGTATGATTTCATAAACGGCGAGATCGACGTGCTGGTTTCCACGACCATCATCGAGACGGGACTGGACATCCCGAACGTCAACACCATGATTATCCACGACGCGGACAATCTGGGGCTGTCCCAGCTCTATCAGCTCCGGGGCCGGGTGGGCCGTTCAAACCGGACTTCCTACGCGTTTCTGATGTACCGGAGAAATAAGATGCTGCGGGAGGTGGCGGAGAAGCGCCTTTCCGCCATCCGGGAGTTTACGGAGCTGGGAAGCGGCTTTAAGATCGCCATGCGGGATCTGGAAATCCGCGGGGCCGGAAACCTTCTGGGGGCGCAGCAGCACGGCCACATGGAGGCGGTGGGCTATGACCTTTACTGCAAGATGCTCAACGAATCCGTCCGGGCATTAAAGGGCGAGGCAAGCCCCACGGAGGAATACAATACGGCCATCGATCTGGATGTGGACGCGTTCATTCCGGATACTTACATCAAAAACGAAATCCAGAAGCTGGATATTTATAAACGAATCGCCGGCATTGAGACGGAAGCGGAATACGACGATATGCTGGAGGAGCTGGTGGACCGGTTTGGGGAGCCGCCAAAACCTGTACAGAATCTGCTGCAGGTGGCGGGCCTGAAGAGCATGGCGCATCGGCTGTGGCTTACGGAGGTGGCTCAGAAAGGCGATTCCATCCGATTTACCCTTTTTGAGCGGGCACAGCTCGGGCCGGATAAAATCGAGGATATTGTCCAGGACGGCGGCGGCAGACTTCAATTCGTTATGGGAGAAAAGCCGGGATTTGTGTACAACCGTCCCCGGAAGAGCGCCGCGGACGGCCGGGATGTGCTGATGGCGGTCAGAGAAGTGCTGGAAATCATGGAAAAGGCCCAGACAGAGGCCGCGTAGCGCCAGGTTCGCGGCGGCCCGGGTGTGCGCGTATGCCGCGCAAGGACGTGCGGATTTTCAGAGAAAAAATCGTTGCGAGATTTGGCAAAAGAGACTATAATAAACTGCATGATATTGCGTTAGGAGGATCGTTATGTTAAAAAAATTACTGGCTGCCGGGACGGCTTTTTGCCTTGCGGCAGGTATCTTGAGCGGGTGCAGTTCAGAAGCGGACGCGTCGGATGTCGTGGCTTCTGTGGGAGATACAGACATTGAGCTGGGACTTGTGAATTTCCTTATGCGTTATAATCAGGCCCAGCTGCAGACTACGTACGGCGCTTATCTGGGAGAAGATTACTGGCAGAATTACGGTGCGGACTCCCGGACCAGCATTTTAGAGAATATTGAGACCATGGTGCTTTCCGAGCAGCATATGGAGGACTACGGCGTGAGCCTTACTGAGGAAGAGGAGACGGCGATTTCCGATGCCGCGGCCGCTTTCATGGAAGGAAATGAGGAAGACGTTCTTACGGCCATGTCTGCTGACCAGGAAACAGTCGAGAGAGCCATGACTCTTTACACGATAAACCAGAAGGTATACATCTCGGTGATTTCCGAGGCGGATACGGAGGTATCCGACGAGGAAGCTGCCCAGAAGACCGTGCGCTACGTATTTTTCAGCACGGGAAGCACTACGGATGAAGAAGGCAATACCGTGGAGATGACGGACGAGGAGAAGGAAGAAGTGCGCGCCACAGCACAGCAAGTCCTGGACGCGGTAAAGAGCGGTACGTCCATGGACGACGCGCTGGAGGAGGCCGGCGAGGACCGTACTTCCATTACGGCTTCCTACGGCGAGGACAACGGCAGTCTCAGCGATATGCTGAAGGAGGCTGCCAATGAACTTACTGAGGATGGACAGGTTGCGGACAGCCTCATTGAGATCGACACCGGATACTATGTACTGCAGATGGAATCCATGTTTGACGAAGAAGCCACCGAGACGAGAAAAGACGAGATCGTTTCCGAGAGAAGAAGCGATCACTATACGGAAGTGACGGACGGCTGGCGCGAGGATACGGAGATCACGGTGAATGAGGATCTTCTGGCGCAGCTTGATTTCGACGATACCTGGCAGCTGGTAACGGAAGAGACCGAGACGGAAACAGCGGCAGAGACCACGGATGAGACAAGCGCAGAGCCTGCCGAGAGCGAGACGGCAGAGAGCGCTGAGACGGAAACCACAGCGGAGACAGAGACAGAAACCGCAGCGGAGAGCGCTTCTGAAACAGAGACAGAGGAAACTGCGGCTGAAACAGAGAGCGAGACCGCAGTGGAGACGGAGAGCGAGTCTGAGACGGAAACAGAGACAGAAACGGAATCCGAGAGCGAGACGGTTTCGGAGACGGAAGCTTAAGTATAAGCTTAAATATATGGAAAAAAGGGGAAGACGTTTGCCTTTGCTGGCAGCGTTTTCCCCTTTTTCTGTAAAAGTCCGCCGCCGAATAGGCGGCATGAATGCAGGGATGCCAAGACACCTACCCCGGCCAGGTCATCCCCTGGTAAAATCCCCATAATGCTTTTTCAGATAATCATACGCCTCCGCGACCGAAGCCGGAACATCCACATGGGCGATAAAGCCCTTTCCCAGGGGGCCATACCCCTGCGCATTGTCGGTCAGGCGCAGAATTTCTCCCATCAGGAGGCTGATATAATGTTCCATATCCCACATCCCATGTATGGGAGAGGAAAAGGAAAGGCGTCCGTTTTCCTCTTTTACGTGAGCCTGGTAGGCGGCGTAGCTGATGACCGTTTTTTCGGGAGCGTATTTTCTCATGCCGGCTTCCATGCGGCGCTGCATGGTGGCATCCTGGCAGAGAATGACGCTTTGACTCGGTATCTGCCGCTCTTCCAGCAGGCGGAGGAGGAAGGTAATGTTATTTCCGCAGTTTGTGGAACAGCATTCCAGAAAATCCGGGGCAAGTCCATAGCGCTGCCGCAGATATGCCGCGAAAATCTCCGCCTCCGGCCGCCCGGCCGTGGAAATTTCCGGATATTCCCGGTGTGTCAGAACACGAAGGGCTTCCGTGGTATGGCCCTCCCCGCCGACGATAATGTAGGATGCCGCCGCCTGCTGACGCATGGCTTCGGCCAGTACATCTCCACCGGCCAGAATACTCCCCCCGAACAGAACCATAACGTCTGCCCGGCGGATATGGAAGGTGTCCCAAAGGGCTTCCGGCGTCAGCGCGGGAACGTCCCGCTTTCCGCAGAACGCGCCCAGAAGATTGATGCAGTCCGCGATTTTCTTATGCATGATATAGTCCTTTCTGCTGATATTTGATCAGCTCTACATTTCCGAGAATCGGACAATCGTCTACTTTTTCGAAATGGTATTCAGGAATTTCCCGAAGCTTCAGTTTCAAATAAGAAGGGGTTACCATGCCGCCGGATATTTTGATCGTGGAATCCAGCGGGATGACTTTTTCGGCCGCCTTGATGGTGGAATAGAGGACGCCCTGGATGCTTTTCAGCATGGCGGCCAGCATTTCCTCGCGGGTGACGGACAGAGTCAGGCCATGCCAGGCTCCGGTTTTCTTTTCCAGGCTTTGGCGGTCTCCGGTAAGATACGGGTCAAAGGTTACTGCGGTTTTGCAGCCGCAGGTCTCAATGGCATGGACAATGTAATTGTCATAGAATTCCTGGCGAGACATTTCCCGGCAGAATTGGTGATAAAACCAGTCGATGGCAAAACCTCCCGCCGTGATGGCATAGATCTGCCACAAACCGGGTATGGCGGCGTTTCGCAGATAGTAGTGCGGATTTACGGCGGGACAGTCCGTGAGAATGCTTATCATTTCACTGCTGCCGGCAGTATTGATGATCTGGCCGGATAAGGTGTTGGAGGCGCCCATTTGGGCGGCTGCCACATCGTTTGTCCCGACAGCCACCGGTATGCCGGCGGGGATCCCCAGCTTTTTGGCGATCTCCTCCCGCAGCGTTCCGTAAAAAACGCCGGGAGAGAAAATTTCAGGGAACCAGGAAGGTTCCATTTTTAACGTAGAAATCAGTTCCTTGGACCAGCCCTTCTGCGTTGTCGTTTCATACAGTCCGATCATGGACGCGTTCACCAGGTCCGTGGCCCACAATCCCGTAAAAATTTTATGCAGATAGGTTGTCAGATGACCGATCCGGCAGGTGGAACGGAGCACTTCGGGCTCGTTCATCTGAAACCAGACCAGCGTCATGGCAGAACAGCCTCCGGCGAAGGGATAGATGCCGGAAATCTTCATGTAGGCGTCGTTTCCGATGGTCTGACCGATGTAATCGGACTGGAGGCGGCTGCGCCGGTCCAGATGGGTAATAATATTCGGGTAAACCAGATTCCCTTCGGCATCCATGAAAACCAGAGAAGGGGAAAAGGTATCATAGCATAAAGCTTCCACTTTCGAGAGCATCTGAGGCGGCAGAAGCCTGGCTGCCCGGTCCAGCGCGCGGAAAAGAGCCTTAGGCGACAGTTCTACTTTCTCTCCCGGCAGCATGATATACGGATATTCTTCTTTGGCCCAGCATTTTACATGCTTCTCCTCGTCAAGGATCGAGAGCTTGACGGCGGAAGTCCCAAAATCAATCGACAAATATAGCATAGTGTGCGCTCCTCGCTGTAAAAAGGTGTGGGATTTCTTTTGGGAAAAGAAAGAATACGGGCACATAGAATGCCTGAATCGGATCAAAAGAAGTTATCAGATAAAATTAAGAGTGTTTCGGTGTCTCTATCATAACCGCTTTTTCGGCAGACTGTCAAGCTGATTTTATAAAAATTCAAAGCGGCTCGCAACTGCCCTTTATAAAAATTTACAGCGGCCGGTTCCTGCTTACGGCTGTCCGCAGGAACTTTAGGGATTCCATGAAAATACGTTTCGTGATTGGAAGCCATTCGCATCGGAGAACCTGTTCTCACGCCGAAAACAGCAGGTGTTCGCGGCTTGCTGCGAAGCGCGACAGCAACCGGCATCCTGTTTCCATGGGCTGAAAAGACGCACGAAAACACAGCGGCTTCTGCCAGACGCCGCCTGGATTCATAAGATGCCGTATCGGCAGACGGATGATGCAAAAGGCCCGCGGAGTTTTTTGCGCAGGGCAGGCCGCGGCGTGAGCGGTATCGGCGCGCCGCAAAGCAGTTATTGCTCCTGCTGGGGAACATGGCCCAGAACGCAGGAAATCTTGTCCGCGGTTCTCTTTAGCTGCGGAACATTTTTTTCCAGAAAAGCGCTGTTCATCCGAGTGGCCAGAGTCGAGATGCTCAGAGCGGCTACAGCGTGATTGTCCGCGTCCCGGATCACATCCGCTATACAGATGATGCCGCTTTCGTGTTCTTCGTTATCGATGGCATATCCTCTCTGGCGAATGGCATCCAGTTCTTTGAGCATTTCCGGGTAGGATGTAATGGTGTTAGGCGTATAGCGCTTGATGTCGGACTGCTCCCAGATCTTTTTCACTTCTTCTTCTGTCATGGTTGCCATCAGGGCTTTTCCAAGGCCGGTATAGTACATATAATTTCTGGAACCGGTGCGCGACGCGATTCGTATAACATTTTCGGAGGCGACTTCTTTAAAAAGATACATGATGGTAGCGCCGTCCGGGATAGCCAGATGCACCGCTTCGTGGGAAATCTGGCATAGTTCTTTTAAATAGTCTGTGGAGAGGGTCAGAAGGTCGAAATCGGGGACTGCCTTGCTTCCGATCCGGTAAGTGCGCAGAGTCATCTGATACTTGCCGGATTCTTCGTTTTTTATCACATACCCGCGGTTGATAAGCGCGGTCAGCAGACGGTAAACGGTTGACTTGTGAATGCCCGTTTGGGCGGTCAGTGCAGTGATGGTAGTCCCTTCCGGATAGTTGGAAAGCGCTTCGATAATGTCGAAAACCCGGTCCACAAGACGGACATTTGTTGTTTCCATTCTTTTTCTCCTCAGTGCAAATCAGCTATGGAAATTATTATACCATTAAAATTACCAAAAAAAAAGAGAAAAAATTTAA
The DNA here is from genome assembly GCA_018711185.1 of Candidatus Limivivens intestinipullorum. Taxonomy (GTDB): domain Bacteria; phylum Bacillota; class Clostridia; order Lachnospirales; family Lachnospiraceae; genus Limivivens; species Limivivens intestinipullorum. The sequence continues at coordinate 80,357 of DVIQ01000023.1, read as the reverse complement.
TATATTACACAAAATTCCGAAAAGTTATTGACATAGAAAAAAACTGATAGTATATTATTGGCAAGAAGTTCATTCAATAAAATTAAGTTTTATACAGTAAAACAAAAAAAGAGGGAAAAGAAGGATACAGAAAGGAATCTGATATACCGATTTACATAAAGCAGGGAGGTAGAACATTGCGTGAAAATGTAATCAAAGCAATAAAGGACAAGAAAATTATAGCGATTGTCCGAGGCATCTACGGTGAAAACTGTCTCCGGCTTAGTCAGGCCCTTCTGAAGGGAGGCATTCGACTGGTGGAATTCACCTTCGATCAGTCCGACCCTCTGGGAGAAGAGAAAACCTGTGAGAGCATCGCGGCAGTTTCCGGAGCTTTTCAAGGAGAATTGTTTTGCGGAGCCGGGACGGTACTCACAGTCGCGCAGGTGGTTAAGGCCAGAGAAGCCGGCGCGCGTTTTCTGATTTCGCCGAATATCTGCAGGGAAGTGATTCAGGCCACGGTGAGTATGGATATGGTTTCCATACCGGGTGCCTTTTCTCCCACGGAAATTGAGGAAGCCTACCGCTGGGGCGCGGACTTTGTAAAGGTCTTTCCGATTTCGGGACTTGGAACGGAATACATCCGCGCTGTCCGGGCTCCCCTCGGACATATCCCGCTTCTGGCTGTGGGCGGAGTTACGCCGGAGAACCTGGGCGAATTTTTAGAGGCCGGCGCTTCGGGAGTCGGTCTTGGGGGTGAACTGATAAGAAAGGGCCTGATTTTGTCCGGGCAGTTTGACAAAATAACAGAGCTGGCGCAGACAGCGGTGCAGCAGACAGAAAGGATGAGGACATAAATGAAGAAGGTTGCCGCGTTTGGCGAGCTCATGCTGCGGCTGAATCCGGACGGGTATCTGAGGCTTACCCAGGCATCGGACCTGCATATGAGCTTTGCCGGAGGAGAGGCCAATGCGGCTGTCTCTATAAGCAATTTCGGAACGGACACGGTGTTTGTGACAAAGCTTCCGGATAATGATTTGGGAAAAATGGCTGTCAGAGAGCTTAGAAAATATGGAGTAAACGGGGATCATATCGCCTGGGGAGGTCCCAGGATCGGGATTTATTTTGTGGAGAAGGGGGCTTCCCAGAGACCGTCCAGAGTCTTGTACGACCGCGGCGGTTCTTCCATAGCCCTGGCCCGCAGGGAAGATTTCCGCTGGGAAGAGATCTTAGAGGACTGCGGCTGGTTTCACTTTACCGGAATTACGCCGGCCCTGGGCGGGGAGTGCCCGGATATTTGCCGGGACGCCCTGAGGGAATGCAAGAGACGCGGAATTACCGTAAGCTGCGATCTCAATTACCGTGGAAAACTATGGAGCCGGAAAGAAGCCGGAGAGGTCATGGAAGGGCTTATGGAGTATGTGGATGTATGTATTGCAAATGAATCGGACGCAGCCGATGTTTTCGGAATCTCGGCGGAAAATTCAGACATTGTAACCGGAGAGCTGAACCGGGAGGGCTATATCAGCGTGGCACGACAGCTCCAGGAACGCTTTTCACTGAAGGCGGCGGCTATAACACTGCGAAAAAGCTTTTCCGCCAGCGTAAACGGCTGGAGCGCCATGATCTATACCGGACAGGAGGCCTATTTTTCCCCGGAATACCGCGTACAGCTTGTTGACCGGGTAGGCGGAGGGGATTCCTTCGCCGGCGCGTTGATTTATGCGATGAACAGCGGATACGGACCGCAGCACGCGATTGATTTCGCGGCGGCGGCATCCTGCTTAAAACAGACCCAGGAATATGACTTTAATCAAGCGACTTTAGAGGAGGTTAACAGCCTGATGAAAGGCAATGCATCGGGCCGTGTACAGAGATAGGAGGAAGAAAAATGAAAATCACAGGACTTGAGACCTTTCATGTAAAACCACGATGGATTTTTGTGAAGGTTACCACGGATGAAGGCATTACCGGCTGGGGAGAAGCCGATCTGGAGGGAAGAAATCTGGTGACCGCGGCGGCGGTGGATTCTTTCCGGGATATGCTCATAGGACAGGACCCCAGAAATATCGAATATCTGTATAAATTGATGTACGCGGGCGGATTTTACCGCGGAGGCGCAGCGGTATTCAGCGCCATCAGCGGTATAGAGCAGGCGCTGTGGGATATCAAAGGCAAATGGCTGAATGTTCCGGTATGGCAGCTTCTAGGAGGAAAATCCAGGGACCGCATCCGTATGTACGCGCATATCTTCGGAAACGTGGATTACGCGGACAGAGAAGAGCGGGAATGCAGAGATCTTCTGGTGGAACACGCGAAAAAGAAGGTGGCAAGGGGGATCAAATCTCTGAAAACGCCTTTTATCTGCCCCTACCGCCACATTGAAACCCCTGCCATGGTTTCCCGCTTCGTGGAGCGGATTGCCGAAATCAGAGAGGCCATCGGGGATGAAATCGATCTGGCGGTGGATTTCCACGGTAGAGTATCTCCGGCCATGGCGCCCTGGCTGTGCAGAGAGCTGGAACCCTATGGACTGATGTTCGTGGAGGAGCCGGTTCTGCCGGAAAACGTGGACGTTATGGCCAGAATTGCCAGGATGACCACAATTCCCATCGCTACCGGAGAGCGGAAATTTACCACCTTTGATTTCCGGGAGGTTCTGGAAAAGCAGGCGGCGACCGTGCTGCAGCCGGATTTGTGTCACGCGGGCGGAATTTCCCAGGTGATGAAGATCGCGGCGATGGGAGAGACCTACTACTGTTCTATGGCGCCTCACAATCCCTTGGGACCGCTGGCTCTGGCAGCCTGCCTTCAGGTAGATACGGTGATGACGAACTTTACGGCGCAGGAGCATCCGTCCTTTGAGGATGGCTGGGATCTGGGAGGACCCTATCTGAAGAAGCCCTTTGAGATTGTGGATGGCTACATCGAGGTTCCCGAAGGACCGGGTATGGGCATTGAAGTAGACGAGGCCGGCGTAAGGGAAAATTCCTACAGCGGAAGATGGGAAACGCCGAGAGTTTCCTTCGCGGACGACAACTCTTTTGGTGAATGGTAGAGATGAAGTGAATGAGGAGGAGGTTTTGTGAAGCACGGCAGTGTTAGAAAAAAGAAAAATATAACCCCATATTTGTTTATTTCTCCGGTGCTGATTATCCTGGTCGCTCTGGTGGTTTACCCCATCTGCTATGCCTTTTTCCTGAGCGTTATGGACACGAATCTTACGAACCGCTGGAATTTTGTGGGATTTGACAATTATCTGTCCATCTTCTCGGATGGAAGCATGGTACGGAGCCTTCTGGTAACGTTCCAGTTTACGATAGTCGTGGTGGCCGGACACCTGGTTCTGGGAACGGTGCTGGCGCTGGCCATGAATAAAAAGCGTCCCGGCGTGGGAATTTTTCGCGCGATCCTGATTATCCCCTGGCTTTTGCCGGATGTTGTAGTGGCTTTGCTCTTTAAGTGGATCTTCAATGCCAACTATGGAGTGTTCAACAATATCCTGATCAAGCTGGGAATTCTGGAGAAGAATCAGGCGTGGCTGAGTTCGGGAATGGCCTTTGTGATCCTGGCGGCTGTATGTATCTGGAAAGGATACGCGCTCATTATGGTAAATATGATGGCTGGTTTTCAGAGTGTGCCGGAAGATATTTATGAGGCAGCCAAGCTGGACGGAGCAAGCGGACTTCAGACGTTTTTTAAGATCACGGTTCCGACCATTAAGCCGGTGATTATGACGGCGGTAATTTTGGATACGGTCTGGTGGTTTAAGCATTATACGATTATTTCTCTGCTGACAGACGGCGGGCCGAACAATGCCACATCAACGGTAAGTATTTCTATATATAAGGAAGCCTTTTCCTACCACAATTACGGAGAAGCAGCGGCGGGGGCAGGCGTTGTGTTTCTGATCTGCTGGCTGATAAGCAAAATTATGAGGAAGGTGATGGACAATGGAGCGTAGAAAAAAGGGATCTCTGGCCAGAAACCGGATGATTGGAAATGTTTCTTCCTACCTGATTATGGCAGTGGGTTCCTGTCTGGTTATCTTACCTATTCTGTGGATGGCGATTACGGCGCTGAAAACCGATGCGGAGATCTATCAGATGAACGGAAGTATTATCCCCCAGGAGATTACCCTGACTTCCTTTCTGCGTATCTGGCAGGATTACGATTTTGTGACGTATTTCGGAAACAGCTTGCTGGTGACCATCTGCGCGGTGCTGATTTCTCTGGTTGCCTCAGCTCTGACAGGCTACGGCGCCACCCGGTATGAATTTCGGGGAAAAGGAACGTTTCTGTCCTTTATCCTTATGACGCAGATGTTTCCGTCGATTATGCTTTTGGTGCCGTTTTACAAGATTCTGAGTATTTACGGCCTGAATAATTCCCTTGTGGGTCTCTGCGTGGTGTATATTTCGTTTACGATACCATTCTGCTCCTGGATGATGGTTGGTTACTACCGGACCATTCCCACGGAGCTGGACGAGTCGGCTTCCATTGACGGAGCCACAAGACTGCAGACATTTTTCCGGATTACGCTGCCGCTGGTAAGACCGGGGCTTGTGTCCTCAGCGATTTACGCGTTCATTACCTGCTGGAATGAGTATATGTTTGCCGCGATTCTGCTGACCAGCGACAAACTGAAAACGGCGGCTGTGGCGATTGCGGAGATGAACGGATATTACCGGATTGCGTGGAATGACATGATGGCCGCCTCCATGGTGGCATCGGTGCCGCTGATCATCGCGTTTGTATTCATGCAGAAGAGCTTCATCAGCGGACTGACGGCGGGAGCTGTAAAATAGCGGATGCCGTCAGGATGACCGGAAAACAGACAGCAGCACTGCCGGCCCCAGGGAAAGGAGGCAGGGCAAAACAGGACCGGCAGAGAAGGCTTATAGACAGACAGCGACTGACGGACCGATAAGAAAAAGAAAGCATTCTATACGAAGACAATGCGGGTACCCGGATGGAATTCTGTATGAGATTTCGCGGGTGTGCCGCGTATGGGATGCAGCATACAGAACAATTTACAAGATGAGAAAGGATGGAAGATCTATGAAAAGAAAATTTGCAGCAGCTCTTGGTTTGTGTTTGGCATTTTCCTCATTGGCCCCTGCGGCGGCTTTCGCGGAAGAAGAGCAGGTTACCCTGACAATCATGTCCTGCCTTCAGACAGAGGATGAGGCAGAGCAGGAAGCTGCCATGGCCCAGGCATATATGGACGCGAATCCGAACGTAACCATTGAATTTATTTCTGTGGCAAACAATGATCTGGACGCCCAGGTGACCACACTTGCCGCGTCGGACGACTTGCCGGATGCATTTTTCATGAACTGTGCGTTCATGTCTACGGCAGTGGATATGGGGATTATTGTGGATGCGTCCCAGTACATGTCGGAAGAATTTACCGCGGAGCTGTCCCAGGAGGTTCTGGATTACGCTACGGTAGACGGCGTTTTGACCTTCGTGCCCTGGCATCAGATTCCCATTGCCCTGATTTACCGGACAGACTGGCTGGAGCAGGCGGGTATGGATTCCATTGAAACGATGGATGATTTCCGTGAAGCGGCAAAGGCATTTACAGATATATCCGGCGCTTACGGCTTTTCAATGGTGGGAGCGAGAAACGGGTCCGGCGAAGCGAGATTTTCGGTGTACGCGAAAGCTTTTGGCGTGGACGAGGTATGGCAGAACGAAGAAGGCGCATGGGAAAGCGATCTGACTTCCGAGAATTTCCGTACGGCTCTGCAGTCCTTTGTGGATCTGGATCTTGTGGATGGTGTGGTTCCGGCAGGTTCTTCTGAGACCGCCTATTCCGACGCGGTAACCTATTTCGCGAATGAGCAGACCGGACTGCTGATTTCCGGAAGCAACGCGGTAGGCGCGATTTTGAACAGGAATCCGGAACTGGCAGGAAAGATCGGCAGTGTGCCTATCCCGGCAGGAACGAATGAGGATGGACGTCATGTGACAAACCTTCAGGTGTCCGGTTATGCCATTACTACGGCCTGTGAGCATCCTGAAATCATGACGGATTATCTGGAATTTATGGCAAACTACGACAATGCGGTTCCCTTTGGCTCCTCTACCGGACGTCTTCCGGTAATCAACAGCGCACTGGAAGATGAGGCATTCTCCGGGGCCGAATTCGTGGGCTTTAAAGACTGCATGCAGTATTCCATTCCTTATTCTACATTCCCGGCTTACGCCGAAGTACAGGATATTTTCGGCGAAGCTTACAACTCTATGCTGACAGGCTCTACCATTGATGACGCTATGTCTACGCTGGAAGGACGGATTACAGAGCTGCTGGCGCAGTATAACGAGTAAACATGTATCCGCCCGCGAGGCAGGCGTACCGTCTTGCGGAAAAGTCTTGCGGGCGTACTTGGTATCCCTAAATACATGCCGCCTATTCGGCGGCGGACTTTTAAAGTAAACCTGCATACGCTCGCGGGGCAGGCGTACCACCGCCCCGGAAAAGTCTTGCGGGCGTACTTGGCATCCCTGAATGCATGCCGCCTATCCGGCGGCGGACTTTCAGAGTAAAGAAACGGTTCACCCAGGTCTGCGCATATATTGCGCAGACCATGGGAACACGATTTAGGAGTGCAAAAAGCCGCCGCCGGAGGCGCTGGTAATGGATTTTTGCAACGGTTCAGCAAAGTATGGGAAGAGCAGGAGGCAGAATATGAAAATTGCGGTGGGATGCGATCCAAACGCACAGGAATTTAAAGAAGAACTCATTGACTATCTTTTAAAACTCGGCTATGAGGTGGAGGATTTCGGCGCCCCTGATCCCATTTACGCAAATGTAGCGGTGTCTGTGGCGAAAGCAGTGGCCGCGGGGAGATGCGACAGGGGAATCCTTGTATGCGGAACCGGAATCGGAATGAGTATTGCGGCAAATAAGGTGAAAGGAGCCTATGCCGCGCTGGTGAACGACGTTTACCAGGCCCAGAGGGCGGAACTGAGTAATCATGCCAACATTATTACCATGGGCGCGCAGGTGACGGGAATCGAAGTGGCGAAAATGATGGCGGCCGAGTACCTGAAAAATACATTTGATCAGAATTCCCGTTCAGTGCCGAAGGTTGAACGGATTTATTCTTATGAGAAGGAGGCCATGAAATAGATGGATTCGGAAAGGGTCAGAGAACTGGAACGGACCGCGCAGAAATGCCGGAGAAATGTGCTGCGTATGGTGGAAGCCAGCGGTCACGGCCACCTGGGCGGCGCGTTTTCCGCAATCGATCTTGTGACGGCCCTATATTTTTCCAAGATGCGGATTCAGCCGGAGAACCCGAAATGGGAGAACCGGGACCGGTTTATCCTTTCGGCCGGCCATAAGTGTATGGCTCAGTATGCGGTTCTGGCGGAGAGAGGGTATTTTCCAAAGGAGATCCTGGATACCTACGGAAGTCTGAAAAGCAGGATTCCCGGACATCCGGACATGCATAAGCTGCCGGGTATTGAGGCGAATACCGGCGCTTTGGGGCACGGACTTTCCATTGCCGTGGGAATGGCCCTTGGGCTGAAAAGCGCGGGAAACGGTGCCCGTGTCTATGTGATGATGGGAGACGGTGAACTGGCGGAGGGCTCGAACTGGGAGGCAGTTGCCGCGGCAGCCCACCATGGCCTGGATAATCTGGTCTTGTTTCTGGATTATAACGGGTTGCAGATCAGTGGCCGGGTAGAGAACATCATGAACTTTATGCCTGCCGGACCCAAATTTGAGGCGTTTGGGTGGAATGTGCGGGAAATTGACGGAAACGATATGGGACAGATTGCGGCCGTCCTGGAGGAAATCCCGGTGCAGAACGGCAGGCCGACGCTTGTGATTGCCCATACGGTAAAGGGAAAGGGCCTGCCGTTTTTGGAGAACCAGGCCGCCTGCCATTACTGGACGCCGGACCGGGAAGAACTGGAACGGGCAATTCGGGAAGTGGAGAGTGGTCTGTGGGCTTCCGGTGGGGAACATGAAAGAAAGGAATGGGAAAACGAGAATGACAGGTAATACGCGAGATCCCAGAAAAACATTCGGCGTTGCCGTTTCGGAAATCGCCGAAAACCGGGAGGAGATTGTGATTTTATCCGCGGACAGCGGAAAAAGCTCTGGATTTAAGGAGTTTTCCCAAAAGCATCCGGACCGCTATTTTGAGTTTGGCATTATGGAGCAGGGAGTGACGGGGATTGCATCCGGACTGGCAACTACCGGAAAAATACCGGTTTTCTGCGCGATCGCGCCCTTCGTAACCTGCCGCAATTACGAAATGTTCCGCAATGATCTGGGCTATATGAGACAGAACGTGAAAATTGTGGGAAGGAACGGCGGTTTTACCTACTCGGATCTGGGCGCTACCCACCACTCTTTGGAAGATTTTGCCATTACGCGGATGATACCGGGAACGGTTGTGCTGGCGCCGCAGGACCCCGGAGAAATCCGCGGCGCGGTAAAAGCCATGCTGGAACACAAGGGCCCGGTGTATATGCGCATTGGAAATCAGCCCGTGGAAGAGCTTTGGGAGGAACGTCCGTTTCGGATCGGAGAGGGCCGGATATTGAGGGAAGGAACAGATCTGGCTCTTATTTCCACCGGAACGATTACGGCAAATGTTTTGAAAGCAGCCTGTGAGCTGGAAAAACGGGGAAGGTCGGTTATGGTAATCGGCATGCCCACCGTGGAGCCGGTTGACCAGGCGGTAATTAAAGAGGCGGCAGAGAAAACCGGCAGAATTATGACTGTGGAGGAGCATTACCGGGAAGGCGGCCTGGGGACAGCCGTGGCAGAGGCCTGCTCCCAGGTTTGCCCGGTACCGGTGAAGCGTCATGGAATTCCAAGGGAGTACGCTACATCAGGTTCCTATGAGGAACTTCTTGCCTATTATCGACTTGACACGGACGGAATCGTTCAGGAAGCGGAAGCTTTTTTGAATTCGTAAGGAGGTACGTAGTGCGAAAAAGTCTGAGAGGAATTTATATACCGGCAGTGACACCGTTCCATGAGGATCAGACGCTGGGCCACGATATGCTGGAGTTTAATATTCGTAAATGGAATGAAACCAGGATTTCCGGTTATCTGTGCCTGGGCAGCAACGGAGAATTCCGTATGCTGGATGAGGAGGAATCTTTGGAAGTGATCCGTACCTTCGCGGCTCTGAGGGGGAAGGACAAAGGGCTGATTGCGGGTGCGGGCAGGGAATCGCTGTATCATACACTCCGGTTTCTGGACCGAATTGCGCAGGAAGAACTGGATATTGACGGTGTGGCAATTCTCACCCCCCATTATTTTCGAAAGCAGATGGATGACAGGGCGCTGGTTCGGTATTATACGGAGGCGGCGAACCACAGCAGATACCCGGTGCTATTGTACTGCGCTCCGGTTTTCGCGAACACGATCTGCGTTTCTTGCTCCGCCTTAAAGGAACTGGCGGACCATCCAAATATCATTGGTATTAAGGATACGTCTCCAGACATGATGGAAGGATACATGGAGACAGCAGGAGGAAGAAGGGATTTTTCCGTACTCTCTGGAACATTTTCTACGCTACCTGTGTGTCTGCGTCTTGGTGGGCAGGGAGGTGTCCTGTCTGCAGCAAATTATTTGCCGAACGAATGTGAACAGCTTCTGACGATCTGGCATCAGGAAGGGGAAGAAATGTTTGCAAAGGCGTATTCTGAGCTGCAGGCCCGGATTCAGACTATGGGCGGCAGTAAGGGAGTCGCAGGCGTAAAGGCGTGTATGAATGCCCTTGGTTATCAGGGAGGCATTCCGCGAATACCGCTTTTACCCGCAGATTGACCTAAGAAAGTTTTGATTCAAGAGGGCATTCGTGCTCTATTTTGCAGAAATGTCAAAGAAATATAATAAGTGCAACATAAAGACTGTCCGGTACACAAACGAAACCGAGTTTGTGTACCGAACGCTTCCTGTCTTATCCTCCCAAACGAACCCCAGTCATATTTTGTACGGCGCTGCGTGCCAGTGGCACGCGTTTAGCGCCGACCGGAGCGGAGAGCTGCACGCTTAATGTCCGCCGCAGCTATGTCCATTCCCGTGTCCGCCCCCACATTCGTGTCCGGCATCTCCATGTCCGCCGCACCCATGTCCGCCCTCTCCATGGCAGCTGTGTTCATGGCCTTCGTGATGGGTACAGGTAATGTCTGGGTTATAGGAAAGGCTTCCAGCCAGCAGAGCGTTTACTGCCTCATCGGCTGAACCGCTGACGCCGCCGTAGAGGCGGATGCCGGCGGCCTTCAGGGCATTCTGGGCGCCTGCGCCGATGCCGCCGCAGATCAGGGCCTGCACGCCGTGATCGGTCAGGAACCCAGCCAGGGCTCCATGGCCGCTTCCATTCGTGGAAACGACTTCTGAGCGGAGAACCGTTCCGTTTTCCGTTTCATAAATTTTGAATGCTTCTGTATGGCCGAAATGCTGAAAAATTTCTCCATTTTCATAAGTAACTGCGATTTTCATAGGGCTTTCCTCCTTGTTTTTCATACAGGCCGCGGAATGTCCGCAGATCCGGTAATCCCCTCCGGAGACGGTCAGCGGATGTCCGTTTACCAGTGCCATGGCCAGCTTGGTGCGGGCGGATTCGTAAATACCGGTGACCGTGGTGCGCGCGATGCCCATCCGGGCGGCGCACTGCTCCTGGGTCAGCTTCTCCAGATCCATAAGGCGGATCACCTCGTATTCATCCAGCGTCATCTGCAGGGACACGGAAGAAGCGGGGAAATCGCCCACAGGCATCAGCCCGGAAATCCGGGGAAGGCCGCAGATCCGGCGGCATTTTCGTGCTCTGGGCATGGAAGGCACCTCCTTTGAAGAAACGGGTTGTATAGTCTGTATATTATATTATATTATTGACATATGTCAATTATACACCCGCCAACAGAAAAAAGCAACCGGCAGTTCAGCAACCACGCATTTCTCAGGTATTTTGCGCTTCCCTCTCTTGAATCGTCCAGATCATTGAGCCCCATGCCAGGGGTATGCATCTACAGATCATATACTTTGTCATAGTCTGAAATGGTCATGCAGCGTATGGTTAATTTTTCACTTCCTTCGTCTTTTTATAAAAATTCTTTCCGCAGCACTTCTTTGGGCGGCTCGATTTCATTGGCCAGAGTATGCTCGGTCAGCTCTGAAAGAAGCTTAAATTTTTTATTCAGCAGCTCTCGCATACAGTTGGGTACATGTTCCTGATGAGCCCGGTGAATAGCCACACATTCCTTACAGTTTCCGTGATAGCGGCAGGCCTTTTTGCAGGGGCAATGATCCTTGTCCTGATATTCTTTGCGAAATTCCGCGGCAAATTCTTCCTGAAGCCGCAGGCCTTCGGCCCGGTTGCCTTTGTGAAATTCCTGCATAGCCGCCAGTTCTTTTGGGTGATTTTCGATAATCATAGGTCTCCTCCATATTCAATAATTTCTCCGTTTTCCGGCCAATGGTCCGGGGCCACAGAATGAATCAGAATTCCATGACACACCACAATGACGTGGCCGTATTTCCGGTATTTCTCCAGAACGCCTGTCAGACGGGTTTGAAGACGATGGTTGTCCTCCCATTCCCGTTCTATCCCATCCGGGTATTCGCCTTTGCAGTCCATAAATTCTTTATAGTTATCCGGCATATGTGCCGCATTGTACTGATAGTTTTTGTTTGCCATCCATTCATGGAGATCGGTCTCCACCGCGATGTCCTTTTGCAGTTCCTTTGACAGGATCGCGGCTGTGTGCAGGGCTCTGGTATAGGGAGAGGAGAGAATCAGTTCCGCGTTTTTCAGACGGGGATCCAGGGCGGTACGCTTGATCTGGCGGATGCCGTCCGGAGATAGGGGAGAGAAATCGATTCCAACGCCCTCATAGATTTTTGTGTGCTTTTCGGAATAGTCGGCTTGGCCGTGCCGAATCAGATAAAACATAATCTTTCCTCCTCGCAAGCGGAAGCAGAGCTGCCGTGCTGTCAAAGACAACGTAACGTTTGGCCATGCTGAACGGCTGCAAACAACGGCACCTGCTTTCAAATTTATCATGGCTATTATAGCATAATTCGATTTTAGCGGGCAATAAACGGAAATTGAAAAGTTTGTTGGAATAACAACATCTTTTTTTGAGATCTGCCGTTATACTATGCCTGTAAACGCCGACAGATGAGAAAAGGGGTGAAGAAATGATTCGAAAAATTATTCAGATAGATCAGGAAAAATGCAATGGCTGCGGACTTTGCGTCAGCGCCTGCCATGAGGGAGCCATTGGGCTGGCGGAGGGAAAAGCTGTTTTGCTGCGGGACGATTACTGCGACGGGCTGGGCGATTGCCTGCCGGCCTGTCCCACGGGAGCCATTACTTTTACGGAGCGGGAAGCCGCTGCCTACGATGAGAAAGCGGTCCGAAAAAACAAAGGGGACAAAGCTGCCAGGGATGCAGAAGAAGACCGCATAGAGAACCGTATGGAAAACCGCTCGCCGGGGGTATCCCGTCTTCGTCAGTGGCCGGTACAGATTAAGCTGGCGCCCTTGACGGCTCCGTATTTTCAGAACAGCGCGCTTCTGATTGCCGCGGACTGTACGGCTTACGCGTACGGAAATTTCCATGAAGATTTTATCAGAGACAGGGCCGTTCTGGTGGGCTGTCCGAAGCTGGACAATGTGGATTACAGCGAAAAGCTTACGGAAATCCTGAAACAGAACGACATAAAGAACCTGACGGTCGTGCGCATGGAAGTCCCGTGCTGCCGGGGAATTGAGCGGGCTGTGGCCGCTGCTTTGGAAAAAAGCGGAAAAGCCCTGCCGGTGCGGACGGTGGTGGTGGGAACGGACGGTTCTCTGTGCCAGACTTTGGCAGCGGCGGTTTAATCTTAAAGGATATTCGATTATATGGAGGTAAAAAATGGATAAAAAAATGTTTTGTTTTCAGTGTGAGCAGACAGCGGGATGTGCTGGATGCACGGGAAGCCGGGGCGTCTGCGGGAAGAACGCGGACACAGCGGCGCTCCAGGATGAGCTGACAGGCGCGCTGATCGGTCTTGCCAGGGCGTGTGTGAACGCCGGACAGACGGAGCGGACGGATGAACTGATCCTGGAAGGGCTGTTCGCCACGGTAACGAATGTCAGCTTTGACAACGAGCGTATTCGGGAACTGACCAACCGGGTAAATGAAGAAAAAGCCCGCTTGGCGCCGGGGTGCGCGGCATGCGCCTCTCCCTGCGGGAACACGGACGCCTTTGACATGAACCGGATCTGGGAGGCTCAGGAGGATGTACGTTCCTTGAAATCCCTGATCCTGTTCGGAATCCGGGGAATGTCCGCCTATGCCTGGCACGCCCGGGTTCTGGAGCGCACAAACCCGGAGGTCAACGCGTTTTTTTATAAGGCGCTGTATGCTTTGGCGGAAGACTGGGGCATGGACGAACTGCTTCCGATTGTCATGGAAGTGGGGAAGGTGAACCTGGCATGTATGGAACTTCTGGATAAGGCAAATACAGAGACCTTTGGAACCCCTGCGCCGGCTCAGGTGTCCATGAAGGTGGAGAAAGGGCCGTTTATTGTGGTTTCGGGACATGATCTCTATGATTTGCAGTGCCTTCTGGAGCAGACCAGCGGAAAAGGCGTGAACATTTATACCCACGGAGAAATGCTTCCGGCCCACGGCTATCCTAAGCTTCGCAGATATCCGCATCTGAAGGGGAATTTCGGCACGGCATGGCAGAATCAGCAGAAGGAATTTGCCGGCATTCCGGCACCTGTTCTGTTTACCACGAACTGTCTGATGCCGGTAAAGGACAGCTACTCGGACCGGGTATTTACCACCGGGGCGGTTTCCTATCCGGGGGTGGCACATATTGATGAGAAGAGAGATTTCACGCCGGTGATCCGCAAGGCCCTGGAGCTTGGAGGATACAAAGAGGATCAGGAATTTACCGGAATAAACGGAGGAAAGACGCTGACCACGGGTTTTGGACACGGAACGGTTTTGAGCGTGGCGGATCAGGTGATCGAGGCGGTAAAAGCCGGAGAGATCAGCCGTTTCTTCCTGGTGGGCGGCTGTGACGGGGCCAGAGCGAGAAGAAACTATTATACGGAATTTGTGAAGCGCACGCCGAAGGATTCCGTGGTTCTGACTCTGGCATGCGGAAAATACCGTTTCAACGATCTGGATCTTGGCACGGTGGCCGGTCTGCCCAGGCTGATGGATATGGGACAGTGCAACGACGCCTACAGCGCGGTGAAGGTTGCCTTGGCTCTGGCGGATGCTTTCGGGTGCGGAATTAATGAGCTTCCGCTGACGCTGGTGCTGTCCTGGTATGAGCAGAAAGCGGTATGCATCCTTCTGAGCCTTCTGTATCTGGGAATCAAAAATATCCGTCTTGGCCCCACGCTTCCCGCGTTTGTCTCTCCCAATGTGCTGAAGTATCTGGCGGACAATTTCGGGATCGCGCCGGTAACCACTCCGGAGGAGGATTTGAGAGCGATCTGTGGCTAAGAGGGGGACCGGCTTGCCGCGGCGCTTTCACAGTTTTTTCAAAAATTTTCCACAAAGGCTTCACAGAGAAAGGGTATCCTATACTCATCAAAGGACAACACCTTTTTCACATAGATTTTCTTTTTCATACGACAAAGCCGGGGCCGCGAGGCACCCGGCACTCCTTTTTTGTTACAGTTCAGCCTTGCTGAACCGTAACTGCGAAAATCCGTTTGAAATCGCCTTCGGCGATGGGATTTTCGCACTCCTGAATCACGTTCTTACGGTCTGCACAGCGTGCGCGCAGACCTGGGCTGAACAGTTGCCTTTTTTTTACATTTTCCGGCATTGACAAACGGGTTCCCCATAGTATAATGAAAACAGATATATCACAATACAAGATGATGTTTTGCAATATGAAACAAAAGATGCGCAGACATGGCTCATCATCTTCTTGCGCCGCAAACAGCAGGTGCTTGCGGATGCTGTGAATCGCAACGAAGGAGGAACGTATCATGGAAAAACAATTTGATCTGCTGGCCCTTGGAGAGATTCTGCTGAGGCTGTCGCCGCCAAACAATGAGCGGATTGTCCGGGGAGATCTCTTTGAAAAACAGGTGGGAGGAGCGGAGCTGAACGTGGTCTCCGGCGTATCCCTTCTGGGCCTGCGGACGGGCATGATTTCCGAACTTCCGGACAATGCCCTGGGAATTTACGCCAAGAATAAGCTGCGTTTCTGCGGCGTCAGCGACGATTATCTGGTTTACGACGGCAGCCGGGACGCCAGGCTGGGCGTGTATTATTATGAGGGCGGAGCCTATCCAAGAAAGCCCGGCTTGGTATACGACCGGCGGCACTCTTCCTTCTGCCGGATCGGAACCGCGGAATTTCCGGAGGAAATGTTTTCCATTGCCAGATGCTTTCATACCAGCGGAATCACGCTGGCTTTGACGGAGCAGACCCGGGAAACGGCCGTTGAGATGATTAAGCGTTTTAAGGAAAACGGTACTCTGATTTCCTTTGACGTGAATTTCAGGGGAAACCTCTGGACCGGGGAAGAGGCCAGAGCGTGCATCGAGAAAATCCTGCCGTATGTGGACATTTTTTTCTGTTCGGAGGACACGGCGCGTCTTACCTTTGGAAAGGGAGGAGATGTGAAGGAGATCATGAGAAGCTTTACGAGAGATTATCCCATTTCTGTTGTGGCTTCTACCCAGAGAATTGTCCACAGCCCCAAGGTTCACACCTTCGGTTCTGTGATTTACAACAGCAAGGAAGACGCTTTTTACGAGGAAGAACCCTACCGGGAGATTGAAGTGGTGGATCGGATCGGGAGCGGGGACGCCTACGTCTCCGGCGCGCTGTACGGGCTTCTGGCCTATGACTTTGACTGCCGGAAGGCTTTGGAGTACGGAAACGCCACTGGTTCCGTAAAAAATACAATTCCCGGCGATCTTCCCTCCTGCGACCGCAAAGAGATCGACCGCATCATAGCTAACCACAAAAATACGGGAAGGCAGGCGGAGATGGATCGATGACTAATCTTTCCGAAGCGCGCATATACTGACATGAAAGAACGGCTTTGGGGAAAGCGATGGAAGTTGTTTCATATCTTCTGATGTTCGGCTTTGGTATTCTTCTGCTGGTATGCGGCAGCAGCCTTCTGGTGGAAAGCGCGGTATCCCTGGCGGCGCGCCTGCGGCTTCCGGAAATCTTTATCGGAGTGACCCTTGTAAGCTTGTGTACGACTTTGCCTGAGGCGGTGTTCGCCACCATGTCCGCGGCGCGGGGACTTCCGGATATGGCCCTTGGAAATGCCCTTGGAGCCGCGCTCTGTAATCTGGGCTTTATCGCCGGAATTTTTCTGCTGCTCAGACCGATGAAGCCGGACCGCTTTGAGGTGAGAAATATCCGGGCAGGTTTGTGCTTCATGGCTGCGGCTCTGGCGGTGTATGCCGGGAGCGCTGCGGCCTTTGGCGGCCTTTTGAAAGAAACGGCGGCGGTGCTTCTGGCCCTGGCGGCACTCTTTCTGGGAAATGCCTTCCGGTCCACCTGGACATATCGAAACGCGTTCCTCAAAAGGGAAAAATCCGGGAAACGCCTGGCAGGGTCGGAAAGCCTCTGGGAGATCGGACGGATGCTTCTGGAAGTGGTGGTAATTTATATCGACGCGGGTTTTCTGACGGAATACGGACCGAAGCTTGCTGAATGCCTTGGCGTACCGGACAGTCTGATCTCTCTTACCCTGGTGGCGGTGGGAACCTCGCTGCCGGAGCTGGTGGCTACCCTGTTGGCCTGGAGAAAAGGGCATGCCTCCCTCTCCCTGGGAAATATCATCGGAGCCAGTCTGCTGAACCTGACGCTGGCAGGCGGCCTGTCGGCGCTGATCCGGCCGATATCCTGGGAAAGCGGGGCGCTGCGCCTGGAACTGCCGCTGCTTCTGGCGATGACGGGGATTCTCTGCGTACCCGCCATTGCCGGGAAAAGGATGGGGCGGCTGCAGGGGGCTGCCCTGGCGGCTCTGTATATGGGGTATCTCTGGACGGTCTTATAAATGATTATTAGTATCCCCGCTGTCTCGCTAAGCCTACGCGAACAGAATATCGTGATTCACCGTGGTATAAAACAGCCGCCGAAACTCTGCGTAATCAGAAGTCTGCCCCAGACACCACATGGTTTTCGCCACCGTGGCTTCCAGGGTCATGTCGTAGGATTCCAGCAGATGAAATTCATCTTTCAGTACCTTTCCCACCTGATAAATGGTCATATCGCTTCCCTCATGGGTAACCTGGGTGGCCATGATGATGGGTTTGCCGGCGGCAAGGCAGCGGGCGATGGCCCGGCGGAAGCTGCCGTCCCCGTAATCGGGAAAGCCGCCGACGCCGAAGGACTCAATGATAAAAGCGTCGTAGGAGGAGGCCAGGGCTTCCAGGACGCTTCCGCCGGTGCCTGGAATCAGCTTCAGGAGAAAGACCCGGTCGTTCAGCTTTTGGCAGAAGCTAAGCGGAGCCTTGCGCTGTCCCTTGTCATCAATATAGAAAACGATCCGGTCATCCTGTATCACAGCGATCTGAGGGTAATTAATGCTGGAAAAAGCATTGTAGCTCTTGGAGCGCTCTTTTTTTGCCCGGGTACCGGCGATGACACTGCCGCCGAACACAATATTCACCCCGTGGGCCCGGTCGTGGGAGGCGAAGCGGAGGCTGTCCAGAAGATTAGCACGGGCGTCGGTGATGGCCAGATCGATGGGCTTCTGTGCTCCGGTGACTACGATGGGCTTTGGGCTGTTCTGGATCAGATAAGAGAGCGCCGCGGCCGTGTAAGCCATGGTGTCCGTTCCGTGGCAGATTACGAAGCCATCATAGGAGATGTAGGACTTTTCAATCAGAGCGGCCAGCGCAAGCCACTGGGGCGCGCCGATATTGGTACTGTCCAGGCTGAAAGGCTGGATGGCGTCAATTTCACAGAAATCTCCGGCGGCCGGCACATAGGAGAGAAGCTCTTTGGCTGAGATCTGGGGACTCAGCCCTTTTTCCGTGTATTTGGAAGCAATGGTGCCGCCGGTGGCGATTAAAAGCAGTTTTTTCATAGCTCATTTCCTCTTTCTGGTGAATCTGCGCGTTCCCCGGCAGATTTTATTCCCGCGAGCAGCGAGCCAAGCGGACATGCCTGCATGTCCATTTGACTTCGGGTATTTATACAATATCGAATTTGAATTGTAAAGTCAAGGGCATGGACTTTACAAAGGAATTTGGCTTATTTTTACAAAATCTTTACAAAAATCAACAAAAATACTGTGAAAAATGTGGGATCGAAGAAAAAGGTTGACGGATTGTAAAAACAATGTTAGCATAAGGTAAAGAACAGGATAAGTGGTGGAGTCTGTCATAGGGCACAGAGCGGCCCTGTTTATCCTATAACGACAGCTGTCAGGGCGGGACTTCTATCCAGAAGATCCTGCTCATTTTATGCAAAGAGAAAACAAATATTTTGAAAAGTAGGTATGGAACATGGATGTATCACTTTCCTATTTTCTGAACGGAATGGCCAGCAACCCGGCGCTTCTTATTACCGTTCTTCTGACTCTGGGAGTTATCTTTGTAAACGGCTGGACGGATGCTCCCAATGCCATTGCGACCTGTATCACCACGCGCTGTCTTTCAGCCAGGACAGCTATTATTCTCAGTGCGATTTTCAACTTCCTTGGCGTACTCGTGATGACAAGCATCAACAGCTCCGTGGCCTCTACCATCAGCAACATGGTGGATTTCGGCGGAAATACGGACGAAGCGCTGATTGCTCTGTGCGCCGCTCTCTTTTCTATTGTCGTTTACAGCGTAGGAGCGTCTTATTTCGGTATTCCAACCAGTGAAAGCCACAGCCTGATCGCCGGTCTCACCGGAGCTGCTATCGCGATTCAGAATGGGGTCGGCGGCATCAATATGAACGAATGGGTAAAGGTCCTCTATGGATTGGTTTTGAGTCTGTTTCTGGGCTTCGTCTCCGGATGGGTGATCTGCAAGCTGCTGATTTTGATCTGTGTCGGCCTGGACCGGAGAAGAACCAATAAATTTTTCCGTGGAGCCCAGATTTTCGGCGCGATTGCCATGAGCTTTATGCACGGCGCCCAGGACGGACAGAAATTTATCGGCGTACTGTTTTTGGGAATGGCCTTCAGCAACGGACAGAGCAGTGTAAGCGGCGTTGTCATCCCCATCTGGCTGATGGTTTTGTGCAGCACGGTAATGGGAGTCGGCACCAGCGTGGGCGGCGAGAAGATCATCAAGTCCGTGGGTATGGATATGGTGCATCTGGAAAAATACCAGGGATTTGCCGCGGATCTTTCCGCAGCGTTCTGCCTGCTGCTGTCCAGCATCTTTGGAATCCCGGTATCCACGACACACACGAAAACCAGCGCTATTATGGGCGTAGGAGCCGTGCGCAGGCTTTCCGCCATTAATTTCGGTGTTGTAAAGGATATGGTGCTTACCTGGATCTTTACTTTCCCGGGCTGCGGCCTTATCAGCTTTGCCATGGCGAAGCTGTTTATGGCAATTTTCTAAGGAAGCGCTGTTTTAACCGGCGTTTTCATAATTACTTCGTAACGGTTCACTATCTTCACAGTTACAAGGCAAAAATCTGAATAGTTACCTAACTTCGTTCTTTTAGGAGGAACATTATGTCAAAGAAACAGGATGCTTTTTATTTTGAAAATTTCATTACCTGCGCGGGCTTTGCCTGTCAGGAGGCGCATCTTCTGGAAGAAGTGATTCAGCATTTTGAACCGTCAACCCTGAAGCAGAAGCTGGATCAGATGCATGAGCTTGAGCATGCGGCGGACGAGAAGAAGCACGAGCTGCACAATGTGCTGGCCAAAGCGTTTATCACCCCCATTGAGCGGGAGGACATGGTGCTTTTGAGCCAGAGCATCGATGAGCTCACCGACGAGATTGAGGATGTGCTTCTGCGTATCTACTGCAATAATGTAAAGAGCATTCGCCCCGACGCCCTGGACCTGGCGAACGTGCTGATCCGCTGCTGCGAGGAAGTAAAAAGCCTGGTGACGGAGTTCGCGGACTTTAAGCGTTCCAAGAAGCTCCAGGAGCATATCATTAACGTCAATACCATGGAGGAGGACGCGGACAAGCTGTTTATCAATAACCTGCGCGAGCTTCATACCACCTGCACGGACCCGATGGAAGTGATTTCCTGGCGTGAGATTTATACCTACATGGAGAAATGCGCGGACGCCTGCGAGCATATCGCGGACGCGATTGAGAGCATTGTTATGAAGAATACCTGAGAGCGTTTTGAAGGATACCCTAACCGCAAACACAGAAAAAGAATGTGTGCTGCGGTTAGGGTATTTTTTTGCCTAAATTTATGTGCAACAAATACGGAAAAAACTGCAAGAAAAACAAGAATTTTGGCGTGATACACAAAATTTATTGCTTAAAAAATGATTTAAAGATAAAATACTGAAAAAGAGAGAGCGGCAAAAGAATATGGACTGAAATTACAAAATTAAACAGAAAATTTTGAGGTGAGGTGAAGAACATGAATCGTTTATTTCGGTCGAAGGGTACCTCCTTCTTTACAGTTGGCGGACAGTCTCGGAATTCCAGTTCTCAGTCATCAGAGGCAATGAGAAAAGTATGGGCAGGAGTCGAAAAAATGGGATTGAACACTCTGGCGGTACCGGTATACTGGAGCTTTTTGGAACCCGAAGAGGGACGTTTCGATTATACTCAGACAGATATGCTTTTGGACGAAGCCAGGAGTCGGGGAATAAAACTGATTTTATTATGGTTTGGGACTTGGAAAAACGGAGCTTCCCAATATGTGCCTGAATGGGTAAAGCTGCAGAAAAAAAGATTTGTTTGGGCAGAGTCGATACAGGGAAATCTGACGAGAACGCTGTCCCCTTGCTGCCGTGAAACACTGGAAGCGGATAAGAAGGCTTTTTGCAGTCTTTTGGAGCACCTGAAAATAAAGGGAGCCGAGGATATTCTGTTGGGAATTCAGGTAGAGAACGAACCAGGACTTTTGGGGACACCCAGAGACTATTCGGATACAGGAGAAAAGGCTTTTTCCTCTTTTGTACCGGAAAAGTTGACGGCATGGCTGGCCAGGACAGAAGAGATTTCGCCAGTTAAGAAAATTTGGCTGGAAAACGGATGCCAAACAGGAAAAAACTGGGAAAAAACCTTTGGATTTTTCGCAGAAGAGATTTTTTCCGCATATAAGGTAGCGAGTTTTATTAATGAAATTGCCGAGGCGGGAAAAGAAGTCTGGAAAATTCCGATGTATGTAAACGTCTGGCTGGGAGAAATGTATAATCGTGTACCAGGACTTGATTACCCGTCCGGCGGAGCAACAGGCAGAGTGCTGGATTTGTGGAAATTTGCAGCGCCCGCTATCGACAGTGTCTGCCCGGATATATATTTTTCTGATTACCGTACTTACATCCAAATTGTGAAAACTTATAGCCGCAGGGATAATCCTTTATACATTCCGGAATCGCAGGGAAATCATCTGAATGCGATGAATACACTGGTTGCGATGAAAGAATATGGCCTTCAGGGGATTCATTTTTTCGGAGTGGACGATGCGGTAGACCAGCATGGAGAATTGAAGGAGAATTACCAGGAATTTCGGGGGCTTATCGCCTTATTAACCGCTATGCAGCCAATGATTGAAACCTATCAGGGAACGGAACACTTTTTTGTGATTACGCAATATGAAGGAAGTGCGTCTCAGTATCTGGATTTTGGCGATTTTTACGGACGGGCTGTTCATTATCTGCCGAACGGGGATTATCGCTGGGAACCTCATCGCGGTACAGACACAAATCACCGGGAAGAAGCGGTTTTTAACAAACTGGCAAAGGGTATTGTCGTTTATCTGGGAAACGGAGAATTTTATATGGCCGGAGAAGGATTCAGCCTGAATCTTCTTCGAAGAAAATCAATCAAAGAAATGACCGGCGGTGTGATTGCGTCACAATTCCAAAATGGGCGGCATCAGAGATACTTGACTGTGGAGGAAGGGTATTTTAATGAAAAAGGGGATTATGTTGTAACAAAAATCCGGACAGGGGACGAGTGTGATACCGGAATTTGGATGGACAGGGACGTAGGCGTTGTACACATCCGAATTGATATGTAAGGGGGAAGAAAGATGCGTTTCAGAAGAAAAAGACTGAGCAGCGAAGCCGTGTCGAAGTACGTGTTCCTTTTTCCTGGCTTATGTTTTTTTACTTTTGCCATTGTCGTACCTTTTTTTATGGGAATCAACATTGCTTTTACGGACTGGGACGGTATCGCGAAAGACTATGAATATGTAGGGTTTCACAATTTCCTTGTCGCTTTTCAGGACAAAAGGCTTTGGGTACCCATCATGAATACGTTGGAATTTGCGTTTTGGGGAGTTATCGGCAACACCGTGGTTTCATTGGGCCTTGCGCTGCTGGTAAATGCCAGAACAGGAAAGCTTTCTGTAGCTGCCCGAACAGTGTTTTATATTCCCTGTTGTTTCAGCGCTATTTTAACTGCTTTTCTCTGGAATTTCTTATATAAAGAAATTGTAACAGAGATTTTTGCAATAAAGAATCCTTTGGGAATGCCAAAATGGGTTATTATTTGCATTGTTATTATGCAGCTTTGGAATACCAGCGGAATTAACATGATGATTTATCTTTCCGGTTTGAAAAATATTCCTTCTGATTTATATGAGGCGGCTACGGTAGACGGAGCAACTGCTTTTCAGAAATTTGGAAAAATTACACTGCCCCTTTTAATGCCTGCATTTACAGTTTGCATTACCCTGGCGCTGACAAGCTTTATGAAGGAATTTGCGCTTCCGTTGTCCAGCACTGGAGGAGGTCCGGCGGGAGCGTCCAGAACCATATCTATTTACATCTATGAAAATCTGTACAGATATAATAAAGCAGGTTATGGCGAAGCCATTTCTATGATGTTTGTGATTTTTCTGGTTCTTCTTTCCACGGCAATACAGTCGTTTTTTAGAAAAAGGGAAGTGGAGATTTGACGATGCAGAATTTGAAACGAAAGAAAAAAAGAAAAGAAATTTTGCTGGTGTTTTTGACGATAATGGTTATGGTAGCTTTCTTTTATCCGATTTTTGTGGCGGTCATTACATCTTTTAAAGAAAACCGGGAAATTTCTCAGTCTGTGATGGCTCTTCCACAGACATTGTATATAGAAAATTACCGGATCGCAGCAGAGAAAAGTGACTTTATACGCTCTCTTTTGAATACTTGTATCGTTACCTTTCCGTCCGTTGTTCTAATTGTATTTTGCGGAGCTATGGGAGGATACGCGATTGCAAGAAATTCAGAGAGGCACAGGGGGTTTCGGCTGATGGACAGACTTTATCTGGCCTCCTTGATGATTCCCTTTCAGATTATGATGATTCCCGTTTACAAGATTTATAAGAATCTGCATCTTCAAAATTCGCTGTTTGGCATGATCTTGATTTTAACCGGGACCAGTGTCGCTTATGCTACATTTCTCTATGTGGGATTCGTAAAATCAATCCCCAGAGAGCTGGAAGAAGCTGCTAAATTGGACGGATGCGGTCCGTACCAGACCTTTTTCCGGGTAGTGTTTCCGCTTTTAAAACCGGTAACGGTAACTGTGGCAGCGCTGCATGTGATGTGGCTTTGGAATGATTTTAATATTGCGCTTATTATTCTTCAGAAGGATGAGGTGCGCACCTTAACTGTAAAGCAATATTACTTCTTCGGACAGTATACAGCGGAGTATGGGATGGCATTTGCATCCGCAATACTGAGTATGATACCCGTGCTGATTTTCTTTCTGTCGGCGCAGCGGTATCTGGTGGAGGGTGTATCTGCCGGAGCAGTAAAAAGCTGATAAAACTATTTATAAGGAGGGTTACAAATGAAAAAAAATGTATGGGCAAGAGGAATGGCATTCGGGTGTATGGCTGTGTTGTTGATGGGCGGGACGGTATCTGCCCAGGAAACGGAACAGGAACCGGTGGAAATTACTTTTTCGCATCACTTCAGTGAGGCCGGAATACAGGCATGGATTGATGACAGAATTGCGGCGTTTCAGGAAGAATATCCATATATTACAGTGGAACAGGAGGTTATACCGGCAGATTCCTATTCTCAGACACTTCAGACAAAAATCGCATCAGATGATGCGCCTATGATTTTTATTGCGAATACCGGACGGAGTTCTCTGATTAAATATGTGGAAGCAGGCCATGTGGCAGATCTCACCGGACTCACCGGATTGGAAAATCTGAATGAAAAGATTCTTCCGGATGGGCAGGTGGATGGAAAGCAGTACGGGATAACGATTGATCAAAATGCGTATGGAGTCTTCTATAATAAAGACATGTTTGATAAATACGGTATCGAAATTCCGGAAACAATGACGGAACTTGAGGAGGTATGCGGTATTTTAGAGGATAATGGAATTCAGCCTTTTGCAACAGGCTATGGAGAGCAGTGGGTGGTAGGACTGACTTTGAAGATTTATGAGGACATTCTCTGTGGACCGGAGTGGTTTACTGCTCACGAAAATTTGGAAGAAAGTTTTTCGGGAGATGAGAAGTTTCGTCAGGTGATGGAAAACTTTATCCGTTATAAGGAATACTGGGAAGATGACCCGTTTGGAAGTAATAGTGAGGATGGATATAACAGTCTTGCAAATGGGGAAGCAGCTATGATGATAAACGGGACGTGGACTATTGATTCTGTTGAGCAGAAAAATCCGGACAGCAATATTCGATTCTTTGCCCTGCCTACATCAGAAGATCCGTCCGGTGCCATTGTAGATCTTGCGCCTGGAAGTCCCTTCTGCGTATACAATTCTCAGGATGCCGATCAACTGGACGCGGCCAAAAAATTTGTTTCTTTCCTGATTACAGAGGAATCCTGTAATGCTTACGCGACTATGGCAAAGAAGTTGTCGGTATGTCCGACCGTTGATTTTTCATTCTCTGAAGGACTGCAGGATATTGTGAATTATCCGGCAGAGCGGCAGTTCAGTATGGCAGGCTATGAAAGATTTTCAGATCAATATAATACACTGCAGAATGAGATTGTGCAGGAATACGCTATGATGGATGACTTTGATATTGATGGGCTGGCAGCGGCGCTGGATGATGCTTTTACTACAGCGGTAAAATGAGAGAATTTGCAAAGGCGGACCCTGTCAATCAGGCAGAGTCCGCCGATCTAAATCAATGGGAGTACAGAATATGGGTATTTATACAGCAAGCGAAAAAAGATACGAAACGATGAGATATAATCGCGTCGGGAACAGCGGACTAAAATTTCCGGCGGTTTCTCTGGGATTTTGGCATAATTTCGGGAGCGGAGGAAATTATGAAAACATGAAAGAATTGTGCCGCACTGCTTTTGACAATGGAATTACACAGTTTGATCTGGCCAATAACTATGGACCGGCTTATGGAAGCGCGGAGGAAAATGTGGGACGCATTCTCAGAGAGGATTTTCAGCCGTACCGGGATGAGCTGCTGATCGCTACAAAGGCTGGTTACGATATGTGGCCAGGTCCTTACGGAAACTGGGGCAGCAGAAAATATTTGATTGCCAGCGTCGATCAATCTTTGAAACGGTTGGGCCTGGAATATGTGGATATTTTTTACCACCATAGAATGGATACAGAAACGCCTTTGGAGGAGACGATGGGAGCACTGGCCCAGATTGTTCGTTCAGGAAAAGCCCTTTATGCGGGAATTTCAAATTACGATAAGGAGCATACCGAGAAAGCCCTTGCAATTATGCAGGAGCTTCACTGCCCATGTATTGTTAACCAGCGGCGGTATTCTATTTTTGACCGTACCATTGAAGAAGACGGGGTAAAAGAAGCCTGTGCGAAAGCAGGAATGGGAATTATTGCTTTCAGTCCGCTGGCTCAAGGACTGCTTTCTGACCGATATCTATATGGTATTCCGGAGGACAGCAGGATTGCCAGGGACCATCGGTTTTTGAAAAAAGAGGCATTAACGTCGCAAAGGCTGGAGCAGATACAAAAGTTGAACCAGTTGGCGGGAAAGAGGGGACAGAGTCTTGCAGAAATGGCTTTATCCTGGGTATTACGGGACGACGGTGTGTGTTCTGTATTAATTGGTGCCTCAAAACCGGAACAAATTTTAGAAAATGTGAAAGTGGTTGAAAACCTTACGTTTACGGATGAGGAACTGAAAGAGATTGATTGCATTTGTGAAAATGAATCAGAAAGGAATGGATATAAATATGAAAATTGATATTTCAGGAATTCCATTGATTGATAATCATGGACATCCGTTTCCGGCGGGAAGGCAGTCAAGCTATGAAAGAAATTTCGCGTTGAGTACGATACCTCAGGAAACTTGTCACGTACATAGTACGCTTTTTTTTCAGATGTGTAATCGCAGACTTCGCAGAACCCTTGGACTTTCGGAGAACTGCAGCCTTGAGGAACTGCTTAAGACCAGGGAAGAAATGCTGAAAAGTGACCGGAAAGGGTACATTGATTTTTTGTGGAAAGATGTAAACTATACCGGCATGGTCGCAGATATTGGCTGTCCGGTTTCCAAGGAGCTTTTGACAAAGGAAGAATTAGATGAATTTGACTGCGAAATGACGGGTTTTTTTCTTCGTAAGGTTAATCGGATTGAGTGGGTTGCAGAGGATGTGGTGGAAGAGGGGGATTACAGCTTTGAGGATTTTACCCGATTATATGTGGAGGGGCTGAAAGAAAAGATACGCAGAGAGCAGCTTGTAGGATTGAAATCCATTATCGCTTATAAGACGGGTCTGCAGATTCATGTACTTTCGGAGGAAAAGTTTCGTCAAGGCTATTATCTGTATCTGTCGGATCGCGGGAGCCGGAAGTATGAAAAAATTTTCCGTGACTACTGCTTCTGTAAAGCATGTGAAGTATGTGAAGAGCTGGGGATTCCTATTCAGGTTCATACAGCTATTGGAGACTCGCCGATGCTCGATCTGCAAAAATGTAATCCGATTTTTCTTTATGAGGTGATAAATGCGTACCCCAATACTGTTTTTGTACTGCTTCATGCAGGATACCCCTATTGCGAAGAACTTGGGATGATGCTACAGCAGTACGGTAACGTTTATGGCGATGCTTCGGCTCTGGTCCCTTATGCAAGCATTGCCGGAGCGTCTAAGCTAAAAGCATTGATGGAAATGGCTCCTATGACAAAACTTTTGTTTGGTACAGACGCGGGAGGTATTCCAGAACAGTTTTGGTATGCAGCCTTTTTGTTTCGGAGTTTTTTCACAGATGCACTACAGGAACTGGTGGATAAGGATTTTATTTCTGGCTCTTTTGCGATGGAGACAGCAGAAAATGTTATGTACAAAAATACTGTGAAACTGTATAAGAAAAGGTAATTTTTTCCAGTACATTTCGGGATTGTGTTTAAAATTCTGTGGGGGTATAATGAAAAAGGCAATTATGGCACGTATTCGGAAAGCAGGAGGGAATGGCCATGCCGGAAGAAACAAAGAAATTTAAATTTTGGGTTCAGCAGGTATATACACTGCTGTGTATTCTTTGCACAGCAACAGCCCTTGTCTGTGTTATCCGTTGGGAGATTGCGACTTTTCATTTTGTCCTGTACCGAAGAAGGAATTATTTAAATGTAGATACGGTCATAACACAAAATTTGATTCCGAAGCTGATTATCGGAACGGCCCTGATTGTACTGGGGGTTTTCTGCTATGTGTTTTATCTGGCCGTGCTGCGGGAAAATTCTCTTATGACGGTTGTGCGCTTATTGTTCTGCAGTGCGGGGCTGTTTAGCTGCCTGTGGGAATACGAAACGATGTTTTATATCAGTCCTCCTGCCCGGATTTTGTGGATTAAGTTTGGGGATATTTTCTTTATACTTGCCGGTTATACATTTTTGGAGTTGGAATATACAGAGACCCGAAAGCCCGGATGTCAGAGCACCCTGAAAATTTGTTTGCTGCTTTTGCTGTCTGCAATGCTTCATACCCTTCTGGTGCCGCCAAGAGCCAATATTACGGCAATGTTTTTATTTGGGATTGTTTCTGCGGGGATTGGGCTTCTGTATAGTGCCAGAGCAGCAGGGGCCAGGGAAAGGACGGTTTCTCTGCTTTTAACGGCAGCCTGGATGGGGATTAGTATTCTTTATTTTCAGATGCGTACAAGCGATAATTTGTTCCGGGATTATCATAAAATACTGCTGTTGGGCTGTGCAGCAGCCCTTGCGGCGGTATTGACTTATTTTTACTATTATCGAAAATTTCATCTGAGAATGTGTTTAAGCAAAGACGTCAATCGGAAAATAAAATTTGCAAACCGATATAAATATGAAATTACCAATAAACTCCTTGAAACTGTAGAAAATCCGGTGAATCTTATTCAGGGATTGACTGAGATCCTTGCGGGGGAAGAATGGAAGAATCCGAAAAATGCAGAACATATTCTGCAGTCGATGAATTATGAAATTACCAGAATAAAAAAAACATTAGTTTATCTGCGGAAAAACAGTCTTTTCATGGAAAATGCATATACTATTGAAAAAGTCAGAGTGGATATCAGCCTTATCCTGAATGAGGCCATTGATATTCTGGAAAGGAGACGGCAAAAGTCCGGCCGATTTGTATTTGCTAATCACCTTTCAGAAGAAACTTATATCTTAAGTGATCCCTATTATTTGACGGATGCCTTCGCGAATATCCTTCAGGAACTGACAGATCTGGGCGTATCTGATATTCCTTTAGAAATTAAAGCCGCACTGGACAAGGATGGTTACATTTATTTGGAAATAAAAACAGTAATTCAGAAGAATCTTGAAAAAAGAGCGGTTCGATTCTGTCGGCTTTTTCGAAAAAAAGAGTTTCAGCATGACACATACCGTGAAGAGAACATTTCTCTGATCTGCGCAAGAAATATTGTTCTTTTGCAAGGAGGTTCTTTTTTTGTCCGGAAGAATAAAGAAAAGATGACCTTGGCGTGCCGCTTTAAAAAGTATCAGGAAATGGAGAATGAGGCGGAAAAAGACAGGGATGATCTGGATAGAAAGAAGGAAGAAGAAAAGGGGATTATTGTTCTGGTAAGTAATCAAGCAGAACAAATCGCATTGATTTCCGCTTATCTGGCTACAGAACCATTCTGGCTTCAGACTTTCAGTGATGGACGGGAGGCAGTGGAGTATTTAAAACGCACACCGGGAGTAATTCTGGCCTTGATAGGAGAAGTATTTTTTCGAATGGCATTTTTTGAAATCTGCAATGAGATCCGCAGGAGTTTTTCCCTGGCTCAGCTTTCGGTTATACTGATCAGCAGCAGGCGTAATTTTTATATCAGCGACAAAAGACTGGAGAATTTTAATGATGTTTTAGAGACGCCTTTCAGCAGACATCAGCTATTGCTAAAAGTATATGGAGCTTTGCGGCTTCATCAGTCCGAGGAAGAACTGTCAAAATATCGCATTGATTTTCTGCAGAACCAGATGAATCCGCATTTTATTTTTAATACGATAAGCACTATTATGCCGTTGTGCCTCAGCGCGCCTATGGAAGCATATGTGCTTTTAGAATACTTTGCAGAATATTTGCGGGGAAATCTTTTTGCGGGAAATCTTCATACAAGAGTAACACTGCAGAGAGAGCTGGATCTGATCGAGGCGTTTTTGGAAATTGAGAAAGTCCGGTTTCAGGGAATGATCGAAACAGACATGCAGATTCACTGTGAACGGAGTATGCCGGTTATGCCTCTTTTAATCGAGCCGCTTGTGGAAAATTGCGTAGTACACGGCCGATTGACAGGCAGGGTTCTGCATATCGGAATAGAAATTGCTCAGGACGACCGGGGAGCATCTGTTTTGGTAAGGGATGATGGCGCAGGAATCTGCAAGGAAAAGATTGATGAAATTTATCAAATGAAAGATGGAAATGCTTTCGGACTCACAAATGTCATCAAAAGGCTGAGGCTTTATTATCAGGAAGAACTGGAAATTTCCAGTGAATTTGGAAGGGGAACGGAGATTTCTTTTCATATTCCATACGAAAAGGGCAAGAAGGTGAATGAAAATGCGAGCAGCAATTCTTGACGATGAACCATTAATCCTTGAACAGCTTAAGTTCATTTTAAACCAGTTTGCAGAAATTGAAATTATTTGGGAATCTACCAGTTCGTTAGATACGCTTGCGCATTTGGAAGAAACCGCGCCGGATGTGATATTTTCCGATATATCTATGCCAGAGCTTAACGGGTTGGAATTTGCGGAACGTGTATGGGAACGAAACAGCGATATCAGAATTGTATTTATTACCGCTTATACCGATTATGCGATAGATGCGTACAGAGTAAATACCATTGATTATATTACAAAACCGGTCACAACTCAGAAAATCCGGAGAACTTTGGAAAAACTGGGGAGGCTGGGAGGAAATACAGCAGCTTCTAAGGTGGGAGAAGAAGTAAATTGCATTATCGGCAGGAAAGGTGAGAAATATTTTATTATTCCGCCAAGAGAGGGATGCTTTATAAAAGTAGTTGCCAGGGATCTGTTTTTGGTTACGGCAAAAGGCACTTATCAGTTAAGTCATACCATTGGATACTGGGAAAACCGTCTAAAAAAAGACGGATGGCTGAGATGCCATAAAAGCTATGTAGTAAATCTTTTTCAGATTCAGGAAATATATCCGATGTTTAACAGCACCTATAATATGAGAACAAAAGGATGTTCGGAAGAAATTCCGATAAGCAGGACATACATCAAAACGATCCGTGACGCTTTGGGCCTGTAATCTATATTTTAATCGGTATACATTCTATTTTTAGCGTGATATAATTAACAATGCCGCCTGGCTTTTCTCAGGCGGCATTATCAATGAAGGAAAGGACAGAAAACTATGCGTGGACTGGGAACAATTATAAACGCGGGAGCGATTATTGCCGGCGGCCTTCTGGGGTTGGCCGGCGGTCATTTTCTGAAGAAAAGCATGCAGGATACGCTGATGAAGGCTACCGGAGTCTGCGTCATGTTTATCGGGATCGGCGGAGCCATCGAGGAAATGATGACCGTGAGCGGACAGAGTCTGGTAAGCGGCAGTACGATGATGATGATCGGGAGCATGGTGATCGGCTCGCTGATCGGAGAGATTCTGAATATAGAGTTTCGCATTGAACAGTTTGGGGAATGGCTGAAGGCCAGGACAGGAAACAGCCAGGATCCGGCTTTTGTGGACGCCTTTGTGACGGCGTCTTTGACGGTCTGCATCGGCGCCATGGCCGTGGTGGGGGCTATCCAGGACGGGCTTTCCGGCGATTATTCCGTGCTGGCCGTAAAGGCGGTGCTGGATTTGATTATCGTTCTGGTTATGACATCCTTTCTTGGAAAAGGATGTATTTTTTCCGCGATTCCGGTGGCGCTGTTTCAGGGAGTCATTACTCTTGCCGCCAGGCTGGTGGAGCCGCTGATGACGGAACAGGCCCTTGGAAATCTCTCTCTGATCGGGTCGCTGCTGATCTTTTGCGTCGGGGTAAATCTGATCTGGGAGAAAAAACTGAAGGTGGCGAATATGCTGCCGGCGATTTTGGTTGCAGTGGTCTGGGCCTTTGTGTTAAAATGAGGCCGGATACAGAAGAACATAAGATGCGGCAGTCTGCGGCAGGACAGCAGGCTGCGAAATGTACTGCGGTTCAGACGGCTTTCCGCCGGCTGAACCGCGGCGAGAGCAAGGACGCCGTCCGAAAAGGACGGCAGAATGGAGTTTTGTATGAAAAAAAGAATCGGAAGCAAGCTGATCTGCCTCTTTTTTGCCTGTTTGCTGCTGGCAGGACTTTTTGGAGCGGCTGCCTTTGCGGAGAACATAGAAGAGACAGAGGATACGCTTCGTGCGGAGTCTTCAAACGCCGCTTTTACGGATACGAAGGGGATTAATTCTTGGTGGGTGTATCCGCTTTCCGTGCGCTATAAGGGCAAATATGACAAGACTTATACGTCCTATGTGGGATCGGACGGCTACTGCGGACTGATTTCCTACAACAACCGTTCCGGAAAGCGTGAGCGGGTGAATATCGTAAAGGAGAAGGCGGACGACCACAATGCCGGAGCGGTGGAGGTTTTGCCGGATGGGAGAATCCTGTATATCACCTCCGGCCATAATACCAGGAATTATCTGAAGGTATTTGTCTCCAAAAACCGGGAGATGATCCGGGAATGGGAGGAACCTTTTCTTCTGCATACGCCCGCGAAGTGTACCTATATCCAGCTGATTAAGACAAAAAATGGTTATTACCTGTTTACCAGACTGCGTTATTCTTCCGCGCAGATCAAAAACGCTTCCAAGAGGTATACCTGGGCGGTGTCCTTCAGCAGAGATGGTCTGAACTGGTCTGCCTTTCGGAATATCATCAACGGCGGTACAAACCAGTATTACATAAAGGCCATGGCCTGCACGGACAGCTCCGACATCCGGCTTGTCATGTGCTCCAACCCCAAGGAAAGTAATTCCGATATCCGCGTGGCCTTTTACAGTCCTGGAAAGCAGAGGATAACGGACGTTAGCGGAAAGGTTCTCTACCGTGTTACCTCCGGCGGATGGGGGCTGTCCTTTAAGAAAGCGGATGTGGCGGTGGAGAAAGAAAAGGGCGGCACGAACCGTCTGCTGGACGTTGGTTATACGGAGAAAAAGAAAACCGTAATCGCCTATGCATCCGCCCAGAATTCTTCCAACAGTACCTATAAGATCACCGAGGTAAAGGGAAAGAAGAAGCGTACCACGGATGTGGCGGAGAGCGGAAAGGCTTTTTATACCTATTCCTATTATTTCGGCGGCGTCGCCATCAGCGAAAAGAACCCGAATGTCCTCTATATCAGCAGAAATACCGGAAAATACTGGCAGATCGAGCAGTGGAAGCGCTCCGGAAAGAAATGGAAGAGGGTAAAGATTCTTCAGAAGTCCAGAAGCAAGGCGCTTCTGCGGCCGTTTTTGACGAAATATGCCAAGGGGGAGATAAATTTCTCCGCCGGTATGTATAATCCCAAAGAATTTAAAAAGTACAATACCAAAATTGTGCGGAAGATCGTGAAGGAGAAATAACCAAAAGCGGTCTTATGGCGCAGAAAAGGAATGCCCGGCCAAATGGCCGAGGCATTCCTTTTTCGATTCGGGAAAAAGGTATAAAAGCAGTTGACTCTGACGCTGTGTCATAGTTTATAATTGCCTTACACGGGAGGAATCGCTATGCGGACAGTAAAGGAAGTCAGTAAACTCACAGGAGTCAGTGTGCGCACACTGCATCATTATGACGCGATTGGTCTTTTAAAGCCGACAGAGGTAACCAAAGCGGGCTATCGGCTGTATGACGATACGGCTCTTGGCCGTTTGCAGAATATTTTACTGTTTCGGGAGCTGCGGTTTCCGCTAAAGGAGATTAAGGCTATCCTTGACAGTCCGGATTTTGACCCGTCCGAAGCGCTGGCGCAGCAAATCCGGCTGCTGGAGCTGCAGTATAAGCATCTCGGAGAATTGATCTCTTTTGCCCGTGAGATTCAGGAAAAAGGAGTAAGAAAAATGGATTTTCATGTTTTTGATAAAAGCGAGATCGAAGAATATAAGGCGGAGGCAAAGGAAAAATGGGGGAATACCAAAGAATACAAAGAATATGAACAGAAGCAGGGAGAGACGGAGGACTTCGGTGAAAAAGCAGGGCAGCTGATGAAGCTTTTCGCGGAACTTGGGGCGCTCAGAACACTGCCGCCTGCCGATAAGGCGGTACAGGGAAAAATAAAAGCTCTGCAGAATTTTATCACAAGTAATTATTATGCTTGTACCGCGGAAACTTTACGGGGGCTTGGGCAGATGTATGTTGAGGACGAGCGTTTTAAGAACAACATCGACCGTGTCGGCGGCGAGGGGACGGCTGCGTTTGTCAGGGAAGCGATTGAAGCTTACTGCTGAATGCTTCCCTGAAACCTTCGGCCGAAGGCTCTTCAAAAAGCGGATATAAAAAAGCATATTTCCGTTGCTGTTCACGGTCCGGAGAGCTGCGAACAGCAACATACTTGCGGAAAAGAATGAATTTTCCGGTTGACGCCCTGATACCCATAGGGGTATAATAGCTGTAAACATATACTCCTATGGGTATAAAAGGGAGGGCGTCATGAAAAAAGCAGCGGAAAAAATGGAAGGATTTCTGGAGCTTGGCGGTACAAAGAAGGAGATTGTTTTGCTGGTCATCAGCGGAATCGCCTTGCTTCTCAGCATGGCGGGAGCGGATTTCCTGCCCTTTGATCCGGCCTGGGCGGCCATTGTGCTCTGCGGGATTCCTATTATTCTGGAAGCAGCGATCGGCCTGGTTACGGCTTTTGACATTAAGGCGGATGTACTGGTTTCCCTGGCGCTGATTGCCTCGGTGTGCATCGGAGAAACCTTTGCCGCCGGCGAGGTAGCCTTTATTATGCAGCTGGGAGGTCTTTTGGAGGATCTGACAGTGGCCCGAGCCCGGGCGGGGATTGAAAAACTGGTGCATTTGACCCCGCAGACAGCCCGGGTACTCGCCAAAGGCCGGGAACGGATCATTCCGGCCGAGGAAGTGAAGGTGGGAGAACTTCTGCGGGTTCTGCCCGGGGAGAGCGTGCCGGTGGACGGCGTGATTACCGCCGGGCAGACTTCAGTAAACCAGGCGGTTATGACGGGGGAATCTCTGCCGGTGGACAAAACCGTGGGAGACCAGGTTGCCAGCGGGACGGTGAACCAGTTCGGAGCCTTTGAAATGCGGGCCGTGAAGGTGGGCGAGGATAGTTCCATCCAGCGGATGATCCGGCTCGTGCAGTCGGCGGACGCCGGAAAAGCGAAGATTGTGGGGCTTGCGGACCGGTGGGCCACCTGGATTGTGGTGATTGCCCTGACCGCCGCGGCGCTGACCTGGTTTTTCACGGGAGAAATCATCCGGGCGGTGACAATCCTGGTTGTTTTTTGCCCCTGCGCTCTGGTGCTTGCCACACCCACGGCGATCATGGCTGCCATAGGAAACGCCACAAAGCACGGATTTCTGGTGCGGGAAGGGGACGCCCTGGAACGGCTGGCTGCAGTGGAGAAGGTTGCGTTTGACAAGACGGGAACCCTCACTCTGGGAACGCCGAAGGTGACGGCGGTGGAGAGCGATGGAACCGTATGCGGCAAAGATGAACTCTACGCTTTCGCGGCCGCGGCAGAGCAGCTGTCGGAACACCCTCTGGGGAAAGCGGTCGTCTCCTGTTATCGCCAGACAGAGAAAAAGGATTGTCCCAAGGCAGAAGACTTTCGGATGATTCCCGGCCGGGGAGTGGAAGCTTTGGTAGAGGGAAAGCGGATTCTTGCCGGGAACAGGGAGCTTTTGGAAGAAAACAGGATTTCCATTCCTTCCTCTATGCTGGCCGGGGCGGGGAGGCATCTGAAAAAAGGAAGTACCGTGATCTTCGCGGCGCTGGATGGCCGGGCGGCCGGTTATCTGGCCCTTGCGGATACCATTCGGCCGGAGAGTAAAGATATGATTAAACGGCTCAGCGCCCAGGAAGTCCGGCCGGTGCTTTTAACCGGAGACCATGAAAATGCAGCCAGAACCATCGCGGAACAGCTTTCCGTGGCGGAAGTGCATGCCAACTGCCTACCGGAGGACAAGCTTTTGTGGATTGAAGGGCAGCAGAAACGGGGAAGCCGCGTGTGCATGATCGGAGACGGAGTCAATGACGCTCCGGCGCTGAAAAAAGCGGATGTGGGAATCGCCATGGGAAAGGTGGGAAGCGATATTGCAGTGGACGCGGCGGACATCGCCCTGGTGGACGACGAGGTCAAGGAACTGCCGCATCTGCTGGCCCTTTCTAAGCGGATGATGACGACCATAAAGTGCAACCTTTCCTTCTCCATGGGCTTGAATTTCCTGGCCATCGCCTTGGCGATCACCGGAATTTTAAATCCCGTGGTGGGGGCTCTGGTACATAACGCGGGGTCGGTGCTGGTGATTGTAAATTCGGCGCTGCTGCTTACCTGGAAGAAAAGATAAAACCTAAAATAGAAAAGACACGTGTTCTGCGATGAGGCGGGAGACGTGTTTTTTGTTTCCCGCTGGGCAAAGAGCCAAGCGAATATGCTTGTATGTCCGTTTGGCGACTACCGTGAAGTATTTGACTGCCAAAAAGGTATTTTTATAAATGCAGGTTGTGAGGAAAACAAAGGAGAAGGTAAAAATGCATAAAATTCCGAGTGATAATTTGACGTTCTTTACAAAATGCTGTGACTGCGGAAAATAGGATTGACTTTATTTTTGAAATATACTACATTAGAATTATAAATTTATAAAAAATTTATAGGCTATATAAATAAATTGAAAATTGAGTTGCAATTTATGGAAATTACTAATAAGAAATTGATGAAAATGCGAGGAGAGGATCGTATCCTATGTCAATGAAAGTCAAAGATCTGGCGGCGCTGCTGAACGTGTCTTCGGCGACGGTTTCCCTGGTTCTGAACAATAAGCCGGGCCTGAGCGACGCGACCCGGAACCGGGTTCGGAACCAGATTATCGCGCTGGGATATCAGGATATGCTCAGCAATGAACCGAAAAGCGAAAAAAGGGATGATAGAAATCTTTTGTTTATTGTATACCGAATGCGCGGGGCAAACGCCGCCGGTACTCCGTATTTTTCTCAGCTGTACGCGGATATTATCGAGGGAGTGGAGAGCCAGGTCAGCAAAAAGGGCTACAATCTCATGGTTTCGTATATGGATCAGGATAATCTCCAGCGTGAGGCGGCTCAAATACGGAACCGCAGCGCGGCAGGGATTCTTCTTCTGGCCACGGAGATGAGCGGGGAGCAGATTGAACTTTTTCTGGATCTGGGGATTCCGATGGTTGTGATTGACAACTATATGGACAGCAAGGATTTTGACTGCGTTACGATTAACAACGAACAGGGTGTGTTTGAGGCGGTTTCCTACTTTCTGAAAACCGGACACCAGGAAATCGGCTATCTGCATGTACAGAATAACGCGAATAATTTCACGGAGCGTTATTTCGGCTATCTGCGGGCCGCGCAGCGGTTCGGGCTGCGGGTTGTCCCGGACAATATTATCGAGGTTGTCACGGAGCAGGGCGGAGAGGCGGTCTATCTGGAACTGAAAAAGCAGTTTGAAAAGAGAAAGCATATACCGGAGGCGCTGTTCGCGGACAATGATATTATCGCGTTTTACGCGATTCGTGTGCTTCGGGAGCTTGGGTATCGGATACCAGAAGACATTTCCCTGATCGGATTTGACAATATGATGCTTTCCGAGATTACGGAACCGCCCCTCACGACGGTACAAATTCCAAAATACAAGATTGGTGTGCTGGCTGTCAACGCGCTTGTGGATAAATTAAACGAACAAACCGATGGCTTTATGAAAACCGAGGTAAAGACAAAGCTGATTGTACGCCAGAGCGTGTATGTGAGAGGAGCGAATATAAAAAATTAAGGAGAGAAGCCTATGTATTACAAACCTTCTGAAATTTTATTTGGAGGAGATTACAACCCCGATCAGTGGGATGACACTGTCATTGAGCAGGACATGCGCTATTTTAAAGAGGCAGGAATTAATCTGGTAATCCTGCCGGTGTTTTCCTGGGCGAAGCTGGAGCCCAGCGAAGGCGTTTACTCTTTCGAGTGGCTGGACCAGATTCTGGATAAGATCTGGGAAAACGGGATTCATTTCTGCCTGGCCACGCCCACCGTGGCGCAGCCGGCCTGGCTTTCCAAGCAGTATCCGGAGGTTCTGCCGGTGGATATTTCGGGAAGGAAGCGGACTCACGGTATGCGGGTATTTTTCTGCTACAACAGCCTGAAATACCGGGAGAGAGCCGCCGCGATTGCTGAGGAAATGGCAAAACGGTATGGGAACCATCCGGGCCTGGCGGCTTGGCACGTGGCAAACGAATATGGAACATACTGCTACTGTGAAAACTGCCAGCAGAAGTTTCGCCTGTGGCTGAAAAAGCGGTACGGCACCGTGGAGAACCTGAATGACAAATGGTACAATTCGTTCTGGGGAAGGACGGTATACAGTTTTGACGAGGTCTATCTTCCCACGGAGCTGAACGATGATTACCGCTTCAATCCGGTGCGGGAACTGGATTATCAGCGCTTTGTGACAGACTCTACCCTGGAATGCTTTGAAAACGAGGCGCGGGTTTTGCGGAGATACACGCCGGATGTTCCGGTGTTCAGCAATATTTCCGGCCATATCAAAAAGCTGGATCAATTCAAAATGGTTTCGAAGATGGATTACGCGGGCTTTGACAATTATCCGCATCCCACAGACCCCAGAAGCCTGCCGGCTATGAAACTGGATCTGATGAGGGGGCTGAAGGATGGAAAATCCTTCCTGGTGGCGGAGCAGTCTCCGAACCAGCAGAACTGGCAGCCGTACAATAAGCTGAAACGGCCCGGCGAAGTGCGCCTGCTGGCCTATCAGGGCATGGCCCACGGCTCGGACAGCGCGCTGTATTTTCAGATGCGTCAGTCCCTGGGCGGGCAGGAAAAGTTCCACGGCGCTTTGATTTCCCACGCGGGCACCGATGATACCCGGATTTTCCGGGAGCTTGCGCAGATGGGAAAAGAACTTAAGGGTTTGGGAGATACGTTCCTGGAAGGAACCTGTGACGCAAAGGTCGGTTTCCTGTTTGACTGGGATAACTGGTGGGCATTGGAGCTTGCGAGCGGACCTACAAAGGATATGGACTATCTGTGGCAGATGCATCATTACTACCGCGCTTTTTATGAGTACAATGTGCCCATTGACATTCTCCGGGTAACGGCGGATTTTGAGAAGTACAAGGTTCTTGTGGCGCCGCTCCTTTATATGATGAAGGAGGGAGTGGCCCAGCGGCTGGAACGTTTTGTGGAAAGGGGAGGAACGCTGATTGCCACGTACATGACGGGAG
The DNA here is from genome assembly GCA_018711185.1 of Candidatus Limivivens intestinipullorum. Taxonomy (GTDB): domain Bacteria; phylum Bacillota; class Clostridia; order Lachnospirales; family Lachnospiraceae; genus Limivivens; species Limivivens intestinipullorum. The sequence continues at coordinate 41,437 of DVIQ01000023.1, read as the reverse complement.
TGACGGATGAGAACGACCGCTGCGTTTTCGGTGCGTATCCGGGCCCGCTGCGCAAAACCATGGGCCTCTGGGTGGAAGAAACGGACGCTCTTTTCCCAGATGAAGAAAATGAGATGATTTTGAACAGCTGGATGACTCAGGCCTATGAAAAATCCTCTTACGGATGCACCTTCCTCTGTGACCGGCTTCGCCTGGAGACGGCAGAGCCTCTGGCGTACTATGGAAAGGATTTTTATGCGGGAGAACCATGTCTGACGGTAAATCGTCTGGGGAGCGGCAAGGCTTATTATCTGGCATCTCAGCCGGAGGAGGCGTTTGTCAGGGAATTTGCGGAAAAAATCTGCAGAGAACAGGGCGTTGAGCCGCTGTTTCCGTCAGAGGGAGAGATCGAGCTTACGAAGAGAAACGGCCGAAGCGGAGAAATTTGGTTCGCGCTGAATCACGGGAAAAAGCCGGGGTACGTGGACCTTGGCGAAAAGACATATCAGGATCTTTTGACCGGAAAACGCTGTACCGGGAAACTGGTATTGGAAAGCCGGGATGTGGCGGTGCTGAAGCGGGAGCAGTAAGCGCAAAAGGTACTATCAAAATAAGGAGATCGTAAAATGGACCCGACGCCTGAAAAAAGAAGAGCAATCGCAAAATGGATCATTGGAATTGCGGCTTCCTGTATCCTCTTATTTCTGGGTGTACAGAATATCGGGGCTGTCGCTGACGTCATATCCCAGGGGATCGGCTTGATCATGCCGCTTCTGACCGGCGCAGCGATAGCCGTCATATTGAATGTTCCCATGCGCTTTTTTGAGGCGTATATTTGGACAACAACGCAGAAGCCGATTTTACGGAAGCTGCGGAGACCAATATCCTTTCTTTTGGCCCTTGTCATTATAATCGCGGCCGTTGCCGGCGTGATAGGGCTCGTAATCCCGGAGCTGGTTAATGCGCTTGTGATTGTTGCGCAGGGGATTATAGATTTGTTTAACCAGCTGAACGCAATGAGCGAAGCGGAACTTGAAGCGCTCCCGTTCGGAAGTATACTTCTGAGTATCGATTGGAATCAATTTACCGTTTCGATTCAAAACTGGCTCAAAAATGAAGGCGGAGCAATTTTCAATTTTGCTTTCGGTACAGTAACTTCTCTTATCAACGCGGTTGTGAATTTCTTCGTCTGCTTTGTTTTTGCGGTCTACATCTTGTTCAATAAGGAAAAACTTAAAAATCAGTCCTGCCGCTTGGTTCGGGCGTGGCTTCCGAAAGGCTTCGGCGAATGGGTACTCCACGCGGCCTCGGTCTCGAATGTGACATTTCGAAATTTTATTTCTGGACAATCGTTGGAAGCGGTTATCCTCGGCTCTCTATGTACGGTTGGTATGCTGATTTTGCGTATTCCATATGCGCCCATGGTAGGCGCGTTGGTTGGCGCGACTGCGCTGATTCCTGTTGTCGGAGCGTTTATCGGGACCGTCATCGGAGCCTTTATGATATTGACAGTTGCTCCTTTTAAGGCAGTCATCTTTGTCATCTTCCTTTTAATCCTGCAGCAAATTGAGGGCAATCTCATTTACCCCAAAGTCATGGGACACAGAGTAAATCTTCCGGGTATGTGGATTTTTGCTGCCGTGACGGTGGGCGGAAGCATCAGTGGTCCCATTGGAATGCTGCTCAGTGTTCCGATCTCGTCCATTGCGTACACCCTGGTTAAGGAAGCAACGCAAAATCGGGAAAGGAAGCTGGCAAAGAAGCAAAAACAATGAAACGAAGGGGCCAGAGCAGTACGGACTGTGGTTTGCCCTCAATCTACTGCCCGGCATGAACGGGAACATCAGTTTTTGCAAAGCCTCATGCAGATATATCTGTGGGACGAGGCGGGACGGTTTGATTCGTCCCGCCTTTTGTATACCTGTATTTACGAAATCCGTCTCAACTTGGGACGTAATTTTTGTTGTTTTATGATTGATTTTTTCTTATAATCTGTTATAATAAAGAAGAAACAAAGAAAAACAAATAGAAACAACAATAATCAATGAAGCCAATACTTTGCGGCATGTGTTTGGCCTGACGGAAACGGCAGGCGCGGCTTGCCTGAGAAAAGGCGAACGCACAGGCGCGAAACTGGCTGCAGGAAAGAAAGAGGGGGATTTTATTTATGAAAATTTTGGATTCAAAATTTGTCAAGGGTTTTATCAAAATGGCGGACGACGGCTATCATCAGGGCTGGCATGAGCGGAACGGCGGAAACTTATCCTACCGCCTGAAACCGGAGGAAGTGGAGAGCATCCGTCCCCGCCTTATGAACAATGAGGACTGGCAGCCCATCGGCGCCCATGTGCCGGGGCTTGGGGGAGAATTTTTCCTGGTGACGGGAAGTGGAAAATATTTCCGGAATATCATTGTGGACCCGGAGGCCTGTCTGGCGATTATCGAACTGGATGAGAAGGGGGAAAATTACCGCATCCGCTGGGGATTGGTGGAAGGCGGCGTTCCCACCAGCGAACTGCCGGCCCACTTGATGAACCATGAGGTGAAGAAGCGGGTGACGGACGGGCGCCACCGGGTGATCTATCACGCGCACACCACGAATACCATCGCCCTTACCTTTGTGCTTCCGCTGAAGGACGAGGTCTTTACCAGGGAGCTCTGGGAGATGGCCACGGAATGCCCGGTGGTATTCCCGGACGGCGTCGGCGTCATCGGCTGGATGGTTCCCGGCGGAGAGCAGATTGCCATAGAGACCAGCAAACTCATGGAGAAATACGACGTGGTGATCTGGGCCCATCACGGGATGTTCTGCTCAGGGGAGGATTTTGACCTGACTTTCGGACTGATGCATACGGTGGAGAAGTCCGCGGAAATTTTAGTGAAGGTGCTCTCCATGAGTCATATGAAGCGGCAGACCATCACCCCGGATAATTTCCGTGCCCTGGAACCCAGGTTCCATATCAGCCTGCCGGAGCGGTTTTTGTATGAGAAGGAGGAAGGGCCGCTGGATGATTTGGTCTGAACTTTTATCCGTTTTGGGTAAAATAATCCTGGAGGCATTTACAAAGCCGAAAGGAGGACCAACCAATGAAAGCAAAAATTTACGGCTATGCCCGCGTTTCCACCAAAGAACAGTGCGAGGAACGGCAGTTGATTGCTCTTCGCGGATTTCCCGTTCCGGAGCGCAATATTTTTACGGATAAGCTCAGCGGGAAGGATTTTAACAGACCCAGGTATCAGGAACTGATGAAGAAATTGAGAGCGGGAGACGTTCTGGTGGTAAAGTCCATCGACCGGATGGGGCGGGACTACGAGGAGATTTTGGATCAGTGGAGGATTATCACGAAGGAAAAGCGCGCGGACATTGTTGTGCTGGATATGCCGCTTCTGTATACCAGACAGACCGGGAAAAATCTGACCGGGACGTTTGTGGCGGATCTGGTTCTGCAGATTCTCTCTTATGTGGCGCAGACGGAACGGGAAAATATCCGTCAGCGCCAGAGGGAGGGCATTGCCGCTGCCCGGCAGCGCGGGGTACGCTTTGGAAGGCCCAGGCTGGATGTGCCGGAGGAGTTCTGGCTGCTGAAAGAGCGGTGGGAGTGCCGGGAGATCACATCACGGGACGCGGCTCTGCGGCTGGGAATTGCCCAGGATACCTTTCTTCGCTGGGTTCATGGGAAATAAAACACTTCGATATAAATTCTGTCGGCTGCCTGCCAAACAGGAAAAGGTAGGAAATATCAGTCGTTCTTTTCTCCAAAATTTTCATGAAGCTTTATACAGTCACAGCCGTTTCTTTTGTTGTAAACGCGCAGCAATTCTGAAACGCGAAAGATCCTACATAGGTAGATCTGTACCAGTTTATTTTAGCACACCGGAACGAAAATGTCTGCTTTATCGGGCGCAGCCAGGAGAAGGTGGGGATTACATGGACAGGCTGCTGCAGTATTGCTGCAGGGAAACCGGTTATGAGGAACCGGTAATTGATTCCGTTGTAAAAAGTTTTTTGGAGGGGATCGCAGAGGAACTGGCTGCCGGAAATACCGTAGACCTTGGGGAGACGCTGGGTGTATTCCGGGTAAAACCGCGCGCGGGAAACGTGCAGGAGGGGTCGCCCCGGACGCCAAAAACACCGGGATACCGTGTGGTTTTCCGGGAGGGAAACGGTTTAAAGAGGCGGTTAAAAGAGGAGAACGCGCGAACGGGTACAGGAAGGAAAGCGTCGGAGGAGGGCCTGCTGGAAGCGATTGGGCGGCTGACAGGCTGCTGTTTTCTGTCGGATCTGCACCGGCCGGGCATGCGTTCCCGAATCAGGCGGGCTGTGGGAAAGCTGGATCCCAGGCAGTACAGCCTCTGGGAATGGAATGACGCGGTGTACTATCTTACAGGAAGAGACCTGCGTTTTGAAAGCCGGGAGGAGGCAGCCGGATGTATCCAAGCAGTCAGACTTGTTCACGCTGTGGGCATAAAAATCCATTGGTAAAAAATCTTGCAATCCGCGTATGGGAGTGTCCGGTTTGCCATGCAGTGCATAATCGTGATACCAATGCAAGCAGAAATATTTTGAATAAAGGACTGCAAATGCAGTCAGCATAAAGATACATAAACTGCACCGTAGGGCATACGGGAACAGTATAATCTAGCTTGTGGACACTGTGTAAGACATTGCGATACCGTAAGGTATCAGCCAGTGCAGTAGTGGTTGAAGCAAGAATCCCCCTGCTTTAGCTGTGGGGAGTGTCAAGTGGCGGGGGCCTTTGGAACTCACATTGATAAGGAATCGGCGGTGACGATCGGCCTGTATCCCGATATGGACCGGGAACGGATCGTCTCCCTTGGGAACGCGTCCCTGGAGGGCGCGCGGCTTCTGCTGCTGAACCGGGGTATTCTGAAGGAAATCGATGAGATTCTGGACGTGATGGAATACGTGCAGTTCGGGGCCGTGGAGGATTTTCTGGAGATTATGACTGCGGCGTCAGCCATTCCGCATATGGATATGAGGCGGTATCCCTCTGTGGCGGAAAAGCTGCGGCAGATCGGCCGGGCACGCGCATCCGCGGGCGAACCGGCAGCCCGCGGCGCAGGGACATGATTCAGGCGTGAGCGGATTCCATTCGCGAAGCGAATTTTCAATGAATCCGCGATGTTGCTGTTCACGGACCGGAGGGCCGTGAATAGTAACACGATTTTAGACGGATTTTGCGGGTAACAGTTGTATTTTGAGAAAGAGTCTGCTATGATTAACCAGAGAGAAACTATGGGACCGGACCGGGCCCGGAAAACAGTCAGGAGGTAACAGTATGAGCATTGTGTTTGACCAGTCTTTGGCAACAGGAAATGAATTAATCGATACACAGCATAAGGAGCTGATTGACCGCGTGAATAAGCTTACCGTGGAATGTTCCGTGGGCAAGGAGAAAAATGTGGCGATTCAGACGCTGGATTTTCTGATGGATTATACGGATTTCCACTTTAAAGCGGAAGAAAAGCTCCAGGAGGAATGCGGGTATCCGCTTCTGGACGCCCATAAGGCCCAGCACGCGAAGTTCGTGAAAGCGGTGGACGAGCTGCGCGAGATGCTGGAAGAGGAGGAAGGCCCCTCCGAGGCTTTTGTGGAAGCGGTAAAGAAAAATGTAGTTGACTGGCTTCTGAACCATATCCAGGTATGGGACAAGCAGATCGCGGAGTTTATCAGAGGATAAAGTGGATTTTACGAAAGAACGCGGCAGCGGCGGGCAGGTATGCGCCGCTGCCGCATTCTATTTCCGCGCCCCAGTCAGGAGGACGCGTGTATCTTTTACTGCCCGGAGAACGGACAGTGGGCATAGTTTGTAAATAAGCCGCCAGACCGGCGGACATGAAAAACAGCAGGAGGCGTTATGGGCTTTTCACTGGAAGTGAATATATCGGCAGCAGCCGTATTTCTGCAGGGGATTCTCAGCTTTTTCTCACCCTGCGTCCTGCCTTTGCTGCCCCTCTATATCGGTTATTTGTCAGGGGGAACGGCGAGAAGAGGCGAGGATGGACGAATTTCTTATGACCGGAAGCGGGTTTTGCTTCATACCGTATTCTTTGTTATTGGCATCAGCGGCGCGTTTTTTGTGATGGGCCTTGGAATATCGGCCCTGGGCAGCCTGCTCGACAGCTTCCGGACCGTGCTTGTCAGGGTCGGAGGCGTACTGATTTTTGCCTTTGGGCTTTATCAGCTCGGTGTATTTGGAAGCCCCGGATTTTTGGGAAAAGAGCGAAGACTCCCTTTGCATCTGGATACCATGGCGATGTCGCCCCTCACGGCCTTTCTCATGGGCTTTACCTTCAGCTTTGCCTGGACGCCCTGTGTAGGTCCTGCGCTGACCAGTGTGCTGATTATGGCGGCAGCGGCGGAAACGAGGGTGCTCGGTTTTGTCCTGATCGGCGTTTATACGGCGGGTTTTGTGCTGCCGTTTCTGGCAGTGGGATTTTTCGCGTCTTCGCTGCTTTCGTTTTTCCGGACCCATGGAAATGTGGTAAAATATACGGTGAAGATCGGCGGTATTTTGCTGCTGATCATCGGTGTGCTGATGTTCAGCGGCCAGATGGATCGCATGTCCGCGGGACTTGCGGGAAACACTTCTGAGAGCGGGGCGTCCGGCGGCACGGGCGAATCGGAGCCGCCGCAGACAGAGGGCGCGCCCGGCGGCGAGGAAAGTCAGGAAACGCAGACAGAAGGCGCCTCCGAGGCAGCGGAGGAAAGCGAGACGGAAAAAGCCCAGGAAACGCAGGAAGCGGAGAAGGAAACGGATGAATCGCAAAGCGGCGCTGCGGAAGACGGCGAAGAGGAGCCGGAAAACGGCGCTGCGGAAGACGGCGAAGAGGAGCCGGAAAGTGACGCTGCCAAGGACAGCCAGGAGAGCAGCGGGGAGCAGACGGAAACCGAACGTGTCCTGCCGGACGCCCCGGACTTTACCCTGTATGATCAATTCGGGCAGGAGCATACGCTGTCGGATTACAAGGGCAAGACCGTTTTCCTGAATTTCTGGGCTACCTGGTGCCAGCCGTGCAGGATGGAGATGCCCTACATCCAGGAACTGTATGAGCGCTACAGCAGCCAGGAAGATCCGGAGGTGGTGATTCTGGGAGTGGCCGGCCCGCTGATGGGCGATGAGGGATCGGAGGAGGAAATCGCCGCGTTTCTGGAAGAAAACGGCTACACCTATCCGGTGCTGATGGATACGGATTACGGACAGTTCAACACTTACGGGATTTATTCCTTCCCCACCACCTTTATGATTAACGCGGAGGGAAAGGTATACGGCTATATTACCGGCTCCCTGTCGCTGGAAATGATGGAAAGCATTATTCAGCAGACGATAGAGGGAAGCGAAGTTACAGCTTAGTTCAGGTCTGCGCAGATGCCGCGCAGACCATAACAAATGAGCAAACGGCGGAAGGCTTCGCGCGAAACGCAAAGCCTTGCCGGAATAGATAAATGGAGGACAGGATTATGAGAGAGATTCAGGCAAGCCAGATAACAGACGCTGTGGAACGGCTCTGTATCGAGGCAAATGAGCATCTGCCGGAGGATGTAAAGGAGGCCATCAAAGGCTGCCGGGCCTGCGAGGATTGGGACATCGCAAAGGGCGTGCTGGACAATATCATTGAAAACTTTGAGATTGCCGACGAGCAGTGCGTGCCCATCTGCCAGGACACGGGAATGGCCTGCGTATTCCTGGAAATCGGCCAGGACGTGCATATCGTGGGGGGCGACCTGCGGGAAGCGGTAGACGAAGGCGTCCGCAGAGGATACCAGAAGGGGTATCTGCGCAAATCCGTGGTACGGGACCCGGTGCGCCGTGGAAATACCGGAGACAATACCCCGGCGGTGCTGTATACGGAGATCGTGCCGGGAGAGCAGATGAAGATTACGGTGGGACCCAAGGGTTTTGGAAGCGAAAATATGAGCGCGATCCGGATGTTCAAGCCCTCTGCCGGCCTTGAGGGGATCAAGGACTTCATACTGGAAACCGTGGAGAACGCGGGACCCAATCCCTGCCCGCCTATGGTTGTGGGCGTGGGAATCGGCGGAACCTTTGACAAAGCGGCGCTGCTGGCGAAAAAAGCCCTGATGCGTCCCCTGGGAAGCCAAAATCCGGATCCTTTCTACGCGGATCTGGAAAAGGAAATGCTGGAAAAGGTCAATCAACTGGGAATCGGCCCCCAGGGCTTTGGAGGACGGACCACGGCCATCGGACTGAATATCGAGACGATGCCCACCCACATCGCGGGGATGCCCTGCGCCATAAATATCAACTGTCACGTGACACGTCACAAAACGGAGGTGATCTGAAATGGAAAAACACATAACGCTGCCCCTTACGGAGGAAAAGGCTCGCAGCCTTCACGCGGGCGATTCCGTTTACCTTACGGGAACCATTTACACATCCAGGGACGCCGGCCATAAGCGCATGTGCGAGGCCCTGGCCAGAGGAGAGGAGCTGCCCTTTGATCCTACGGACGCCACCATTTATTACGTGGGTCCCACGCCGGCAAAGCCGGGGCAGGTGATCGGCTCCGCGGGCCCCACCACCAGCGGCAGGATGGACGCTTACGCTCCAACGATGATGTCCGTTGGCGCCAGGGGCATGATCGGCAAGGGAGAGCGGCTTCCGGAAGTGGTGGAGGCCATGAAGAAATACGGCGGCGTATACTTCGGGGCCATCGGCGGCGCCGGCGCGCTTTTGGCAAAGTGCATTAAAAAGTGTGAGCTGATTGCTTATGAAGATCTGGGAGCGGAGGCGCTCAGAAAGCTGTACGTGGAAGATATGCCTCTGGTGGTGATTATTGACAGCGAAGGAAGAAATTTATACAAGGAAGGCCGCAGGGCCTATCTTGACAGTCATGGGGATAAGGCTGCGGCTGAGTGAAAGAACAACAAAAAGACAACGGTGCGCCGCAGCGCTGCCAGTTCCGAGCATGTACTGCGCGGACTGTGAGAAGATGACGCAGGCGGACAACGGAACCGCTGCCGACGTCAAGCAGACAGGACGGGAGGAGACAATATGCAGAATTTTGAATATTACGCGCCCACGAAAGTGGTTTTTGGAAAGGGAACGCAGAAGCAGACGGGAGAATTGGTGAAAAGCTGCGGGGGAAAGAAGGTTCTGGTGCATTACGGCAGCAAAAGCGCGAAAAAATCGGGGCTGCTGGATGAGATTCTGGAGTCCCTGGAGGGCGCCGGCCTTTCCTGGGTGACCCTTGGCGGCGTGGTTCCGAATCCCCGTCTTTCGAAGGTGTATGAGGGAATCGAGCTCTGCCGCAAAGAAGGCGTGGACTTTATACTGGCCGTGGGCGGAGGAAGCGTCATCGACTCAGCCAAAGCCATCGGCTACGGCGTGGCGGAGGGCGGCGATGTCTGGGATTTTTACAGCAGAAAGCGGACGGCCGTCTCCTGCCTGCCCGTGGGAGCTGTCCTGACCATAGCCGCCGCGGGCAGCGAGATGAGCAATTCCTCTGTGATCACAAATGAGGATGGATGGCTGAAGCGCGGGTACAACAATGACGTCTGCCGGTGCCGCTTCGCCATTATGAACCCGGAGCTGACCTATACGCTGCCGGCGTATCAGACGGCCTGCGGGTGTGTGGATATTATGATGCACACCATGGAGCGGTATTTTACAAAGGAGACCCATACCCAGATGACGGACGGCATCGGCGAAGCTCTTCTGCGCACGGTGATGCACAACGCGGGGATTCTCATGGAGGAGCCGGAAAATTATAACGCCAGGGCAGAGGTGATGTGGGCCGGAAGTCTTTCCCACAACGGGCTTACCGGCTGCGGCACCGAGGGAGACTGGGCCTGCCATCAGCTTGAGCATGAGCTTGGCGGCATGTTTGATGTGGCTCACGGAGCCGGACTGGCGGCCATATGGGGAAGCTGGGCCAGATATGTGTACCGGGAGAAGCCGGAGCGCTTCGCTCAGTTCGCGGTGAATGTCTGCGGGGCGCCAAATGATTTTTCCGATCCGGAGGCTACGGCTCTGGAGGGAATCCGGGCCATGGAGCGCTTTTATCATTCCATCGGCATGCCGGTTTCACTGAAAGAGCTCGGAGTCAATCCCACTGAGGAACAGATCCGGGAGATGGCGCACAAATGCGGCTTCATGGGAAAACGAACCGTCGGGGCTTTTAAAGTGCTGAAGGAAGAGGACATGGCAAAGATTTACCGCCTTGCCAGATAAGAAAGGGGATGCGATGAGCAATTTAAAAAAAGTTGTCCTGATTGTTATAGGAATCCTGCTGTTTCTGGTGATTGTGACCGGCGTTTTGTTTGCGGCGGCCATGCACAGCCTGTTTGGAAGCACGAATTATGAGACAGAGCCTCCGACCCAGGCGCAGACTGAAACAGAAACCGAGACGGAAATTCTGGACATTCAGACCTCGGAGGAAGGCGTCTTTTATATAACCGAAACCGCAAATGAGGCCAAAGCGGAGACGGAAGAGACCGAGGAGAAGATTCCTGTTGCCAGTGACAGCGATGTTTACAATATCCTGCTCATAGGCGTGGACGAACGCCCGTCTACCGGAGACACAGACTCCGGAACGGTTATGCTGCTGTCTGTAAATGACAGCAGCAGACAGCGAAGCATGATTACCCTGAACCGGGATCTGACAGTGGAGGTCCCAGGGCAGGGCGAGATGCCCCTGGATCAGGTATACGGCGCAGGGGGAGGAACCCTGACGGCAGAGACTGTCACTGAAAATTTCCGTGTCCTGACGGAGCGGTATATGGTGATTCAATTTTCCCAGCTTGTGGACATTGTGGATGAGCTGGGCGGAATCCCGGTATCCATTTCCCAGGAAGAGCTGGATCCGCTGAATGAAAATATCCGCGCCATCTGCGCGCAGAGAAGCGAAAGCCCGGACCCCTATCTGCTTACGGAGACCGGCACGCAGACTTGCGGCGGAATCCAGGCAGTGGCCTATTCCAGAATCGACCAGGGAGAGGGAGACGCCCAGGCGGTGCGCCAGTACGAGATTATCAGCGCGGTGATTGGAAGTCTGGGCGATCAAAGCATTACGGGGCTTTACGGCGCCGTTCGGACAGTGCTCTCCGGCGTAACCCACAATGTGCCGGAGCTGGAGATCCTGGGGCTGCTGGTGAAGGTCGGAAGGCTTTCCGGCTATGAGGAGCTGCAGGAGACGCTGCCGTCCGCGGATTTGCTGGTAACAGAGCAGACGGACAGCGGAGAAATCTTTACCACGGACTGGACAGAGGCGGCGCGGGAGATCCAGACGGCTTTATACTGAAGCGGCCTGCGGCGCGGGAAATCCAGACGGCTTTATGCTGAAACGGTCTGCGGCAAGGGAATGCGGGGCTTCGGGTTTATGAGCAGCTCAGCGCCGGATGCCGGCCTCCAGTTCCTCCGCCCACATCTGGAGATTATAACTTTTCCCGTCAAAAAGCTTTAAAATTACGCCATAGGGAGAGGCGTCTGAGCCGAAAGCGTTGGCCTCGTCCGTGTCCACATGCATGGCCAGCCGGTAGTTTGGATGAACCCGGACCACCACATCCGCGAAAATCAGAGCCCGTTCAAAACTTTCGGTAATCACAAACACATCTTCATTGTCCCGGACATTCATACGGTAGGCTTCGCTGGGGGTCATGTGAATGTGCCGTTTGGCCACAATCACGCCCCTGGGGAGCGTCAGGCTGCCGGCAGGACCCGTAAGAGTACAGCCGGGTGTGCCGGCGATGTCGCCGGATTGTCGTATCACGCCGGGGATCCCCAGCTTCCTGCAGTCTGTCATGGACAGCTCGATCTGCGTTTCCTTCCGGTACGGCCCCAGCACGGCAAAATTCTCAAAGCTGCCCTTGGGACCGGAAACCGTAACCCGCTCGCCGCACAGGTACTGGCCCGGCTGGCTGAGCTCTTTTCGATAGTGCAGTTCCTGATCTTTTCCGAATAATATTTCAAAATCGCCTCTGGAAAGATGGATGTGTCTGGCAGAGGTTTCGATGGGAATTTTCTGACTCATGATAAAGACTCCTTTGTTCCAATAAAATAGCTGCCGCAGCCGGCTGACTTTCCGGGAAAGGTGAGCGGCAGGATAAAGTGTCCGCAATAAGAAAACGTTTGTCTGCGAACGAGCTACTGTAATTATAGCGAAAAAGGCAGAGGGTTTCAAGAGAGAATCTGGGGGATGTGAAGCCGTAACAGTTCAGCCCTGCTGAACCGTTACATGCAAAATCCATACAAAATCGCCTGCGGCGATGGGATTTTGCACTCCTGAAAGGCTTCCAAAACCCGGCGAAAAGCGCTATAATAGAGAAAAATACAAACACGCGCGGCCGCGCGGACAGGGAGGAAAAGGAAATGGCTGTGAATAAGCTGGAAAATGACAGGCTGCTCATTGAGATCAGCGACCACGGGGCGGAGCTGTCCCGTATTTACCGGAAGGACGTACAGAAGGAGGCGCTCTGGAACGCGGATCCCGCTTTCTGGAACCGCCATGCGCCGGTGCTCTTCCCCTTTGTGGGGGCCTCCAATGGGGGCGTATATCACTGGCAGGGAAAGGAGTATCCCATGAAGCAGCACGGATTTGCCAGGGATACGGAGTTTGAGCTGGTGGAAGCCGGGGAAAAGAAGGTGGTTCACCGCCTTGTGAGCAGTGAAAAGACGCGGGAAAATTACCCCTTTGACTTCTGCCTGACCATTACCCATACCCTGGAAGGGAATACCGTGGGCGTGGACTGGAAGGTGGAGAACCGGACAGACGGGGAGATGTATTTTACCATCGGCGCGCATCCGGCTTTCCTGGTGGAGAAAGGAAGCTGGCTTCTGACGCCGGGAAAGGAGTCTCTGAATTACATCCGGATCAATGAGGCCGGCGAGGTCCTTCCAGAGCCGGTATATGAGCTGAAGCTTCCAGGGGGGCGTCTCCAGATGCCGGAGGATATGTTCCAGGAGGGCGTATATATTTTTGAGGACGGCCAGCTCGATCAGGTGGGGCTCGCAGCAGCGGACGGCAGCCCTCTGGTGATGCTTTCCTGCAAGGGATTCCCGTATGTGGGCGTATGGTCCAAGCCCGGGGCGCCCTTTGTGTGCCTGGAACCCTGGTACGGCAGATCGGACAACAAGGACTTTGCCGGAGATCTTTCCCAAAAGACCGGCGTGCAGAAGCTGGAAAGGGACGGAGTATTTCATGTCTGCTACAGTATAACCGTGGGATGAGGGCCGCGGCTGCGCAAAGATGAAGACGCAATGGTTCAGCCCGGTGGAGTTTTACAGCTGCGGTTTCGCAAGGCTGAACCGCAATATGAGGATGGTATATGAGCGTGATTTATGAGAGCAGCCCTTCGGGGCTGCCTTTGAAAAAAGGGACGGCAGTGGGGCTTGCGGCCTGCTCAGACCTTCTCTCCCTGGGACAGAGGGGGAAAATCGAGGAACTGAAGGGGTACCTTCGCGGCCTGGAACTGGAGCCGGTGGAGAGTCCCTGCCTTTATGGCGGAGAACTTCCGCCGGACAAAGCGCAGGGACGCGGCGAGAAGCAGCGCGCCGCCAAGCTTTCCGGGGACACGGGCATTTTCTCACGGACGGCCGGGGAAAAAGCCAGGGCGCTTATGGATTTTTACAAAGACCCGTCGGTGGGGGCCATTTTTGACCTCTCAGGCGGCGACCTGGCCAATGAGATTCTGGATTTCCTGGATTTTGACCTGATCCGGGCAAATCCCAAGCCCCTGTTTGGCTACAGCGATGTGACGGCGGTTCTGAATGCCGTATCTGCCGTGACGGGGCAGGAGACAATCCTTTACCAGGCCCGGAACCTCGTGGGGCGGTGCGCGAAGGAGCAGCAGGCGGCGTTCGCGGATACGATTGTTTCCGGAGGAGACGTGCTTTTTGAAGTGCCGGTGTGTTTCCGGCAGGGAAACTTTATGGAGGGCGTCCTGGCGGGCGGAAATATCCGCTGTCTTTTAAAACTGGCGGGGACGCCGTATCTGCCGGATTTTCAGGGAAAGCTTTTGTTTTTGGAGGGACGCTCCGGGGGACCGGCCAGAGTGGCGGCCCATCTGGCCCAGCTTCGCCAGATAGGAGTTTTCCGGAAAATCAGCGGCCTCCTTCTGGGCACCTTCACGGAGCTTGAGCTGAAGAAGGAGGGCCCGGAGCTGGACCGGCTTGTGATGCGTGAGCTGGATCATGCCGGGATTCCTGTGGCGTATACGCCGTGGGTGGGCCATGGGCCGGATTCCCGCGCCCTGCGCATCGGCGCCAGGTGTACGGTTCAGCAAGGCTGAACCGTACGTGCGAAAATCCATTTAAAATCGCCTGCGGCGATGGGATTTTCGCACTCCTGAATCACGTTCTTACGGTCCGCGCAGCAGGTGCGCAGACCTGGGCTGAACGGTTATGACGGATTCTAACGTTAGAAAAACGTGCTTGACTTCCCGGAAATTTAATGCTATGGTTAGTTTAGTTATACGACTGACGGAAGTGGAATTGACCACAGGAAGTATAATGGAAGAGGCCGACCGTCTGGGCATTTCTGCTTGGAAGGGGCCTTTTTTTGCTGTAAAGGCCCAAACAGGCAGCATCCACAAGAAAAGGAGCGTATTTATGGAACTGTTATCTTTGGAAAAGGAACTGAAGGAAAACGCGTATCCCGGCAGGGGCATCGTGATCGGGCGATCCGCGGACGGGACAAAGGCAGTGACGGCGTACTTCATTATGGGAAGAAGTGAAAACAGCCGGAACCGCATTTTCGCGGAGGAGGGACAGGGCATCCGCACAGAGGCCTTTGATCCTTCCAAGCTGGTGGATCCCAGCCTGATTATTTACGCGCCGGTGCGTGTGCTGGGAAACAAAACCATTGTTACCAACGGCGACCAGACCGATACCATTTACGAGGGCATGGAGAAGGGACTGACCTTTGAGCAGTCTCTGCGCAGCCGGGAGTTTGAGCCGGACGGCCCTGCCTATACGCCCCGGATTTCCGGCGTGCTGAACGTGGAGAACGGACATTTCGACTATGCCCTTTCGATTTTAAAAAGCGACAACGGAAACCCGGACAACTGCCTGCGCTACACCTTCTGCTACGAGAACTGCCTGCCGGGCCAGGGACGCTTCATCCACACCTATAAGCACGACGGCAATCCGCTGCCCAGCTTTGAAGGAGAGCCGAAGCCTGTGGCCATTCCGGACGATATGGAAAGCTTCGCGCAGATGCTCTGGAACAGCCTGAACGAGGACAATAAGGTGTCTCTGTTTGTCCGCTTCATTGACATTGCTTCCGGTACCTGGGAAACCAAGATCATCAATAAAAATCAGTAAGGAGGACCATCATGAAAGAACTCGCGTTAAAATATGGCTGCAACCCGAATCAGAAACCGTCAAGAATCTACATGGAGAACGGCCAGGATCTTCCCATCCGTGTTCTCTGCGGCCGTCCGGGTTATATCAATTTCCTGGACGCCTTTAACGGCTGGCAGCTTGTGAAGGAGTTAAAGGAAGCCACAGGCCTCCCGGCGGCCACTTCCTTTAAGCATGTTTCCCCGGCAGGGGCGGCGGTGGGCCTTCCACTGACCGAGACCCTGGCGAAGATCTACTGGGTGGATGATCTGGGAGAGCTGTCTCCTCTGGCCTGCGCCTACGCCAGAGCGAGAGGCGCGGACAGAATGTCCTCCTTCGGCGATTTTATCGCCCTCTCCGATGTCTGCGACAAGGACACGGCGATGCTGATTAAGCGTGAGGTTTCCGACGGCGTCATCGCGCCGGGCTACACGGAGGAAGCCCTGGAAATCTTAAAGCAGAAAAAGAACGGAAACTACAATGTCATTGAGATCGACGAGAATTACCGTCCGGAGCCCCTGGAGCATAAGCAGGTGTACGGCATTACTTTCGAGCAGGGCCGCCAGGAGCTGAAGATCGACGACGCCTTCCTGGGGAACATCGTGACGGAGAACAAGGACATCCCGGCAGAGGCCATGATGGATCTGAAGATCTCCCTGATCACCCTGAAATACACCCAGTCCAATTCCGTGTGCTATGTAAAGGGCGGACAGGCCATCGGCATCGGCGCCGGCCAGCAGTCCAGAGTTCACTGTACCCGTCTGGCGGGGCAGAAAGCGGACAACTGGTTTCTGCGTCAGTGCCCCAAGGTGATGAACCTTCCCTTCCGCACGGACATCAAGCGGGCGGACCGGGACAATGCCATCGACGTTTATATCGGCGAAGAGTATATGGACGTTCTGGCCGACGGCGCCTGGGAGAAGGTGTTCACGGAAAAGCCGGAGGTATTTACCAGAGAAGAAAAGAGAGCCTGGCTGGATCAGATGGACGGCGTGACCCTTGGCTCCGACGCGTTCTTCCCCTTCAGCGACAACATTGAGCGCGCCCACAAGAGCGGCGTAAAATACATCGCTGAGCCGGGCGGATCCGTCAGAGATGACGCGGTGATCGACACCTGCAATAAATATGGCATGGCTATGGTGTTTACGGGGATCCGGCTGTTCCATCATTGATGATTGAGCGTAAGAGTTCAGTCCAGATCTGCGCGCATGCGGCGCGGACCGTAAGAACATGGTTCAGGAGTGCTGAACGGTTACGTTTGAGCGGGAAAAGAGAGGTTTCGGAATCCCGTTTGCAGAGGGTACCGCGCATGCGGCGCCCTCTCTTTATGCTATAAATCCGCAGCTGTTGCCAAAATCCATCCAAACGATTTACGAAAAGAGGAAACCCATGCTTACACTGACAATGATCAAATGCTATACTTACACAGCCACCTACGCCAAAGGCAGGGAGATCTTCGCCAAAGGCGGCGTGCAGGGTGTGGAGCTTCAGAAAGCCAGGAAAAACGGAGTCCGGCTGACGGCTGACGTAAAGGGAAGCGGAAAGAAATGGTACCGGACGATGGTGGAATTGGGGCAGGATGACGACATTGAGGATTATACCTGCAGCTGTCCGGCGTACAACAGCTTTTACGGAATGTGCAAGCACTGCGTGGCCCTGGCGCTGCATTACCGCGACACCCAGATCGGCGCCCGGACCCCGGGGAAAAAGCCCGGGCCGCAGAAAAGGCAGACCTCTGACGCGCTGAAACAGATTCTTTCCCAGTACGGTATCCGGGAAAACGGGCAGCTTTTGGGGGAATACTATCACAGTGTACGCATAGAACCGGTGTTTACCATGGAGTATGGCAGGCTGTATGCGGAATTTCGCGTCGGCGTGAAAAAACTGTATATTCTGAAAAATATCTGTAAGCTTCTGGACGATGTGCAGAAAGGAAAATTCGCGGAATACGGGAAAAACCTGGGATTTTTCCATGACCGGGCCGCCTTTACGGAGGAAGGGCTGGAATGGCTGGATATCCTAACGGACATCATGAACACGCAGTTTGGAAGAATTGATTTCGCTTCCCAGATCTACAGCAGCAATTTCCGGAAGATCGGGCTGGGAAATTATGGGACGGAGCGGGTTCTTTCCAGGTATGTGGGAAAGGAAATCGAGATCAATGAGATTGTGTACCAGGTAAAGGACCAGGATCCGCCAGTGAAAATCCGGATTGCGCCAGAGGGGGAGGAGGGCGCCAGAATCGCCATGGAAGGGCTGCCGGAACTCCTTCCGGGTATTTCGCACTCCTATTTTGTGCAGAAACAGGAGATATACCAGTGCAGCGGCGGCTTTGAGCAGGAGATGCTTCCGGTACTCTCTGCCCTGGGAGGAATCGGGCGGTCTGTCCGTTACCGGCAGCCAAATACGCCGCTGTTCCTCAGCAAAGAGGATTACACGGCTTTTTGCGGAAATCTGCTTCCGGTTCTGGAAAGATACGCCGCGGTGGAAACGAAGGATCTGGATTTTGAGGAATATATGCCCCAGGAGGTTCAGCTTCAGGTCTATCTTGACATGGGGGAAGAAGAACAGCAAGGCCGGGTTCGCGCCAGGGCCCAGGCGGTCTACGGAAGCACGTCTTACGGGCTTTTTGAGGAATACCATCTGGAAAAGCAGTACCGGGACGTGAAGACGGAGGAAGCGCTCAAGGCTTGCCTTTTGCGGTATTTTTCCTTTGAGAAGGGACAGAGCACCGGCTTTTGCCGGGACGAGGAGGCGCTTTTTATGCTGATCCAGGAAGGCATGGGCGAGATCCGTAAGATGGCGGAGGTTTTTCTGGACGAGAAAATCCGGAAAATCCGGCTTCTTCCATCGCCGAAGGTCAACATCGGCCTGGGCTTTAAGGGAGACCTGCTGGATCTGGAGATTGCAACCGAGGGCCTGGATTATGCGGAAATGGAAAAGATACTGGGGGCCTATAAGCGCAGGAAAAAATATTTCCGGTTAAAGAGCGGAGACTTCATCAGTCTGGAGGACAGCAGTCTGGCCCTGGTATCCGAGCTGTCCCAGGGCCTGAACCTGGATAAAAAGGGACTGCGAAGCGGAAGCCTGACGGTGCCGAAATACCGGGCGGCTTATCTGGCGGAGGCGGTGAAGGACGCGCCGGAGACCATCCAGGTAAAGCGCAGCAGGGAATTTAAACGGCTTGTCCGGGAGATGAACGGCTATCAGGACAGCGATTTTGAAGTGCCACAGGAGCTTCAGGCTTCTCTTAGGAGCTATCAGAAGGACGGATTTCGCTGGCTGGCCACGCTGGCCCAGTGGGGATTCGGAGGGATTCTGGCCGACGACATGGGCCTTGGAAAGACCCTTCAGATGATCGCACTTCTGGAAATGAAGAAAGAAAGCGCTCTGATTGTCTGTCCGGCTTCTTTGGTGTATAATTGGGAGAGCGAGCTGCACCGGTTCGCGCCGGATCTGCGGGTGACGGCGGTTACGGGAAACGGAGAGCAGCGGCAGGCGCGGATCCGGGAGGGCAGCGGCGGCGTTTTGATTACCTCTTATGACCTTCTGAAGCGGGACACACAGGAATACCGGGATCGGAGCTTCGCGTTTCTGGTGGCGGACGAGGCCCAGTATATAAAAAATGCCGGAACCCAGGCGGCAAAGGCGGTAAAAGAGCTTTCGGCCGGGTGCCGGTTCGCCCTGACCGGGACGCCCATTGAGAATAAGCTCAGCGATCTTTGGAGTATTTTTGACTTTATCATGCCGGGCTACCTGTATGACTATGGGAAATTCCGGGAAGAGATCGAAGTGCCTGTGGTTCAGGGAGAGGACGCGGTGGCTCTGAAACGTCTCCAGAGGATGACGGCGCCCTTTATCCTGCGCCGCAAAAAGCAAGATGTGCTGAAGGATCTGCCGGATAAGCTGGAAAAAACCATTTATATCCAGTTGGCGGAGGAGCAGAGAAAGCTGTATGACGCCAGAGTGCAGCGGATCCGGATGGAGCTGGCCGGACAGACGGAGGAACAGTACCGGGCCGACAGCATCAAATACCTGGCGGAGCTCACCGGCCTGCGGCAGATCTGCTGCGCGCCCGCTCTGTGCTATGAAAATTATAAGGGAGGTTCCGCCAAGACGGACGCCTGCTTAGAGCTTGTGGAGGATATGATTCAGTCGGAGCACAGCATTCTTTTGTTTTCCCAGTTTACCGGAATGCTGGATATGCTGGCCGGCGCCATGGAGCGCCGGGGGATTTCCTATCTGTATCTCTCCGGGCGCAATACCAAGGAGCAGAGGCGGCAGATGGTGGAAGCCTTCCAGAACGGGGAGGCTCCGGTATTTTTGATTTCGCTGAAGGCCGGAGGCACGGGGCTGAATCTGACCAGGGCGGATGTGGTGATTCACTACGATCCCTGGTGGAATATGGCTGCCCAGAACCAGGCTACGGACCGCACCCACCGGATCGGCCAGAAAAACGTGGTCACGGTGGTAAAGCTGGTGGCCAGGGACACCATAGAGGAGCGCATCGTGGAGCTTCAGGAGCGCAAGGCCCGCATGGCCGATCAGGTGATGGAGGGCCAGGCGGTGGCCGATCACCGGATCAGCCGGGAAGAGCTGCTGGAGCTGATGCAGGGACAGAAAGGGTGATGAGATGGAAACAGTTAAGCTTTATGAAAAAGATGTTTATATCGCGGAATTTCAGGCAAAGGTAGTCGCCTGCCGCAGGGAGGATGACCGGATCCTGGCGGCGCTGGACCAGACGGCGTTTTTCCCGGAGGGCGGCGGGCAGCCGGCGGATACGGGAACTTTGGGAGATGCCCTGGTTTTGGACGTGCAGGAAAAGGACGGAGTGATCTGGCATACTGTGTCTGCTGAGCTGACGCCGGGCGAGACGGTTGTGGGCACCCTGGATTTCCGGTGGCGCCGGAGAAATATGCAGAATCATACGGGAGAGCACATTGTGTCGGGAATTGTACACCGGGCGTTCGGGTATGATAATGTGGGCTTTCACATGGGGGAGGACGCCGTGACAGTGGACTTTAACGGCCCCATAACCGAGGAACAGCTTGCGGAGATTGAAGAGGCGGCAAATGACGCGGTGGAGCAGAATCTTCCGGTGCAGGTGTCTTACCCGGACCGGGAAGAGCTGGAAACACTGGATTACCGGAGCAAGAAGGAGATCAGCGGGCAGATCCGTATTGTGACGATTCCGGGAGTGGATGTGTGCGCGTGCTGCGGGACCCATGTGTCGGCCACAGGGGAAGTGCGGCTGATCAAGCTTCTGAGCGTTCAGAATTATAAGGGCGGCGTGCGGATTGCCATGCTGTGCGGGCAGGACGCCATCGAGGACTATCAGAGAAAGCACGCCTGGATGACTGAGGCCATGCATCTGCTTTCCGCGAAGCCGGAAAACGTATGCGGCCGCATCCGGAAGCTCCTGGAGGAAATCCACGAGCTGAAGGGACAGCTCATGGAAACGCAGAAAAAGCTGGCAAAGGAACGGCTGGACGCGATTGCGGAGGGTACGGAGTTTGTATGCCTGCGGGGAGAAGACTTTGGAGAGAATGAACTGCGGGAACTGGTAAATCAGGCGTGCGGGAAGGCCGGATGTGTCCTTGCGCTGACAGCTGCTCCGTCGGGGGCCTGCCGTTACATCCTGGCTTCCAAAAAGACGGATGTACGGGAAATCGGACGCGAGCTGAACGAGCGCTTTGGCGGAAAAGGAGGCGGTTCCCAGGCGATGGTTCAGGGAACGCTGACAAGCATTCCGGATCAGAACCCGGATGAGATCCGCGCATATGTGGCGCAGCGCGTGTTACAGTTCAGTATGTGCGCAGACCTGGGCTGAACTGTTACCGGCGCGCGGCTGTTGGCAAAAGTTCTTAATTGACAGAAATTCTCAACTGTGGTAGGATAAAAAAAATAAAACTGACGTGAGGGAGTAGTTGGCAGCAAACACTGCGGCATGGTCAACATAATGGTGAAAATCTGGCTATGTCTGAAATAATGAGACTCATGGAACCGGGGATCGTCCCCAGCTCCATGAGTTTTTTGTTTGATCAGGAAACTTTGTTCCCTATTAAACGACGCTGCGCGGTATACGCACGCGCGCGAAGCGGATATTTGTCGTTAAAACGACCGCGTTCAACGCGAGAGTTCCGCTTGAGGAACGCTTCGTTTTTCTCCCCACTGGAAAGGAGATTCAAATGACACTTTTTGGATTATTCACACTGGCAGTCGGCCTGTCCATGGACGCCTTTGCGGTGGCCGTTTGCAAGGGACTTGCAATGCCGAAAATCACGGCGAAAAACTGCGGGCTGGTAGGACTCTGGTTTGGCGTCTTTCAGGCTCTGATGCCTCTGATCGGCTATTTTCTCGGAGACCGGTTCAGCAGCCGGATTACCTCTGTGGATCATTGGGTCGCGTTTATCCTTCTGGGGCTGATCGGCGCGAACATGATCCGGGAGGCGTTTTCAAAGGAGGAGGAAGCCGCGGATCCGTCTTTGGACGTCAAGACCATGCTGGTGCTGGCGATAGCCACCAGCATTGATGCCCTGGCCGTAGGGATTACGCTGGCCTTCCTTCAGGTACAGATCCTGCCGGCAGTGCTGTTTATTGGCGTGATTACCTTTGTCTGTTCCGCCTGCGGCGTAAAAGTGGGAAATGTTTTCGGAATACGATATAAATCCCGGGCTGAGCTGGTGGGAGGCATTATTCTGATTCTGATTGGGACACGGATCCTCCTGGAGCATTTGGGGATATTGTGAAAATAATTATCACTATTTTATCAGGGCAGAATATTTAGAAATATTTAAGGAATATGCGGAAAATTTGATGAGTATCGTATTGAAATCAAAGGATTGAAATGCTATACTAGTGAAAAAGGTAACAATGTGGCTTAGCAGAAGCCGCGTAAAATCAGAAAGATAATGATGCGCTACAAGCTTTCGGGAGAAGGAGGCGGGCTATGGAAGATGAATTCAGAATAGCGGACTATGTCAGCAGTTTACTGGGAGAATCCCAACTTATTCGCAGGGAAAAGCAAGGACAGGGCATACATGTCCCCATGTTTCTGGATGCATGTATAACAAACCATGGCAATCTGCAGAGCGCGGGAAGATATGGCCATAAGTCCTATCAGAGTGAGCCGGCTTTTCCGGAGGAAAAGCGCTATCTCCAAGCCGCGGACTGGGACGATGTGTTTTTTGACGCGGAGCGCCTTGGAATCCGGATTGTATTCCTATCCGGCGGGGAGCCGCTTATGCGCCGCTGTATTCTCGAAAAGGCTGCGAATCATCACAGGATCTTTTTCCCGGTTGTTACGAACGGAAGTCTTTTGGATGCCTCTTATATGGATTTCCTGGTGAAGAACCGAAATCTGGTTCCTATGCTGAAAATCGGCCCGGACATGGATGTGGCCCAGACGGCCCAGCATTCCTTCCTGTACGGCAGACTGATGCAGTGCATGGAGCTCCTCCGTATGCGCAGGATTGTATTCGGCGTCAGCATATGCGTTACCCATTATAACTACCGGAGAATTCTTACCAAGGCGTATTTAAATGAGCTGTATCGCAGAGGCTGCAGCGTGGTGCTGTACGAGGAGTACGTACCTGAGTCCCCGGAAAAGGAAGGGCTGGGTCTCAGCCCGGTGGTGAGGGACTATGTGGAGGAGACCCTGGAGCGTATGCAGAACGATTTCCCGGAGCTGCTTATGACGATGCTGCCAAAGACCGAGACGGAGGCAAACCGGTCGATTCTCCTTAGAGAAGGCTGTTTCCGGATCGATCCCACCGGAGTCGTACATACCGGGCCGAACCGTTGTGACGGCACACTGAATGTATTTGAGCTCCCGCTTCAGGAGATTTTGAAGGATTCCCTGTATCAATGTTTCCAGGCGGCGAGACCGGTGCGCCCGGAAATGCCGGGGTATGTTTCTTATAAAAACGCTTTTGCGGGTTAGAAGCGCTTGCTTTGTGCTGTAAAGTGTGGTATAGTTACGATAAATAATTGAATAGAGCATCAGGTGACAGAATGCATACGCGTTCTGTTGAAAAGGGAAACAGGTGCAAGTCCTGTACGATCTCGTCACTGTAAGCAGGGAGCGGGAACCAGAATGTCACTGGGAAACCGGGAAGGCGGTTCCGCGCGCTGATCTGCAAGTCAGGAGACCTGCCTGGTGCTGGTACGGAAGTAGGATTCCAGGCCACGAGTAATTGGCTGTACCGGTTTCAGCAGACATTTTCATTCTGTCTGTCTGTTTGCGATTACAACCTTTTACCATCCGGTAAAAGGTTTTTTTATGCCCGCGGGCACTGTACCCGGCGGGCTGTGTCCGCACATCCCTTGGCTGTCGCCGCGGGGCGTCTCCTTCTTCTGTACAATGGCTTTGCTGATGTAAAAACAAAAATAGAGGCATCAGAGGGCAGGGCCGGCTGACCAGGCGCGAAAGCCTGGCAGTGAGCGGCTTTCCCTGGATAGGAGGAAAAGACATGAAGAGAAACGTATTGAGAACCCTGATCGCCGGAACGGCTGCGGCAGCTATGGTGCTGGGAAGCATGGGATGCTTCGCGGAGGAGACAGAGGCTGTGACAGAAACGGATGCAGCGGAGGCGGAAGCTGTGACAGAAACGGGTGCAGCAGAGACAGAAGCGGATGCCGGGGAAAAGGAAGCTCCGAAGGATCAGGCGATTCTGGTGGTGAGCTTTGGCACAAGCTATAATGACAGCAGAGACCTTACCATTGGCGCCATCGAGGAGGCGATTGCCGAGGCCTATCCGGACTATGATGTGAGAAGAGCGTTCACAAGCCAGATCATTATTGACAAGCTGGCGGAGCGCGACGGCCTGGACATTGACAATGTGCAGAAGGCCCTGGACCGGGCGGTGGAAGACGGCGTGAAGACGCTGATTGTTCAGCCGACGCATTTGATGAACGGTCTGGAATATACAGACGTGGTGGAAGAGGTTGCCCAGTACGCGGATCAGTTTGACGCGGTGGCGATGGGAGAGCCCCTGCTTACCAGCGACGCGGATTATGAAGCGGTTATCCAGGCAATTACAGAAGCTACTGCAGACTACGATGACGGGGAAACGGCCATCTGCTTTATGGGACACGGCACCGAGGCGGAATCCAACAGCGTTTACGCCGCGATGCAGGAGAAACTTACGGAAGCCGGCTATGAGAACTACTTCGTGGGTACGGTAGAAGCAGAGCCCACTCTTGAGGATGTACTGGCAGCGGTGGGAGAAGGCGAATACACCAAAGCAGTCCTGGCTCCGCTGATGATTGTCGCGGGGGATCACGCGAATAACGATATGGCCGGAGACGAGGAGGGCTCCTGGAAAACCGAGTTTACCAACGCCGGATATGAGGTTACGTGTCTGGTTCAGGGACTTGGCGAGCTGGATGGAATCCAGCAGATCTTTGTGGAGCATACCCAGGCGGCCATTGACAGTCTGAGCGAATAAAAACCAAAGACACAGCCAGAGAAAGGAATGCGGGAATGTCTGGCAGCCTGCCCTCCGTGCGGGAGGGGAGGAAGCGCGAGTGGCATTCCCGCAGGTGCGTAAAAATGAAGAGAAGATTTTTAATTGCAGCAGCATTATTCAGTGTGGGAATTGCATTTGGAGGAGCGAAGCCGGGAACCGCGGCAGAGGCGGCAAGCGCCGCGGAAACCGGCGCGGACGAGACTTTACGGGAAACGGAAGCGGATACAGAGAAACCGGAAACGGACACGGAGCAAGGGGCAGGCGAAGAAGACGGAAGCGCGCAGGTGGCGTCGGCGGATGAGATGGCGCCGGCCCAGGACGTGGTGGACGAGGACATGACGCCGGTCTACGGCGATCAGCTGATCGACGGGACCTATGAGATCCAGGTGCGTTCCAGCTCTTCGATGTTTAACATTACGGCCTGCGAGCTCACTGTGGAGGACGGCGAAATGACGGCCGTAATAACCCTTGGGGGGGACGGATATACGCGGCTGTTTATGGGTACCGGAGAGGAAGCCGTTCAGGCATCCGAGGATGAATATATCTCTTTTGTGGAAAACGAGGAGGGACAGCAGACCTACCAGGTGCCGGTGGAGGCCTTGGATATGGGGATCGACTGTGCGGCGTGGAGCAGACGAAAAGAAAAATGGTATGACCGGACCTTGGTCTTTGAAGCGTCCAGTCTTCCTTTGGATGCGATGAAAGAGGGAAGCTATAAGACGGCCGGGGAGCTGGGCCTCGCGAACGGCGATTATACGATTGAAGTCACGCTGGCCGGCGGCTCCGGGCGAACAACGGTGGAATCGCCGGCGGCGCTGACGGTAAAGGACGGAGAGTATACGGTGGATATTGTTTTCGATAGCCCGTATTATGACTATATGATTGTGGACGATGTGAAATACGAGCGGACAAACGCCGAGGGAAATTCCGCTTTTTCGATTCCTCTGACGGTTTTGGACAGGGAACAGCAGGTGATCGCGGATACGGTGGCCATGAGCCAGCCTTACGAGATTTCCTACACTTTGCTTTTTGACTCGGAATCCATACAGGAGGCTGAAAATTGATCGGACAAAAATGGAAAAAGCGGCTGCTGCTTTGCGCTCTGTGCTTCTTTATTCTGGGCGGGATAAGCCGGAACGCCAGTGCGGTGGAAAGCAGGACCGCGGCTGCCGAGAATGTCGGGACGGAGGCTGCCGCCCTGCCGGGGCTTACTTATGAGGGAAGCATGGAGTTAAGCTACGCGGAGCAGTTTTCCGTGGACTATTATGAGGGCGGCTTCGCGCTGATTACCATTGGCGGCACGGACCGGTTCCTGGTGGTTCCCGAAGGGGCGGAAGCCCCGGAGGATCTGGACGGGGATATCGCCGTACTGCGGCAGCCCATAGAAAATATCTATCTGGTGGCCACCTCGGCCATGGATTTGTTTGCCGCCATCGACGGGCTGGACAGCATCCGGCTTTCAGGCACCTCCGCGGAAAACTGGTATGTGGACGCGGCAAGGGAGGCCATGGAGGAAGGAAGCATCGTCTACGCGGGAAAATACAGCGCGCCGGACTATGAATTGATTCTCTCGGAAAACTGCGGGCTGGCGGTGGAGTCCACCATGATCAACCATACCCCGGAGGTGCAGGAAACCCTGGAGAGCTTTGGAATCCCGGTTCTGGTGGAACGTTCCAGCTACGAGTCCCATCCCCTGGGCCGGGTGGAGTGGATGAAGCTGTACGGCGTCCTTCTGGGGAAAGAGGAACTGGCGGAAGAGAAATTCCAAGAGCAGCAGGCCATGCTGGAAAGTGTGGAATCCCAGGAGAACACCGGGAAAACCGTGGCGTTTTTCTATATCACCAGCGTTGGCTACGCCAATGTCCGGAAATCCGGGGATTACGTGTCAAAGATGATCGAGCTGGCGGGGGGAAACTATATATTCCAGGATTTGGGCGGAGAGGAAAACGCCATGTCCACCATGAATATGGAGATGGAGCAGTTTTACGCAAAAGCCAGGGACGCGGACTATATTATTTATAACAGCACCATCGACGGAGAACTGCAGACCATCGATCAGCTTCTGGACAAGAGCGCCCTTCTGGCGGACTTTAAGGCGGTAAAGGAAGGAAACGTCTGGTGTACCCAGAAGAATATGTTCCAGGAAACCACGGGGATCGGAACCATGATTGTGGATATACACCGGATGCTCACCGAAGAGGCCCCAAATCTTACCGAGCTGACGTACATGTATAAACTGCAGTAGGAGGGCTGCCTTATGAATAAAAAAGCCGGCCGCAGATACCGGGCGGCCTTTCTGCTTCTGACCGTGCTGCTTTTTGCGCTGATTGTGTGGAACATCAATTCCGGAAGCGTCTCCGTGACCGTGGGGGAGATTTTTGAAATCCTGTTTGCCGGAAAGGGAGAGGAGACGGCCTATCAAATCATATGGTCAATCCGGCTTCCGAGAATTCTGGCAGTAATTGTTCTGGGCGGAGCGCTGTCGGTCTCCGGCTTCCTTCTCCAGACATTCTTCGCGAATCCCATAGCGGGGCCCTTTGTGCTGGGGATTTCCTCCGGGGCGAAGCTGGTGGTGGCCCTTGTGATGATCGCCTGCCTGGAACACTCCCTGACGGTGAGCTCCGGGCTTATGATCGCGGCGGCCTTCGCGGGCTCTCTGATCAGCATGGGGTTTGTGCTGGCGGTTTCCCGGAAGGTACATCAGATGTCCCTTCTGGTAATCAGCGGAATCATGATCAGCTATATCTGTTCCGCCATAACGGATTTTGTGGTAACCTTTGCCGATGACTCTGATATTGTCAACCTTCATAACTGGTCTATGGGAAGCTTTTCCGGCACTTCCTGGGATAATGTGGCGGTGATGTCTGTAGTGGTGGGCGCTGCTATGGTCATGGCCTTTCTGATGTCAAAGCCCATCGGCGCCTACCAGCTGGGGGAGGCCTACGCGCAGAATATGGGCGTGAATGTCCGGCTGTTCCGGGTGCTGCTGATCCTTTTATCCAGCCTTTTGTCGGCCTGTGTCACGGCTTTCGCGGGTCCCATTTCCTTTGTGGGAATCGCGGTTCCGCATCTGGTAAAAAGCGCGCTGAAAACGGCGAAGCCGCTCCTTGTGATACCGGGATGCTTCCTGGGCGGAGCGGTTTTCTGCCTGTTCTGCGACCTGATCGCGCGCACGGTATTCTCGCCGACGGAGCTGAGCATCAGCTCTGTGACCGCCATCTTTGGGGCGCCGGTGGTGATCTATATTATGATACGCAGACGGAGGACGGTTTAAATGAAAAACTCTTTTTTCTGCACGGAAAAAATGACCGTGGGGTACGGCGGAAAGCCTTTGATTAAGGAGATTGAGATTCAGGTCCGGAAGGGGGAAATCCTGACGCTGATCGGACC
This sequence comes from Candidatus Limivivens intestinipullorum, assembly GCA_018711185.1. GTDB lineage: Bacteria > Bacillota > Clostridia > Lachnospirales > Lachnospiraceae > Limivivens > Limivivens intestinipullorum. The sequence continues at coordinate 13,275 of DVIQ01000023.1, read as the reverse complement.
CAACGGAGCCGGAAAATCCACAATCCTGAAAAGCATTACCCGGCAGCTTCGGCTCATCGGGGGGACTGTCTATCTGGACGGCCGGAATATGCCGGACATGGGCAATAAGGAGGTGGCGTCCCGGATGGCGGTGGTGCTTACGGAGCGCATACGGCCGGAGCTTATGACCTGCGCGGAGATGGTGGCCACCGGCCGGTATCCCTACACGGGAGCTTTGGGGATTTTGTCCGGAGAAGACTGGGAGAAGGTGCGAAAGGCAATGGAGCTGGTTCACGCCATGGATCTCTGGGACCGGGATTTCCAGGCTGTCAGCGATGGGCAGCGCCAGAGAATCCTTCTCGCCAGGGCTATCTGCCAGGAGCCGGAAATCATTGTCCTGGATGAGCCCACCTCGTTTCTGGACATTAAGCACAAGCTGGAGCTTCTGACGATTCTGAAGCGTATGGTGGCGGACGGAAATGTGGCTGTGATCATGTCACTCCATGAACTGGATCTGGCCCAGAAGGTATCGGACTTGGTGGTGTGCGTAAAAGGAGAATACATCGCGAAATACGGGACGCCGGAGGAGATCTTTGCTTCGGACTATATTCATGAGCTGTATGAGGTGACGAGCGGAAGCTACAACGCGGATTTCGGCTGTTTGGAAATGGAGGCGGTTCCTGGAAAGCCCCGCCTTTTTGTCATTGCCGGCGGAGGGACGGGGGTCTCGGTTTTCCGCAGGCTGCAGAGAAAAGGAATGCCCTTCGCGGCGGGGGTTCTCCATAAAAATGATGTGGATTACGAAGTGGCCAGGGCTCTGGCAAGCCGGGTTGTGGCGGAGGAGGCCTTTGAGCCCATAAGCGAGGAGGCCTTTGAACACGCCCGAAGGCTTATGAAGGAATGCGGCCGGGTCTGCTGCTGTCTGGAGCGCTTTGGCACCATGAATCAGAGAAACAGAGAGCTGCTGCGTCTGGCCCGGAAATGGGGAATCCCATCAGGGGACCCGGCCAGGATGATCCCCTGAGCCTGTCCCCTGGGATGGGTTTTATTTGGCTTCAAAAGGCGGGTCCGCCGGATAGCCCCCGGCGACTTTCTGCATTGCCCGCTGTACGGAATCTTTGGCGTTTTTCCAGTCCGCGTCTTTAAAACGATAGTCGAATTTTTTCTGAAACCATTCCACGTCCTCGGTGATTCTGGAAAGACCATTCAGCATCTGAGGAAACAGCACATCGTACAGTTCCTTTTTCTCTTTTTCATTCATCCGTGCTTCCGCGCCCTTTAAAATATCGCTAAAGTGCTTCAGACAGAAGCCTTTTCCGTTTTTGACCGTCTCCCGGAAGGCGGCGTCCTTCCGATACATTTCAAAGAAGGTATCAATATACCGATCGTAGGTTTTTTTCATAGAATCGCAGATATAGCAGGTAGATTCCCGCTCGTCGATCCAGCGGCTGATATTGTTTCCCTCCTTTTCTTCGCCGTCATTTTTGGAAAAACGGCTGAAGAGGGAGGCTTTTTTGCCAGGAGCGTACTGGGAGATTTCCTTTTCCAGGCCGGCCCGGAGATTTTTCAGGTGCGTCTCCATAATCAGGGCGCTGCCAAGACGGTTCCCGTACACAAAGAGCTTGTGGAAATGATCGGCGCAGAAGCCCTGGCGGTCTGTCTCCGCGCGGATATTATCCTCCATATAGGAAGCCTGGGAAGCGCCCAGGACAAATTCGATGGAATGCTGTTCCAGAGAGCGTTCGATATAGCAGAAGGGACATTCATCCTCTGTATGGAACGCGTCGTTTAAGGGAATGGTGTATAATTGCTCTTTCATTCATTCGACCTCCTGAATCCTTATAATAGCATCATAGCACAGAATGGGGAAAATTGAAACCTTTTTGGCCGTCCGGGAATCTAATACACAAAGGGGCGGATGTTTATGAAAGAAAAAGCATTGAGAGAATATAGAGAACTTTTAAAGAACGCGGGACTCCTCCGGGGAGAGCGGATCGCGGGATGGGAGGAGCGGCCGGTGAGGGGGCTTGCCAGCAGCCTTTGGGAGGCGGTCCGGGACGGGATGTTTCTCTGCAATGGAAGCGCGTTTCGGGAGGAAGCTCTGGCCGGGGCGGCAGAGAGAGGATGCTTCTGCTATGTCAGTGAGACGCCGTACCAGGCAGGGCAGGGGATGGCTTTTCTGAGGGTGCGGGATATTGCTCAGGCAGAGGCTCTTCTGGCGTCAGCCTTTTATGACGCGGCAAAGCTTCCGGTGAAGATTACGGGAATAACCGGAACAAACGGGAAAACCACGGCGGCCCATTATCTGCGGAGCATTCTGGACGCCTGGGAGCGGCAGAAAGGAGGGCGGCCCACGGGAATCCTGTCCTCCATGGAAACTTTTGACGGCCGGGAAAGCGGTTCTTTCCAGACTGTCTCGGAGCCGGCAAAGCTGTATCGCCGACTGAACCGTTCCGTGGATACGGGGCAGGAGTATATGACTGTGGAGCTGTCCGAACGTATGCTGAAATCCTATCGGGCCTGCGGGATTCCCTGTGATGTGGGAATCTTGCTGAATATTGCGGAAGATTCCGCCCATTTTGAAGGGCATGAAAGCTTTGAGGAGTCGCTGCGGACGGTATCCGCTGTTTTCAGGAATGCAAAGACGGCCTGCGTCAACTTGGATACGGAGCATCGCCGGCAGGTGCTGGCGGCGGCCGGCAGCGCGGAGAGGATCGTTACCTTTGGAACTACCGGAGCGCCGGATATCTGGGGTCACGCCATACATATGGAGAATGGAAAAGTGACTTTTCGGGCGAGATGCGATCGGTTTCACGAAAAATTTACGCTGGCAATGCCGGGTTTCTTTAACGTGGAGAATGCTCTGGCGGCCATTGCCGCTGCGTATGCGTATGAAATTCCCGTATCCTGCATCAGAGAGGGGCTGGCCCTGGCCACGGTCAGCGGCAGGATGGAGGAGTATGAAAGCAGCGACAGGAAACTCCATGTGATTGTGGATTGCGCCCAAAACCGCCTGAGCCTTGAACGGCTCTTTGACGACGTGTGTCTGCGCTTCCCGGGGTGGAGGATCGCGGCAGTTTTCGGCTGTCCGGGAGACAGGGGGAAAAATCTGAGGAGAGAGCTTGGACTTGTTGCCGGTCTGTTCGCCCAGAAGCTTTACATAACCGCTGACAACCCTGGTATGGAGCCGGTGGAACGGATTTCCGGGGAGATATGCCATTACGCGGAGATGGTGGGCTGCCCCTGCGCGTGTATCCGCGACCGGGCGGAGGCGGTGAACCGGGCAGTGGCGGAGGCGGAGGAGCGGACGGTGGTTCTCGTGCTGGGAAAGGGCAACGCCGGGCGCCAGCGCTTCGGCGCGGCGGACTGGGAATATCCCGCCGATGCGGCTTTGGTTTGCCGCGCTTTGGACTGGTACGCGTCTTGCCAGAGGATCCCTTCCGGTGCTAAAATAGCGGTGGGAAAAACGTAACGGTTTCACATGGATGAACCGTTGTAAAAAAGACCAAAGCCGGACAGGCTTTCGGGGAAGGGAAGGTTATTTCATGGAAAAAATCATACTGGCATCGGGCTCCCCCAGGAGAAAAGAGCTCCTCATACAGGCAGGCATCCCCTTTGAGGTTCTGGTATCGGATGCAGATGAGAAGACAACGGAAACAGATCCGGCAAAGACGGTGATGGAGCTGGCTCTCAGAAAGGCCAGGGCAGCGGCGCGGCAGCTGGCAAAAGACGCGGTGATTCTCGGAGCGGATACCGTGGTGGCGCTGGATGGGAGCATACTGGGAAAACCCACCGGCGAAGAAGACGCGGCGCGGATGCTGAGAACCCTTTCCGGGAAAAGCCATCAGGTGTATACAGGCGTGGCCCTTGTGCGGAAAAAGGGACAACAGCAGACCGAGAAGGTGTTTTTTGAAAAGACGGATGTGGAAATGTACGCGATTTCAGAGGAGGAGATTGCCGCGTATATCGCCACGGGAGAACCCATGGACAAGGCGGGAGCCTATGGCATCCAGGGAAAGGCGGCCATCTTCGTGCGGGGAATCCGCGGAGACTACAATACCGTAGTGGGACTTCCGGCGGCCAGGGTTTATCAGGAGCTGAAGGCCTTCTGAATCGGCTTTTTGCAGTCCGCGCGGCATGTGTGCAGACCGGCTGCTGGATTTTACCCCCCAACTGCCGCGCGGACTTTACGTAAATTTTACATGCCGCGCCCGATATATTTACATGAACCGGATAGAATGAGCATAGCTATACACGAACGTGAGAAGCGCGCCGCGCTTTTACAGGAGAGAAGGGGGATTTTACTTGAAGGTTCAGGATGTATCGGGGATTTATGAAAATGTCGAGAACCGCAAAATGCGTATGCCCAAGGATATGAGCTGGGCATTTTTTCTGTTGGTATCCGTGCTGCTGTTTCTGTGGCCGGGTCTTCCCGTGGCGGAGGGAACCCGTACGGTGTGTCGGGCGGCGCAGGTGATTACTACGGATTCGCTGCAGGCCAGGATTCTGGATGGAAGCCTGGCGGGACAGCTTGTGGATCTGGCGGAGGATCCGTTTTGGAATGAGACACGGCTTCAGGAGGGCGAGAAAGTACTGCTGCGGATGCATACGTCAGAGAGCGGATTGATTGAGGACGCCCAGGTGCTGGATTACTTCTGGGCAGAGCGTTCGCTGGTGCCGGCGATTCTGGGGGCGGCCCTGCTTCTGTGGCTGTGCGGAGGAAAGAGCAGGAGAGTGCTGTATACCGCTGTGCCTGGACTTTTGTGCGCCTGGAGAATTTTATTTCCCGTGTGGATGGACAGCGCTGGAAAAGCCGGACAGCAGGAGGCCCTGGGGCCATCGCTGACAGCGGCGCTTGGACTGTCATTACTTCTGGGAGCGGCGTTCCTGCTTATGCGCAGCCGGAGGACGGGGCAGTTCCTGACCGCTTTGGGCGTATACGCCGTGTCTTTGGCGGCGGTGGCGGCGGCCAGCGTTATTCTGGGAAGGATTCTGCAGCCGGGGAGCGAGAACCTGGAAAGTCTTTTTCTGGGAGCGGTGCTGGTGTGTGCCTCCGGGGCTATGGCGGAAATGATTTTGAGTACCTTTGACGCCATACGCCGCTCGGTGCGCTGGCAGCCGGGGCTTGGAATGAAGGAGCGCGCTTCAATGGGGATTCTGTCCGGCAGAAATCATATGGGCGCCGTTTGCCTGATGTTCGTGATTTCCGCGGCGGCCCTGGTTCTGGTTATGTGGATGATATACAGCATGAGCGGGGATTTTCTGGATCAGATGCCCCAGGGGAAATATCTCGCGGAGGAAGCGGTAAACGCCCTGCTTCTGACGCCGATGCTCCTTTTGACCATACCCATCGCGGCGGTGGGCGGGGCCTGTGCCAGCATCGCGGCGGAGCAAAAGAAGCAGTAATGCAGGGGACGAAGCTTACAGAAATTTTACAAAAACAGGGAGCGCTTTTTACAAAGCTTCGCTACAATAAAAGCGTACTCAATCCTTAACGAATATGCAGCACCAAATTCCGGAGGTGTCAGGCCTCCGGAAAAAACACCCCGAATGCCGGGTACAGCCATAAGAGCTGTGCCCGGTTTTTTCTGCGTGTACTTGCTTTTTGAAAAAATTCTGATATACTGAAACGCGAAAAGTTACAGTTTAGCCCAGGTCTGCGCATATGCTGCGCAGACTGAACTGTTACCGCGAAAGCGGACAAGGCGGCGGAATAGGAAAACGGAAGGACTGCGAAATGAAAAATATTGTGTTGATTGGCATGCCGGGGTCCGGGAAAAGCACGATTGGCGTGGTGCTGGCAAAGGTGCTGGGGTATCGGTTTGTGGATACGGATCTTGTAATTCAGGAGCAGGAGGGCAAGCTTCTGCAGGAGATTATCGCGGAGAGAGGAAACGACGGATTCCTTGCGCTGGAAAATGAGGTGAACAGCAGGCTGGACGTCAGCCGCAGCGTGATCGCCACCGGCGGAAGTGTTATATATGGCCGAGAGGCCATGGAGCATTTGCGTAAAAACGGCTGGGTGGTATATCTGAAGCTGGATTATGAGGACTTGAAAAAACGGCTGGGGAATCTGCGGTGCCGGGGCGTTGTGCTGCGCGAGGGACAGACGCTGAAAGATCTGTACCGGGAGCGGATTCCCTTTTACGAGAAATACGCGCATATTGAGATTGATGAAAAGAATCTGGGAGTGGAAGAGACCATGGAGGAGATCGTCCGGCGTCTGCCGGTCCTGGAGGATCGAACGGAAAATCATAAAGTGGTGTAACAGTTCAGCCAAGGTCTGCGCGCATGCTGTGCAGACCGTAAGAACGTGATTCAGGAGTGCAAAATTGCAAAAAAGAACAGGGGAAATTTGTCAATCCTGTATAAAAAATGAAAAAAATGCGGGGGCAAGTCCGTGGAACAGGGCAAGAATGACTGAAATATTAAAATTTGTTTACAAAAAGCGAGATTGTGATATAATAGAAAATAGAGCGTATCTGTGAAAAGCGAGCGGATACCATAGGCAGAAGGGCAAAAAGGCCATACAGCGCATCGTGAGAGAGACTTGACGCCAGGAAAAAGGGCGGCCGGATTGCAGCAGACGGAGTATAGAGTAAATTATTTGAGGTGTTCTTTCTATGGATCAGTATGTTATAAAAGGCGGGATTCCGCTGGTAGGCGAAGTGGAAATCGGCGGAGCGAAGAACGCTGCCCTTGGAATTCTTGCTGCGGCGATTATGACGGATGAGACGGTTGTAATCGACAACCTGCCGGATGTTCAGGACATAAATGTACTGCTGGAGGCCATGAGCGGCATCGGCGCAGTGGTAGACCGCATAAACAGTCATAAAGTAGCGATTAACGGTTCCATGATCGGTGAGGTCAGTGTGGACTATGAGTATATTAAAAAAATCCGTGCCTCCTATTATCTTCTGGGGGCGCTTCTTGGGAAGTACAAAAAGGCGGAAGTTCCTCTTCCCGGCGGGTGCAACATCGGCAGCAGGCCAATCGACCTGCATCTGAAAGGTTTCCGGGCCCTGGGCGCTTCGGTGAGCATTCGCCACGGTTCCATCATCGCGGTGGCGGAGAGACTTCACGGAAGCCATATTTTCCTGGATACCGTTTCCGTGGGAGCTACCATCAACATCATGATGGCAGCCTCCATGGCAGAGGGATATACGATTATTGAAAACGCCGCCAGAGAGCCCCATGTGGTGGATGTGGCGAACTTTTTGAACAGCATGGGCGCCAATATCAAGGGTGCCGGTACGGACGTTATCCGTATCCGCGGTGTGGAGAAGCTTCACAAGACAGACTACTCCATTATCCCCGATCAGATCGAGGCCGGCACGTTTATGTTCGCGGCCGCGGCAACCAAGGGGGATGTGATGGTGAAAAACGTGATCCCCAAGCATCTGGAGGCGACTACGGCAAAGCTTGAGGAGATCGGCTGCGAGGTGGAGGAGTTTGATGATGCCGTCCGGGTGGTGGCCTCGAAGCGGCTGCGCACCACGAACGTAAAGACCCTTCCTTATCCGGGCTATCCCACGGACATGCAGCCGCAGATCAGTGTTACACTGGCGCTGGCTCAGGGGACAAGCATTGTGACGGAGAGTATTTTCGAGAACCGCTTCAAATATGTGGACGAGCTCGCCCGTATGGGAGCGAATATCAAGGTTGAGGGCAACACGGCCATTATTTCAGGGGTAAAGAGCCTGATGGGCGCCAGAGTCAGCGCGCCGGATCTGCGGGCAGGCGCGGCGCTGGTGATCGCGGGACTTGCCGCGGAGGGTGTTACGATTGTAGACGATATCGTTTATATTCAGAGAGGCTATGAGCGTTTCGAGGAAAAGCTCCGGGGACTTGGAGCGGAGATCGAGCGCGTTTCCTGTGAAAAGGAGATACAGAAGTTTAAGCTCAGAGTCGGATAAAGCCGACGGGAGGACTTAAAAACAGGCAGACATAAGGAGAACTTATTTTCTCTTTATGTCTGCCTGTTTTTACTCTGAAAATCCGCCGCCGGATAGGCGGCATGTATTCAGGGATGCCAAATACGCCCGCTAGATTTTCCGGGACGGTGGTACGCCTGCCCCGCGGGCGTATGCAGGTTTACTCTGAAAATCCGCCGCCGGATAGGCGGCATGCATTCGCGGCCGAAGCTTAAAGATACGGCGTGCCGGGGATCTTGGGGTAGCTTCCCATGGAGATCAGCAGCTCAAGGCCGATCTGGCGTCCCTGGAGCACGGCTTCCTTTGTGCCCTGGGCCTCGCCGGAGAAGGCGGCGATCACTTCATTGGAATGACTGGTGCCCTCATCGGGGGTCATATACCGGGTAAGCCGCACGGGAGCGGCTTTCAGGGCCGTATCCGCCATCACCAGACCGATAGGAGCCGGGGAGCCGGCCATGAATCCGAAGGCCTGGCCGTACACGGCGCCGAAGGCTTTTTCCAGCACCGGCCCGGCGCTGGCGGAATAGGCAAATTCCAGGTGGCCTGCCTGGCTGATATAGAGTTCGCCGGCGTATTTGTTGGTGAGCTCCAGGGCCATGCGGATGGCTTCCCGTACATCCTCCACGCTGCTGCCGCCAAGAACCACATAGTTTCCATGGCCGCCCCAGCCCTTGGTATCTCTGGGAAACTCAATGGACAGCACCTGGGTGCTGGTGGCCTTCACCGCGTCGTCCAGGGCGGTGAGCTGCCCGGCGGCGCCGGTGCGGGAGCCGAAAAGCCCCAGAGAATGGAAGGGGGCAGGCAGCTTCATTTTTTCCAAGAGGGCGGGATCCGCGGCGGCAATCACCAGACCGATGGTATCCAGAACGGCCGTGCCTACAAATTCGGGCCGCGTACAAGTTTGACTGATCGCGTGAATATCCATGAAACATCTCCTGCCTGTAAACAAAAATAAGAACCGTTTTGTCTGTTTTCGCAACCGTTCAGCCCGGATCTGCGCCTATGCTGCGCAGACCGTAAGAACGTGATCTGCAACCTGTTTTCAGTATAGCGCATGCCGGGAAAAACCGCAACCTGAAATCAGTATACAGCGCCGCCGGCGATTTTAAAAGCATTTTGTCAGGCCGGCCCCAGAATCTCCATAAGGGTTTCGATATCCTCCTTTCTGGTGGCCCAGCTTGTGGCAAAGCGCACCACGGTGCGCGTTTCGTCCAGGGGCTCCCAGAAGCTCACGGCCACGCGTCCCTTCAGGGCTTCCAGCGTTTGATTGTCCAGTATGACGAACTGCTGGTTGGTGGGGGAGTCCAGATAAAAGGAATAGCCCAGCTTCTGCAGCCCGGCCTTTAGCAGGCCGGCCATCTCGATGGCATGGCGGCTGATCTGGAAATACAGGCCGTCCGTAAACAGGGTATCAAACTGAATGCCCAGAAGCCGTCCTTTGGCCGGAAGAGCGCCGTGCTGCTTGATTCTTGTAAGGAAATGGGGCGGCGTGCTCTGACCGGTAAATACCACAGCTTCGCCGCAGAGGGCGCCTACCTTTGTGCCGCCGATATAAAATGCATCGCAAAGGGCGGCCAGCTCGGGAAGGGTCAGATCCGCTTTTGGACTCGCGAGGCCGTAGCCAAGCCTGGCGCCGTCCAGGTAAAGGGGGATGCCAAAGCGCCGGCAGATTTCGGAAATTTCCGTAAGCTCTTTCCGGCTGTAGAGAGTACCGTATTCGGTGGGCCAGGAGAGATAAACCATACCGGGAAAAACCATGTGCTCATGGTTCGGGTCCGCCCAAAAGTTTTCCAGAAACTTTGCGAGCTCCTTTGGATCAAGCTTTCCCTGGCGCTGGGACAGGGGAAGAACCTTATGGCCCGTGTATTCCACAGCTCCGGCTTCATGAGCATTGATGTGGCCGGAAACAGCGGCGATTACACCCTCATAGGGAGCAAGCATGCTGTCGATGACAATGGCGTTTGTCTGTGTGCCGCCTGCCAGAAAGTAAACATCCGCCTCGGGACACTGGCAGGCGGCCTTTATTTTTTCTGCGGCCCGGGCGCAGTAGATGTCTGTGCCGTAGCCCGGAAGCTGTTCGAGATTGGTTTCAATGAGGCGCTGAAGGATTTTCTCATGAGCGCCCTCAGAATAGTCGTTTTCAAATGAAAGCATTGTTTCCTCCTGAAAATACCCGCGGGACTGCGGCGATGTTTTTTCGCGGACAAAGATTGCGGCAGGCAGCGGGATATGAAATTTACGGCGCCCGGGGGGCGTCAGATACAAGCTTACTATATCAGAAAAAAATGTATCGGAAAAGTAAAATCGGGGCGAAATTTCCTCCTTATTTAAAGCCGCTTTTAAAAGTATGACAAATGTTTGTAAAGTCTATTGAAATCAATTTTTGCCGGTGCTATACTGCAATCGTCTTACAGGGAGGAGTACCCAGGGGCCCATGAGCGTATTCCCAAGAGTGCCAAATGACCCGCATTCCGACTATAATGCGCCGGATACGGAGCCTTTGACGTATGCAAGGCGAAAAGGAAAACATGTGACATATTTAGAACAGAGGTAAAGATAAGATGAAGAAGAAAATCGTTGCAACTGTACTGACCCTTATGATGATTGCAAATGTTTGTCCGGTTTATGCGGCCACTGAGCATTATAACGACGCCAGCCAGACAGGTAACGCTGACGAATGGCAGGCATATAAGGATAACTGGTCCACCCTGGCTGCGGATTTTACGCAGGTATCCCTGACTCCCGGAGCGGATGACACACAGCTGAACTTCGCATGGTACAGCGAGAAAACAGATGGAGAGGCAACCCCGGTTGTTCACTTTGGAACAGACCAGGAGAACCTTGAAGTATTCGAGGGAACGGCTGCGGATGTGGACACTTCCCTTACAGGCGGTACCGCGTACGAATATAATCATGTAACGGTTACCGGACTTGAGCCGAATACGACCTATTATTATACAGTAGAGAAAAACGGTGTGGAGACAGAGGTTGTTGAATACGCCACAGAGAGCGCAGACAGCGTAAAGATCCTGTATGTGGGCGACCCGCAGGTAGGCGCTTCCGTGGGACAGCCCCAGGACGGCAGCGAGCTTGAGAATACCGAGGGCGAAGGCAATACGGCTGCCATGAACGACGGATTTGGCTGGAACCGTACCCTGAACATCGCCACCACCGAAAACCCGGATCTGAGCTTTGTAATCTCCGCAGGCGACCAGGTAAACAAGACCGGACAGCCCAAGGAAGAGGAGTACGCCGCATATCTGAGCGCGGAGGCTCTGAAGTCTCTGCCGGTTGCCACGACCATCGGAAACCATGATTCTCTGAATCCGGATTACACCTATCACTTTAATAACCCGAACGCCACCGAGTACGGCACCACAGAGGCGGGCGGAGACTATTACTACAGCTACGGAGACGGCCTGTTCATCGTGCTGAACACCAACAATTACAACGTAGCGGAGCATAAGCAGGCCATCGACGAAGCGATCGCTGCTTACCCGGACGCTGCATGGAGAGTTGTTACCATCCATCAGGATATTTATGGATCCGGTCTGGATCACTCTGACACCGACGGTATGATCCTCAGAACCCAGCTTACCCCGATTTTTGACGAGGCAGACATTGATGTGGTTCTTCAGGGACATGACCATACCTACAGCCGTTCCAAGCTGCTCTACGGCGACGGACAGACCCACAGCAGCTATGAGTTCCGTCTGAACGAGGAAGGCACGGATTATGACTGGGACAACGCTTACAACGTAGACACCGATGAGCAGATTCCTCTGTATCCGGAAGAGGGCGATGAGGAAGGCACAGCGGCAAAGGACGCGTTCACCGAGGACAATAACTGCTACACCATCGAGGACGTAGAGGGCAACACCGTAACGGATCCCCAGGGTATCCTTTACATGACCGCGAACTCGGCCAGCGGTTCCAAGTACTATGAGCTTACCGCGACCCAGCAGGACTACATCGCGGCGCGCAGCCAGAACTGGCTTCCCTCCTACTCCGTAATCACCATGGACGCGGATTCTTTCCAGATCGACACCTACCAGATCACGGACGACGGATCCGTTGAGCAGATCGATGAGACCTTTACCATCGAGAAAACGGCAGAATAATAAGGTGGAAGCGCTTTGAAACTGAATGATCTGAAGCAGAGCGGGCAGCTGAAGGGCAAAGCTGTCCGCTGGCTTATTCTAATCGTAGTGATTGCCCTGTTTGCTGTATTTACTGTGAAAATAAACCAGGTGGAGATTGTGGAGCTGGTAAACAGAGACGGCCAGACCTTTGAGAAGGCCACAGTGGTGGAAATCCTCCAGGATAACATTCAGGCGGACGGCACCCGTGTGGGAGAGCAGAGAGTCGTGGTGCGCATGGATACCGGAGAGCATAAAGGAGAGGAACTGACGGTTACCAGCAGTGCCGGCTATCTGTTTGGAGCCGGCTGTACCGTGGGCATGCATGTGATCGTTATGCAGAGCGTAGCGGGGGAGACGGTGGTAGCCAGCGTGTATTCCCAGGACAGAGAATGGGTTATCTATATTTTCGCGGCCCTGTATATCGCGGCCCTGTGCATCGTTGGAGGAAAGCAGGGCGTCAAGGGCAGTCTGGGCCTGATTTTTACCTTCTTCTGCGTGATTTTTGTGTACGTGCCTCTGGTATACCGGGGAATTTCCCCGTTCTGGACAGCGGTTTTTGTGTGTATGATTACGACGATTGTGACCATGTACCTGATCGGCGGAGCCACAAAGAAAACCGTGGCGTCCATAGCGGGAACCATGATTGGCGTTCTGATCGCGGGAATTTCCGCGCAGCTTTTCAGCCTGGCATCTGGTATTACCGGATATAATGTATCGGATATTGAAACTTTGATGACCTTGTGGAATACCAATGGGATTCAGGTGGGCGGCCTTCTTTTCTCAGGCCTGCTGATTTCCACCCTTGGAGCTGTGATGGATGTGGCCATGTCCATCAGCAGCTCCATGCAGGAGATTTTAAAACAGAATCCCAGCCTGACCAGGCGGGAACTCTGGAAAGCGGGCATCCAGGTGGGAAGAGATATGATGGGAACCGACAGCAACACCCTGATTCTGGCCTTCGCCGGAAACAGCGTCAGTATGCTGATTCTGGATTACGCCTATGCCCTGCCGTACCAGCAGATCATCAATTCCAACAATATCGGAATCGCTATCATGCAGGGTCTGGCCGGCAGCTTTGGAATCGTGCTGGCGGTGCCTTTCACGGTACTGGCGGCGGCGCTGCTTTACAAATGGAACTGGAAGAAAAAAAGAATCGAAGAGGCGGCATAGCGTGAGGCTGTGCCGTTTTTTTGCACAATGCGCCAAGTTTAAACGAATTT